>NZ_JBITLO010000011.1:0-395622 GCF_044465345.1 Nonomuraea sp. NPDC049684 | reverse complement strand
CTTTTAACACACTGTTGAGTTCTCAAGAAACGGACGCGTACTTCCTCACCAGAACCCGTTCCCGGATCCTCGTTCAGAGGCGTTCATTTCGTCTTGCGTTCTTTCGTTGTGTCTTAATTCTTTCAGCCGTTCAAGTCTCTGTCAAATTGACCGGACTTACTCGACCTGCTGGAATTAAGTCGCGCCCGCTTCCGGGACAACCCCTCTAACTTACCAGCTCATTCAGACCGCTCTGAACCGTCTTGAATGAACCAGAAGGGAGTGGGATTTGCCGGGCTTCTGGTGAGGCTCTTGCGAGCCCCTCGGCCGCCCTGCGCGAAGCAACTCTAGCAGTCTCCCGCACCTACTTCGCGCCACACAGGTAATCGTAGGGTCCTTCCCTCGCCACAAGATCGTCAAACCTTGGTCATCGCCGCCCGCACGACACCCGAAGTCAAGCCGTCAGCAAGTCATCCGCAATCGTGCCTCGGTACGAAGGTAGCCACGAGCAGACTGCGCTCTCGGAGGTGCCCGCCATGACCCGCTCGGAGTTCGACGACATCCGTGCCTTCCTCGCCGACCCGGCGACCCATGCGGGAGACCTCCTGCGCATCGCCCGGACCCTGATCGACGACCTCGAACAGGCACGCGTGCGCGAGGCCGTCCTGCGTACCCAATACCTGCGGCTGCTCACGGCGGCGCGGACGACCGTGGCCGCGGACATGGTCGGCGCGCCCGACCCGCTCGCCTTCCTCACGCGCGAGCTGGCCGAGCGCGGTCAGCTGCCCGAGGACGAGGTCGCCGTGCAGCAGATCCTGTCCGACGCCCGTACGGCTGAGGCGCTGCTCGCCTGCATGCAGGAGGAGCAGCAGCAGCAGCAGCAGCTACCGCAGGAGCCGCCGGTCGTGCGGGTGCGCGGGATGCGCCTGCGGCGATGCGTCGGCGCGCACCGGACGCTCCCCCGGTGAGCCGGCCCGGCCGCTGATCGCTCAGGGCTGATCCCCCAGCGGCTCAGGCTTGGACCGGATGAGGACTGTGGCCATACCCGGCCTTGGCCACCCGGCTGTAAGACTGCGCGTATGTGGCAACGTGGGCTGAACTGGTCGGCAATCATCCTGGTCGGGATATTTGGTGTGATGTGGATCGGTGTTGTGATCTATGCGGACCAGGTGTCTTCCCTGTGGGTGCGTGCCGCTCAGGTGCTCTTCGGGGCGTTGCTGCTCGGGTGGGCCGTGCTCAAGGCGGTCGTCCTGGTCAGGGGTCAGGAGGGCTGAAACCGGTATCCCATTCCGGGCTCGGTCAGCAGGTGCACGGGGTGGGCCGGGTCGCGTTCGAGCTTGCGGCGCAGTTGGGCCATGTACTGACGCAGGTAGTGCGTCTCCTTCAGGTAGCCGGTGCCCCACACCTCGCTCAGCAGCTGCCGCTGGCTGATGAGTTTGCCGGGATTGCGAAGCAGGATCTCCAGGAAGTGCCACTCCGTCGGCGTCAGCCGTACGCCACCTGAGATCGTCTTGCCTGCGAGGTCGATCACGTGGTCGCCCAGCCGCACCGTCGCGGGTTCCTCTTCGTGCTGGTTCGTGCGGCGGGTCACCGCGCGGATGCGGGCCAGGAGCTCGTCGATGCCGAAGGGCTTGGTGACGTAGTCGTCGGCTCCGGCGTCGAGCGCGTCCACCTTGTCCGTGCTGTCGGTACGCCCCGACAGCACGATGATCGGAACCTTCGTCCAGCCGCGCAGCCCCTGGATCACCTCGACGCCGTCGAGATCGGGCAGTCCGAGGTCGAGGACGACCAGGTCGGGGTGCCAGTCGGCGGCCTGGCGCAGCGCCGACGCGCCGTCGGGGGCGACCGCGACCTCGTAGTGCCTGGCCGCCAGGTTGATGCGCAGAGCACGCAGGATCTGGGGCTCATCGTCGACGACGAGCACGCGGGTCACGGGGCCCTCCTCAATGAGACCGTCATGGTGAGCCCTCCTCCGGGGGTGTCCTCAAGGAGCAGCGTGCCGCCCATCGCCTCGGTGAGGCCGCGCGAGAGTGCGAGACCGAGGCCCACGCCGGTGTGGTTGTCGCGGTCGCCGAGTCGTTGGAAGGGCATGAACACCCTTTCATGCGCTTCCGTGGGTATTCCTGGCCCCCTGTCGATGACGCGCAGTTCGACGCGTTCGCCGTGCCAGCTCGCGGTGACCAGCACGGGCTCGGCTTCGAGGCTGTAGCGGACGGCGTTGGCCATCAGGTTCACCAGGACGCGTTCGAGCAGCGCCGGGTCGGCCTGGAACTCGGGCAGGTCGGCCGGCACGTCACTTTGACCCGGTCGCGCAGCGGGCCGAGGTCGTCGATGGCACGCGGCAGCACATCCTCGACGGCGACGGGCCGCAAGGTGACGCCCAGGACGCCGGCCTGGAGGCGGCTCATGTCGAGCAGGTTCGACACGAGCCGGTTCAGTTTGATCAGGGATTCGCCGGCGGTGGCCAGCAGTTCGGCGCGGTCGTCGTCGGACCAGACGATGTCGGTGCTGCGCAGGCTCTCCACGGCGGCCATGGCCGAGGCGAGGGGGGTGCGCAGGTCGTGGCCGACGGCGGCGAGCAGTGCGGTGCGCATGCGGTCGGCCTCGGCCAGCGGCTCGGCGCGCTCGGCCGCCTCGCGCAGGCGTTCCTGGCGCAGGGCGACGGCGGCCTCGGCGGCGAACGCCTCCATGACGCGGCGGTCGCTGGCGTCGAGCAGCCGGCCGCGGGTCGCGAGCACCAGCCGGTCGTCGATGGTGACCACGCCGCTCCCGGCGTCCGGCCCGGTGCGGTCCGGTGTGGTGGCGGGCGGGGTGGTGATCGGGGGGCCGCCGGACGTGGCGACGATGCGCCACTCACCCGACGGATCGTCCCTTTCGAGCAGGGTCACCGCGGTCAGCCCGAACGTCTCGCGCAGCCGTCCGAGCAGCGAGGCCAGCGCGGACTCCCCGCGCAGCACGTGTCCGGCCAGTGTGGAGAGCACCTCGGCGTCCGCCCTGGACCGGGCCGCTTCTCTGCTGCGCCGGGCGGCCAGGTCCACGACGGTGCTCACCATGGCCGCGACCAGGACGAAGATGGCCAGCGAGAGCACATTCTCCGGCTCGGCGATGGTCAGGGTGTGCACCGGCGGCGTGAAGAACCAGTTGAGCAGCCCGAACGCGAGCACCGCCGCCGTGATCGCCGGCCACATCCCGCCCACCAGCGCGACGCCGACGACCAGCAGCAGGAAGAGCAGGATCTCGCTGGGCAGGCTCAGGTCGAGCGGCGCGATCACGGCGGTGAGCGCCGGCATGGCGGCAAGGGTCAGGGCCCATCCGGCCGACGTGCGCCGACGCGTCAGCGCACCCCCGGACGGCGGCCGGCCGGAGCCTGCGCTGACGGCCTCGTGCGGGACCATGTGCACGTCGATCGAGCCGGACAGCGTGGCCGTCGTCATGCCCACGCCGCGGGTGAGCAGTTGGGCGAGCCGTCCCCGCCGGGAGGCGCCGAGGACGAGTTGCGAGGCGTTCACGCCGTCGGCGAACGCGATCAGCGCGCGCGGGATGTCGTCGCCCACGACCTGGTGGTACGTGCCGCCGAGGTCCTCGACGAGTTTGCGCTGGCGTGTCAGGTTGGCCGGGTCGCTCGCGGTGGACAGGGCGTCGGCCCGGGTGACGTGCACGGCGAGCAGGTCGGCGCCCTTGGTCCTGGCCGCGATGCGGGCGGCGCGGCGGACAAGGGTGTCGCCCTCGGGGCCGCCGGTGAGGGCGACGACGACGCGCTCGCGGGCCTCCCAGGTGCCCGCGATGTCGTGGTCGGCCCGGTACGCGATGAGCTGCCGGTCGACCCGGTCCGCTACCCAGAGCAGGGCAAGCTCCCGCAGAGCGGACAGGTTGCCGACGCGGAAGTAGTTGGCGAGGGCGGCGTCCACGCGTTCCGGCGGGTAGACGTTGCCGTGGGCGAGACGGCGGCGCAGGGCCTCGGGTGACATGTCGACGAGTTCGAGCCGGTCGGCCCGCCGGACGAGGTCGTCGGGGACGGTCTCGCGCTGCGGCAGGCCGGTGATCTGCTCGGCCACGTCGCGCAGGGACTCCAGGTGCTGGATGTTGAGCGTGGAGACGACGTCGATGCCGGCGTCCAGGATGTCCTGGATGTCCTGCCAGCGTTTGGCGTGCCGGGAGCCGGGCGGGTTGGTGTGGGCGAGCTCGTCGACCAGCACGGTTTTGGGACTGCGGGCGATGACCGCGTCGGCGTCGAGCTCGGTGAACGTGGCGCCCCGATGGACGACGGTGCGGCCCGGCACGGTCTCCAGCCCGTCGAGCAGGCGGGCGACTTGGTCGCGGCCGTGGGTCTCGACCTGGCCCACGACCACGTCACGTCCGCGTTCCCTGGCCCGTCGGGCCTCGCTGAGCATGGCGTACGTCTTGCCGACGCCGGGCGCCGCGCCCAGGTAGACCCGCAGCCGCCCGCGCGACGTGCTTCCCATTTCTCCAGGTTACGGCTGGTACGGCGGCGCGACTCCCCAGCCCCAGTGCGGAACCGGCGCCTTCGGGGGCGGGGTCGCGCCGGGCTGGGAGTTGTGCACGGCCAGCCTGGTGCCCCATTCGATGTAGCCGGCGAACGCGGCCCTGAACTCGGGGTCGTCGGGCAGGCCGACCTCGTCGGCGGCGTCCATGAGGAGGTTCACCCAGCGGCGGCGCTGCGGTTCGGTGATGGCCCGGCCCAGGTGGTGGGCGAGCATGTGGGGATATCCGCCGCGTTCGTGGGTGTACCGGTCAGGGCCGCCGAAGACCTCGCTGAGCCACATGGCGACGTATTTGGGGTGTTCGGGGTCCATGTGGGCGAACAGCGGCCCGATGAGGTCGTCCTTGAGGACGGTCCGGTAGAACGCCTCGGTCAGCCGTTCGAACGCCTCGGTCCCGCCCGCCCACTCGTAGATGGTCGGGACGTCTTTTTCCGTCATGTAATCATGTAATCAGCAGTCGAGGTTGCAGGACAAGACTTGTCCGGAAACGACGAAGTCCCCGGTCGCCGTGTGGCGACCGGGGACTTCGGATTGGTAGCGGGGACAGGATTTGAACCTGCGACCTCTGGGTTATGAGCCCAGCGAGCTACCGAACTGCTCCACCCCGCGTCGGTGTGTCGTTATTAACTATACCGCCCTTCTGGACTCCTCCGACCCGGCCGGGCTTGTCCGGGCGCGTCGGCGGCAGACCATGGGCCTCATGCTGCTCGCACCCCTGCCGCCACGGCGCCGGCTTCCCCGTCGGCGGAGCATCCTGCTCCTCGCGTCACCCGTCGCCCTGGCCCTGCTCGTCATGGCGCCCATGTGGGCGAATGATCTCCGCTTGGCGGACATGAAGGATCGGCTCCTGGCCCATCCGCTGCCGCCCGAGACCTCGTTCAACGCCGCCGGCGCCCAGGGGTCGGTGGGGGTGCAGGAGGGCAACGGCGACCACTGCGACTTCCTGGTCAGGTTCTCGCTGCTCACCAGGCTGCCCGAGGCCGAGCTCACGAGCTACTACGACCGGATCAACGGCAGGGTGTACTTCCAGGATGGCGACCCCGCATCGGCGGTGGTCGAGGTCGTGGAGACCGACGATGCCGGATGGGACCTGCGGTGCCACTGAAAAGCAACGAGGTCCTGGCCGTCGGCCAGGACCTCGAATCTTGGTAGCGGGGGCAGGATTTGAACCTGCGACCTCTGGGTTATGAGCCCAGCGAGCTACCGAACTGCTCCACCCCGCGTCGCTGTCTTGCTTCTCAAGACTATCGGCGACGGGGTGCGGGCGCAAACCGAACGGGCTAGGTGGTGCCTCCCGCCTGTGTGCCCGAGGGTGTCGGCGTCGGTGTGGACGTGGCCGGCGGTGAGGCGGACGGCGAGGCGGACGGCGTCGCCGACGGGGAGGCGGAGGGAGAGGCCGAGGGCGCCGGGGTGGCCGCCGGCTTGGCGTTGGCGCTCTCGATCTGCTTCAGCGCCTCCTCCAGCCGCTTCTGCGCCTTGCCGTACTCGTCCCAGTTCGGGGGGCTGGCCTGGAGGGCCTTCTGGGCGTCCTCGTAGGCCTTCTGGGCGTTGGAGATGGCGGTGTTCATCGCCGACGTGTTCGTCTGGTTGGGCGTGCTCTGCTGGGGCTGGGTGTTCGGCTGCTGCTGCTCGCCGCCGAAGACCTGCTCCAGCGCCTGGTCGAGGGTGTCACCCGAGCCGACCTTGTTGCCGAACGCCACCAGCACCCGCCTCAGGATCGGGTACGGCTCCTGGCCGGTGCCGGCCTTGGTCTGCACGTAGACCGGCTCGATGTAGATCAGGCCGTTCGCGTAGGGCAGGGTCAGCAGGTTGCCGTACCTGACGTTGGCCTGGCCGAGACCGAGGGGGCCCAGCTCGCCCGAGAACTTGTTCTGGAAGTTGTTCTGGGCCTGACCGGGGCCGGGGACCGTGGTGTTGGACGGCATGCGCAGGATGCGCAGCTTGCCGTAGTCCTTGCCCACCGTGGAGCCCGCCGCCATGAAGGCCGCCAGGTTGGGGCCTTCCCGTGGGACGAAGGTCGTGGTCAGCGAGAACGACGGCTCGGACTCGTCGGGCATCGTCGCCGTCAGGTAGTACGGGGGCTGCTTGACCGACTGGTTGCCCTGCGAGGGGTCGCTGGGGATGTTCCAGAAGTCCTGGGCGCTGTAGAAGGCTGCCGCGTTGGTGACGTGGTAGCGCGACAGCATGTAGCGCTGCACCTTGAACAGGTCTTCCGGGTAGCGGATGTGCGCCTGGAGGTCGGGGCTCATCTGCGAGGCGGGCTTGATCGTGCCGGGGAAGGCGTTGGACCACGTCTTCAGCACCGGGTCGTTGCCGTCCCAGGCGTAGAGCGTGACCGTGCCGTCGTAGGCGTCGACCGTGGCCTTGACCGAGTTGCGGATGTAGTTGATCTCGTCCAGCGGCTGCTGGGCGACCACGCGGCGGTCGGTGGCCAGGTCGCGGGTCATGTCGCCGAGGCTCTCGCTCTGCGAGTACGGGTACGCGTTGGACGTGGTGTACCCGTCGATGATCCAGGTGATCCGGCCGTCGACGATCGCCGGGTAGGCGTTGCCGTCGAGGGTCAGGAAGGGCGCGACCTTCTCCACCCGCTCCCGCGGGTTGCGCACGTAGAGGATCTTGGAGTTGTCGTTGATGTCGCCCGACAGCAGGATGTTCATCTCGCCGTACTTGGCGGCGTAGACGAGCCGGTTGAGTGCCGAGCCGATCGGCACGCCGCCCTTGCCGGTGTAGGTGGTGTTCTGCTGGCCGGTCTGGCCGCCGGAGACCGGGTAGTCGAGCTCCTGCGGGGCCTTGGGGTTGCCGCCGGCGATGACGTACTCGGTGGAGCCGGGGTTCTCGCCGAAGTAGACGCGCGACTCCTTGAGGCCGGTGGAGGCGGCGAGGTCGCCGGTGACCGGCATGTCCTTGCTGTCGTAGGCGGGCAGGCCGCCCGCGTCGACCTCGTTGCCCGGCGCGGCGACGAAGCCGTAGCCGTGGGTGTAGACCAGCGCGCGGTTGATCCAGTTGTTCTGGGGCGCGGGCGGGCCGAGCAGCTCGCGGACGCCGACCACGTGGTCGACCAGCTTGCCGTCCTTGCCGGGGTAGCGGTCGACGTCGAGCTGGTCGGGGAAGCCGTAGAAGCCGCGGATGCGCTGGGTCTGCTCGAACGTGGACGACACCAGCGCCGGGTCGAGCAGGCGCACGCCGGTCACCGACTCGTCGCCGCCGGCGCTGACCTTGGTGGGGTCGGCCTGGGCGTTGTAGTCGATCACTTCGGCGTTCTTCACGTCGTAGGCTGATCTGGTGGCCTGGATGTTCCGGTCGATGTAGGCGGCTTCCTTGACCTGCTGGTTGGGCTTGACCTGGAACTGCTCGACCAGCGCCGGGTAGACGCCGCCGATCAGGATGGCCGAGAGCACGAGCAGGCCGAACGAGACGCCGGGCAGCATGCCGCCGGGGCGCACGACGCCGGCGAAGAACAGCGCGGCGCAGATCAACGCGATGATCGCGAGGATGTTCTTGGCCGGGAGCACCGCGTTGACGTCGGTGTAGGACGCGCCGTGCACGTAGCCGCGGTCGGAGAAGACCAGACCGAACCGGTCGATGTAGTAGGCGACGGCCTTGAGCAGGACGAACACGCCGAGCAGCACGGAAAGGTGGATCCGCGCGGCCCTGGAGGCGTGCACGCCCGGCGACTGCAGCCGGAAACCGCCGTAGAGGTAGTGGGTGATCGTGGCCAGGACGATCGAGATGATCACGGCGGTGAACAGGAAGTTCAGCACCATCCTGATGAACGGGTAGTCGAACATGAAGAACGAGATGTCCATGCCGAACAGCTCGTCCTTCTTGTCGAAGGGGGCTCCGTTCACGAACTGCAGCCACGTCTTCCACTGCCCCGCGAACGAGGAGCCGGAGAAGAGCGCGAGCAGGCCCATGCCGACGATGAAGATCAGCTTGCGGTGGGGGTCGATCGCCATGCGATAGCGGTCGGCTCCGCTGCCGCCGCCGAACACGGCGGGGCCGAACATCGGCCGGGTGCGGAAGGCCAGCAGCATGTTGCCGCCCGTGATGCCGACCATGAGCACCGCTCCGACGAGGAACAGCACGATCTCGGTCAGCAGCACCCCGGAGAAGACCGACGTGTAGTTGGTCGCGTCAAACCACAGGTAGTCGGTATAAATCCCAGAAAAGAGAAAAAACAGGGCCACGATCGCGACCAGCGCGATGGCCACAGGCAGAAGCAGCCGCGGCCGGCGTGGCAAGCGCATCGCCCTGCCGGCCCCTGGGGTCCGGAAGCTCAAGGCCAACCCCTCGTCGTGATGAAGAAACGGTCCGTGTCTGGCAACTTACACTGCAGCGCCAGCCGTACGGCTAACGCACGGCGCTCGCCGGAAGTTTCATCCGGCCTCACAAGCGGGCACATTGCCCTTCCCGGTGCGCAGCGCGTCGAGCGCGAGCACCGCGTCGTGCAACGTGTCGGCCTTGACCAGGCGCAAGCCGTCGGGCACGGCCTTCATGGCCTCCGCGCAGTTGTCCGCGGGGGTGAGGAAGACGGTCGCGCCGGAGTCGCGGGCCCCCACCATCTTCTGGGCGATGCCGCCGATGGGCCCGACCTGGCCCTCGGTGTCGATGGTGCCGGTGCCGGCGATGCGCCTGCCCCCGGTGATCTCACCCGGGGTCAGCTTGTCGAGTATGCCGAGCGAGAACATCAGCCCGGCGCTCGGGCCGCCGACGTCGCCCACGTTGATCTCGACGTCGAAGGGGAACTTGAACTTCTCCTGCATGAGCACGCCGACGAGGGGCTTGCCGTCCTTGCTGGCGATCGGCTGCAGCGACACGTCGAGCTTCTGGCTGCCCCTGGTCACGTTGAAGGTCACGGTCTCGCCAGGCTTGTGCGCCTTGACGGTGTCGCCGACGAACTGCGAGTCGGTGGCCGGCTTGCCGTCGACCGCGTTGATCTGGTCGCCCTTCTGCAGCTTGCCGTCGGCCGGCTTGCCCTTCTCGGTGGACAGCACCGTGACGACCCGGTCGTAGTGGATCTTCAGCTCGTTGAGCGCGGCGGCCTTGGCGGAGTCCTGGGAATTGGTCATCTCGACCGCGTTCTCCTCGTCGACCTTCTTCGCGTCGCGGCCGGGCGGGAAGATCGTCTCCTGCGGGACCACCGCGACGGTCGGGTCGAGCCAGCCGCGCAGCGCGGTCAGCAGGTCGATCTGGGCGGCCGGGCCGCCCTGGTAGGCCACCGTGACCAGGCTCAGCGCGCCGCTGGTGGGATAGGTCTGCCGGCCGCTGATCGAGATCACCGGCTTCTTGTCGATCTCGCCGATGGTGTTCTCGGTGGGGCCGGGACTCAGCACGACGTACGGGACCGGCCGGAACGCGCCCAGCACGCCCAGCGCGAGCACGAAGAACCCCGCGAGCAGCAGGGTGAGGACGCGTCGTGACATGGTGATGAGCTTATTCGCAGGCGCCGACCCACTCGGTCTCGCCATCGGCGAACACCTGGTGTTTCCAGATGGGGACCTCGGCCTTGAGGTCGTCGATGAGCCTGCGGGAGGCCTTGAACGCCTCGTCGCGGTGTGGCGCGGCCACGGCGACGATCACCGCCGTGTCGCCGAGCCCCAGGTCGCCGACCCGGTGGACGGCGGCCATCGCGGTGACGGGGAAGTCGGCCGCGACCTTCTCGGCGACCCTGCGCAGCTCGTCGGGGGCCGAGGGGTGGGCGGAGTAGGAGAGCCGGGTCACGGGTTTGCCGTGGTCCTGTTCGCGCACGGTGCCGATGAAGATCGCGGTGCCGCCCGCCGCGTGGTCTCCCACCGCGGCCAGCACCTCGTCCACGGACAACGGGGTGTCACGAATGCCGAGCAACCGGATGACGTCCACGGAAAGAGCCTAACCTCACGTTCCTACTGGCGACGCTTTTTGCGGACCTGCCGGACGATCGCCGCGGTGCCGATGACGGCCACCGTCGCGCCGGCCGCGGTGAGCGTGGCCTCCTTGACCGGCAGCCGCCTGCCGACCACGGTGGTCCTGTTCTCGCGGAGTTCGAGGAGCTGCCGGAAGGCGGCCTCGTTGGTCCACGTCGGCTTCCAGCCCGCCTCGCGCAGCGCCGAGCAGTCGACGACCCACGGATAGACGACATAGTGCAGGTCGGTGGCGGGGGCCGGGGTGATGCCGAGCCGGTGCAGGCGCTGTGCGGTGCCGAACGTGAGCCCGGCCGGCAGCTCGAACCGCCGGATTCCGGACAGCTCCTCGACCTGCTCCTGCTCCAGCCAGCCGTCGGAGCCCACGGCCACCACGCCGGTGACCGCCCCCTTGGCGGCCAGCTCCAGCGCCGAGACGAGGTCGTCGATGTGGCAGAACTGCCAGTTGGGGTTGCAGCCCTTGACCGTGAGCAGCCTCGGCGACTCGAAGTGCCGGGTGATGACCGTGTCGACGCCCGGACCGACGACCGCCGCCGGGCGCAGCACCGTGACGTCGAGGCCGGGGTGGCTGCGCAGCGACCGGCGGACCAGCGACTCGATCTCCAGGTAGTCGCCCACGACGCCGGTGTCGGGCTCGGCGGCCACCGGGGAGTCCTCCGGCAGGGGGACCTCGTTGTCGGGCGCGGCGCCGTACACCATGGCGCTGGTGACCAGGATCACCCGCCGCACGCGGGCGGCGGCGCAGGCGGTGAGCACCGTCTGCGCGGCTCTGAGGTTGTAAGCGCGCCGCTCCCCCGGCTCGGAGTCGACGGCGTAGTCACCGGCCAGATGGACCAGGACGTCGATGTCGGAGATCCGGTTCGCCAAGAGCGGATCCCGTACGTCGATCACTCTCCACGTGGCTTCCTGAACGTCGCCGCGCTCCTCGTCGATGGCCACCACTCTGCGGAAATCCGCGGAGGATGCGAGCCTCACGAGCAACTCGCGGCCGATGCCGGAGGCCGCGCCGGTGACGGCGACAACGGGTTGACGCGGGCGTTTCGAGGTAGGCACCAGGTCCTCACTTTGCACTGATCCGCCGTAGGACGACTAACGTGGCGGATGTGGACTCCTCCATCCTGCACGAGGTAGAGCGGTGACTGACCTGCCAGGTCGCGAAAACGACCCTAACGAGAACCCGTTCGCCATGTTCGGCAACCCTGAGCAAATGGCTCAGGCGATGCGCCAGTTCGCCGACATGCTGTCGGCGCCCCAGGGTTCAGGCCCTGTCAACTGGGACATGGCCAAGAACATCGCACGACACGCCGTGGTCGCCCAGGGCGATCCGAGCGTCATGGAAGGCGAGCGCCGCCAGATCGTCGAGGCGCTGAGCCTGGCCGACCTGTGGCTGAACGAGGCGACGACGCTGCCGAGCGGCGTGTCCAACCCGCAGGCTTGGAGCCGGTCGGAGTGGATCGAGAACACGGTCCCGGTCTGGCGCAAGCTTTGCGAACCCGTTGCCGAACGCATGGTCGAGACCATGGGCGGCGCGCTCGGCGGCTCCGGGCTGCCGCCCGAGGCCCAGCAGATGGCCGGGCCGCTCATGGGCATGCTGAAGCAGATGGGCGGCATGATGGTCGGTCAGCAGATCGGCCAGGCGCTCGGCTCGCTGGCGCGCGAGGTCATCGGCACGACCGACATCGGCCTGCCGCTGTCCGGCACCGCGGCGCTGCTGCCCGGCGGCATCGCGTCCTTCAGCGAGGGCCTTGAGATCCCCGCCGACGAGATCCGGCTCTATCTGGCGCTGCGCGAGGCCGCGCACCACCGGCTGTTCCAGCACGTCCCGTGGCTGCGCTCGCACCTGCTCGGGGCCGTCGAGGAATACGCCAGGGGCATCACCGTGGACACCTCCGCGCTGGAGGAGCAGATCCGCGGGCTCGACATCAACAACCCCGAGGCGATCCAGGAGGCGCTGAGCGGCGGCGCGCTGCTCAAGCCCGAGGAGACCGAGCGGCAGAAGGCCGCCCTGGCCCGGCTGGAGACGATGCTCGCCCTGGTCGAGGGGTGGGTGGCCACGGTGGTCGACCGGGCCGCCGACGGCAAGCTGCCCTCGGCGGTCGCGCTGGCCGAGACCGTACGCAGGCGCCGGGCGACCGGCGGGCCCGCGGAGCTGACGTTCGGCACCCTGGTCGGGCTGGAGCTGCGGCCCCGGCGGCTTCGCGAGGCCGCGGCGCTGTGGCGGGCGCTGGAGACCGAGCGCGGCGTCGACGGGCGCGACGCCCTGTGGGGCCACCCCGACCTCATGCCGACGGCCGAGGATCTCGACGACCCCGACGCGTTCGTACGCGGTGAGGCCGCCTGGGACATCTCCCAGCTGGAGGCCAAGCCCGGCGACGAGAACGGCGAGCAGGACGGCGACCAGGACGGCGGCCGGTGACCCTGCACGACGACGCGGTGGCGGTGCTGTCCTCCTGGACCGCGCCGACCCCCGAGGAGGAGGCGCTGCGCGCCGAGTTCCTCGGCCATCTGCGGACGTACGACGACGCCATGTGGCGCGCGTGCGCACCCGGTCACCTGACGGCCACCACCGCCGTGCTCAGCCACGACGGCGCCCGGGTGCTGCTCACGCTGCATCCGAAGGCCGGGCAGTGGCTGCCCATGGGCGGCCACTGCGAGGACTTCGACGCCACGCTGGAGGCGGTGGCGCTGCGCGAGGCCACCGAGGAGTCGGGAATCTCCGGACTTGAGCTGCTGCCCGGCCCGCTGGCCGTGGACAAGCACGAGGTCTGGTGCCATCCGCCGCGCAGCTGGCACCTCGACGTCGAGTACGCGGCCGTGGCCCCTCCCGGCGCCGAGGCCGTCATGAGCGACGAGTCGCTCGACCTGCGCTGGTTCCCCGTCGACGAGATTCCCGAGCTGTCCGACGAGGCCACGCGCCGGCTGGCCGCACGCGGACGCGCCGCGCTCAGCTCGCGCTCGCGTTCGCTGGGCTAGAGTCCTTCGCATCGTTCCAAGGGGGGCCGCGTGGAGACTTCTGCCGTTGGCGGCACGATCGTGACGCCTGCCCGCAAGCCGCGGAAGCTGCCCGGCAACGTCCTGACCTGGCTGGCCGTGACGCCCTTCGCGGCCTGGGCCGTGGCCAGGGTGGCCGGGCTGGAACGCGGGTCGCTGCCCACGCAGCTGATGACGGCGACGCCGTACGCGGCGGCCGGGTCCCTGGTCCCTCTCCTGATCGCGGCGGTCGGGCGCAGGCGGGCCGCGACGGCCGTCGCGCTGCTCACCACGACCGCGCTCGGGTTCAGCGTCCTGCCGCGCGCGCTGGGCACGGCCGAGGCCACGACCGGCAGGCCGTTCAAGGTCATGACCATCAACATGCTGTTCGGCAGGGCCGACGCGCAGGTGATCGTGAACCTGGTGCGCGAGTTCCGTCCCGACGTGCTGAGCACCCAGGAGCTGACCCCCGGCGCGGTGGCCGACATGGACGCGGCCGGTCTGAAGGACCTCATGCCCCACCGCGTGCTTGAGGACGAATGGGACGCCGGCGGAAGCGGCCTCTACTCCAGGCACCCGCTCCAGCCGCTCGACGACGTGGTGCCCCCGGTCGGGCACAAGATGCCCGCCGCCATGGTGGCGCTGCCGGGCGGCAAGCCGGTCGAGTTCGTCGACGTCCATCCCTACCCGCCGCTCGGCCCCAACGTGGTCAACTGGAACGAGGCGCTGTCGAGCCTTCCCTCCGCCGGCGGCGAAACCGTGCGGATCCTCGCCGGCGACTTCAACGCCTCACTCGACCACGCCTCGTTGCGCAGGCTGCTGGCCAGGGGGTACAAAGACGCGGCCGACCAGGTCGGCGCGGGGCTGATCCCCACGTGGCCGGCCAACAAGCGGGTACCGCCGATCATCACCATCGACCACGTGCTGGTGGACGAGCGGGTGGGCGTCAGGGAGGTCAGCGTGCGCGACGTGCCGGGCACCGACCATCGGGCCGTGCTGGCCGAGCTCACCGTGCCCTGACGCGGGGTCAGCGGCCGGCGATCAGGGCGCGGGTGTTGTCCCAGCCTTCGAGACCCGGGTCGAGGCGTTCGACGTCGTCGAGCGTGCGCAGGCGGTGCCATCCGGAGATGGTGGCGACCCTGCGCGGGCCCGGTGCCTGCTCCCGGAGGACGGCGACGACGTCGGGATCGTCGAGGTCGGGGTCGGCCCAGGCCGGCAGCGGCAGCGAGCAGGCCAGCGCCGCCGCGCCGCCGTCCGCCGCGGGACAGATCGTGATCTCGGCCCGGCCCAGCTCCCTGAACAACTTGCCGACCAGCAGCGAGGGCAGGTCGGGCGCGTCGGCGTTGATCACCGCGGCCTGATCGCCGGACAGGCGGCCGAGGACGGTTCGCAGCGGCTCGTCCTCGTCGATGGCGACGATCTCCGTGCCGGGCCAGACGATGTCGTCGAGGCCGGGGACGGCCGTGATCAGGACCGGGGTGACGAACTCCAGGCCGGCGACCATCTCGTAGGTGTCCTCGGCCACGGCCGTCAGGAACTGCCGTGGATCGACGCCGGGGGGCGCCGCTTCGGCCATGCGGCCGCGTACCAGGACGGCGACGATGCGCGTCAACACTCCTCCGGTGCCGTGTGGGCCGCCGCAGAGAATCCTTCGAGGAACCCGCGCGCCCGCTCCGCCTTCGGATACTGTTCTACCAGCGCCCAGAACCCCGGGCCATGGCTCGGCACGATCAGGTGCGCGAGCTCGTGGATGATGACGTAGTTGATGACCCACTCGGGCAGGCCCTTGAGCCGGGTCGAGATCCTGATGGTGCCGTTCTCCGGGGTGCAGGAGCCCCAGCGATGCTGCTGGTTGTCGACCCATCGAACGCTCACGGGGTCGGGCCGGCCGTCGAGGTACTTCACCGACAGCTCCCTGGCCCGTTCGAGCAGGGCCTCGTCGGTCGGCCTTCGTCGTTCTTCCTTGGCGGCCAGCCGGTCGAGCATCCGGCTCACCCATTCATCCGCGTCTTCGCCGCTCAGCCAGGCGGGCAGGAGCACGATCGTCTTGTCGCCGTCGCGGTAGGCGGAGACCGTACGCCGGCGACGAGAACTGCGACGGACCTCGACTGTCTCGGGGGGCACATAAGCACGTTAGCCGAGACTGGCGAAATTCCACAGAGGGTGGACGTTGTTTTCGCTGGTCAGATGATTAAGAGCCGGTGAATTTGGGCATGCGCCTTTCCCGATGCGCCGCCAGGCCCTCCAGCAGGTCGGATGATGCCATGGTGACGGGCTGGGCCAAGGATTCCCACCTCAGAGCGGCTTCCAGGTCTTGATGCTCTTGGTTCAGGGCGACCTTTGTGAGGCGGGTGGCGACTGGAGCCATCTCTGCGATCTTCTTGGCGATGACCGAAACCTCGGAGAGAAGGTCATTCTTCGGGAAAGATTGATTTACCAAGCCTTTATCTGCCGCTTCCGTACCCGTAAGGAGACGGCCGGTCAGGAGCATCTCGCGGGCCAGTGCCGTACCGGCTCTTCTGGGCAGCAGGTAGGTGGCGGCCATGCCCGGGTGCAGCCCGAGCCGGGTGAAGGGGGCCAGCAGTTTGGCGTCGTCGGCGGCGTAGACGAGATCGCAGGCCAGGGCCACGCACAGGCCCGCGCCGACGGCGGGGCCGTTGACCGCGGCGACGGTGGGCACCTCCAGGTCGGCGATCATCAACCAGGTGCGGTAGAAGGCGAGCATGCGGTCGCGCAGCGGCGGCACGGCCTCGGCGCCGCGCTCGCCGATCCATGACAGGTCACCGCCCGAGGAGAACGCGCTGCCCGCTCCGGTGACGACGACGCAGCGCAGGTCGCGGTCGGCGGCCAGGGTGGTCATGGTCTCGCGCCATTCGGCCGTCATGGTGTCGGTCATGGCGTTGCGGAGTTCCGGGCGGTTGAGGGTGAGGACGGCTACTCCGTCGTCTGTGCGGTCGACCAAGATCTCGCTCATGCGGCGAAGCGTAACGCTCCGCGGGGCGCGGATGCGGTCCCTGGGCTACCTCGGGTGCGCTTGCGGGGGACGTTGTCCACAGGGTGGGCGTCGTCCTCGGAGGTTGTCCACAGGCGGCGCGGAACCGGCTCGGGATCTTGGTCGGACGTGCGAGCCTTCCGGCCATGAGGCCACGTGTGAAGCCGGCCCTCCGGCGAATCCTCCGCGACGAGCACACCCTGCAGTACGGCGTGCATCCCCTCCGGGCCATCACGCTGACCGGCCTGACGAGATCGGTGCGTCAGTGGGTCGAGGGGCTCGACGGCACCCGCGACCTGCGCCGGGTGATGCGCGACGCGGCGGCGGCCGGCCTCGACGAGCCGTGCGCCCAGGCCCTGCTCGACTATCTCGCCACGCGTGGCGCCCTGCACGACGCCGGCCCGTTCCCCGAGCCGTTGCGGGAGCTCTCCCTGGCCGAGCGGGATCGGCTGAAACCCGACCTCGACGCGCTCGACCTGGCCTCCAACACCCCCGAGGGCGGCGTCGAGCTGCTGCGACGCCGGCGGGAGGCGAAGGTCAGGGTCTACGGGGCCGGGCGCGTGGGGGCGCAGATCGTCGCTCTGCTCGCGGCCGGCGGAGTCGGCGACATCCGGGTGATCGATCCCGGGCCGGTCCGGCCTGGGGACATCACGCCGGGTGGGCTGACATGGGCCGAGGTGGGGCTGTCCCGGGAGGAGGGCGCGGCGGCGGTCGCCCGGCGGCTGCTCGCTCCCCCGCCGAAGAACGCGCCGGCCGTTCCGCCCGGCGGCACGACCGCACGACCCAGGCGGCCGGGCGTCACGCCGTCCGGCACCGCCGCTGGGCGGGTCTCTCCCGCTGTGCCGTCCCCTCCGGCTGAGGTGTGCCAGGGCGCTGTTCCGTCGTCCAACGTGCTGGCCGGAGCTCCGCATCTGGGGGACGGCACGGCGCGTCCCGACCTCGCCATCCTCGCGCCCGTGGGGCCTCTGGGCGGGGTGCTGGTCAACGAGCTGGCCGACTTCGGCATCCCGCATCTGCTGGCGTCGGCCTTCGAGGGGCACGGGTCCGTCGGCCCGCTGGTGTTTCCCGGTGAGACGACGTGCCTCCACTGTCTCGACCTGACCCGCCGCGACCACGATCCGGCCTGGCCCATCGTCACTGCCAGGCTGGGCGGCTATCCGCCCGGCGAGATCGCCTGCGACGCGACCCTCGCCACGCTCGTCGCTGCCGCGGCGACCGGCCAGGCGCTTGCTCACCTCGAAGGCCGGGCGACCTCTGTGACGAACGGCACAATGGACGTAATGCCTGATTGGTGCTGGAAAAGACGGTCGTGGAGTGGTCATCCGCAATGTCGTTGTATGCGAAACAATCCATATTCGCTAACAATGGACGTGTCACCTACCAGCGACTGACGTGCTCAGGGGACGACCACGAAGGGGGGAAGCGGCATCTCGGGCGAGGTTCCGCGCATGAGTGTGAGCGATCTTCCGCGCCGGGCAGTCACCCGCTCAGCCAAGTTGGCCACCCTTCCGCTCGGGTTCGCCGGGCGGGCCGCCCTCGGCCTCGGCAAGCGCATCGGCGGCAAATCAGCAGAAATCGTGGCCCAGGAGGTTCAGCAGCGCACCGCCGAGCAGATCTTCAAGGTGCTCGGCGAGCTCAAGGGCGGGGCTATGAAGCTCGGGCAGGCACTGTCGATCTTCGAGGCGGCGCTTCCGCCGGAGATCGTCGGCCCCTACCGGGCGACCTTGACGAAACTCCAGGACGCCGCTCCTCCGTTGCCGGTCGCCACCGTCCACAAGGTGCTCGCCGAGCAGCTTGGGGACGATTGGCGCAAGCACTTCCTCTCGTTCGACGACCGGCCCACGGCCGCCGCCTCGATCGGCCAGGTGCACAAGGCCGTCTGGAACGACGGGCGGGAGGTGGCCGTCAAGATCCAGTACCCGGGGGCGGGCAAGGCGCTGCTGGGCGACTTCACGCAGCTGGCCCGGCTGGGAAAGATGTTCGGAGCGCTGCTGCCCGGGCTCGACATGAAGGCGCTGCTGGCCGAGCTGCGCGAGCGGATCGCCGAGGAGCTCGACTACCTCCGCGAGGCCGAGGCACAGCACGCCTTCGCGCTGGAGTTCAACGGCGATCCCGACTTCCACGTCCCTGATGTGGTGGCGGCCAACGAGATGGTGCTGGTCAGCGAGTGGATGGACGGCACTCCCCTGTCGCGAGTGATCACCGAGGGCAGCAAGGAGGAGCGCGATCACGCGGGGCTGCTGTTCGTCCGGTTCCTGTTCTGCTCGCCTGCCCGGGTCGGCATGCTGCACGCCGATCCCCATCCGGGCAACTTCCGCGTGCTGGCCAACGGCAAGCTCGGCGTCCTCGACTTCGGAGCGGTCAACCGCCTGCCCGACGGCTATCCGAAGGTCTTCGGGCAGCTCACACGCATCTTCAACCAGGGCGACATGGACACCGTGATGACGGGTCTGCGTGACGAGGGGTTCATCCGTCAGGACATCGACATCGACCCTGATGCGCTGCGTGCTTTCCTGGCGCCGTACGTGGAGCCGACGGCCGTGGAGGAGTTCACCTTCAGCCGCGAGTGGTTGCAGGCCCAGGCGGCCAGCGTCACGGATCTCCGCCCGACGAACGTGGTTCGCCAGCTCAACCTGCCGCCGTCGTACGTGCTCATCCATCGGGTGCATGCGGCCGGCGTCGGGGTCCTCTGCCAGCTCGGCACCACGGCGCGCTTCCGTGACGAGGTGATCCGCTGGGTTCCGGGCTTCGCCGACGACCCGAACGGCGAGGCACTGGCGATCGGCTGATCAGGCGACGCTTGCCCTTCGTGGGCGGAGGCGGCGCCTTGAGTTATGGACAGGCACGACCGGCTTGGGAGATGTACGGCTGCTTGGGCGGGGCGCGGCTGGCTCCCCTGAAGTGAGGGTGATCGCAGCATTCGCTGCAGATGCGCTCAGGCCGCGCAGCGGGATGGCGAGGAAAGGGTGAGGAACATGGGCCTCATCCTCGCCTTCCTAGGCAGCCGACAAAGCGTGTCACCGTAAAGGTGGTTATCGGTCTTCCTCGACCGTCGCCCTCCCCCTCCACCTGGCTGTCGGTTCCGAGCTCCGGCCCCTTCGCTTGAGCTTGAGCTTGAGCCATGGGCTATGGGCTCCTGGCTTCCGCGCTCCCTACTCAGGACGGGCCAAGCTTCCGGCTTCCGGTTCCGGGCCCCCTGCTCCCGGCTCGGGGCCGGTTCCGGGCTTTGAGCCATGGGCTATGGGCTCCCGGCTCCGCGCGCCCGACTCACGGTGGCCCAAGCTTCCGCCTTCCGGTTCCGGGCTCCCCGCTCCGGGCTCGGGGCTTGGGGTCCGGGCTCCGGGCTTGGGCTCCTGGCTCCGCGCTCCCCACTGCCCGGGCTCACGGCTTGGGGATGACGTTCCTGGATGCGGGGCAGAGGACGCCTTCAAAGAACATGTCCAGGGCAATGGCGCTGAGCACGGACCAGCGACGACGTTCCTGGATGTGAGGCAGGGGGCGACCTTGGCGGGCGCGTCCGGGGGGATGGTGCCGGGGTGGGTCAGGGGTGGCGTTCTTGGATGCGGATCAGGTTGCCGGAGGGGTCGCGGACGGCGCAGTCGCGGACGCCGTACGGCTGGTCCATCGGCTCCTGGACGATTTCGGCGCCGCTGGCCTTCAGGCGTTCGAAGGTGGCGTCGAGGTCGGTGGTGGCCAGGTTCACGCCGGCGTAGGTGCCCTTGGCCATCATTTCGGTGATGGTGCGGCGTTCGTCGTCGGTGATGCCGTAGCCGTTCGCGACCGGTGGTTGCAGGACGATGGAGGTGTCCGGCTGGCCGGCGGGGCCCACCGTGAGCCAGCGCATCCCCTTGTAGCCGACGTCGTTGCGTACCTCGAAGCCCAGGGCGTCACGGTAGAAGGCGAGGGAGGCTTCCGGGTCGGTGTGCGGGAGGAAGCTGGAGTGGATGGTGATGTCCATGGAAGTCACGCTAATTGGGGTCAGGTAAGCGCGGTCTCTCGGTTCCTGATGGGTCTGGTCACCTGTTTCGCCACGCACGACGGCATCCCCGCGGTCGCGCTCGCCGCACGACGACGGTAGACGCTCGGCGGCACGCCGACCAATTCGGTGAAGCGAGTGCTGAAGCTGCCCAGTGAGGAACAGCCGACCGCGAAGCAGACCTCGGTGACGCTCATGTCGCCGCGGCGCAGGAGCGCCATCGCGCGTTCGATGCGGCGGGTCATCAGGTAGCCGTACGGGGCTTCGCCGTACGCGCGGCGGAACTCGCGGCTGAGGTGGCCGGCTGACATGTTCACACCGCGGGCCAGCGCCTCGACGTCGAGCGGCTGGGCGTAGTCGCGGTCGATGCGGTCGCGGACGCGGCGCAGCAGGGCGAGGTCACGCAGGTGCTGCGCTTCGGCGGGTCTGCTGGTCACATGCGCCATCGTACGTCGGCCCGAGGTCGGCCGGGACCGCCGGCCACCCAGCTCACAACGCACTCTCCGCCCTCACGAGCCTTCGCGGAGGCGAGTCCGATATGCCGGAAAGAGCCGAGGCGCCGAGGACCAATGGGTGGAAGCGAGGTTCCCGGTCGCACAAGAAGGCCATCCAAGGTCCGGATTGGTGAATCAGGCTCAGATGGTGAATCAGGGAAGGAGACAGACGGCCAAGGCTCTCAATTCAGGCGGCACCCTGCAACGCAGGCTGCGCCGTGCATCGCAGGCTGCGCCGTGCATCGCAGGCGACCGGACCACAGCTCATTCGACAGAGCGCAAAGGTCGCCGCCCCGCAGCACATCGCGCTGTGCCCAGACGTCCCGCAGCTCGCCGGACGGAGCACGAAGGTCCCGCAGCTCACCTGGCCAAGCGGAGAAATCCCGCGCCCACTCCACGGAACGCAGAGGACTCGACAGCTCACCACGCTAAGAACAGACATCCCGCAACTACGCCGGACGGAGCGCAAAAGTCCCGCAGCCCCTGGACGACCGCAGAAGTTCCGCGACTCACCCCACAGAACGCAGACAACCCGCAGCTCAGCCCGCTGAACGCACAGATCCCGCAGCTCGTCCGACAGAACGCGGAGGTGCGGGCATGGGGAGAGCCGGGCGCTGGGTGCGCCCGGCTCTTCAGATGCAGGTGGGGATCAGGAGATCCTGCGCCGGCGGCAGGACCTCCTTGATCACACCTGCCGGCTCAGCGCCTTCCGCAAGCGGTCGTTGGCCCGCTTGACCTCGCGTCGCGCCCGCTGTACGCGGCTTACGCGCAGGATGAGACGCTGCTCCTCCGCTTCGCGGTGGAGAGTTTGTATTCGGTCGTTGACCAAGTCATGAAACAGATACGGCACGGCCAGGCTCCTGGTGGAAGAAGTGCTCATCGGTGTTCTTGTTCTCTCTCGTTCGTAGGGCGGGTGGATGGTCAGGCAGCGACCGGGTGCTTGCGGGGACGCCCGCGCGGACGCTTGCGGGGAACAACCGTTCCCCTGAGGATCAGTTCGCCGCCCCAGACTCCCCAGGGCTCCTCGCGCTCCAGCGCGCGGGCCAGGCAGGCCTGCTGGATCGGGCAGCCGCTGCAGAGAGCCTTGGCGAACTCGACGTCCTCGGGTGACTCTGCGAACCACAGGTCAGGGTCGGTACGACAGGGGATCTTGGCTTCGTCGATCAGGTCCATGATCGTCTTGGCCCCCATCTGCTTCTCCTTTTGATCGAGCTTTTTGATCTTGGTCGGGCACCTCGGAGGTGGTCGGGGATCGCGGAAAAACAAAGAGGCCGCGGATCCTGTGTGCGGATCCGCGGCCTGGGGGCTGCTATGTGCCGGTCAGGTTATGACCGGAGCATCCCTCCAGGGTTGCGGACCGCACAGTCCACCCTTGGTGAGCTGGTTGGTCGGGGCAGCGATACCTGCGCCATAGACAGGAACGCCTTGCGGAGCGGCGACACCCGCGTGAGCCCTCGCACGGACGGCGGGGGCCTGGATACGGGCAGACTTCTCCTGCCGCAGCTTGGCCGGCCCATCGGCGAGCCTCACCGAGTCACGGCACGCGGAGGCGAGCCACTGCGTGGCCGACATCTGGATGCTCATCACCGGGGCTCACCTCCACTCTCATCAGATCGTCGGAAACAGGAGTGTCCGACTCGCTTGTCCATGACCCTAAACCGGGAAGCCAGGAAGGGGCAACATATTTTCTACCTGCGATTTTGTGACACAACCACGGTGTCACAACGTGCTGCGAACCGACTACTTCGCCACGCGGATCATCGCCTCCTGGACGACGGAGACCACGAGCTCGCCCGACGCGGTGAACATCTCGCCGCGCGCGAGCCCCCGAGCCCCCGCCGACCAGGGGGCCTCCTGGGCGTACAGGAGCCAGTCGTCGGCGCGGAACGGGCGGTGGAACCACATCGCGTGGTCCAGGGACGCGCCGATCACGTTCGAGGCTCCCCAGGCCATCCCGTGGGCCAGCAGGATCGTGTCCACGAGCGTGAAGTCCGAGGCGTAGGCGGCCAGCACGACGTGCAGCAGCGGGTCGTCGGGCAGGTCGGCGTCGTAGCGGAACCACACGTTGGTCTGGGCGCTGCGCAGCTCGGGGTTCAGGTGCGCCTCCCACGTCAGGGGCGAGACGTAGCGGGCGTCCACGGGGCGCGGGCGCGAGAGCCACTCCCGCAGCTCGGGGTGGTCGCCCAGCACCTCCGACATCCTGTCCTGGAACGTCGGCAGCGTCTCGGGGGCGGGCACGACCGGCGCCACCGACGCCTGGTGCTCCACGCCCTCCTCGAAGATGTGGAACGAGGCCGACATCGTGAAGATCGCCTTGCCGTGCTGGACGGCGACGATCCGGCGGGTGGTGAACGACCGGCCGTCACGCAGGCGCTCGACGTTGTAGACGATGGGGATGGACGGGTCGCCCGGCCTGATGAAGTAGGCGTGCAGCGAATGGACGTGCCGGTCCTTGGGGACCGTGCGGCCGGCCGCCACGAGGGCCTGCGCGGCCACCTGGCCGCCGAAGACGCGCTGGATGCGCTCCTCCGGGCTTCGGCCCCGGAAGATGTCCAGCTCGATCTGCTCAAGGTCGAGCAGGTCGAGCAGCTCCTTCAGCGCCTCGTTCACAGGGCCCCCTCACAGACGAACATTCCATGGACAAGTCTGACGTGCCACGCCTGTTCCCCCAAACCCGCCCTGCCTTGCCGGAATGCCCCCGTCTCGTCGTTTCGCCCGGTGGGGAAGGGACTCACGCGCGCGGGGGCCGGCCGTACGTGAGGGATCTCACCCGCGGCACAGGCCGAGGACGGCCTCGCCGTAGCGGTCGACCTTGACCCGGCCGATGCCGGCGATCGACAGCAGCTCCTGCTCGGTGGCCGGCGCGCGTTCGGCGATGGCCTGGAGCGTGACGTCGGTGAAGACGACGTACGGCGGGATCTTGGCCTCCTTGGCGGTGGCCGTGCGCCAGACCTTGAGGCGTTCGAGCAGGGCCTCGTCGTAGTCGGCGGGGCAGGTCGCGCACCGGCCGAGCTTCTGCTCGGCCGCGGCCACCAGCGTCTTGGCGCACACCCGGCAGCTCACCGGCGCGGCGACCGTGCGGCGTTCGCCCGCCGGGGTCGTCACGCGGGGCGGTGTGGAGGCGCGGCCGGTGAGCCCGTCGAGGAAGCGGGAGGGACGGCGGCTCTTGCGCCCGCCGGGCGCGCGGGCCAGCGCCCAGGAGATCGACAGGTGCTCACGGGCGCGGGTGACGCCGACGTAGAGCAGCCGCCGCTCCTCCTCGATCTGCTCGGGGGTCTCGGCGTAGATGATCGGCAGCATGCCGTCGGTGACGCCGACCAGGAAGACCGCGTCCCACTCCAGGCCCTTGGCGGCGTGCAGCGAAGCCAGCGTGACGCCCTCCACCGGCGGCGCGTGCTGCTCGGAGGCACGGCGTTCCAGCTCGGCGACGAACGCGGGCAGGTCGGCGCCCTCGGCGGCCATGTCCTCGGCCAGGTCGGCCAGGGCCTTCAGCGACTCCCACTTCTCCCTGGCCTTGCCGCCGCCGGGCGGGGAGGGGGTCAGTCCGACCCCGGTCAGGATGTGGTGCACCTCCGAGGCGAGCGGCTCGCCCGCGGCCGACCGCGCGGCGCCGCGCAGCAGCACGACCGCCTGCCGCACCTCGGGACGCTCGAAGAACCGCTCCGCCCCGCGCAGCACGTACGGGATCTCGGCCTTGGACAGGGCCTCCTCGTAGGACTCCGACTGGGAGTTGACCCGGAACAGCACGGCGATCTCGCGCGAGGGCACCCCCTTGTCCAGCAGCTTCCTGATGGCCCGCGCGACGCCGGCGGCCTCGGCCGGCTCGTCGTCGTAGTCGGAGAAGACCGGTTTGGGGCCGTCGGGGCGCTGGGCGATGAGTTCGAGGCGGTTGGGGGTCTTGGACTTGGCGATGACCAGGTTGGCCAGGTTCACGACCTGCGGGGTGGAACGGTAGTCGCGGACCAGCCTGATGACCGCGGCCTTCGGGTGCTCGACGGCGAAGTTGGTGAGGTAGCGGGGGCTGGCGCCGGTGAACGAATAGATGGTCTGGTTGGGGTCGCCGACCACGCAGATGTCGTCCCGGCCGCCGAGCCAGGTGTCGAGCAGGAGCTTCTGGAGCGGGTTGACGTCCTGGAACTCGTCCACGACGAAGTAGCGGTACTGCTGGCGGATCTGGGCCGCGACCTCCTGGTGCTCGGTCATCACGGCGGCGGTCAGTTCGAGGATGGTCTCGAAGTCGACCAGGTGGCGTTCGCGGCGGATGCGCTCGTACGACTCGTACAGCCGGGCCACCTCCTCCGGCGAGCCGGGCGGCGTGCGGTGGTGCTTGGCGGCGGCGGCCACGTAGTCCTCGGGGCCGATCTGGGAGACCTTGGCCCATTCGACCTCGGCCGCGATGTCCCGCAGCTCGGACCGGTCGGGATTTTTCCGGATCTGGCGGCAGGCCTCGACCAGCACCGGCAACTTCGACTCGATGACCGAAGGGGCCTCGCCGCCGATCACCCGCGGCCAGAAGTAGGTGAGCTGGCGCAGGGCGGCCGCGTGGAACGTACGGGCCTGGACGCCCGGCGCCCCCAGCGCCCGCAGCCGCTGCCGCAGCTCCCCCGCCGCGCGGGTGGTGAACGTCACCGCGAGCACGCTGGGCGCGTCGACCACCCCGCTGCGCACGGCGTGGGCGATGCGGTGGGTGATCGCCCTGGTCTTGCCGGTGCCGGCGCCGGCGAGCACGCACACCGGGCCGCGCACCGCCTCGGCGACCTCCCGCTGTTCCGGGTCGAGGCCGCTGAGGACGTCATCCACGCTGTTCACCCGATCTTCCTCCCCGCAAGTGGCGCCGAAGCACTTTATTCTGGCAACATGCGGCCCGACGTATGTTCATAGTCACCGAGATGCAAAGGAATGGTCTCTTCCCCCACAATGGGGCCGACCATGCCGCATGGGGGAAAGGAAGGCCGTGCGAACAGCGGTTTTCGCGGGCGCGCTGGTGCTCGCTGCCGTGGCGCTCACACCAGCCGTCGCGTTCGCGGCCGAGCCGCCCGTCCCCGTGGTGACGAATCCCACAGACCCCGACGGCCTCGGCGGGCTGGCCACGGAGACCCTTTCCTACGGCCGCCAGCGCAACCAGGACATGGACGTGTGGTGGACGCCCGACGGCCAGAAGCGCCCCGGCGTCTTCCTGATCCACGGCGGCTGGTGGTCCGGCGGCGACAAGAAGTACATGAAGGAGATCACCCGTAGCTACGCCGACCTCGGGTACACGGTCTTCAACCTGAACTACCGCCTCTCCGGCGAGGCCGCCTGGCCGGCGCAGCGCACCGACGCGCTGGCCGCCATCGCCCTGGCCCGCAAGAACGCCGACCGCTGGGCCTTCGACGCGAGCAAGTACGTCGTGGTCGGCTTCTCGGCGGGCGGGCACATCGCCGCCTCGGTCGGCACGTACGGCAACGGCATCGCCGGGCTGAAGGGCGTGGTCGGGCTGTCGCCGATCATCTCGCCGCTGCGCGCGTACGCCGACGGCGAGAAGAGCGCCGACCACGACAAGCGCAAGCTGCGCGAGGCCGCGATCCGGCTGGCCGGCGGCTGCGAGCCCAAGGGCAAGTGCTCGCGCGTGTGGGCGAGCATGGAGGTGGCCTGGCACGCCAGCGCCAAGGACGCCCCGATGCTCACGGTGCACTCCGAGGACGAGTTCGTGCCGCCGTCGCAGAGCCAGCTGCTCAAGCAGATGCTCGGCCAGGTGGGCGTGCCGATGACGATCATGACGGCGCCGGGCACCAACCACAGCGCTCCCCTGTACCGGGAGCCGGGCGTGGCCGAGCGGGTGCAGGCCTGGATCGCCGAGCGCATCGGTTAGAGGGCCCAGGGCAGGGATTGGCGGGTAGGGATTAAGCGGGCGCCTCCGCGTTGTTGCACCGAGCGCCTGATTTCCTGACCTTGGAGGGACAACCCGACATGGCGCTCACGGTCTACAGCACTACCTGGTGCGGCCCCTGCAAGCGGCTGAAGTCTCAGCTCGCGCGCGAAGGCATCACGTTCAAAGAGGTCGACATCGAGCGCGACCCGGCCGCCGCCGAATTCGTCATGAGCGTCAACAACGGCAACCAGACCGTTCCGACCGTGGTGATCGAGACCGCCCACGGCCGGATCGTCCGGACGAACCCCTCCGCCCGTGAGGTCAAGGACCTGCTCGGCGCGGCCTGATCACCAGTCGCCGATGAGCTCGCCGCCGTACCAGGTCTCGATCAGGCGGCGGGCTATCGACACGGGGGGCGGCAGGCGCACCTCGCCCGTCCGGAGCGCGGCCACCAGCTCGTCGCGGGTGAACCAGCGGGCCTCGGCGATCTCGTCGGCGTCGGGGGTCAGCGCGGTCGTGGTGGCGTCGGCGAAGAAGCCGAGCATGAGGCTGCGCGGGAACGGCCAGGGCTGGCTGCCCAGGTAGCGCGGGTTGACGACGTTGACGCCGACCTCTTCGGCGACCTCGCGGACCACCGCGTACTCCAGGGACTCGCCCGGCTCCACGAAGCCCGCCAGGATCGACAGGCGCCCCTCGGGCCACTGGGGGCCGCGGGCCAGCAGGCAGCGGTCGTCCTCGTCCCTGATCAGCATGATGACCGCGGGGTCGACGCGCGGGAAGTGCTGGCTGGAGTCGTTCGGGCACACCCGGACGTGGCCGCCGGCCTGCACCGCCGTACGGGCGCCGCAACGGGGGCAGAACTGGTGGGTGGCGTGCCAGGCCTCCAGCGCCACCGCGTGGACCAGCAGGCCCGCGTCGCGGTCGCCGAGCAGCCCGCCCACCTGGCGCAGGCCCGCCGGCACCGGACGGCCCTCGGGGGTGTCCTTCAGGCTCATCGGCATCGTCACCCGGCCGTTGAGGTCGGCGACCGGCGCGCCGGGCAGCGGCGCGGCCACCGCGAAGTAGGCGGTGCCGCCCTCGACGCCGAGCAGGTAGCGCTCGCCCGGCGGCGCCTCGGCGGAGGTGTAGAGCACCGCGTGCACCTCGTCGCCCGCCCGCCGCACCAGAGTGTGGCCGTTGTCGATCACCAGCACCCTGGTCCCGGGGTCGGCCCACGCCTTCTCCAGCCATCTGTCGTCGGCACGCAGCGCCGACGATCTGTCGATGGTCCCCCGTGCCAGGAGCAGTGGGCCTATGAGTTGCTCTTCCGCGGTCTTTTCCACTGGCCGCCCCTCCCCAAGTTCCTTGTCATCCTATGACCTCGCAGTTAGCCGCCGATTAGGGTGTGCGGGCACCGCGGCGATCATTCTCGGGCTAAGATCATCGAGTTAGGTTAGCCTTACCTGATTCTTCGGGGGTGCCTTCGCGTTGCGGCTCTACCTGACCGCGCTCAAGCCGACGGACTCGGTGACGCACGGCTTCCTGCCCGCGGCGCGGGCCCTCGGGTGCGAGGTGACCGTCCTGACCGACCGGCCGGAGCAGCACCCCGGCTCGGTGCGGTGCGACGTGCGCGACCCGCGCGCCCTGATCGACGCGGTCGAGCACCTGGGCAGGCCCGACGCGATCTTCTCCAACTCCGACCACCTCCAGGCGGAGACCGCCCTCGCGGCGGCGTACTTCGGGCTTCCGGGCAAGGACTGGCGGGCCTGTCTGGCCGCCAAGAACAAGTTCCTGACGCGCCGCGCGCTCGCCGCGGCCGGCGTCGAGACGGTGCGGTCCCTGCGGCTCGCGCCCGCCGATCCGGTGCCCGAGCGCCTCCCCAGCGCCGTGGTGCTGAAGCCCCGCGAGGGGGTGGCCAGCGAGGACGTCGTGCTGGTCGAGGACGACCTCCCCCGCGCGGTGGCCGCGGCCAGGCGGCGGCGTCCGGGCGAGACGCTGGTCGTGGAGGAGTACCTCGAAGGGCCGCTGCGCACCCTGGAGACCCTCGGGGACGGCTCGGCGACGCGGGTGCTGGGCGGCTTCGCGACCACGCTGGGCCCGCTGCCGCACTTTGTGGAGGAGCGGCTCGACTGGGCGCCCGCCGCCGACGCCCACGTGCTGGCCGCGCTGCGCGCCCTCGGGGTGGGCTTCGGCGCCTGCCACACCGAGTACGTCCTGACGCCCGCAGGCCCGCGGATCGTCGAGGTGAACTACCGGGCGATCGGCGACCACTGCGACTTCCTGCTGGCCGACGTGCTGGGCGTGCCGCTGTTCGAGTGGATCCTGCGCGTCCACCTCGGGGAGCCGGCGCCCGAGCCGCCGCTTCCGTCCCGGCACGGCTGCGCGGTCAGCGTGGTCGCCGACCGGCCGGGCGTCGTCAAGGAGGGGCCGCCGGAGGAGGACGTCGAGGACGGCGGCGTACGGCTGTGGCACCGGCCGCTGCGGGCCGCCGGGGACGTCATCGAGCTGACCCACACGAACCGGGACTACCTGGGCGTCATCCGGGCCGTGGGACCGGACCGGGCCCGCGTGGACGCCGCCGTCGAGCGGTACCGGGCGGCCCGGCCGTGGGTGGTCGGGTGAGGTCGCGGGAGGCGTACCTGGCCGCCCGGGTGCTGGACGCGCTGGTCCGCGAGGACTACGGCGGGCTGGCCGCCCGTCTCGACCGGACCAGCGCCGGGGCCGGGCTGCTGCTGGCCGACGGGCGGTGGGTCCGGATGGTCCCCGGGTCGCCGTTCCAGGACTTCGTGGTGGCGCCGGACGAGCGGCTGGGGCTGGAGCAGGTGCTGGAGACGCTCGTGGAGGTGTCCGACGCGGCCGACGCCGAAGGGGTGGCGGCCTTCTTCGACGAGTGCCTGACCGCCCTGTCCGCGCTGGAACTGCACGACGCGCACGCCGAGGAGGTGCTGCGGCGCGGGCCGACGTACGAGTCGCTGGCGGCCTTCGCCGACCACCCGGTCTACCCCACCTCGCGGGCCAGGATCGGCGCCTGCGACCGCGACCTGCTGGCGTACGCGCCGGAGTTCGCGCCCTCGTTCGCGCTGCGATGGGCGGTCGTCCCCCATGCGGCCGCCGAGCTGCCCGCGGACGTGCCGAGACCGGCGGGCGAGGGCGTGCTGTTCCCGGTGCACCCGATGGCCGTCGGCGAGGTGCGGAAGATCGACGGGGTCCGGGTGCTGGAGGAGGAGGCGGTCACCGTACGGCCCACCCTGTCCATGCGGACCGTCGAGGTGGGGCCGCGCACGCACCTCAAGCTGCCGCTGCCGGTGAGCACGCTCGGCGTGCGCAACCGGCGCTCGATCAGGGCGGGCACCCTGGACGACGGCGCGCGGGCCGAGCTGCTGCTGCGCCGGCTCGCCGATCCCGGCGTGCTCCTGGCCGACGAGCAGACCTACGCGCACGCGGGCCACGAGTACCTGGCGTGGATGGTCCGGCGGCTGCCGGAGGGCCGGATCGTCCCGGTCGCGGCGCTGGCGGTGCCCGGCGTGCTGGACGGCCTCGGCCCGGACGTGCTGCCCCGCTACCTGCGCCTGCTGCTGCGCTGGAACGTGCGGCTGTTCGTCCGGTACGGCGTCGCGCTGGAGGCCCACCAGCAGAACCTGGCCCTCGTCCTGCGGGACGGCGACCTGCGGCTGCTGGTCAAGGACAACGACGGCCTGCTGGCCTCGCCGTCGAGGCTGGTGGCGGCCGGGATCGACGTGCCGGCCTTCTCCGACCGGCGCATGCTCACCGACGACCCGCACGCGCTGGCCGACGTGTTCGTCACGATCACGCTGCACCTGGCCGCCGCGGCGGTGGCGTTCGCCGTGCTGCCGCCGGCGCGGGCGGCGGCCCTGGTGCGCGGCACGCTCGCCGAGGCGCTCGACGAGCACGGCGACCACCCCATGGCCCGGCTCCTGCGCGCCAGGACGCTCGACGCGGCCAGGCTCACCGGCAAGTCCATGGTCACCGCCGGGACGCTCGTGGCCAAGGAACGGTCCGGGGCGCGGGACGTGAACAAGTTCTACGGCATCACCGGGCCCAACTACCTGAGGAGAGCGTGAATGGACGTCCTGGCCATCGGGGCGCCGGCCGAGGAGGCGACGCTGGCGGCCCTGCTGCGGTGCTGCGTGCGCGAGGTGGCCGGGCCGAGGGGGCTGGTCTGGCCGGCGCCGCCGTACGTGCTGCTGCGGGTGGCGGGGACGCTGCTGCGCGCCCGTACGCACGGTGGAGCCGCGCTGCGCCTCGACGGGCCTCCGGAACGCCTGGAGGGCGGCTCCTGGCAGCCGCTGACGGTCGCCGAGCTGGTCCGGCTGGCCGAGGCCGACCTGACCACCTTGAACCTGACCGCCCTCGCCGACCCGGCCGACCTGACCGACCTCGCCGATCCGGCCGACCCGACCGACCTCGCCGATCCGGCCGGCCTCGCCGGCCTCGCCGACCGGCGGGACGAGCGGGCGCGCCAGGGCCCGGGAGCCGGCGCGGCGCACCTCTCCGTCGAGCCCAACGGCGAGTTCGCCCGGCAGGTGGCCGCCAGCAGGGACGCCATCGCGGCGATCCTGGCGGCCAGGGCGCGGGCCGAGCCGCCCGCCGACCCCTGGCTGGCCTCGGAGCAGGCGCTCGTGCACGGGCACCCGTTCCACCCCACCCCCAAGGCCCGCGACGGCGCGGACTGGCTGCGCTACGCCCCCGAGGCCCACGCCGCCTTCCCGCTGCGGCTGCTCGCGGTACGCGACGACGCGCTGGCCGAGGAGGGCGACCTGACGGCCCTGGACGCGCTCGGCCCGGCGCCCGCCGGGCACCGGCTGCTGCCCGCCCATCCGTGGCAGCTCGCCCTGCTGCGTCCGGCTCTCGGCGCCGAGCTGGCCGATCTCGGGCCGGGGCCGCTCGCGGTGCCGACCTCGTCGGTGCGGACCGTGTACGTCCCGGACGCCGAGGTGTGCCTGAAGTTCTCCCTGGACGTCCGGATCACGAACTGCGTGCGCAAGAACGCCTGGTACGAGCTGGCCGGGGCGGTCGAGCTCACCTCCCGGCTGGCCCCGCTGATCGCCGAGGTCGCGGCGCGGCACCCGGCCGTCCGCTGGCTGCCCGAGCCCGGCTACCGCACGGCGCTCGGGCAGCGCGAGGGCCTGGGCGTGATCGTCCGGGCGAGCCCGTGGACGGTCTGCGACCCCGGCGTCACCCCGGTCCTGGCCGCCGCCCTCGCCCTGGACGCCGCCCCGGCCGACCCCCTGGCCTGGTGGACGGCGTACGTGTCGGCGGTCGCGCTGCCGGTCGTGGACCTGTACGTCCGCCACGGCGTCGTCCTGGAAGCCCACCTGCAGAACGTGCTCGTCGGCCTGGACGCCGCCGGCCGGCCCGTCCGGGCGATCTTCCGCGACCTGGAGGGCGTCAAGCTCGTCGCGGGCCGTCACGACCTGGGCGGGCTGCACCCGGCCGTGGCCGCCGCGCTCACCCACGACCCGGCGCGGGGCTGGGCGCGCGTCGTCTACTGCCTGTTCGTCAACCACCTCACCGAGATCGCCGCCACCCTGGCGGGCCCCGACGACGAGCTGCTGCGCGCGTTGTGGCGGGCCGCCCGCGACCTGCTCGCCCGCCAGGCCGCCGAGCTCGGGCAGCCGCTCCCGCTGCGCGACCTGCTGGCCGGGGCGCCGCTGCCCGCCAAGGCGAACCTGCGCGTGCGGTGGGCCAGGGCGGCCGACCGCAACGCCGGTTACGTCCCGATCGCGAACCCACTCGCGTGAACCGCGTCCCGGAGGTCGAACCCGCTCGCGTGAACCACGTTTCGGAGCCCGAACTCGCTCGCGGGAACCGCGTCACAGAGCCTGAACCTGCTCGCGGGAACCGTGTGCTGGAGGTCGCTGCCCGGCTGCCGGCGCTGCCCGCCTACCTCTACGACCTGCCCGCGCTCGACGAGCACGTCGCGTCGGTGCGCGCGGCGCTGGGCGAGGTGGAGCTGTACTACGCGGTCAAGGCCAACCCCGACGCCGAGCTGCTGCGGGTGCTGGCCCGGCACGTGGACGGGTTCGAGGTGTCGTCGGCGGGCGAGCACGCGCACGTCTCCGCGCTGTTCCCGGGCGCGCGGCTGGCGCTCGGCGGGCCCGGCAAGACCGACGCCGAGCTGCGGCTGCCGCACCACCGCCTGCACGTGGAGTCGCCGTACGAGCTGCGCCGCCTGCTCGCGACCGGGCTGGAGGCGGACGTGCTGCTGCGGGCCAACCCGGACCTGCCGGTCGAGGGGGCCGCGCTCACGATGGACGGCCCCTTCGGCATGGACGAGGCGGCCCTGGCCGAGTGCCTGCCGCTGTTCACCGGCCGCGTACGGCTGCGCGGCCTGCACGCCCACCTGGCCAGCGGCCTGGACGCCGCCCAGCTCCTCCGGCTGGCCGGGGCACTGCTGGAGACCGGGCATCCGGAGGTCAATCTGGGCGGGGGCATGGCGGTGTCGTACACGTCGGGTGAACGCTTCGACTGGGCGGCCTACGGCGAGGGCCTGGCCGCGCTGCGGGCGGGGCGGCGGCTGCGGGTCGAGCCGGGCAGGTCGCTCACCGCCTACTGCGGCCACTATGTCACCGAGGTCGTGGACGTGAAGCGGGTGCGCGGCCAGGCGTACGCGATCGTCCTGGGCGGGACGCACCACCTGCGGACGCCGGTGGCCAAGGGCCACGACCAGCCGTTCACGATCCTGCCGACGGGCGACGGGCCGGGGGTCGCCGGCGAGCCCGTGACCTTCGTCGGCCAGCTCTGCACCCCCAAGGACGTCTTCGCCCGGAACATCGTGACGTCAGTGCGGGCAGGGGACAAGGTGGTGTTCGGCATGGCCGGGGCCTACGCCTGGAACATCTCCCACCACGACTTCCTCATGCACCCCCGCCCCGCCTTCCACCACCTAGGACTCTGAGGCGGGGACACCCTCGACGAGCGCGACCAGCCCGTCGGCGTCGAGCAGGTTGACCGGCCGGACGGTCCTGTTGGCCCGGACGTAGTGGAAGGCCGCGCCCACCTTCTCCAGCGGCACCCCGGCCAGGTGCGACCACGCCAGCCGGTAGGCGGCGAGCTGCACCGAGGCCGTGCGGGCCGCCTTCCCCCTGGGCGGGACGCCGGTCTTCCAGTCGACCACCTCGTAGCCGCCGTCGGGCAGCTCGAAGACGGCGTCCATGCGCCCGCGCACGAGCCGGTCGGCGATCATGGTCTCGAACGGCACCTCCAGGTCGACCGGCCGCCGGTCGGCCCACTCGCTCTCCTCGAACCGCTCCTGGAGCTCGGCCAGCCGCACGTCGGCCTCCTCCAGCTCCTCCAGCGGGTCGAGGTCGAAGTCGTCGATCAGCCGCTGCTGGTCCCACCGGCTCTCCAGCCACTTGTGGAACGACGTGCCCCGGCGGGCCAGCGGCGCGGGCTTGCGCGGCACCGGACGGCGGATCCTGCGGGCCAGCTCGGCCGGGTCGGTGGCCAGCGTGACCAGCGACGACACGGTCAGCTTGGCCGGCAGCTCGACGACGGTCGCCGGTCTGCGCCGGTTCAGCTCGCGCTCGCGCAGCAGCAGGTCGGTGTCGCGCTCCCAGGCGCGCAGGCGCTCCTCCTCGAACGGGCGCAGCGGCTCGTCGTCCTCGTCGGCCAGGTTGCCGGCCAGGGCGTCCTCGACCAGCCGGGCGCCGTCGAGCACCGACTCGTAGCGCAGGCCCTCGGGGGTGACCGGCCAGACGGCCTCGGCCGGCTCGGCGAGCAGCGGGTTCGTCGCGCCCTCGGCCAGGTCGCCGGCCCAGTAGGACACCCGGTCGGCCGTGTCGCGGATCTCCAGCAGGAACTCCGACGGCTCCAGCGGCTTGGTCGCGCTCCCCCAGCGGTAGCCGGAGGCGATGAGGTGGTAGTGGGCCCGGGTGACGGCGACGTACGCCAGCCGCCGCTCCTCCATCAGGTCGCGCTCACGGCACTGCTCGTCGAACGCGGCCAGCTCGTCCTTGCTCAGGCCGCCCAGCCGGGGCAGGTCGGCGGCGTCGCCGCGCAGCGGGTAGGGCAGCTTGCGCGGATTGTCGGTCCAGCGGCTGTTCATCACCGGCGTGGCCGGGAACACGCTGCCTGTCGCGACCGTGCCCTTCGAGCTGAGGAGCTGCGACAGGCCGGGCACGACCACGACCGGCCACTCCAGCCCCTTGGACGCGTGGACGGTCATCAGCTTGACGCTGTTGCTCTCGCCGACCCGGCCCGCCTCCAGCCCGAACTCCTCGCTCTCGGCCGCCTGGAGGTAGGCCAGGAACGCGCCCAGCGTCGGGTCCTCGGCGTCGCCGGCGAACCTGGCGGCCGCGTCGATGAAGGCGTCGAGATCGGCCCGCGCGGCGAACGCCCCGGCCGTGCCGCTGCGGGCGGCCACCTCGATGTCCAGGCCGAGCCGGCGTTCGATCTCGGTGACCAGGTCGGGCAGCGGCTGGGCGGTGTGGCCGCGCAGGCTGCGCAGCTCCTGGGCGAGCGCGACCAGCCGGGTGCGGGCCAGCGGCGAGAACGACTCCAGCCACTCGGGCCGGTCGGGCAGCTCGTCGAGCGCGTCGACCAGGCTGCCGCGCTCCTCGGCCAGGTCGGCGACCACCTGGTCGAGCGGGTCGTCGGCGCGGTGGCTCTCGCTCAGCTCGCGGGCCAGCTCCCTGGCGTGCTCCCCCAGCACCCGCAGGTCGGCCGGCCCGACCCGCCAGCGCGGCCCGGCCAGCAGCCTGGCCAGCGCGTCGCCGGCGGTGGCGTCGTAGAGCACGCGCAGGGTCGCCACGATGTCGCTGACCTCGGGCACGGTCAGCAGGCCGCCCAGCCCGACCACCTCGACCGGGATGTCGCGGTCCTCCAGCGCCTTGCGCAGCGCGGGGAACTGCGAGCGCTTGCGGGCCAGGATCGCGACGTCCTGGGGCTGGAGGGCGAGGGTCTTCTTGCGTTCCTTCTCGCCCCAGGGCAGGCCGTCGGGGGCGGTCTCCTGGCCGAGGATCCTGGCCACGCCGTCGGCGATCCACTTCGCCTCGTCCTCGGCGGTCTCGTGGAAGGCGCAGGTGACGCGGCCGCGTTCGACCCGGTTGGGGCCCGGCACCAGCACGGGCACCTCGCGGGCCTCCATGCGCAGCGGGAGCTGGACGCGGGCGGCGACGTCGAGCACCCGGTCGCCGTTGCGGAAGCTGACGCTGAGCTGGCGGACCGGCGCCTCCTCACCGGCGCGGGTGCGGAAGTCGCGGGGGAAGCGGCGCAGGTTGCCGGCCGAGGCGCCGCGCCAGCCGTAGATGGACTGGCAGGGGTCGCCGACGGCGGTGACCGGATGGCCGCCGCCGTAGAGCGAGCGCAGCAGGACGAGCTGGGCGTGGCTGGTGTCCTGGTACTCGTCGAGCAGGACCACGGAGTAGCGGGACCGTTCGATCTCGCCCACTTCCTTGTGGTTGGCGGCGATCCGGGCGGCCAGCGACATCTGGTCGCCGTAGTCGATGACCTCGCGGCGGCGCTTGAGCCGTTCGTACGCCTCCACCAGCGGCAGCAGTTGCTCCCTGGCCGCGTGCACGCCGACCGGCTTGCGCTGCGCCGCGGTCGTGCGGCCGGGCAGCGCGGCCAGCCGGGCCTCCAGCCACTCCCCCACCCGCCGGACGTCGGCGGGCCCGCGCAGGTGCTCCGACAGCTCGCCGGCCAGTTCGAGCAGGGCGGCGGTGACGGAGGGCGGGCCCAGCTCGATCTTGTCCATCGGCCCGTCGTACAGGGCCACCACGCGCGAGGCGAGCTGCCACGACACCGCCGGGGTGACCAGGCGCATGGTGGGTTCGAGCGCCTCGCGCAGGGCGTGGTCGGTGACCAGGCGGGCGGCGTAGGCGTGGTAGGTGGAGACGGTCGGCTCGTTGTCGAGCGCGCCGGGCGCGACCAGGCCCGCCTCGGCGAGCCCGGTCAGGCGTTCCCTGACCCGGACGGCCAGCTCGGCCGCGGCCTTGCGGGTGAACGTCAGCCCCAGCACGTTCTCCGGTTTGACCAGGCCGTTGGCCACCAGCCAGACCACCCGCCCGGCCATCGTCTCGCTCTTGCCCGAGCCCGCGCCCGCCATGACGACCATCGGTTCGAGCGGCGCCTCGATGACCGCGGCCTGCTCGCTCGTCGGCGGCAGGATGCCGAGCTTGTCGGCCAGTTCGACCGGGTTCAGCACACCTGGCCCCCGTTGTCGTTGACCGGGCAGCTCGCCCGCGCCGCGCACGTGCGGCAGCCGTCGTTCACCTTGGCCTGGAAGAACGGGCCCGACATGCCCGTGGCGACGGTGTCGACCAGGTCGCCGGCCCAGCCGGGGTTCTTGTCGTCGGCCAGCGCGCCCTGCCGCTGCTCGGTGGCGGCGTTCTTGCCGGCCGCCTTGCCGAGCTGGACCAGCGCGGCGCCGCCGGGCTCGGTCATGCCGTGCCGGGCGAACGCGCCCAGCAGCGCGGCGAGCTGGTAGACGCCGAGCTGCGGATGGCGGTCGAGCTCTCCCGCCTTGGGCTTGGAGCCGCCGGTCTTCAGGTCGATGATCACCGCGCGGCCGTCGTCGTCGCGCTCGACCCGGTCGACCCGGCCCTTGATCTGCACGCCCTCGGAGACCGTGGCGACGAACGACTCCTCGATGGCGACCAGCTCGCGCGGGTTGTCCTTCTGCCAGCGCAGGAACTTGCCGATCATCTGCTCGGCGACCTGGCGCTGCTTGCGGTTGTACCAGACGCCGCCGAAGTCGAGCTCGTTCCAGACCTGGTCGAGCCGGTCGCCCAGGGCGTCCTCGCCGGGCAGGTCGGTGGCGGCCAGCATGGCCAGCGCGTGGATGACGTTGCCGAGGCCCTGGGCGGTGCTGGTGCCCGCGGCGCCGACCGCCGTCTCCAGGAGCCAGCGCAGGCCGCACTTGGTGAAGCTCTCGACCGCGGACGGGGAGATGTTGACGATGTCGTCCGGCCAGCTCAGCGGGCGGTCGTCGGTGATGGGGGTGAGGGCGTACCAGTCGTTGGGGTGGGCGCCCTGGACCCCGGCGGCGGCCAGGCGGGCGAGCTGCCGCGCGGCGCGCTGCCGGAGCTTGGCCGGTTTGGTGGGGTCGGTCACCGCGCTGCGCAGGTCGGCCACCAGCGCCGACATGGTCAGCCAGCGCGCCCGGTCGTCGACCGTGGCCGACTCGACCTCGCCCGGCATCAGCTCCGACAGGAACCGGGAGGGCCGCTCGTCGGTGTCCTCGCCGCCGACCGCCGTGACCACCAGCCGCCGCCTGGCCCGCGTGGCCGCGACGTAGAACAGCCGCCGCTCCTCGGCCAGCAGCTTGGAGGCCAGCGACGCGGCGCTCGGCTCGGCGCCCTCGACCACCTCCACCAGGTCGTCGGCGCCCAGCAACGACCCGCGCAGCCGCAGGTCGGGCCAGACCCCCTCCTGGACGCCCGCCACGACCACGATGTCCCATTCCAGGCCCTTGGAACGGTGGGCCGTGAGCACCCGCACGGCGTCGCCGTCGGGCGCGCGGTCGGCCAGCGTGTCGCCCGGGATCTCCTGGGCGGCCAGGTTGTCGAGGAACACCTCGGGGCCCGCCTTGGGCATGCGGTCGACGAACTTGGCGGCGTGGTCGAACAGCGCCACCACCGCGTCGAGGTCGCGGTCGGCCTGCGCGCCGCGGGAGCCGCCGGACAGGCTCTGGTCGGTCCAGCGCCCGCCCAGGCCGCTGGCGTGCCACACGGCCCACAGGAGGTCTTCGGCGGTGCCCTCCTGCGCGGCGGCCTCGCGGGCGGCGGCGAGCAGCTTGGCGACGCGTTCGGCGGGGAGGGCGACGTGCGGCTCGACGCGGGTGAGCTCGCGGGCGTCCTGGATCGCCGCCACCAGCAGCTCGCCGGACGACCGCGCCCCGGTCTTCCCGGCGACCGGCTCCTCCGCGACCGGCTCCTCCGCGACCGCCCCCTCTCCCGCGACCGGCTCCTCCGCGGTGGCCGGCTTTTCCGCGACCGGCTCCTCTTCGGCGGCCGGCTCCTCCGCGACCGGCTCCTCTTCGGTGGCCGGCTTCTCCTCGGCGGCCATGGCCTCGTTCTCGGCTATCTTGAGCGCCCGGCGCAGGCGGCGCACGCCGATCATGTCCGTGCCGCCGAGCGGGCCCGTCAGCAGTTCCTCGGCCACCCCCTCGTCGAGCTGCGCCGGATCGAGCGCCACCCGCAGCATCGTGAGCAGCGGCCGCACCCCCGGCTCCTGGGCGATCGGCACCTCGTCGCCGGCGATCATCGTCGGCACCCCGGCGTTGACCAGCGCCCGCCGCAGCAGCGGCACCTGGCGCTTGGCCGAGCGCACCAGCACCGCCATGCGGTGCCAGGGCACCCCCTCGATCAGGTGCGCCCGCCGCAGCGTGTCGGCGACGATCGCGGCCTCCTGGCTGGTGCTGTCGGCCAGCAGGACGCGCACGTCGCCGGTCTCGACGCCGGCCGCCGGGACCAGGTCGCGGTGGCCGTGCCGCTGGTCGTGGTCGGGGGCCGGGGCGATCGGGAGGCGGGCGGCGACCCGGCGCGAGGCCTCCAGCAGGTCGGCCCCGCTCCTGCGGCACACGCGCAGCGCCACCACCGGCGCCTCGCGCCCGTCGAGCGTCCTGAACCGCTCGGGGAACTTCATGATCCCCTGGACGTCGGCGCCCCGGAACCCGTAGATCGACTGGTCGGGGTCGCCCACCGCGACGAGGTCGCGCCCGTCGCCGGCGAGCTGGTCGAGCAGGTACTCCTGGGCGGGGTCGGTGTCCTGGTACTCGTCGACGAACACCACGTCGTGGGCGGCCCGCTCGCGCTCGCGCACCTCGGGCCTGGTCAGCAGCGCCGAGGCGGCCCCGATCAGCTCGGCGTAGTCGTAGGTCTCCTCGGGGTCGAGGTCGAAGCGGTCCTGGTAGCGCTGGTAGAACCGGCCGGTGGCGATCCAGTCGCTCCTGCCGTGCAGCCGGCCGAGCGCGACCAGCCGCTCGCCGTCGAGGCCGCGCTCGGCGGCCCTGGACAGGAAGTCGCGCACCTCCTCGGCGAAGCCGCGGGTCTTGAGCGCCTCGCGCAGCGACGGCGGCCAGTCGAGCGCGCCGTTCTCCAGCTCGCCGTGGAGCAGCCGGCGGATCTCCAGAAGCTGCTCGGGGCCGGTCAGCAGGCGCGGCGGCGCCTTGCCCTCCAGCACGGACTCGCGGCGCAGGAGCGCGTAGGCGTAGGAGTGGAAGGTCAGCGCCAGGGGCGAGCGGGTGGTGCGCCGCAGCCGCCCGGTGACGCGCTGCCGCAGCTCCTCGGCCGCCTTGCGGCTGAAGGTGAGGATGAGCACCCGTTCGGGGTCGGCCCCGCGCCGTTCGATACGCTCGACCACGCTCTCGACGATCGTCGTCGTCTTGCCCGTGCCGGGCCCCGCGAGGACGAGGAGCGGGCCGCTCCGGTGCTCGACCACGGCACGCTGGTGTTCATCCAGCACTGGAGGCTCAACAGGGCCTCCGCTGCCACGCCGCACCAACCGCCAGGTCTGACCACTCACAGCACTAGATTCCACCAGACCACACGGACAGATCGTGCCGACTTACCCGGTCTCCCCCGCGATCCGCCTACGGTATCGAGGCAAATATCCGAATATCGTGCGACACGCCGAAGCCCCGGTTTCGCCGTGAGCGTCGCGCTGCCTGGGGCGATGCGACGATCCGCACGATTGCCCCACACACGCAGCGTTGTCTCTTGTAACGTTGGGTTGATACCCGCGCCTCTGCTAGGGGGTTGGTCACATGCGCTGGCAGGTCCACTCCGAAACGTCGCTCTACGCCGACCAGTGGCTGGACATCCGCATCGCGGATGTGGAGCTGCCCGACGGGCGGCACCTCGATCACCGGCTGGTTCGCACCGCACCGGCCGCGGGCGCGGTCGTCACCGACGACAGGGACCGGGTGCTGCTGATCTGGCGTCACCGCTTCATCACCGACAGCTGGGGGTGGGAGGTCCCGCTCGGCCAGGTCGACGAGGGCGAGATGCCCATGGCCGCGGCCGCCCGCGAGGTCGAGGAGGAGACCGGCTGGCGTCCGGGGCCGCTGCGCCCGCTGATGTCGGTCCAGCCGACCAACGGCTTCACCGACAGCCTCAACCACATCTACCGTGCCGACACGGCCACCCACATCGGCCCGCCCAGCGACCCCTGGGAGGCCGAGCGCATCGAGTGGGTGCACCTGTCGGGCGTCCGGCGCCTGGTCGAGGCCGGCGAGATCGTGTGCGCCACGACCCTGTCGGCGCTGCTCTACCTGCTCGTCGAGCGCCTGCCGGCCGCGCCGCGTCCCCTCGGTTACGAGACCGGCAAGCCCTTCATGCTCTCCGACCTGCCGATCGACCTCTGAGGCCGCGCCCTCAGGAGAACAGGTGGTCGACCACGCGGGCCGTCGCCTTGCCGTCGTCCTTGGGCGCGTACGTGGCCCGGAAGGCCTCGTAGCGGTCGGCGTGCGCGGCGGCCACCTCGTCGATGGAGCGCAGCGCGTCGATCACCTCGGCCGACGTCGGCAGCACCGGGCCGGGCGCCTGCTCGGGCAGGTCGAGGTAGAGCCCCCGCTTGGAGGAGTACTTCGCCAGGTCGTAGCCGTAGAAGACGATGGGCCGGCCGGTGGCGGCGAAGTCGAACATGACCGAGGAGTAGTCGGTCACGAGGACGTCGGTGACCAGCAACAGATCCGCCATATCCGGATAAGTCGTGACGTCGTGGGCGATGTCGGGGACGGCGGGCATGGCCTGCATCGGATGGGCGCGTACCAGGATCTCGTGGTCGGCGCCCAGGGCCTCGCGGGCCTTGGCCAGGTCGAGCTTGACCATGGCGTTCTTGCGGTCGTAGTCGCGCCAGGTCGGCGCGTAGAGCACCACCCGCTTGCCCTCGGCCAGCCCCAGCCGTTCGCGGACGGCGGCGGCCCGGACCTCGCGCTCGGGCGAGTTGAGCACGTCGTTCCTGGGCAGGCCGCTCTCCAGGATCTCGCCCTTGTAGCCGAAGGCCCGGCGCAGCACCGTGGTGGCCCACGGCGACTGCGACAGCAGCAGATCCCAGCCGCGCACCTCGGCCGCCTGCCGGTACCAGATCGGCGGACGGGGGTCGCGGGCCATGTGCGGCTGGTCGTTGCCGATGCGCTTGGCCGGGGTGCCGTGCCAGGTCTGCAGCACGACCTGGTCCTCGCGGGCGCGGAACCAGGCGGGCAGGAACGAGTTGGTGACGATGTGGCTGGAGCGGGCCAGCGCGGCGTGGTGCTCGCGGCTGCCCGCCCGCACCGCCCGCGCGCCGCCCGGCGGCACGAACGCGGCGTCCTTGACGATCCAGATGTGCTCGCGGTCGTCGCCCCTGCGCAGCCGCTCCTCGTAGATGGCGCGCACGCTGTCGGCGTAGAGCCGGCCGTCGTTGACGACGTAGACGGTCGCGTCGTGCAGCGGCTCGCTGCGCTGGGCCGGGTAGAAGACGCGGCGCAGCACGTGGGTGCCGGCCACGCCCCGCTCGTCGTTGGGACGCCCCTCCTCGACCGTGATCACCGGCACGTCGAACCGGGTGGAGATCATCCGGTACGCCCGGCTGTCGACCGTACGCGGCTCCTCGTCGAGCCCCGGCAGGGCGGCGTGGTCCATCCGGAACGGCACGATCTCGCCCGACGGGTGCCGGAAGGACATGTTCCAGGTGCCCGAGGCCAGCGGCACGGACTCGCCGAAGCGGTCCATGGACGAGGGCGTCACGCGGACGGTGAAGTCGTCGCCCGACCGGTCCATGGGCAGCGAGTACGACAGCCCCGACCGGTGGCGCAACGTCAGCACCCGGGGGCCGGGCGCGTCGGGGTAGTCGCCGCGCAGGACCAGCGTGGAGCCCTCCCAGACGGCGGAGGTGATCACCGGGCGGATGCGGTGGGCGGAGACCACGACGCGGTCGCGCCGGTCGCCGAGCACGGTGATCTCCCGGTCGCCCACCGGGGTGCGCGTCTCGACCAGGTCGGCGAGCATGACGGAGGCCGCCGGGTCGCCCTTGGGCTCGACCCACAGCCGCCGGCCGTCCTTCTCCTGGAGCAGCGCGGGCACGGCGAGCCCGATCGACACCTCGGTGCCGCCGCCGGACGGCGTGAAGTCGGCGGCGATGCGGTGGCCGCCCAGCCTGGCGTGGCCCTTGGTCACGCTGCGGCCGGGCAGGAAGACCTTGAGTTCGAGTCGTTCGTCCTGGACGGACACGCCGGTCAGCTCGGCCCTGTTGGGCTGGAGCACGACCTGCAGCGCGCGGTCGGACGTCCAGACCGGACGCACCCACCAGCCGGGCTTCAGCTTGAGGCCGGCCGGACGCTCGGGCCTGCCGATGGCCGAGCCGCGCAGCAGGCCGGTCGCCCGCGCGCCCCGGCTCCAGAAGACGATCTCGGCCCGCCACGTCGTCGCGTCGGGCACCCCCGGACGGTGGCGCAACCGCCGCCGCACGGCGTGGACCATGCCGCGCACGGCCCCGCGCCAGCGCAGCGGCCACGGGCTCAGCTCGGCGGTGAAGCCGGACCAGTCGTAGTTGCAGCCGGGCTCGCGCGCGCCGTGGGTGGCCTCGGGGGCGAGCACCCGCTTGGTGCGCATGCGGATCGGCGGCAGCCAGCGCGGCCCGCGCAACACCACGGTCGCCCAGTTGAACCTGCGGCTGCGCACCGACAGCCCCGCCAGGTAGGCGAAGCCGGTGACGCGCAGCCTGCCGTCGACCCACACGATGTCGTCGATGTGGGTCACCGGCACCATGTCGGCGCGGCGCAGCCGGTAGAGGCCGGGCGGCAGCTCGTCGCGGAAGGGCAGGTCGGCGTACCAGCTCAGGCCCTTGCGGATGCGCTTGGACGGCTCGGCCGCCGCGGTGACGACCTTGACCAGCGTCTCGCCGTCGACCAGTTCGTCGTCGGGACGGTGCTCGATCAGGTGGCAGATGACGCGGCGGGCGACGGGCAGGTCGCGCTTGACCTCCGCGGCCACGCCGGCCAGGTAGGGGCGGATCAGGGTGAGCATCTCGCGGCGCCGCGCCGGGCCGCGCTTGACCGCGAGGTCGATGCGCGACCCCAGAGGCCCGCTGAGCACCTCGGTGTCGAACGCCGCGTCGCGGCCGCCGGGCCCGACGGCACGCATGACCGCCTCAAGAGGCTCGCCACGATCGCAGAGATCCTGGACAGCCTTGAGGCGGTCGGCGAGCGTGTCGCCGCTGTGGCGCTGGGCTGTGACGCCGGTGGCCATCGTGGAGGCACCGCCTTTCGGGCCTGTCAGTGTTCAGCCCATGGTAATGGGAGTCACATGTCACAGAAGCGCCTCAACAGCGAAACCGCAGGTCAGGACCCTTACTGAAAATCGGCTGAACGCCCGTCCCAGCGCGCCCGGCTCATGTCCACCCGTTCGCCGCGCAGCGGGGTGCCCTCCTCGCGCCAGTGGGCCAGGCATCGTCGCAGGTGGTCGGGGGCGGCGCCGCTGCCGTCGGCGTGCACGACCCGCCACCACGGGACGCCGCCGCCCCAGGTGGACATCACCTTGCCGACCTGGCGGGGGCCGCCCTCGCCCAGGTACTCGGCGATGTCGCCGTAGGCCATGACCTTGCCGGGCGGGATGCGTTCGACCAGGTCGAGCACCCGCTCGGCGAAGGGGTTCAGGGGGTCCATGCGGCCGGGCCCGCGTCGATGATCTCGTCGAACTTGCCGATCTCCATCACCGTGCCGCCGGACAGGACCTCGATCACGCCGTCGCGCAGCGCGTAGACCTCGCCGTCCTCGCCCACCAGGCGGGCGCCGAGCGCGGCCGACAGCCGCAGGAGCTGGGCCACCTGCCAGTCGGAGCCGGGCTCGCCCACGACCTGGCCCTGCCAGCGCGCCACCGCGTGCCGGCCGCCGTCGTGGCCGGCCACGATCTCCTCAGATCCGCGCAGCTCGAAACCGGCCGGCGCGATGGCCTTCGCGAGCTCCGCGAAGGCGAGTGGCGACTCGCGCACCACCCGCAGCTCGTATCCCATGACGCGCGACCATAGCGGATCTTTAACGTCCACGCGGGCGAAGTACGAGCGGTTCATCACTCCTTGCGCTGATTGAGGACGATGATCGCCCCGCAGAACGTCACCAGCGCGACCAGCACACCCCCTCCGTACAGCCACAACCGCCACGGATCGGCCCCCGGACGGGTCGGCACCGGGGAGTCCTCGCCCCGGCCGAAGTGGTCCTTTCCCGGCGTGATCACGCTGCGCCGCTGACCGGTCAGGCGCTCGGCGGCGTTGAGCGCGGCCCCGGCGTCCACCACGCCGAACCCGGTGTTGTCGTCGTAGCCGGCGGCCGGACGGCCCCGCGCGCTGGAGGCCAGCGCCTGGGCCACCTGCTCGGGCGGCAGGGCGGGATAGCGCGACTTGATCAGCGCGGCCACCCCGGCCACGAGCGCGGCGGCCGAGCTGGTGCCGTCGGACAGCTCGTACCCGCTGGGCCGCTTGACCACGGGCACCTGCACGCCGGGCGCGCCGACGAGGACCGACAGGTTGTCGCTGCTGAACGTGGCCTTCCTCCCCTGCTTGTCGGTCGCGCCTACGCCGATCACGCCCGAGTAGCCGGCCGGGAAGCTCCAGAACGAGGTGCCCTTCTCCTTGGCGTAGGGCGTCTGGCCGTCGTTGCCGACGGCGGCCACCAGCACCACGCCCTTGCTCAGCGCGTACGACACCGCCTCCCGCTCGGACCTGACCGGCCCGTAGGAGCCGATCGACATGCTGACGACCTGGGCGCCGTGGTTGGCGGCGTAGCGCAGGGCGCGGGCCAGCGAGCTCTCCGGCGACTGGAGGTCCGTGGGCGGCAGCAGGTCGAACGCCGGCTCGTCGTCGGTGGCCAGGGGCAGCGACAGGATGCGCGCCCCGGGCGCGACGCCGATCAGCCCGTCGCCGGCGCCGGAACCGGCGATCAGCGCGGCCATGGCGGTGCCGTGCCGCCCCGGCTGCACCTCGCGGGCCACCGTGCCCGAGCTCATGTCGGGCCCGGTCGTGACGCGGCCCTTCAGCTCCTTGATCCCGGCGTCCACCGCGCTGTCCACGACGGCCACCGTGACGCCCTCGCCCTTGGTCACGTTCCACGCCTGCTCGACGTTGAGCGCGTCCAGCACCCATTGCTGCTGGTCCCTGATCGGGGCGGCCGTGGGCCCGAGGAGGACGAGCAGCGTGGCCGCGAGCGCCCGTACGGCGGTCAGCACACGTTCCCCTGGGTGCACGGCGGGACCTTGGGAGGATCCGCCAGGAAGTAGGCGATCTGGTTGCCGACCGACTTGGCCGCCGGCCAGAGCTCGCTGTGCAGGATCTCCTCCGGAGGGATGGCGGCCCTGGTGCGCCCGTCGGCGTACCCGGCGGTGGAGAAGACGATGTACGGCCCGGCGCCCACCCAGCCGGTGCGCTGGCGCTGCTCGGTGCCGAATCGTTCGGTCACGGTGCCGGGGAAGGCCACGGGCAGCACGCCCACCCGGTCGTCCTGGCCCAGTTGCTCGCCCGCCGACACCCTGGACTCCTCGTCCTTCAGCACGGCCACGCCGACGGTGATGACGAAGGTGGAGGTCTGGTCGACGTACGTGGCGCGCAATAGCGTGAGGCATCCGTGGCTGTCGAGGACCCCGGCGACGGAGGCGTCCACGCCCTTGCCGCAGTCGGTCTCGGGGGCGATGCCGACCCGCCTGGCGTACTGCTGGGCGCGGTCGAGGCCGAGGTACTTGACCTCCTCGGGGAAGACGCCCGTGGCCGGCCACGCCTGCCAGCGCCGGGCGATCTCCTCCTGCTTGTACTGGTTCTGCTCGGCCGGGGTCAGCGGACGCGAGCGCGTCTCGTTGAGCAGCCCGATCGTGCCCAGCAGCACCACGAGGGCCGACACGGCCACGACCGCGCCGACCAGCACGACGAAGATGCGCCGAAAGCGCACGCCCTGCTGGAGGGCCGCCAGCTCGGCGCGTTCCCTGGCCGCGGTGCGCGTCCGGGAGTTCGCCGCCGGCCAGGCGCGCACGCGGGACCGGCGGCCGGTCGACGCCCCGAGCGGGTTGCTGCGTCCCGATGTGGCCTCGCCGGCGCGCGGTAGCCCTGAGGTCGACCTACGTGCCTTCACCACCCTGGCCTCGTTCCCGCGTTCGGTCGGTGTCTATTTCGTCCCCGTTAGCAGGCGGATCATGCGTCGTGTGCGCCGTGGTCGCGCCGGACGCGCCTGACCAGGAAGAAGATGACCGCCAGCGACGCGAGCGCCCCGCCTGCGGCGCCCGCGGCCACGGCCGCGTAGATCGTCACGCGCCGGTGGTCCCTCGTGGTGACCCTGATCGGCCCGGCCGGGCCGCCCGCCAGGGGCCGGGCGGGGTCCTGGGCCTGCGGGCCGGTCGCGGTCTCGGTGTGCGTGGCCAGGCGGGCGGCCTCGGCCAGGGCCTTGCGGGCGTTGACGACGCCGAAGCCGGTGCCGGTGTCGTAGCCGCCGGGCGGGCGGTCGTCGGCGCTGTCGGCGAGCGCCTGGACGACCAGCGGCGGCGACATCCGCGGATATCTCGCCTTGATGAGGGCGGCCACCCCCGAGACGAGCGCGGTCGCCTGCGAGGTGCCCCGGCCGACCCAGTACTCGTCGCCCGGCCCCGCGCCCATGATGTCCACGCCCGGCGCGGCCACCAGCACCGAGGAGTTCCAGTTGGAGAACGTGGCCCTGCGCAGCCGCCGGTCGGTCGCCCCCACCGACACCACGCCGGGGAAGGACGCCGGGTAGGAGTAGGGCGCGAAGTCGCCGGCGGTCTTCCTGTCGCCGTCGTTGCCGGCCGCGGCCACCAGCACGACGCCCCTGGAGATGGCGTACCGGATGGCCGCCCGTTCCTCCCGGGTCGCGAGCTCCTTGGAGATCGACATGTTGACGACGTCCGCGCCCTGGTCGACGGCGTAGCGGATGCCCCTGGCGACGACGTCCTCGAAGCGCTCGGCCGAGTTGAACTCCCGGAACCCCGGCTCCTCGTCCTCCAGGATGACCCGTACCGACAGGACGCCGGCCTCGGGCGCGACGCCGATGACGCCCTTCCTTCCGCCCGGCCCGTGGCCGTGCCCGGCGATCAGGGAGGCCATGTACATGCCGTGCAGCCGCGGCGGCGCGACGCCCGGCGGGTTCGCGCCCGCGGTGAAGTCGCGGCCCACGGTCACCGAGCCGGCCAGGTCGCGGTGGGCCGGATCGACCCCGGAGTCGAGCACGGCCACCGTGACCCCCGAGCCCTTGGTGACGCGCCAGGCCGCGGGCAGGTCGAGCGTCTCGATCACGGCCCGCTGGCCGCCGCGCACGTCGTCGTCGGCGTGGGCGGGCGGGGCCGTCGGAAGTACCGCGAGCAGGACCGCGGGGGCGGCGGACAGCGCCCTCACGGCGCGGCGGCTCAGCACCGCCATCCCTCGGCCGCGCAGTCGGGCATCCGAGGGGTGCTGAGGCCGAGCAGCACGCGTTCGGACAGCTCGGCGGCGAAGGCGAAGATCGCCGGACGTGACTCGCCGGACGTGGTCGCGGGCCGCCCGTCCACCTGGCCCGCCGTGGTCAGCACGACGTACGGGCCCGCCTGGCGCACCGACCCGGCCTGCCGCATGGAGGGGGTGAACCGCTCGGCGACCGTGCCCGTGAAGCTCAGCGGCCGCAGCCCCGGCACGGGCTTGCCGTTGTCGGCGAACGCGCTCCTGGCCCGGACCGCGCGTGACTCGTCGGGCAGCGCCACCACGCCCACGGTGACGAGCACCCCGCGCAGCGCGTCGATGTAGGTGGCCCGCAGCACGCCTCTGCATCCGGCCTCGCGCAACGCCTTGACCGCCTTCGCGTCGACGGACCCGGCGCCGCAGCCGGTGTGCGGCGAGATGCCGATGCGCTCGGCCCGCTCCTGCCCGCCCTGCTCGGCCGCGTACGGCAGAGCCGCGGGGAAGACGCGCCCGGCGGGCCAGGCGCGCCAGCGTTCGGCGACCTCGCGCGTGGCGGCGGCACGCAGCTCGGCCGCGCTCGGGCCGCGGGTCAGCTCGGTGCCCGCCGCGCTCCCGGCCACCCCGGCGGCCACCGCGCAGATCAGGGTCAGCGCGGAGGACACCACCAGGGTGGGCCAGGGGCGGGCGTGGTTCACGACACCGACCTTAAGCGCCTCGGGGGGAGGTTCCCCGGAAAACGCCTCAGTAGCTGGGCAGGCTGGGGTCGACCGTCTTGACCCAGCTCAGCACCCCGCCGCCGACGTGCACCGCGTCGGCGAAGCCCGCGTTCTTGACGATCGCGAGGGCCTCGGCCGAGCGCGCGCCCGACTTGCAGTGGAGCACGATGCGCTTGTCCTGGGGCAGCTTCTCCAGGGCCGAGCCGTTGAGGAACTCGCCCTTGGGGATCAGCGTGGCGCCCGGGATGGACACGATCTCGAACTCGTTGGGCTCGCGGACGTCGACCACGTAGATGTTGTCGCCCTTGTCCATCATGGACTTGAGCTCCGCCGCGGTGATCGTGGAGCCGCTGGCGGCCTGCGCGGCCTCGTCGGAGATCGCGCCGCAGAAGGCCTCGTAGTCCTCCAGCAGCTCGGTGACCGTCGGGTTCTTGCCGCACAGCACGCACTCGGGGTCCTTGCGGACCTTGACGTCCCGGTACTTCATCTCCAGGGCGTCGTAGATCATCAGCCGGCCGACGAGCGGGTCGCCGATGCCCGTCAGCAGCTTGATGGCCTCGTTGACCTGGATCGAGCCGATCGACGCGCACAGCACGCCGAGCACGCCGCCCTCGGCGCACGAGGGCACCATGCCGGGAGGCGGGGGCTCGGGGTAGAGGCAGCGGTAGCAGGGCCCGTGCTCGGCCCAGAACACGCTGGCCTGGCCGTCGAAGCGGTAGATCGAACCCCAGACGTACGGCTTGCCGAGCAGCACGGCGGCGTCGTTCACCATGTAGCGGGTGGCGAAGTTGTCCGTGCCGTCGACGATGAGGTCGTAGCCGGAGAAGATCTCCATGACGTTCTCGGTGGTCAGGGTCGCGTTGTGGACGACGACCTCGACCAGCGGGTTGATCTCGCGGACCGACGCCGCGGCGCTCTCGGCCTTCAGCCTGCCCACGTCGGACTGGCCGTGGATGATCTGGCGCTGCAGGTTGGACTCATCGACGACGTCGAAGTCGATGATGCCGAGGGTGCCGACGCCCGCCGCGGCCAGGTACATCAGGGCGGGCGAGCCCAGGCCGCCGGCGCCCACGCACAGCACCTTGGCGTTCTTCAGCCGCTTCTGCCCGGCCATCCCGACATCGGGGATGATCAGGTGGCGCGAGTAGCGGCGCACTTCGTCTACGGTCAGCTCTGTGGCCGGCTCGACCAGCGGTGGCAACGACACGTTCTACGCTCCCGTTTCAGGGGGTCACATCTCTAGCTGAAACCTACTCGGCGAGTGGGGCATTCCCCAATCTCGTCTCACCGATCAGACGGCGCGCCTCCGCCGCCACCACGCGGGGCATCTCCATCATCGCCACGTGCCCCGCCGTCGGCAGCAGCACGAGCCTGACCTGCCGGAAAGTACGGGCCGCCTTCGCCGCCATGGCCGGGCGCACCAGGCGGTCGTGCCGGCCGTGGACGATGAGCGTCGGGGCCTCCACCTTGGCCGCCTGGCGCCACAGGTTGTCCTCGCCCCGCCGGAAGTACTCGGCCACGATGCCCCTGGCCGAGCCGATCATGGCCTCCCCCGCGTACGGGACGTCGTCGCGCCGGCGCATCTCCTCCACGGCGTCGGCCAGGCGCACCGGGTGGACGGCGTTCACGTCCGCCCAGACCATGGCGAAGGAGGCGTTGATGCGCTGCTCGGCGGGGAGCAGGCGCAGCTTGCCGGCGAACCACTCGCCCACCCTGGGCACGGCGGCGGCGGCCACGCGGACCGGGCCGTACCTGGGGAGCAGGTCGGGCAGGGCGGGCGAGACGAGCGTGAGCGAGCGGACCAGGTCGGGCCTGGCCGCGGCGACCCGCACCGCGACGGCGCCGCCCAGCGAGTTGCCGAACAGGTGGGCCGGGCCGGTGTGCTCCATCAGCCCGATCACCGCCGTGGCGTGGCCGGCCACCGTGTAGTCGCCGTCCCGCGGCGCCGGGGAGAAGCCCGCGCCGGGCAGGTCGAGGGCGTGGCCGGTGACGGTGTCCTTGAGCTCGTCCATGAGGTCGGTCCAGTTGGTGGCCGAGCCCGCCAGCCCGTGGACGAACACCGCCTGCTCGGCGGGGCCGCCGTCGGGGGTGGATCGCACGTGCACCGGGCCGATCATGCGTCCCGGCCAGTGAGGGACCGGCTCCACCGCTGTCATACGTCCTCCTTGTCGCTCTTCCACGATAACCAGCGCGCTCGGGCGGGGTCTGCATTCCGTACAGACGCCGCCTTCTCTGACCTATCAGAGCAGCACTGGACATACGGGACGCGAGGGGGGAGGTCGCGCTCCGCGCGGCGAGCACGGGGGACATGGGGGGCAGGCCCGAAATTTCCGCTCATAGATGTCTAATGGATCTCTTGGCGGCTTAAGTGCCCGGCAAAAGCTGTCTGTCCCCGTTTACCAGGTTCGATACGGGTAACCATGAGGAACGGATACAGTGCGCGACCTACCGGACACTCTTGGTTAGCGGCCGGAAAGTCGCGATCACCGGAAATCCATCGGGGAAGCGTAACGGCATTTCCCGAACGATCCCGACGACAGCATCGTCCAGCATTTCTCATGCCTGGCGCACAGGTGTGCCGGCGAGCATTTTCCGCGAGCCGTAAATACACGCATGGCCGCCGCCTTCCGGCGCGTCCAGCCATGCCGTCATTTCACGAGAAAAGCACGGCCGACACTGTCGGAACCCGATGTGATGGGCACTCCGTCATATGCACATAATCGGACATATCATGGCATTTCATTCGATAGAGCTGTAATGCAAGCAATAAGATTGCTAATGCATAGCAAAATAGGGCCACTCCTGTTTGCTGTAGCTCTGTCTCGGAAATGACATTTCACGGATGGCTCATCAGCTAGTCGTTCAAGACCTGGTTCCCGGCCTCTCGGGAACGTCGAGAACGGGGCAACCAATCCTTTAGGGGGAAAACGCAATGCCCAAGCTCAAAAGTGTTATCGCAGGTCTGGCCGTCAGCACCGCGCTGACCGGCGGCGTGGTCAGCCTGGGCGCGACGACCACCGCCAACGCCAGCACCGCCAACAACGTCACCAGCCCGACGACCCTCAGCTGGGGCGATGGGGACGGTCACGGCTGGTGGCACCGTCGTCACCACCGCTGCAACAGGAACCGCCACGGCTGGGGCGGCGGCTGGGGCGGCGGCGGCTGGGGCTGGGGCGGCGGCTGGGGTGGCGGCTGGCGCCGGCACCGCGGCGGCGGCGTCTGCGTCAAGATCTTCAACGAGAACACGAACGACAACACCGAGACGAGGACCAGCAACGAGCTGCGCGAGGACCGCCGGGCGCGCGGCGACCGCGACGACTGATCGCGCGGGGATGGTGCCCGTAATCCATGGATGGTCGCTCTTCACGGCGAAGTGAAACCGACCGGCGAGTATTGGGCTCTCAGGCAGTGACCGCACCCGGACCTTGCTGTCCTGCCTGAGAATCCATTCTCCTCTGTCACCGCGGCAATTCCCGGTGAGGGCTCCACTGGCATTATGCCGGTGGGGCCCTCACTGCGTTTCTCCCTCGAATGCGGGATCCGCCTCCCCCGCAATGCCGGACCCCCTCGACCCTGGTAGTCCGAAATGTCCGATTATGCACCATGATGCTCCATAGTGTCGGACAAGAGAGGACAATGTCCGTTTGTGGGGCATTCGGTCGGATATATCCCTGGCATGGATGCTCGCTAGCGGACATCCACGCCGCTCCGCAGAAATCCGGAAAGGCTCGGACGAAGCGGAGCGTCGAGTACGGGGCAATCAATCCTTTTAGGGGGAAACACAATGCCCAAGCTCAAAAGTGTTATCGCAGGGCTCGCCATGGGCACCGCGCTGACGGGCGGTGTGGTCAGCGCGGGCGCGGCGACCACCGTCACCGGCGCGAGCGCCGCCAGCGTCTCCGGCTCGGCCACCGCGGCCACCCTGGCCGGCTGCTTCCGGGAGGTCCGGTGCGGCTGGGGCGGCTGGGGCCGCAGCTGGGGCAACCGCTGGGGCGGCGGCTGCCACCGCCGCTGCGGCTGGGGCGGCGGCTGGGGCTGGGGCCGCGGGGGCGGCTGGGGCTGGGGCCGCGGCGGCGGCTGGGGCTGGCGGCGTAACAACGCCCCCCGGGTCCGCGTCGTCATCCACAACTCCAACCACAACAGCAACCACAACAGCACCAACGTCCAACGGCGCGACGAGCGCGACCACCACGACGACTAGGCGGCGGTCTCACCAGGGGAAGCCCGCCCAGCGAGAGCCCACCTGAGAAGTGAGACCACGCCGACGCAGAGGAGTGCCCGCATCCGGCCGACCGGCTCTCTCGACGGAGAGCGAGGATCGCCTCCCGGATGCGGGCACTCGACGTGTCCCGCGTCCTTCCCGAGCCGGCCCGCCCCCTCCGTGCCGCCGCACGGGATCGTCACCCGATGCCAAGACCGTACGGACGAAGAAGGTGAAACGAGTGAGTGCCCGCATCCCGTGCCAGGAGTTCGTTCTCGACGAGAACGAAGGTCCGGTGGGATGCGGGCACTCGGTCGCGCCCCGGGTTCAGAACCTGCGGTCAGCTCCAGTCGCGGTCGTCGTCATTGCGGACCTGCTGGCGGACGTCACGCGCGATCGCGTCGCGGTTCCGGTTCCGGTTGACGATGATGATCCGGATCCTGGGGAGCCGGTGGCGACGCCAGTTGTTGCGCCAGCCCCAGCCGCCGCCGCACCACGAACGGCGGAAGCAGCCGGACAGAGTGGTGGTGGTCGCCCCGGTGGTGACGTTCGTGGCGGCTTCGGCGCTGGTGGTCGTGGTCGCCGCGCCGAGGGCGATCACTCCGCCGCTCAGGGCCGTGCTCATGGCGAGCCCTGCGACAATACTCTTGAGCTTGGGCATTGCGTTTCCTCCTAAAGGTTTGGATGCCCCGTTTCTCGACGCTTCCGGATTCCCAGGAAACGACGTGGACGGTATGGCTTGCCATGCCTGCCATCCATGACCTTGATATATCCCCATGAATAGCCAGCAAACCGCAATTGTCCAGTTTTGCCGGTAGCCACAGATTCGCATGGCGACTCGCGCGCAAACGCAAGTGAGGGCTCCCCGGCCGATGCCGGTGAAGCCCTCACGAGAATTTCCGAAGACGCGGAGAGAATGAACCCTCCGGCGCGCCGGACCGTCATTCAGTCCCTTTTCCGAGCCCGGTACCCGGTGGTCGAATTCAGCGCGGCGCCGCCTTCATGAGGATGACGGTTCCGTCCGCCGTCAGCGCCAGTCGCGGTCGCGGTCGTGGTCGCGGTCGTGGTCGCGGACCATCGGCCGCACGGCTTCGGTGTCCGTCACCCGGTTGCGGTTGAAGTTGCGGTTGTGGATGGTGACCTTCACCTTGCCCACGCGGTTGTGGTGACGGCGCCAGCCCCAGCCGCCGCCCCAGCCGCCCCAGTTGTTGCCCCATCCCCAGCCACCGCACCGGGACCTGCGGAAGCAGCCGGCCTGGAAGCTGGTGGACGTGACGACACCGGCGCTGGTGGCGGCGTCGGCGCTGGTCGCGGTGGTCGCCGCGCCGAGCGCTACGACACCGCCGCTCATGGCCGTGCTGACGGCGAGGCCTGCGAGAATACTCTTGAGCTTGGGCATTGCGTTTCCCCCTAAAGGATTGGTTGCCCCGTTCTCAACGCTCCCCGGTTGCCAGGGAACTGCCCTTGGACGACCTGTGACGAGCCATCCGTGAAATGTCATTTCCTGGACGCGGGCATGGCAACACAGAACCGCCGCCTTTTTGCTATGCATTAACAGCCTTATTGCTTGCATTAAACATTTATTGACTGATATGCCATGATATGTCCGAATCTATCATGATCGCCGGGCGAGGGGGTCGGCCAAGGACGAGCGGCCTCGGAAACCCGAGCACGGCCCCTCGACCCGCGTCGAGTGTCGGTGATCAACCGATTTAACCGGTGGCAATTGATGCGGCTTATTGGGATTTGAAGACAATGTCCGCTTTATGGCTATTGGCCGTTATGTGAGCCAGAACGCGGACAGCCGGATCCTCGGCACACCGTGAGAGCCACACACCTTCTGTGCCGCCCTCGGGGCCGAGCAGGCGTTGCGGCTACCGCCACGCGACACTGAGCCCGGCCTGCGGCTTGTGCGCGTAGATGCATGCGCGTCCAGCCACTCCAGCACGTCGGCCGTGGGAATGCTCGTCCACCGCCATGAGCACGACCTGCTCGGCTTCCCGCTCTGTCGGGCGCGCGGTCACCACTCGCCCAGCCCCCTGGCTGTCGAGGCGCGAACCTGAAGGTGGACCCCTCACCCGATCAGCCGCCCCGCCGATTACCGCGCGCGATTACCGCGCGGCGATCGCCTCACGCCGGCGCGCCTGGCTGGTCCGCCGGGTGTCGCACGCGACCTGATCGGTCTCTTAGGCGGTCAAGGCTCGCAACGGGAGCATCCGGGCCGGGGTCGGCGGCTCGTCGCCACTCTTCAACACCGCAACGGTCACCGTCGCCGGCCCTCGCGCGCACCTCAGTGCCGCCCCAGCCTTCCGGCCAGGCGGTCTTCCCTACGTCACGGTGTGCGGGGGCGAACGTCCTGGGGGCGTCGTCGTACGGACCGACGTGGCAAAGGGGGTCAGGCGGACTTGCGGGCCTTGCGCTTCGGCGGGGCCTTCTCCTCTTCCTTGGCCTCCTCGGCCCCCTTCGCCGCCTTGGCGGACTTGCCGCCCGCCGCCTTCTTCGGTTTGGCCGGTTCCCCGGTCCGCTCCCGTTTCGCGGCCTCGACGCTGGCGCGCAGGGCGGCCATGAGGTCCACCGCCGGCCCCGCCTCTTCCTCCTCCGGCGCCGCGACGACCTCCTTGCCCGCCACCTTCGCCTCGATCACCTGCTGCAACGCCTCGCGGTAGGTGTCGTGGTACTCGCTCGGATCGAAGTCCGACTCCATGGTGGTGATCAGGGACTCGGCCATCTTGAGCTCCTGCGCCCGGACCTCGATGTCCTCCTCCAGGAACTCGAAGTCGGGGGCGCGGATCTCGTCCGGCCACAACATGGTCTCCAGGACGAACACGCCGTCCCGCACGCGCAGGGTGGCCAGCGACTCCCGCTGCCGCAGCGCCACCTTGACCACGGCCACCTGTCCCGAGCTCTCCAGGGCGTCGCGCAGCAGCACGTACGGCTTCGCGCCCTGCGCGTCGGGCTCCAGGTAGTACGACTTGGCGAAGTAAATGGGGTCGATCTGCTCAGCGGGGGTGAACTGGAGGACGTCGATCCTGCGCGACGTGCTCAGCGGCAGGTCCTCGAAGTCCTCGTCGGTGAGCACCACCATCTCGCCCGTGGCCAGTTCGTACCCTTTGGCGATGTCCGCGTACGGGACCTCCTCGCCGTCGACCGTGCACACGCGCTTGTAGCGGATCCTGCCGCCGTCGTCCCGGTGGACCTGGTGGAAGCTGACGTCTTTCTGCTCGGTCGCCGAGTAGAGCTTCACGGGGATGGTGACCAGCCCGAAGGAGATCGCACCTTTCCAGATGCTGCGCATGGGCACTCCTCAGCAGTAGCGGGCTCACCATATGGGCACATACCCGTCATGGGGCAACCAATGCCATACCCGATTGAACCAATGCTGGCCGTACCTGGGGAACTACCCTCCGATCGCGACCGGTACGGCCTGGAGGTCAAGTGGGACGGCATCCGCGCGCTCGTGCACCTCGACGGCGTCCTGAGAGTGACGGGACGGCATGGCGTGGAGTACACCCGGCGATACCCGGAAATTTCAGCGTTCGGGGTCAAGAACGCCGTGCTCGACGGCGAGGTCGTGGCGCTGGACCGGCGCGGCAGGCCCAGTTTCGTCCGGCTCCAGCACCGCATGCACCTGACCGACCCGGAACCGGCCGTGCTGGAGCTCTATCCCGTCACGTACATGCCCTTCGACCTGCTCTGCCTGGACGGCAGGCCGCTGTTCGACCTGGCCTACCGCGACCGCCGCGCGCTCCTCGACGAGCTGGACGTCGGCGCGCCCCCGTACTTCCCCGGGGACAGCGACCTGCTGGCCGCCACGCGGGAGCAGGGCCTGGAGGGCGTGGTGGCCAAGCGGCTCGACTCCCCCTACCGGCCGGGCGTGCGCTCGCCGTGGTGGATCAAGGTCAAGCACCTCAGCACCCGGGACGTCGTGATCGGCGGCTGGAAACCCGGCAAGGGCCGCAGAGCGGGCGGGATCGGCTCGCTCGTCATGGGCGTCTTCACCGGTGAAGGGCTGACGTACGTCGGCCACGTGGGAACCGGGTTCACCGACGCCATCCTGGACGACCTCCACCAGGAGCTCCAGCCTCTGGAGATCCCGCGCAGCCCGTTCACGAACGCGGTCCCGTGGAGAAATCGGTGGGTTAGGCCCGATCTCGTCGGGGAGGTGGGCTACACGATGTGGACCGACGAGCTGCGGCTGAGACATCCGGTGTGGCGCGGGCTGCGCGCCGACAAGCTCCCCGCGGAGGTGAGGCTGTGAAGAAGGTGCCGGTCAGGGTCGACGGGCGCGAGCTGACGCTGAGCAACCTGGACAAGGTGCTCTACCCGGAGATCGGCTTCACCAAGGCCGAGGTCATCGACTACTACAGCCGCGTGGCCCCCGTCCTGCTGCCGCACCTCGCCGGCCGGCCCCTGACCGTCAAGCGGTATCCCAACGGCGTCACCGGCCAGTTCTTCTTCGAGAAGAACGCGCCCGAGCACACGCCCGACTGGGTCAGGAAGGTCAACCTGCCCGCTCCCGGCAGCACCAAGAACCGCGAGAGCATCGACTTCGCCGTCATCGAGGACCTGCCGACGCTCGCCTACTACGCCAACCTCGCCGCGCTGGAGCTGCACGTGCCTCAGTGGCGCGTGGACGACGACGGCGCGGCGCTGCCGCCCGACACGCTCGTGTTCGACCTGGACCCGGGCGCGCCGGCGACGATCGTGGAGTGCTGCCGGGTGGCGCTCACGCTGCGCGAGGTGCTGAAGGGCGAGGGGCTCGACGCCAGGCCCAAGACCAGCGGCAACAAGGGCATGCAGCTCTACGCCGGCTGGGACTGCCGCGAGGAGCCCTCGGCGTACGCCAAGAGGCTGGCCCAGGTCCTGGAGAAGGAGCATCCGAAGGAGATCGTCAGCGTCATGGCCAAGAAGGCCAGGCCGGGCAAGGTGTTCATCGACTGGAGTCAGAACAATCCGGCCAAGACCACCGTGGCGCCGTACTCGCTGCGGGCCAGGGAGCGGCCGACGGTCTCGACGCCGCTGCTGTGGAAGGAGGTCGAGGACTGTGAACACCCCGATGACCTGGTGTTCACCGCGCCTGACGTACTCGCCAGAGTGGAGAAGCACGGCGACCTTTTCGGCCGGGCGTAGTCTGGACCCGTCCACACCAAGAGGGGGACCGAAGATGTCGGAAATGGACACCCGCGGGGACGAAAGTGTCTACGACGAGGAGGAGGAAGAGGAGTTGTCGCCGGAGACGCCCGAGGCCGACGCCGCCGAGCAGCATCGTGAGATCCGCGAGGAGACCGCCGGGGCGCGCCGGGAGCTTCCGCTCGACGCCGACCCCGCCGACGCGGCCGACCAGGACCGCGTCGTGGACTACGACGACGACTACCGCTGAGCACGGGCCGCCCGCCAGACCGAGCGCGTATGACGATGACCGCCGAGGTGTCGGCTGCCCGCACGTAGGATGTCGGCACAGTTCGCTGAGAGACCAATGGAGACCCGCGTGACCGCAACCCCGGACGCGAAGCCCCGGGGCACCCGGCTGCCCCGACTGGCCCGACGCCGGCAACTGCTGAGCGCCGCGCAGGAAGTGTTCGTGGAGAACGGCTACCACGCGGCCGCCATGGACGAGATCGCCGATCGGGCCGGGGTCAGCAAGCCGGTGCTCTACCAGCACTTCCCCGGCAAGCTGGAGCTCTACCTCGCGCTGCTCGACCTGCACGTCGACGACATGGTCAACCGCTGCCGCGAGGCCCTGGCCTCCACCCACGAGAACAAGCTGCGGGTGCAGGCCACGTTCAGCGCGTTCTTCGACTTCGTCTCCACGCAGGGGGAGGCGTTCCGGCTGGTCTTCGAGTCCGACCTGCGCAACGTCGCGCCCGTGCGCCAGCGGGTGGAGCGGTCCCTGCAGGAGTGCGCCGAGATGGTCAGCGCGGTCATCCAGGAGGACACCGGCTGCACCAGCGACGAGGCCCACCTGCTCGGCGTCGGCCTGGTCGGCATGGCCGAGGTGAGCGCCCGCTACTGGGTCACCGCGCAGGGCTCGATCCCCAAGGACGCGGCCGAGCAGCTCATGGCGCGGCTGGCCTGGCGTGGGATCAGCGGTTTTCCGCGTACGGCATAACCCGTTCGCTGGGCGCGATCATTCACCGCCTCCGGGCCCGCGAACGGCGACGATGGGATCGAGCGCTAACCCAGTCGACTAGGGAGCCACGATGGAAATCAAGATCGGCGTACGCTCGGTACACCGCGAACTCGTTGTCGAGACCGACCTCTCCGCCGAGCAGGTGGAAGAGGAGATCAGGAACGCGCTGTCGGTAGATCGCGGCGTCTTCGCCATCACCGACGTCAAGGGCCGGCGCGTGGTCGTGCCGGTGGCCTCGCTCGGTTTCGTCGAGATCGGTGAGGACGAAGCAAGGCCGGTCGGCTTCGGCGGCACCCTCTAACCACGCCAAGAGGCCCACGACGAGGGTACGGCCGTGATCAGCCGTACCCTCACAGCCACACCCGCCGCGCCTCACCAGCCACACGCGCCACACAGGGCTAACCAGCCGTACAGGGCTAACCAGCCGTACAGGCCGCGCACCGGCATCACGGGCCGGGCCGCACCGGCATCAGGGGTCGCATGCCTCGCCGTCGCCCGGTCGTCCGAGGCGGCAGCCCCGGACGTGAGGGCGGCGCCGCTCGGCGTGATCCCGGCTCTGGTCGCTCGTCGGGCATCCCGCGCTTCCCCTCCGCAGCACGACGCGCGAAGTCCAGCGATTCGGCCCACATCTCGTCAAGGAACTGCCGTAGCGGCGCGAGGCCCTCATGCCTGGGACGGTACATCCCCTTTCGTCCCCTCGCACCGCCAAAAGACCGGACCGGTCTCCTTCAGCACCCGGCAAGATGCGGCCGAGCCCGCGGGCCAGGCCATCCACGGTCGTCCCGCCCACCGGCCGGCGCTAGATGCCGAGGGCTGCCATCCGCTTGTTGTGCGCCTCCGTCAGCGTCGCGAAAAGGCGTGAGATGTCGGGCGTCTCGCCGCCCGCCGCCCTGGCCGACTCCACCAGCAGCAACGCCAGCTCCGGCCGTGCCGTCGCCACCTGCTGCCCCTGGCTGAGCGCCTCGCCGACGAGCCGCCGGGCCCACAGCGCCAGCCGCCCGCCCGCCGTCGGATCGGCCTCGATCCCGGCCCTGACCCGCTCGACGGCGAACTGCGAGCGCGCCTCGTCCACCAGCACCTCGTCCACCAGCTTGACGATCGACGGCTCCAGGTGCCGGGCGGCCTCCCGGTAGAAGTCGAGCGCGATCCCGTCGCCCACGTACGTCTTGACCAGGGCCTGCAGCCAGTCGGCCGGCCGGGTCTGGGCGTGCCAGGCGTCGAGGGCCGTCACGAACGGCGCCATCGCCTCCTCCGGATCGGCCCCCAGCTCGGCCAGGCGGTCGCGCAGCAGGCGGAAGTGGGCGTACTCGGCCACGGCCAGCTCGCTGAGCGCGGCGCGGTCGGCGAGCGAGGGCGCCAGGGTGGCGGCGTCCTCGGTCATCCGGGCGTAGGCGCTGAGCTCGGCGTAAGCTAGAACCCCGAGCAGGTCGACGACTCCAGGAGACTCCTTCATGGAGGCAGCGTACTTCCCGAAATATGCGGGAACATAAGCGAGCTCGGCCAGCGTTGTGGTATCGAGTACACTGCTCTGTGAAAGTGCGACCGCACTGTGTTAGTTCGGGGGATTCCCCCGATAACCCCCGATTCCCCGGGTGCGCGGTCGCTGATGACGCGAGAGGGCTGGCTCTACCGCGAGGACCCACGTAACGGGGGCTGTTTTCCGCCCGTCGGTCCCGGCAGGCCCGCCTTCATTTGAGACTGAGGCAGGCCACGCTGACGACTTTCCGAGACCTCGGAGTCACACCAGAGATCGCCGATGCCCTCGAGACCGAGGGTATCGTCACACCGTTCCCCATCCAGGAGATGGCGCTCCCGCTCGCCCTGAGCGGCCAGGACCTCATCGGCCAGGCGCGCACGGGCACGGGCAAGACCTACGCGTTCGGCATCGCGATGCTCCAGAGCATCGGCAAGCCGCGCAAGAACCGCAAGAAGCCCCGCGGGCTGGTCGTCGTGCCGACCCGCGAGCTGGCCGTCCAGGTCAGTGAGGACCTGGTCACCGCGGCCGGCAAGCTCGGCTCCCGAGTCCTGACCGTCTACGGCGGCCGGGCGTACGAGCCGCAGATCGAGGCGCTCAAGGCCGGGGTCGACGTCATCGTCGGCACCCCGGGCCGTCTGCTCGACCTGGTCAAGCAGAAGCACCTCGACCTGAGCCAGGTCACCTCCCTCGTGCTCGACGAGGCCGACCGGATGATGGACCTGGGCTTCCTGCCCGACATCGAGCGGATCTTCAAGCTGATCCCCGCGGAGCGGCAGACGATGCTGTTCTCGGCCACCATGCCGGGCGAGATCGTCACGCTGTCCCGCAAATACCTCAACCGTCCCACCCACGTGCGCGCGGAGATGGAGAGCGGCGAGGGCGAGACCACCCCGCAGGTGCGGCAGATCGTCTGGCGCGCCCACCGGATGGACAAGATCGAGATCGTCGCCCGGCTGCTCCAGGCCGAGGGCCGCGGGCTCACCATGGTCTTCTGCGAGACCAAGCGGGCCTGCGACATGGTCTCCGAACAGCTCGACACGCGTGGTTTCGCGGTCGCGGCCGTCCACGGCGACCTCGGCCAGGGCCAGCGCGAGCAGGCGCTGCGCGCCTTCCGCAACGGCAAGATCGACGTGCTGGTGGCCACCGACGTGGCGGCCCGCGGCATCGACATCGACGACGTCACCCACGTGGTCAACTACGACTGCCCCACGGACGACAAGACGTACGTGCACCGCATCGGCCGTACCGGCCGGGCCGGGCGCACGGGCATCTCGGTCACCTTCGTGGAGTGGGAGGAGCTGACCCGCTGGAAGATGATCAACCAGATGCTCGGGCTCGACTTCGCCGAGCCGGAGGAGACCTACTCCACCTCGCCGCACGTCTACACCGAGCTGAACATCCCCCCGGGCACCAAGGGCGTCCTGCCGCACGCGAGCCGTTCGCGCGCCGGGCTGTCGGCGGAGCGCATCGAGGACCTCGGTGAGACCGGCCGCACCCGCACCCGCGGCGGCAACCGCCGGCGCGAGGAGCGCGAAGAGCGCGAGCGCCCGCCGCGCGCCCAGCGCCAGCGTCGCCGCACCCGCGGCGGCAGGGAACTGGCCGAAACCGCACCCGCCGAGACGCCGGAGGTCGAGATCGTGGCCACCAAGACGGAGGAGACTCCCGCCATCTTCACGCCCGACGAGGTCCAGACGGCGGCCGCCGAGCCGAAGCGCACGCGCGTCCGCAGCAGGGGGGCCGCGTCGTCGGCCATCGAGCAGGCGCTGACCGAGGCACCGGAGACCCCGGTGAAGCGGACCCGCACCCGCAAGGCCGCCGACCAGCCCCAGGCCGCCGACCCGCGGCCGCGCGAGGAGGCCGAGGAGGCCGCCGAGGCGCCCGCGCGCAGCCGGGCGGCCGAGGCGGCTCCGGTGGAGCCGGTCCGGAGCCGGGCGGCCGAGGCCGCGCCCGAGCCGGTCGTGGCGTCCGTGCCGGAGCCGAGCTTCCTGGCCACGCCTCCGCCGCCGGTCCGCAAGGAGCCGGAGCGCATCATCCCGCCGAGCCCGTTCGCGGTGATCTTCCAGTCGCCCGACCTGGCCACGGACGACGATGACATCGCGCCGTCCGCGGCGACCGAGCGCAAGCAGCAGCGCCGCCAGTCCCGTGGCGGTGGCGGCGGCGGCAACCGCCGCCGCGCGGGCTAGCGACAACGGAACAAGGCGCGCATCCCGTTCGCGGGGTGCGCGCCTTTTTCGTCCGTAACGGCGCCGAGGCCGGGAGGGAGCCGTACGCGCCCCTCACGGCCTCACGGACGCACCGCCCGCCATATGCGCCCTCCACGCATCGCAGGGCCCGAGAGGCCGCCTCAGAGCCCGCCACGCCCGACTGGGGACGAGGACGTCGCCCGCCCACCTCCGGAGCGTGAAAGCCGCAAAGCTCACAAGTCGCCACAACTCGCACCAGCGTCGAAGCTTTGCCGGTGTCGAGGCGCTGACCTCTGGGTATTGTTGCCCCACGTGAGTACGCCGCGATTCCTCGACCTGCCACCCGGTGTGACGCCGCAGAAGCTCGAAACGCCCCATGGCGCGTTCGCGGCTCTGGAGGCGCTTCCGGTCAGCGGCGTGGTCGAGCGCTGGCCCGCCCTCCTGGTCCCCGGCCTGACCGGCAGCAAGGAAGACTTCATCGCGGTCCTGATGACCCTGGCCCAGTCCGGCCGCCGGGTGGTGGCCGTCGACCTGCGCGGCCAGTACGAGACCCCGGGCCCCGACGACCCCGCCGCCTACACCTGCGCCGCCCTCGGGGCCGACGTCGACCTGCTGGCCCAGGCCATCGGCGGCGGCGACCCCGTCCACCTGGTGGGCCACTCCTTCGGCGGCCTGGTCGGGCGGGAGGCCGTGATCGACGGGCGCACCCGGTTCGCCTCGTTCACGCTGATGAGCTCGGGCCCGGCGGCCATCGAGGGCAGGCGGGCGCGCAACGGCCGGGAGATCATGGACGAGATCCCGGCCCTGGGGCTCGAACACCTCTGGCACCACCGGATGGAGCCCGAGGCGCTGGCCGCCGACGTCTCCGACGAGATCCTGGCGTTCCTGCGCAAGCGGCTGCTGACCAACTCCCCCACCGGCCTGGCCCGCATGGCCGAGCAGGTCCTGCACGCCCACGACCGCACCGACGAGCTGCGCCAGATCGAGATCCCCACCCTGGTCCTCTACGGCGAGCACGACGACGGCTGGTCGCCCGAGACCCAGTCGGAGACGGCCGCCCGGCTCGGCGCCGACTGCGTGGTCGTGCCCGGCGCGGTCCACTCCCCCGCCGTCGAGGCGCCGGAGACGACGGCCGCCGCGCTGGTCAGGTTCTGGAACGCGGCCGAGAAGCACTATTTGGACACAAGGTCCAACGCCCTGTAATCCTTTACTTACTATGACGGACGAACTCGTCGTCCAGGCGCCGCGGAGCGCGACCTGGCAGGTGCACCTCGACCGTTCGATGTGGGTGGGCGGCGTCCGCGGCCTGATGTTGCAGGCGCTGCACCCGCTGGCCATGCTCGGCGTCTGGCAGAACTCCACCTTCCAGGACGACCCCTTCGGCCGCCTGCGCCGCACCGCCGACTTCGTGGGCCGGGTGACGTTCGGCAGCCCGGCGGAGGCCGACGAGATCGGCAGGCGGGTGCGCGGCATCCACAAGGCGCTGCGCATCACCGATCCGCGCACCGGGCGCACCCACCGGGTGGACGACCCGGAGCTGCTGCTGTGGGTCCACTGCGCGGAGGTGTCGTCGTACCTGGAGGTGGCCAGGCGCGGCGGGCTCGGGCTGAGCGAGCGGCAGGCCGACCGTTACCTGCGCGAGCAGCGCAGGAGCGCCTCCTACGTCGGGCTGCACCCTGAAGACGTGCCGGGCTCGTGCGCCGAGATGGACGCCTACTTCAAGCAGGCCCGGCCCGCCCTGCGGGTGACCGAGGAGGCGGCGGCGGCCGTGCGGTTCCTGCTGTGGCCCCGGCTGCCGCGCGGGCTGCGCATGCTGTCGCCGGGCAAACCGGCCTACTTCCCCTTCGGCGCGCTCTGCTACTACACGCTCCCGGAGTGGGCCCGCCGCATGTACGGCGTGCTGCCCGAGGTGCCCCCCGCGGCGGTCACCGCGGCGCTGAGGGCGTTCCGGCTGGGCATGAACGCGCTGCCGGAGCCGGTGCACGACCGGGCGTTCATGCCCTCGACGCGGGCGATGCTGGCGGGCGCGCGGGCCCGGCTCGGCGCGGCCGGCTACGACGTGAGCAAGGGGCTCAAGGGCCTGACCGACCCCCGTCGCTGGCCGGCGGCGCAGGCCGCTTGACCGTTCCGCCGGGGATCAGTCGGCCAGGCCGTCCCAGGGGTTGCGGTCGGAGCCGGCGGCCTGGCCCTCCGGGCAGTGGCGGCGGAAGTCGCACCACGAGCAGAGCGGGCCGGGGCTGGCGGCGAACACCGCGTCGAGCTCGGCGGGAACCTGGGCCGGGCCGACGACGGGACGCTCGCCCGCTCCCCGGCCCTGCGCCGAGGCCGGGCGCTTGGTCGAGGTGGGGGCGCCCATCACGGCGCGGTAGCGGTCGTCGGCGGTGGCGGCCTCGACGGCGATCTCCTCGGCGCGGCGCAGGTGCCGGCCCAGCGACTCGTCGGTGTGGCGCCACTCGACGATCTCGCCGGTGGGCAGGTGGTGCAGCTCGACCGCCCGGCACGGGGTGCGCATCATCGTGGAGGCCGCGATGGCGTACGTGGCCAGGGCCAGGGACGAGCGGGCGTCGTCCTGGGTCAGCGGGCGGCGGCCGGTCTTGTAGTCGACCACGACCAGCTCGTCGCCGCGCCGGTCGAGCCGGTCGATGCGCCCGGACAGCGCGACCACCTTGGTCCGCGTGGCGACCGTGCGCTCGACGCCGACCGGATCGTCCGCGGGATCTAAGGTCGTGACATATCCGGACACGAGGTCGCGGGCCCGGCCCAGCCACTCGGCCGACTGCTCGGCGTCCCTGAACCCCTCGGTGATCCACCCGTTCGTGAGCAGGACGGCGGCCGTCAGCGGCGTGCGCCGCTCGTACGGCTCGCGCCACCAGGCCGCCAGCGCGTTGTGCACGCTGGCCCCGACGCTGTTGTGCGCCCAGGCGGGCCCCTTGGAGGGCTGCGGCCGGTCCAGGTAGGTGAACCGGTAGCGGCGGCGGCAGTCGAGCCAGGTGTTCAACCGCGACGGCGTGCACGCGTAGAGCCGCCGCGGCATCCCGTCCAGCGGAAGCTGGTCGTACACCTACTCGTCGCCGGGGCCGAGCTTGATGCCGGAGACCCTGGTGCCGTCGGTCAGCGGGCCCTCGTCGTCGCGCGCGGCGGCCGGGTCGCGGGTCAGCGAGCCCGACACCCAGTCGTCGAAGTGCGGCTCCAGGTCGCCGACGGTGACCTCGTCACCGTGGTTGGCCAGCACCCGCGTGTCGGCCGGCAGCGTGAACAGCCGGCCGCCGATCGAGGTGAGCTGGTCGGCCAGCGCCGGGTACTCGCCGCCGAGCTTGCCCGGCCCGTCGGCCTGCAGGGCCTTGCCGGTGAAGACGGCGCCCAGCGCCTCGCAGTAGAGCGAGATCCCGCCGGGCGTGACGCCGGGCGTCTCCATGACGTCGAGCTGGACGTCGGCGACGCCGAAGACGCCGTCGTCCTCCATGTCGATGTCGGGCCAGGTCTCCCGCCAGGTCTCCCGCCACAGCGGCTTGTCCTTGGGGTGCAGGGCGACGACCGCCTCGTCTCTGCTGGCCACCTCGATGGCCGCGCCGACGTGGTCGGGCAGGCCCGCGGTGCAGATGACGGCCAGCACCTCACGCTCGCCCACCTGCTCGAGGATCTTCTCGGCGTCACGCGCCGCGTCGATGACGATGACTTCGTCGTCGTCACCGATGATCCAGGTGTTGTTCTCGACCTTGTGCTCGGTGCCGTCGATGTCGACGACGCCCTCGGTCACCACTCGCTCGATACGCGCTGTCACGCTTCCGAACTTTAGCCCGTCTGCATGAGAGCGCGAATCGCGTTGATGATGAGTTGCACGGCGAGCGCCGAGAGCAGCAGGCCGGCGATCCTGGTGACCAGCTCCACGCCGTTCTCCTTGATGACGCGGATGATGCTGACCGAGAAGCGCATGAACAGCCACAGCAGGATGTGCACGGCGGCGATGGCCAGCATCAGCGCGGCCAGCCCGTCGGCGCGTCCCTCGGCCTGCTGGGCGAAGACGATGGTCGCCACGATCGCGCCGGGCCCGGCCAGCAGCGGCGTGCCGAGCGGCACCAGGGCGACGTTGACGTTCGAGCGCACGGTGTCGGTGCGCGGCTCGGCCGTGCCGCGCAGCAGCTCCAGGGCCACCAGCAGGAGCAGCAGGCCGCCGGCGATCTGCATGGCCGGCACCTCGACGTGCAGGTACGACAGGATGGCCCGCCCGAACACCGCGAACACCACCACCAGGCAGAACGCCGTCACCGCGGCCTGCCAGGCGATGCGCCTGCGCTCGGCCGGGGTGCGGCCGAAGGTGTAGGCGAGGAAGAGCGGGATGACTCCCGGCGGGTCCATGATCACGAACATCGTCACGAACGCCTCGACGAAGAACCTGACCCCGGACACCGCTCCCCCAACCGGCCGCCCGGGGGAGGCGATCCTGTGCTCAGCCCCGCGCCCGATCCCGCGGGCGCGCGATTACCGGCCCTCAGTCTTCCAGCAGCGGCGAGAACCCGCCGAACGGCACCTCGAACTCGCGGTCGCGGGCGTCCTGGAGGGACAGCTCGGCCAGCGCGATCATGCAGCCGGCCTCGGCGGGCCAGGCGATGGTCCACAGCCAGTTGCCGAGCGCCTCGCCGGCGTAGACGGCCCGGTCGTCGATGCCGGCCAGGCACCACATGGCCGTGGGATGCCCCAGCACCTCGATCTTCGCGTTGGGCGGCCCGGAGTCGAACCCCTCGCCGGGGTCGGGCCCGTCGAGCCCCGCGAACGTCGCGCCGAGCCCGACGCCCGGTTCCTCGGCGATGACCAGCAGGTCGGCCGGCCCTTCGATCGGCGAGGGCCCGCTGAGCGCGACCACGCTGGCCCGCGAGCCGGTACGTTCGTCGCCGACCTCGCCGAACCCGGTGACCGTCCAGCCGGGCGGCAATGGCCAGGGCAGCCACACGGGCACCACCGAGCGTTTCCGCATGGCCTCCAGCGATTCGCCCGTGGGCGGTCGCGGAGGCTGGTACGGCAGGACGTCGCCGTGCGTGTCGCAATGGAACGCACTGGACGGGGTGCTCGACCCGTGAAGCGGGCCGAAGCACCTTGGGCAGGTAGGAGCCGCTCTCACAGCTACCCACGGTGCTTCCTCCGGCACGGTCGCGTCAAGACCGGGACCCGTTATCCCGTCGTAATCTTGGTCATGTGCGCGTAAATTGTGTCGGCGCGATCATTTTCGACGCCTCTGACCGGCTTCTTCTCATCCGGCGCGGCCGCCCGCCGGGCCTGGGCCTGTGGTCGCTGCCGGGCGGCCGGCTGGAGCCCGGCGAGACCGACGCGGACGGCGTCCGCCGCGAGGTCATGGAGGAGACCGGGCTGAGCGTCGAGGTGGGCCGCCTGGCCGGCACGGTGGAGCGTCCCGGGCCGGGCGGCGTCACGTACGTGATCCGCGACTACCTGGCGACCTGCGCCGGCGGCGTGCCCGTGGCCGGTGACGACGCCGCCGACGTGCGCTGGTGCGGCCCCGGCGAGCTGGCGCTGCTGCCGCTCACCGAGGGGCTGCTCGGCTGCCTGGCCGAGTGGGGGGTGCTCACCGGCTGGCGGTGAGGCTGGAGGTCCACAGGATCAGGTGGTCGGTGTCGTACGTCGTGGACCTGCCGAGCGCCACCACCTCCGTGCCGCTGATCGCCACGGCCGTCAGGGCCTGCATGCCGAGGCCGGAGAGCCGGTCCTTGGTCAGGGCCATGCGGTTCCACGACAGGCCGTCCTGGGAGACCCAGGCCGCGCTGTCGCCCTCGCCGGGGACGCCGTGCCAGCCGACCGCCACCAGGCCCTGGTCGCCGGCGGCCAGGTCGTGCACGGCCGCCGCCTGGTCCGCGGGCAGCCAGGCCGTCGTCCAGCTCTCGCCGTCGTCGTCGGACACGGCGGAGAAGGCGCGGCGTGAGCCGTCCGTCACGGCCGTGCCGATGGCGACCAGCTTGTCGTGGTACGTCGTGACCTGCCGCAGCCCGGCCGACGTGGCGTCCGGCGGGGTGACCCGTTTGCGGGCGGTCCAGTTCACGCCGTCGTCGGAGAACCAGACCACGCTGTTCTCCCGGTCGCCGGTCCCCGACCCGCCGACCGCGACGTAGCCGCCCTGGGTCGCGATCACGTCGTGGACGCGCACGCCCGAGCCGCCCTGGGGCAGCTTCCTGGACCGGGTGTACTTGCGCAGGTCGGGCGTGAACCACATGGCGGCGGCCGCCGAGCCCGCCTGGTCGCGGGACTCGCCCGCCAGCACGTACCCCTTCTTGCCCGCCGCCACGGCGTGGGTGTCCAGGTAGGGCCGGTCGCGGTCGCGGGCCAGGTCGCCCGAGACCGGCACGCGCCGCCAGTTCTCGCCGTCGTCGGAGGTGACGAGCAGGGGGTCGGTGACGGCCAGGTTCGTCTGGGTGCTGCCGGCCGCCAGCCAGCCGCGCCCGCCGTGGGCGACGTCCTCCAGGATCTGCCTGCCGGGGCCGCCGAGGCTCATCGACTTCCAGCGCTGCCAGTTGCTGATCGTCCACAGGCCGGCGTCGCCGGAGGCCGCGCCGACCGCGACGTACCGGCCGCCGGCGGCCGCCAGGCGGGTGGTCTCGCGCGAGACCCTGGTCAGGCCCTCGACCTGGCCGAGCGGGACGCGGGATGCGGCCCCGCGCGGCGGCGCGGCCATCAGCACGAGCTGGTTGTCGACGTCGGAGGCGGCCTGGTCGCCGCCGGCGAACAGGGTGCCGCCGTCGGAGATCGTGAACCCGCGCAGCGTGGCGCCCGCCAGGTCGCCGAGGTCGGCCCGCTTGGCCCAGCCGCGCCCGTCGGCGCTGGTCAGGACCGCGTACTTGCCCAAGGTGGCCTGGCTGATCGCGGCCACGCCGGACCGGTAGGAGACCAGCGACTCCACCCCGGGGCTCTCGCCGCTCAGGCCGCCGATGGAACCGCACTGCGACCACTGGGCGCCGGTGGGCGAGCAGTAGACGCGCACGCCGCCGTCGACCGTGCGCTGCCTGGTCGGCACCAGGACGAACCGTTTGGGCAGCACGGCCACCGTGCCCGTACGCGGCTCGGCCTCGGGGAGCTGGAAGCCGGTCGCCTGCCAGGCGCGTCCGCCGTCGGACGAGCGCAGCACCCGCGAGCCGGTCCCCTCGATGGGACGGCCGACGGCCACGACCGTGTCGCCCTGGGCGACGACCGCCCTGATCTCCTGGACGTCCAGGCCCCTGGTCTCCACGCGCTCCCAGGCCCGGCCGTCGGACGAGCGCCAGGCCGCCGGGCCGGGACCGCCCTCCCCCGGCGTGGCGCCGACGGCGACGAAGCCGGAGGCCGTCCTGGCGATGTCGTAGATCTGGTCGCCGGGCCGGAACGCGGCCATGCCGGTCGCGTTGACCGTCGTCCAGCTGAAGCCGTCGACGCTGGTCCACAGGCCGCGCTCGCCGGACGGGCCGTCGCCGCCGCTGGCCAGCCAGCGGCCGTCGCCGCCGACCACGCGCTGGACGATGGGCGTGGAGGCGCCGCTCACCTGGCCGAGCTGCCAGTGCTTGCCGGCGTCGGGCGAGAAAAGGAACAGCGGGCGCGGGGTCGGGCTGGTGGTGTCGCTGCCCACCGCGACCACCGCGCGGCCGACGGAGACGATGTCGTTGAGCTTCTGGTTGGTGCCGACGCCGGCGGCCGGGACGGTGAAGAGGTCGTCGCCCGAGCGGCCCGTGCCGGCCTCCAGGCGCAGTCCGGTGGCGTCGGTGTCGCTCCAGCGCCATACGAGCACCCCCGCGGCCACCAGGAGCGCCAGGGCCATGGTGAGGACGACGGGGGCGGCCCTGCTGCCCCGGTGCACGGGGCTGGACCTGCGGACGGCGGCCGGGGCCGGGCCTCTGTGGTGCCTGCCGCCGGCGCCGCCGGGGCGCGGCGGGCCGGTGGCGACCAGCAGGTCCGGTCTCGTGGGACGCCCGCCGGGCGGCCGGCCGACCCGCCTGACCTCGGCGTCCTCCTCACCGGCCGCCGCCGGCCCGGCGTCCCGCACCTCGAGGTCACGGGCTTCGGGGTCACGGGCTTCGGGGACGGGGGACTCCGGATCACGGGACTCGGGGTCGTGCGGTCCGGTGGCCTGGTGGTCAGGGGCTTCGGACCGCGGGGGCGGGGGCTGGGTGGTGGCGGGGTCGTGGGCCTCGTCGGCGGGGAGCGGCAGGTGGTAGGGCGGCTCGCGGTAGGGGCCTGCGGGGGCCGTGCCCTCCTGGGGGCCGTCTGCGGGCGGGGCCGGGGGCCCTGACGGGGGCTCGGAGGGAGGTTCAGTGGGCGGGGGCGCGGCGGGCGGTTCCTGGCGGGGCGGGCCGCCGGCGACGAGCTTGTCCGGGCGGTTGACGATGCGCCGGGGACGGCGGCGCGGCTCCACCTCGGGCTCGGCCGTCGGCGAGCTGTATGGTCTGCGCCCCTTGGGCGGCTCCTGCGGGGATTCCTCCGGGATCGGGGACGCGAACGGCGGCATGCCCCAAGGGGAGGTCAGGGGTAAGCCCCGGGCCCGGTCGTCGGTGGGCCCGGGCGGGGAGTGGCGGATCCTGGGCTCCCCGGAGGAGGACCCGGCCTGCCCGGAAGAGGTCCCGGCCTGCTCGAAGGAGGTCCTGGGCTGCCCGGGAGAGGTTCCGGGCGGCTCCGGGGAGGGGGGTTCCGCGGCGTCCTCAGGACGCGGGTCGTCGTCGTCCGGCGGTCGCCGTGGCGGAACGCTGGGGCCGGAGGCCACGCGCCGCACCTCCTAGTCGAACTCGTCGTACAGGTGGAACCCGTCGAATCGGACCTGGTCAACCGGGTGCGCGGGGAAACGGTGAGCGGACGGCCGGTTCTTACGGACCGTTCCACAAACCCCGTCCCACCTTATGCGCCTATTTTCTACCCCGTCCCACCAAAACGATCACCTCCGTGACACCCTCGCCTGTCCCACAGGAACCAGACCAGCATGCCTGAGCCGGATTGGCGAGACCTCTCTAGCGAGATTTCCCGCACCTCTCGCCTGATTTATCCGGAAACAGCACTAATTGCCCGCTTTTTGGATATATAGAACACACCAATCGCGTACACCCCGAGCTGCACCACCGTTCCCGACAACGCCTGCCACGGGATGGGCGTCTTGCCCTGATCCAGCGCGTCCTCCAGGCTGCCCGAGGCCGCGCTGAGCCCGAAGGCCAGCATGTTGTTCATCACGTGCAGCGCGATCGGCGCCTCCAGCCCACCGGTCCGTACGGCCAGCCAGCCCATCACCGCGCCGAAGGCGAACACGTCGAGCAGCCCCACCCACGAGTAGCCGTGCAGCGACGCGAACAGCAGGGACCCGATGAGGATCGCCCACACCGGATTGCGCACGTGCACGCCGACCGCCTGGACGAACCAGCCGCGGAAGATGTACTCCTCGGTCGCCGCCTGGAACGGCACCAGCAGCACGATCACCACGAGGGCGGGCAGGAACCGCCCCCAGCCGACCCAGCCGAACAGGTCGGAGTACCCCTCCCCCGACAACGACAGGGCCATGACCTGCGCGATCTGGCCCAGCACCAGCGCCAGCACGGCCAGGCCGAGGCAGCGCAGCAACCACGACCAGCGCAGCCGTCCGGCGACCGACGACAGCGTGCCGGGCCTGCGGCGCTGGACGAGCGCGGCGGTGCCGAAGACCAGCGGCAGCACGGCCGCGATCGACAGCAGCACCATCACCAGCCCGAACACCGGATCGCCGAAGATCTGCCCGGGGTCGGTCGGCGTGGGCAGGCCGAGGATCAGCTCGGCGGCCTTGCCCACGAGCAGCACGCCGGTGCCGACGACGAAGAACCCGACGCCGACGACGATCGTGCCCACGACGGCCCGCCACGGCTCGTTCGCCGCAGTACGGGCGAGATGGTCGTAACGCGCCCCCTGCGGCGTCGGCAGGAACCAGGACCGCTGCTGCGGCACGGGCGGCGGCCCATAAGGATAGACGGGCGGCCCAGGCGGCTGACTGCCATATGGCGGATTCGGTCCAGGGTTCTCCTGCATCCATACATTCTGTCTGCCGGGTGAGCATTAGTTCACAGACGACCCACCCCTTTGGGCGGATGCTCGGAGTCGTACGGCATTTTGCCCTTCCGAGTTTGGGAGCAGTCATGTCAAGGCTGGGACCTTTCATCACCCTGGCGGCGGGCGCGGTCCTGGCCGCGGGGCTGGGCGTCGCCAGCGTCACCGCGACCCCGGCGGCCGACCCCGCGCCCCCCACCCGCGCGGCGGCGGGATCCCCCACCGAGGCCGCCCCAGCGCCGTCCCCGTCCGTGTCGCGATCCGTGTCGCCGTCCGTGTCGCCGTCCGTGTCGCCGTCCGTGTCGCCGCCCGTGTCGCCGCCCGTGTCGCCGCCCGTGTCGCCCGCGCCCACGGAGGCCGCGAAGATCCCCAAGGCCGACTACGGCGGGTACGTCAAGGGCAACGGCGGCCTGATAGCGATCTCCGTCCGCGACGGCAAGGCCGTCGGCTACTTCTGCGACGGCAGGTCGGAAGCCTGGTTCAAGGGCGGCGAGGCCGGCGGCAAGGCCGTGCTGAAGGGCCCTGGGACGGCCCGGCTGACCGCCACGCTCGGCGTGGGACGCGCCAGGGGCAGCCTGTCCGTCGGCGGCGGCAGGTGGACGTTCACCGCGCCCGCCGTGGTCCGGCCGTCCGGGCTGTACCGGGCGACCGCGCAGGTCAGGGGCGCGAGGTTGCGCGCGGGCTGGATCCGCGTCCCGCGCCCCGGCGGCGGCTACGACCAGGTCGGCGCCGCGTTCCTGGGCCAGACCCAGGTGGAGATCCCCCGGCTGGACGCCGGGCGGCCCACCACCCCCGTGACCGTCGCCGGCGCCACCGTCCTGCCGAAGGACGTGGACGGCTTCATCGAGGAGATGCAATGACCGCCGTCCACCGCCCCTCGCACCGGCCCTCGCACCGCACGGCCGCCGTGCTGCTGATCCCGCTGCTGGCCGGCGGCCTGGTGGCGCTGGGGCTCGGCGTGTACGGCCGGGCGCACACGCCCACGGGGTTCGCGATCGGCCCGGCCGGGTTCTCCGGCGCGCTGCCGATGAAGGCGTGGCTGACGACCGGGGCGTTCGCGCTGGCGATCGTCCAGGTGGTCTCGGCGCTGTCGATGTGGGGAAGGCTGGGGATCGAGCTCCCGGACGCCGTCCACCGCTGGTCGGGGCGGCTGGCGTTCCTGCTCACGATCCCCGTCGCCTTCCACTGCCTGTACGCCCTGGGCCTGCAGTTCGACGTGCCGCGCGTGCTGGCCCACTCGCTGCTCGGCTGCTTCTTCTACGGCGTGTTCACGGCGAAGATGCTGGCACTGCCCAAGCGCGACGCGCCGGGCTGGACGCTGCCGGTGCTCGGCGGGCTGGCGTTCACGGCGCTGGTCGGGCTCTGGCTGACCTCGTCGTTGTGGTTCTTCACCGCGGTGGGCGTCAGGGTGTGAACGACTTCGTCCTGGACAGGCCGGCCGCCCGGCCCTTGGCGGCCACGACGAGCGCCATCTTGCGGGACGCCTCGTCGATCATCTCGTCGCCCAGCATGACCGCGCCGCGCCGCTCCACGGTGGTGTAGTGCTCGTACGCCTCCAGGATCAGCTCGGCGTGGTCGTAGTCGTCCTGGCTGGGCGAGAACACCTCGTTGGCCGCCTCCACCTGCAGGGGGTGCAGCACCCACTTGCCGTCGAAGCCGAGCGCGGCGGCCCGGCGGGCGATCCGGCGGTAGCCCTCGACGTCCTTGATCTGGAGGTAGGGGCCGTCGATCACCTGGAGGTCGTGCATCCTGGCGGCCATCAGCAGGCGCATGAGGATGTAGTGGTAGGCGTCGCCCTCCTCGTAGCCGGGCGGCTGCTCGCCGACCACGAGGGTGCGCATGTTGATCGAGGCCATGAAGTCGGCCGGCCCGAACACCAGGGCCTCCAGCCTCCTGGACGACCCGGCGATGGCGTCGGCGTTGACCAGGCCGCGGGCGTTCTCGATCTGGGCCTCGATGCCGATGCGGCCCACCTCGTAGCCCATCGACCGCTCGATCTGGGTCAGCAGGGTGTCGAGCCAGACGACCTCGGTCGGGTCCTGGACCTTGGGCAGGATCAGGCAGTCGAGGAACTCGCCGGCGCCCTCCACGACCTCGATCACGTCCCGGTACGTCCACATCGTGGTCAGGTCGTTGACCCTGACCGCGCGGGTCCTGCCGGTCCAGTCGCCCTCGCGCAGCGCGGTCACGACGTTCTTGCGGGCCTCGTCCTTGGCCAGCGGCGCGACGGAGTCCTCAAGGTCGAGGAAGACCTCGTCGGCGGGCAGGGTCTGGGCCTTCTCCAGGAAGCGGGGGTTGCTGCCCGGCACGGAGAGCACGGAACGACGTGAGCGCATGCGCCCACGCTAACGGCTGCGGGGCGGCCCGCGGCAGGCGTCCCCCGTCTATGGGCACGATCAGCTGTTCCAGTAGCGCTGCTCGCGCCACGGGTCGCCGTAGTTGTGGTACCCGGCCTGTTCCCAGAAGCCGGGCCGGTCGCGGTCGAGCAGGCGCAGGCCCTTGACCCATTTGGCGGACTTCCAGAGGTACAGGTGCGGCACCAGCAGCCGGGCCGGGCCGCCGTGCTCGGCGGGCAGCGGGTCGCCGTCGAAGGTGTGGACGATCCACGCCCTGCCGCCGCGCAGGTCGGCGAGCGGCAGGTTGGTCGTGTAGCCGCCGTGGCAGTACGCCTGCGCGAACTCCGCCTGCGTGTCCACGTCGTCGAGCAGGACGTCGATCGACACGCCCTGCCAGTCGGTGTCGAACTTCGTCCAGCCGGTGACGCAGTGGAGGTCGGTGTGCGGGGCGCTCTGGGGCAGGTCGAGCAGCTCGTCCCAGGTCCAGACGCGTTCCCGGCCGGCCTCGGTGACCAGGGTGAACGTCCAGTCGGCGGTGTCGACGCGGGGCGTCGGGCCCGCGGACAGGACGGGGAAGCCGGGCGTGAGGTACTGGCCGGGCGGCAGGCGGTCGTCGTGCCCGCCGCGGCCCTTGAAGCCCTTCGAGACGACGGCCACGGTCAGCTCCCTCCCTGCACGGGCGTCTCCAGCAGGCCGAGCCCCGGCATCGCGGCCATCATCCGGCCCGGCGCCTCCACCAGGGTCATGAGCACGTTGTCGCAGTTCGGGCAGCGCAGCACGGTGCCGGGGGCGGGGCCGTACACGGTGGCCTCCCCCAGCGGGCCGTTCATGCCGCACTGCGCGCAGACGCCCTGGGCCGCCGTCATGTCCCGGCCGAAGAACTGGGCCAGCGGGCCGGCCGCGGCGTTGCCGTCCACGGGTTGTTGCATGGTGTCTCTCCTAGCCGTACCGCTCGGTGCGGATGTCGGTGGGCGGGTAGCCCAGGGCGGTGAGGATCGCGGCGACGTGCTCGACGAACGCGGTCGGGCCGCAGACGTAGGCCAGCGGCTCGTGGGCGGGCGGCCAGGCCAGCCGGACCAGTTGCGAGCGGTCCAGCCGGCCCACGGGCTCGGGCCAGTCGGTGGGGGCCGAGCGGGTGTAGACGAAGGTCACCTCGGCGCCGGCGGACTCCAGCTCGTCGCGGTAGATCACCTGGCCGGGGTCGCGCACGGAGTAGACGAGCCGCACCGGGGTGCCGTCGCCCAGCCGGGCGCGGTGGCGCAGCATCGAGCGCAGCGGCACGACGCCGGACCCGCCCGCGACCAGCAGCAGCGGCCGCCGCTCCGGCATGGGCTCCCACACGAAGTAGCCGCCGATCGGGCCGCGCACCTCCACCTGGTCGCCGGCCCCGGCCACCTCCACCAGGTACGGCGACACCTCGCCCCCCGCCACCCTGACCACGGTGATCGAGGGCCGCTCGCCGGGCGCGCCGGCCAGCGAGTACGCCCGGGTCGCCTGGTAGCCGTCGTCGGCGGTCAGCCGCACGTCCACGTGCTGGCCGGCGCGGTGTCCCGGCCAGCCCGGCACGTCGAGCAGCAGCGTGCGCGTCTGGTCGGTCTCCGGGACGACCTCGGCGATCGTGGCCGGCTGCCAGGTCAGTCGTCGTAGTACCGCTGTTCCCGCCATGGGTCCCCGAAGTTGTGATAGCCGGACCGCTCCCAGAAGCCCGGGCGGTCCTCGTCCATGAGCCACAGCTCGTGGATCCACTTGGCGCTCTTCCACAGGTAGTGGGCGGGCACCAGCATCCGCACCGGGCCGCCGTGCTCGGGCGGGATCGGCGCGCCCTCGTAGGCGTAGACCAGCCACGCCTTGCCGTCCACGATCTCCTCGACCGGCAGGTTGGTGGCGTAGCCGCCGTAGCTGACGGCCAGGGCGTACCCGGCCGCCCGGTCGGCGCCGGTCAGCAGCCGGTCGAGGGACACGCCCGTCCAGGTGGTGTCGAGCTTGCTCCAGTGGGTGACGCAGTGGATGTCCACGGTGATCTGCTCGGCGGGCAGCGACAGCAGGTCCGTCCACGTCCAGGTGGGCTCGCCCGCGCCGCCCCTGACGGTGAACGACCACCGCTCGGTCCGGATGTGCTGCGTCGCCCCCGCGGTGAGCACCGGGAAGCCCTCGGCCAGGTACTGCCCCGGCGGCACCCGCCCGGCCAGCTCCGGCCGCGGCCGCCGGAAGTGCTTTCCGGCGAAGCCGCGAGAGACGATCCCCATGAATGCGGTTCTCCCCGGCAAGGCGCCCGGCGGACACCAGAAAAGGGCAAAGTGTTCAGCCGGTGAATCCGTGGGCGCGCAGGCGGGCGATCAGGCCGTCGATGCCGCACGGCTGGTTCCAGCCGGTCGAGGAGAAGATCTCGTCCCTGCCGCCGACGGCCCGGCCGCCGGGGTCGTCGGTCACCTCGTGCAGGATCACGCCCTGCGGGGGCGTCGACCAGGCGACCTGGCGTCCCTCGACGACTTTGCCGGTCGCTCTGGCGCGGTTCATGAACAGCAGCACCCGGGTGCCCGGGGGGACCGCGCGGGCGAAGTCGGCCACGCTGTGGACCGGCGTGCCGGCGTCGTCCACCGCCGCCCCCTGGTAGAAGGCGAGGTCCGCGACGTCCGCGGCGGCGCCCTTGAGCCGCTCGCCGACCCGGGTGCGCATCAGGACGTAATGGGTGCGGTCCCCCGGGATGCCCTCCTCGACCACGGGCCCGGCGACCCAGCCCGTCACGTGGCCGGTGACGACGGTCTCCACCTTCCCGGCGAGCGCCTCCGGCGTCGGGCGCGCCGGGTAGTCGTACACGACCTGCCGCAGGACGCGCGGGTCCAGCGGGCCCGTACGGGCGGAGGCCCGGCACGCGGACGGCGGCTCCGGAGCGGCGGCGCCGCAGCCCGCGACGAGGACGAGCACGAGGATGAACGACCGCATACCGGTGAAACGCGCGCAAGCCCCAAGCGGTTCGGGGGTTTCCGGGGGTTACAGTCTGATCGTGAGCGACGACATCGCGGCCATCGAGGAGGGCGCCAAGAAGTCCGGCATCCTCTGGCTCGCCCTCGACCGCCCGCGCCTGGCCTGGCACGCCTGGCACGACGGCGCCATCTACCTCGTGACCGGCGGCGGCGAGCAGGACCTGCCGGGGCTCGGGGCGCTCGACCGGGTGCGCGTGACGCTGCGCAGCAAGGACAACGGCGCGCGGCTGGTGGAGTTCGACGCGGAGGTCTCGGTCGTCGACCAGGCCGCGGCGGCCGACGCCGTGGCGGTGCTGGCCAAGGAGCGGCTCAACGCCCCCGACAGCGAGCACCTGACCGAGCGCTGGGCCCGCGACTCGACCGTCCTGCGCCTGACACCGCAACGCTGACCCCGGCCGCGCCCGGCCCGCGTGCCGGGCCCTGTTCCGGGCCGTGTGCCGACCTCTGCGCCGGGCTCACACCTGGGCGGTGATCTCGGCCGGGCGGTCCGGGGCGGGGGCGGGGGCGCCGCCCGAGGTGGCGGTCTGGGCGAGCAGCGCGCCGCCGAGCACGATCATCCCGCCGACGATCTGGAACACCCCCAGCGTCTCGCCGACCAGCGCCCACGCGACCACCGCGCCGCCGATGACCTCCAGCGAGGCGACCGTCGCCCCCACCGCCGCCGACAGCCGCCGCACCATGTTCATGCTGAGGATGTACGCCAGCGCGGTCGCCACCAGCACCAGCCACAGGTACGCCCCCAGCACCGGCAGCGTCGTGCCGCCCTGCGGGGCGACGGAGGTCGTGAAGGCCTCCCAGGGGATGTCCCAGGGCTGGGCGAAGGGGATGAGCACGACGGCCGAGCCGACCATGCCCCAGGCGACCAGGCCGAGCAGGTCGATGTCGGGGCCCAGGCTGTCGCCCATCAGGAAGTAACCGGCGCAGCACGCCCCGGCCAGCAGGCCGAGGAGCAGGCCGACCGCGTCCAGGCGCATGCCCTGCCACGCCTCGACGACGATCGCCAGGCCGACGAACGCGATCACCGCGCCGACGTACGCGGCCCCGGCCAGGCGTACCTTGCGGACGAGCCTGACCCAGGCCACGACCATCACCGGCGCCATGAACTCCAGCAGCAGCGCGATCCCCACCGGCAGCCGGGTGATGGCGACGAAGTAGAGCGACTGCACGCCCGCGACGGCCATCACGGTGTAGAGCCCGAGGAACGGCAGCCGCGCCCGCGGGATGCGCAGGGCCCGCGGCTTGACCACCGCCAGCACCGCGACCAGCAGCAGCCCGGCGCCCGCCATCCGGGTCCAGACGGCCTCGACCGGTGCCAGCCCGGCGGTGATGAGGTACTTGGCCATCGGCCCGGAGAACGCGAAACAACACGACGACACGAATGCCAGTGCGAGCCCCGCCAGCCTCATGGTGTACCCCTAGTGCCCGTAATCAGCGTTAAATGCGTTTGATACTGACATGCCAGGCAACCGGGGCGCAACGGCGTCTCACTGTTAGCCTGGCCCACGTGAAGATCTTCGTGGCCCGGCTGGCGGGGACCCCCGTCTTCGACCCCACGGGCGATCAGATCGGCCGGGTCCGCGACGTCGTCGTGGGCCTGCGCATCACCGGCAACCCCCAGGTGCACGGCATGGTCGTCGAGGTGCAGCCGCGCCGCCGGGTGTTCCTGCCGATCACCCGTGTGCGCCGCATCGAGGCGGGCGCGGTCGTCTTCACCGGACGGCTGAACATGCGCCGGTTCGAGCAGCGCGCCTCGGAGACGCTGGTCATCGGCGAGGTGCTCGACCTGTCCGTACGCGTCGGCGACGAGCCCATGACCGTCTACGACGTCGCCATGGAGGAGACCCTGCCGTCCCGGTGGGAGATCACCAGGGTCGCCCTCTTCAAGGGCCGCCGGCGCGAGCCCAGGACGGTCGGCTGGAACGAGGTGTCCGGCTTCGACACCCTGCAGAAGGACCAGGGCGCGGCCGGGCTGATCGCCGCGTTCGAGTCGCTGCGCGCCGCCGACATGGCCAGCGCCCTGCACGAGCTGCCCAGCAAGCGGCGCATCGAGATCGCCCGCGAGCTCGCCGACGACCGCCTGGCCGACGTGCTGGAGGAGCTGCCGCCCGACGACCAGATCGGCATCCTCGGCACCCTCGAACCCGAGCGGGCCGCCGACGTCCTGGAGGAGATGAGCCCCGACGACGCCGCCGACCTGCTGCACGACCTGCCCGAGGACCAGGCGGCCCGGCTGCTGGCGCTCATGGAGCCCGGCGAGGCGGCCCCGGTGCGGCGGCTGCTGACCTACGCCGACGACACCGCGGGCGGCGTGATGACCAGCGAGCCGGTCGTCCTGCCGCCCAACGCGACGGTGGCCGAGGCGCTGGCCCACATCCGCCAGCAGGACCTGCCGCCGGCCGTCGCCGCCCAGGTCTACGTGACCAGGCCGCCCACCGAGACGCCGACCGGCACGTACCTGGGGGTCTCGCACTTCCAGCGGCTGCTGCGCGAGCCGCCCTCGACGCTGCTCGGCCGCGTGCTCGACCCGTCGCTCGACCCGATCAGGCCCGAATTCACCCTGCGCCAGGTCCACGCCTTCCTGGCCAACTACAACCTGGTCGCCGCCCCGGTCGTGGACGAGCTGGGCAGACTCGTCGGCGCGGTGACCGTCGACGACGTCCTCGACCACCTGCTTCCCGATGACTGGCGCGAGGGGGACGCCCGTGACCACTGACCGGCTCGACCAGCCGCGGGCGCTGCGGCGCTCGCTGCGCCCGCACTACGACCCCGAGGCGTTCGGCCGCCTGTCGGAGCGCATCGCCCGCTTCCTCGGCACGGCCCGCTTCATCGTCTACATGACGGTGTTCGTGGCGATCTGGGTGATCTGGAACGTCGCGGCTCCGCCGGCGCTCAAGTGGGACCCGTACCCGTTCATCTTCCTCACGCTGATGTTGTCGCTCCAGGCCAGCTACGCCGCGCCGCTCATCCTGCTCGCCCAGAACCGCCAGGACGACCGCGACCGCATCCAGTACGAGCAGGACCGCGAGGCCGCCGACCGCAACCAGGCCGAGATCGAGTACCTCACCCGCGAGATCGCCGGCCTGCGCCTGGCCCTCAACGAGGTCGCCACCCGCGACTACCTGCGCGCCGAGCTCGGCCGGCTGCTGGAGGAGCTCAACAAACGTCAGTGACGTCGAGCCTGGCCAGCAGCGTCCGCACCGCGCCGACGTCGCCGTCGCCCAGCAGGTCGAGGAACTGGTTCTTGACCCCGCGCAGGTAGGTGGGCGTGGCCTCGGCCAGCCGCGCGGCGCCCGCCTCGGTCAGCACCGCGAACAGCCCGCGGGCGTCGTCGGAGCACGCCTCCCGCCCGACCAGCCCGTGGCGCTGCAACCGGTCGATCAGCCTGGTCAGCCCGCTGCGCGAGAGCAGCACGCGGTCGGCCAGGCCGTTCATGCGCAGCCGCCGCCCCGGCGCCTCGGCGAGCTGCGCCAGCACCTCGTACGAGGCCAGGGGAAGATCGTGGGCCACCAGCAGCTCGGCCTCCAGGCGGCGGGCGATGCGCACCTGGGCCCGCTGCAACATCCGCCAGACCGCCAGCTCCTCGGCGGTGAGCCCCTCGTCGCGCAGCAGAGTCACGCAGTAACCTTAGACGTTGTTGCACAGACACCTAACAGCGCGGATTAACTGAGCGGCGCCCCGGGTTCATACCATGGAGGGGCATTTCTCACTGGCTTTCAGCGCCTGTCACACATAGACCGACTAAGGAGGGACGGCACTCCCTCGTGCCGAGACTTCGATGGCACCAACCCAGGAACAGGTGACGGCCGCCCTCGCCACCGTCATCGACCCCGAGATCCGTCGCCCGATCACGGACCTCGACATGGTCAAGAACATCGAGATCGCCCCCGACGGCGCGGTCCGGGTGGGCGTCTACCTCACCGTGTCAGGCTGTCCGATGAAGGACACCATCACGCGCGACGTGAAGACGGCGGTCGGCAAGGTCGGCGGCGTGACGGACGTCCAGATCGAGCTCGACGTCATGAGCGCCGAGCAGCGCAAGACCCTGCAGACCAAGCTGCGGGGCGACCGGGGCCCGGAGAAGGAGATCCCGTTCAACCAGCCCGGCTCGCTGACCCGCGTCTTCGCCGTCGCGAGCGGCAAGGGCGGCGTGGGCAAGTCGTCGGTCACCGTCAACCTGGCCGCCGCGATGGCCTCCAACGGCCTCAAGGTCGGCATCGTCGACGCCGACATCTACGGTCACAGCATTCCTCGCATGCTGGGCGCCGCCGAGCGTCCCACCAAGGTCGAGGACATGATCATGCCGCCGTCGGCGCACGACATCAAGGTCATCTCCGTCGGCATGTTCAAGCCCGAGGGCAACTCGCCGGTCGTGTGGCGCGGCCCGATGCTCGACCGGGCGCTCCACCAGTTCCTGGCCGACGTCTACTGGGGCGACCTCGACGTCCTGCTGCTCGACCTGCCGCCGGGCACCGGCGACATCGCCATCTCGGTGGCGCAGCGGCTCCCGTCTGCCGAGATCCTGGTCGTGACCACGCCCCAGCAGGCCGCCGCCGAGGTGGCCGAGCGGGCCGGCTCGATCGCCGCCCAGACCCACCAGCAGATCGCCGGCGTCATCGAGAACATGTCCTGGCTGCCCTGCCCCCACTGCGACGAGCGGGTGGCCGTGTTCGGCGAGGGCGGGGGCCAGACCGTCGCCGACGCCCTGACCCGCACGCTGGGCTCCCGCGTCCCGCTGCTCGGCCAGGTGCCGATCGACCTGCGCCTGCGCGAGGGCGGCGACGAGGGCAAGCCGCTGGTGCTGACCGACCCCGACTCGCCCGCCGCCGCCGAGCTGCGGAAGATCGCCGCCGGTCTGAGCAAGCGCTCCTCCAGCATCAAGGGCATGCAGCTCGGCCTGTCGCCCAACCGTTCCTGACCCTTCCACGCAGAAGACGGGCCCGCCCAGCGAAAGCTGGGCGGGCCCGTCGCGCGTCTGCAGGGCGTGTCAGGTGGCCTCGGAGTCGTAGGGGGGCAGCTCGCCATAGGCGAGCTCCGACGGCGGCTCAGGGGCGTCGTAGGGCGCGACGGCGGCCGGCTCCAGGTCTCTGGGACGGCCGTTCCAGTCGTCCTCCAACTCGTCGAGGAGGTGCTTGCGGACGAAGTTCTTCGGGTTGAGGTCGGCGGGGTCGAAGTTCTGGAACTCCGGCCCGAGGCCCGCCCTCAGGTCGTCGCGCGCGTTGTTGGCCATGCGCCGCAGGTTGCGCAGCGTCTTGCCCGCCTGCGAGGCGGCCTGCGGCAACTTGTCAGGACCGAAGACCAGGAGCGCGATGACGATCAGCGCTCCGACCTCCATCCACCCGAGTCCGAACACCGTACGCTCCTACCCGCAGTCCACAATGCTCTCCACGCTCTCCACAGACTAAAGGCTCCAGCCCGTGGCTGAACCGTCCCCCATGGGTCATATCACTCAGGACGGGCTGGGAGCCGGCTGGTCGTCGGCGACGACGGTGAGGGTGGCGGTGCGTTCCTGGCCGGCGCGCTGGTACTTGATGGTGATCTTGGCGCCCGGCGCCTTGCTGCGGATCAGGGCGATCAGCTCGTTGCCGTCCTGCAGCGCGAGCCCGTCGACCTCCAGGATGACGTCGCCCGCCTTCAGCCCGGCCTTGTCGGCGGGGCCGTTGGCGTCGACCGGCTGGCGGCCCTCGGCGGGCTCGGAGGCGATGCGCACGCCCTGGCCCTTGTAGTCCTTGTCCAGCACGATGCCGATCTTGGGACGCTTGGCCTTGCCCGTGGTGATCAGCTCCTCGGCCACCCGCCGCGTCTGGTTCACCGGGATCGCGAAGCCCAGGCCGATGCTGCCGCTCTGACTGTTCACCGAACGGCTGAGGGTGGCGATGGCCGAGTTCACCCCGACCACCTCGCCCCGGCCGTTGACCAGCGGGCCGCCGGAGTTGCCTGGGTTGATGGCGGCGTCGGTCTGGATGGCGCTGATGTAGGCGGGCTCCTCGGTGGCGGCGCCCGTCTCGTCGCCGGCGATGACCGGACGGTTGAGCGAGCTGACGATGCCCGTGGTGACCGTGCCGCTGAGGCCGAGCGGCGAGCCGATGGCGATCACCGGGTCGCCCACCACGACCTGGTCGGAGTTGCCGAGGGTGATCTCCGGCGTGCCGAAGGTCTCCTCGGGCTTGACCACGGCCAGGTCGGAGCCCGGGTCGCGGCCGACGATGCGGCCCGCGGTGGTCTTGCGGTTGTTGAACATGATCTTGATCTCGCCGCCCTTGGCGGCCATGGCGACCACGTGGTTGTTGGTCACCACGTAGCCGTTCTTGATCAGGAATCCGGAGCCGGAGGCGCCCTCGGTGTTGGTGCCGTTGCCGACCTCCAGCGAGACCACGCTGGGCAGGACCCGCGCGGCCACGCCGGCCACCGAGTCGGGCGCCCTGTTGGTCGCGCCCGTCGGGGCCGGGCCGAGGCTGTAGGACGGGTCGGTGCCGCTGCTGCCCGACCTGGTCAGCAGGTACGTGCCCAGGCTGCCGAGCACGGAGGCCACCAGCGCGATGGCCACGGCGATCGCGATCAGCGCGCCGGCGTTGAGTCCGCGCCTTGGCAGCGCGCCCGCGCCTGGGCCGCCCTGCGGCGGCGGCGCCCATCCCGGGCCCATGCCCAGGGCCTGCCGCGGCGGCGGCGGGTGGTTCCCGCCGTACGCGCCCATGAAGGGCGGCGGCTGCATCGGCCGCGGGCCGGTCTCCGCCGGCCCGAAGGAGGGGGTCTCGTAGGCCCGCGTGCCGCCGGGGCTCTCGAACGGGCTCTCGAACCCCCGCGTCCCGGCCGGGCTCTCGAACGACGGGCCCTCGTACGCCCGCGCACCCCCGTCCTGCGGCGGCACGCCATCGGCACGCCCCGGCGACTCGTACGGCGACGCGCCCGAGCTGTCGGAACGGCCGGGGGGTTCGTACGGTGACACGCCCGGATTGTCGGGGCGGCCCGACGGGTCGCCCCAGGACGCGCCGAACGAGGCGGGCGGGTCGGAGCGGCGGTCCGCCTGCTCGCCCGGCTCGTCGGCGGGCAGGAACTCCGGCCGCCCCTGTGGCTCGGGGAAGTCCGACGTCGTGCGTCCTTCGCCCGGGCGCGTCTCGTCGGTCATCTACGTCTCACCACTCCTTGCTCGGCCACCGCAATCTTTGCTCTGGCGGCATACGAGGGTCATAAAAGGCTTTGTTTGCGACAAATCCCGAACCCAGATCGTATGCCCCTGGCATCGTCGACTACGCCACCCGAGTATCCCAGGCGAGCCCCCGGTTCAAGGCGTGGCGGTGGGCGGCGCGCTGGTGGCCGGTGAGTGCTGGACCCGCCAGAGCTCGACCGGCGGCGGCGAGGTCTGGGCCCCTGTGCCCGAGACCGCGAAGAAGGTGCCGAGTGCGACGGCGGCGGACACCACGCCCACCGCGACGTACGCCCCGCGCCGCCTACCGCCCCGCCCAGGGCCCGAGGCCCCAGCGGTGGCGTCCCTGCGCGGGCGGTTGTCCAGGGGCGCGATGCTGTGGGGCCCAGGGATGGGCACCCCCCCGAACGTACGGGTAGGGAAAGGGCGCTCCCTCGGCGGCAGCGGCCCACCGGGCTCCGCCATGCGCAGCAGCGACATGGTCAGATCGGCCGGCATCGCCGGGCCGTCGAGCGAGCGCAGGCGCGACTTCAGCGCCCGCATCGACTCGACCTCGCGCCGGCAGTCAGCACAGAAGGTCAGGTGGGCGAGCGCGCGATCGCGCTCGGTGTGGTTCAGCTCTCCGTCGACGAGCGCCGAAACGCGTTCTCCTAGATGAGCCATATCAGACTTCCTCCCCACTGATCACGGTCGGGGGGAGTTGGGTAGTACGGGGGGCTCGATGGTCGAGCGCCTCCCGCAACTGCGCCCGGCCACGGTGAATACGGCTTCGGACCGTACCCAGCTTGACGCCGAGCGTGGCCGCGATCTCCTCGTAGGACAGGCCCTCGATGTCACACAGCACGATCGCGGCCCGGAACTCGGGGGCGAGCGCGTCGAGGGCGGCTTGGATATCGGGCTCCAGGTGGGCGTCGTCGAACGCCTGCGCCGGCGACGGCTCACGGCCGCGCAGCCGCTCGGCGGCGTCGTCGGCCAGCCCCTCGAACCGGATGCGCTGCTTGCGCCGCGCCATGTCGAGGAACAGGTTCGTCGTGATCCGGTGCAGCCAGCCCTCGAACGTGCCGGGGGTGTAGCTCGACAGCGACCTGAAGACCCTGACGAAGACCTCCTGCGTGAGGTCTTCGGCATCGTGGACATTGCCGGTAAGCCGGTACGCCAGCCGGTACACGCGTGCGGAATGAGTCCGCACCACTTCCTCCCACGTGGGAGGCGTCCAATCAGACGACACGGGAGTATCCGCCTGGTGGTCGCTTTCGTCCACCAGCACTCCTCTCTCTGGGACCACCGCTACCGTCATAGTGCCTGGTTTCGTCCCTTCGTGCGCACTGCCTGCCTTCCGGACCGGCAAAGCCCGTTTAAACCTGCAACGCCTTCGGACCGTCCTGAGTTCCCGTCCCGGCGTGACTCCCCTAGGCTGCGATCGGTGACCAATCGCACGAAAGTGGGGGGAGGAGGCCGATGACCAGTCCGGTGGAGGCCACTCTGGCCTATGCGGAGCAGTTCCATCACGAGGATGAGATCCTGCACGCGGCGCGTCAGCGCGGGCTGGAGATGGGTGCGGTGCCCATCCTTCCCGGGGGCGGGGCGGCGCTCTGCTTCCTCGCCACCGTCGTCAACGCCAAGTCGGTCGTCGAGATCGGCACCGGCTGCGGCGTCTCGGGGCTGTGGCTGCTGCGCGGCATGCGCGGCGACGGCACGCTGACCAGCGTCGACGTCGAGCCCGAGCACCAGCGGCTGGCCCGACAGGCGTTCGCCGAGGCGGGCTTCTCCGGCGGGCGGGTGCGGCTGATCTCGGGCCGGGCGCTCGACGTGCTGCCCCGGCTCTCCGACGGCGGCTACGACATGGTCTTCGCCGACGGCGCCAAGCAGGAGTACGTCGACTACCTGGCCGAGGCGGTGCGCCTGCTGCGCGTCGGCGGCGTGGTGGCCTTCGACAACGCGCTGTGGCACGACCGGGTGGCCGACCCCACGCAGCGCGACCCCGACACGGTCTCGCTGCGCGAGCTGGGCAAGCTGGTGCAGGGCGACGACCGGCTGCGGTCGGTGCTCATGCCACTGGGCGACGGCCTGCTGGCCGCCGTGAAGATCGCCGACTAGCCGCCGCCCGAGCCGGGCCCCGGACCAGCCCCGGACCAGCCCCGGACCAGCCCCGGACCAGCCCCGGATCAGACCGGGTCAGCCCCGGGTGAGCCACTCCAGCAGCACGCGCACGCCGAACCCGGTCGCGCCCTTGGTCAGGGTGCCCTCGTCGACCGTGCTGCGGCCGACCCCGGCGATGTCGAGGTGCGCCCACGGGCGCTTGCCCGCGAACTCCCGCAGGAACAGCGCCGCCGTGATGGACCCGGCGCCGTACCGGGTGCCGCTCTCGACGTTGGCCAGGTCGGCGATCGACGACTCCAGGGCCGGGGCGTAGTCGTCGATCAGCGGCATGCGCCAGAGCCGGTCGTCGCTGGCCTGACCGGCGGCCAGGAGCTGGGCGGCCAGGTCTTCGTCGGAGGCGTAGACGGCGCCGACGTTCCGGCCGAGCGCCACGGAGATGGCCCCGGTGAGGGTGGCGATGTCCACGACGGCGTCGGGGTCGAGCTCGGCGTCGGCGTAGGCCAGCGCGTCGGCCAGCACGAGCCGGCCCTCGGCGTCGGTGTTCAGCACCTCGACCGTGCGGCCGCCGTAGTGCCTGATGACGTCGCTGGGACGCTGGGCGGTGCCGGACGGCATGTTCTCGGCGGCGGCGATCAGGCCCGTCACGCGGACGGGGGCGCCCAGCCGGGCCAGCGCGGCCAGCACGGCGATCACCACCGCGCCGCCCGCCATGTCGGTCTTCTGGGTCTTCATGTTCTCGGTCGGCTTGAGCGACAGGCCGCCAGAGTCGAACGTGATGCCCTTGCCCACCAGCACGACGTGCCGCTCGGCCGGCTGCTCGGGGACGTAGGAGAGCTGGATCAGCCGGGGCGGCCGGACCGAGCCGCGCCCGACGGCCAGGATGCCGCCGAACCCCTCGGCCTGGAGCTGCTCCTCGTCCCACACCCGCACCGGCAGGCCCTGCTCGGCGGCGCGCTCGGCGAGCCAGGCGGGATGCTTGACCGAGGACGGCATGTTGGCCAGGTCGCGGGCCAGCGCGACGGCCTCCGCCACGATCTCGGCCCGGCGCACCGGCTCGGCGTCGGCGCCGGCGAGCTCGATCGCCCGCACGCCCTTCCGGCCCTCTTTGCCGATCTTGAAGGTGTATCCGGCCAGCAGCGCGGCCTCGGCGAACGCGGCGACGTCGCCCTCGGGCGGCACCACGGTCAGCGTGTCGCGGCCCTTGACCTTGCGCGCCAGCGCCGCGCCGGCCCTGCGCAGCGCCCGCGGCGAGCCGTCGCCCACGCCGTACAGGAGCACGCGCCCGACCCCGCCCGCCCGCGCCACCGGGACCTCGACGATCTCGCCGGCCTCGCCCTTGGCCTCGTAGTGGGCCAGCAGGTCGGCGACCGGAAGGTGCAGCTCGACGTACGGCTCGACAGCGGGACGCAGGTCGGAGGCATAGGGCACGGCCAGCAGCTCGGCACCCTCGGGGACCTCGGCGACCGCGGAGACGGTGGTCTCGATGGGCACGGAACCCTCCAAACGTCAGCGACCCTGGCGCCGGACTTACGCCAGGGTCGGAGGATCAGGTTGTCTCGGGAGCGCTCAGCCGACGACGTTCTTCAACGCCTCGCCGAGCGCCTTTGCCTCGTCGGCGGAGATCTCCACGACGAGCCGGCCGCCACCTTCGAGAGGGACCCGCATGACTATGCCGCGCCCTTCCTTGGTGACCTCGAGCGGACCATCGCCGGTCCGCGGCTTCATCGCCGCCATGCGTGCATCCCTTCCTGCCTTGGGCTCCCGCGGCCCGCGATTTCCGACCGCCCGAGGGGGTGGTCGGCGCATTCACGTCTTCTGTGATGTCCTATTCTCCCGCATCGAGAGCCCTCATGGGTAACGATCTCCTCCCAGAATGCGTTGTCGAGGCAGGCGATGGCGTCCAAACTGGACTTCGTGCACGCTCGCGCCGCTCTCTTCGACCTGTACGGAGACCACCTGCGTGCGCGCGGTGGGCAGGCGACCGTGGCCGCGCTCGTACGGCTCATGAACCCCCTGGAAATCGCCGCTCCGGCGGTCCGCACGGCGGTCTCGCGGATGGTCCGGCAGGGCTGGTTGCGGCCGCTGCGGCTGCCTCAGGGAGCCGGCTACGGGCTCACCCCGAAGTGTGTCAGGCGCCTGGATGAGGCAGCGCTGAGAATTTACCGATCAGGGACACTCGCCTGGCACGGCCGCTGGCACGTGATCGTCATCGAGCCGGTCAGGGAGCGCCAGCGCCGGGAGCGGATCAGGGCCGACCTGACCTTCCTCGGCTACGCCTGCCTGTCGGAGACGACGTGGATCGGGCCGCGCTCCTCCATCGAGCTGGACAACCTGCTGGACGGCGAGGGCGTGCGGGCCGACCGGTTCGACGCGGCGCTGGAGGGCGACCCGCGCGAGCTGGTGGCGCGGGCCTGGGACCTGGCGGCGATCGGCGAGGCGTACGAGCACTGGCACGCCGAGGCTGTCACGCTGATCAGCACCCTGCCCGAGGACGCCCCGCCCGACCGGGTGTTCGCCACCAGGAGCAGACTGGTGCACGGTTGGCGCAACTTCCTGTTCCGCGACCCCGGGCTGCCGGCCGAGCTGCTGCCCGCGGGCTGGCCGGGCGAGAAGGCCCGCACGTTCTTCGAGCAGGAAGCCACCAGGCTGCTGCCCGCAGCCGCCGCGTTCGTCGACAGGGAGCTCATGTGATCCGTTACGACATGGCCGACGCCGTCGCCACCGTCACCCTCGACCGTCCGGAGTCGATGAACTCGCTCACGGCCGAGGTCAAGGCCGCGCTGCTGGCGGCGGTGGGCCAGGCGGCGGCCGACCCCGAGGTCAGGGCGGTGCTGCTCACCGGCTCGGGCCGGGCCTTCTGCGCCGGCCAGGACCTGCGCGAGCACGCCGCCAACCTGGCCGCGGGCCGCGGGCTAGCCGACACCGTGCGCGAGCACTACAACCCGATCGTGGAGCTGATCGCGACCATGCCCAAGCCGGTCGTGGCGGCGGTCAACGGCGTCGCCGCGGGCGCGGGCGCGGCCCTGGCCTTCGCCTGCGACCTGCGCGTCGCCTCCGACAAGGCCAAGTTCGCGCTGGCGTTCGCGGGCATCGGGCTGGCTCCCGACTCCGGCGCGTCCTGGACGTTGCAGCGCCTGGTCGGCCGGGGCCGGGCGGCCGAGCTGCTGCTGCTCGGCGAGCCGCTCGACGCCTCCGCCGCGCTCGACCTGGGGCTGGTCACGCGCGTGGTGCCCGCCGACGACCTGCCGAAGACCGCGCACGAGCTGGCCGTACGCCTGGCCGCCGGGCCGACCGCGGCCTACGCCGCCACCAAGCGCGCGCTGGCCCACTCCGCCACGCACTCGCTGGCCGACTCGCTCGCGCTGGAGGCCGACCTGCAGGACGCGTGCGTGGCCACCGCAGACCACCAGGACGCCACCCGCGCCTTCCTGGCCAAGGAGCGGCCGGTGTTCAGGGGCCGCTGAGCGGCCGGTCCCACGCGGGCGCTCAGCGCGCCAGGCAGCCCTCGATGTGGTCGTTGACCAGCCCGATCGCCTGCATCAGCGCGTACGCGGTGGTCGGGCCGACGAACCTGAAGCCGTGCTTGCGCAGCTCCTTGGCCAGGGCCTTGGAGCCGGGGGTGATGGCGGGCACGTCGGCCATCGTCCGGGGCACCGGCGCGTCGGGGTCGGCGAACCGCCACACCAGCTCCGACAGGCCCTCGGGCAGGTCGAGCGCGGCCCTGGCGTTGCCGATCACGGCCTCGATCTTGGCCCGGTTGCGGACGATCCCGGCGTCGCCGAGCAGCCGTTCGACGTCGCGCTCGGTGTAGGCGGCCACCTTGACGGTCGAGAAGCCGTCGAAGGCGGCGCGGAAGTTCTCCCGCTTGCGCAGGATCGTCAGCCACGACAGGCCCGACTGGAACGCCTCCAGCGCCACGCGTTCGAAGACCTCGTCGTCGCCCTTGACCGGGCGGCCCCACTCCTCGTCGTGGTAGGCGATGTACATCGGGTCGCCCATGCCCGGCCAGGTGCACCGGATGAGTTCGGTCACGGGCGCTCGTCCTTGTCCTTGTCCTCGCCCGGGGACGCGTGCATGGAGTCGTCGTCGTCCTTCTCGGGCTCTTCCTGCTCGGGCTCGTCGTGCGCGGGCTCGTCGTGCGCGGGCTCGTCGTGCTCGGGGGCGTGCCGGTCGTGCTCCTCCGACGGGTCGCGCAGCTCGGCGGTGGGCGCCTCGGGCTCGTGGTCGGTGCGCAGCCGGGCGCCGGGCGTGGCGTAGATCTCCTGGCGCGCGTGCAGCCGGCTGGACAGCAGCTCCGACACCCGCTGCTCCAGGACGGCGATCCTGGTGTCGCGGGCGCTGATGGCCTGGGCCGCCCGGCGCAGGGTCTCGTCGACGCTCTGCGTGTGGTAGCCGACCAGGTTGACCGGCAGTTGCAGCGCCATGAAGTCGACCGCCGTGAGCTGTCCGGCCTCGGGCAGGTCGAGCGGCGGGACGTCCGGCGGGAACTCGGTCAGCTCCCCGCCTCTGCCGAGGGAGACCAGGACCACGCAGGCCAGGATGGCGATCGCGGCGATGGCGAGTATGACCAGCACATTGGCATCGTACTCATATGGACGAGCACGTTCAGCGATCCACCACAAGTGCGGGCAATCGGGGCAGCCTGGTCAGCCGGTGGCCTCCCCCAGCTCGGCGATGCTCGGCCGGACCGGCTGCGGACGCGCTTCGAGGTGGGCGAACGCCTCCTCGACCGTGGTCGTCCAGGAGATCGCGTCGAAGACGTCGGCCCGGGTGAAGCCCTCGGCGTGCATGCCGGAGACGAGCTGCCGCAGCGGCTCGTACAGGCCCCAGGGGTCGAGGATCACCAGCGGGCGGTCGTGGATGCCGAGCACCCGCGCCGTCCAGATCTCGAACAGCTCCTCCAGGGTGCCGATGCCGCCGGGCAGCACGAGGAAGGCGTCGGAGCGGGCGTCCATGACGCCTTTGCGCTCGCGCATCCCGTCGGTGACGATCAGCTCGTCGGACTCGGTGTCGGCCACCTCGATGTCCACCAGCACCTGCGGGATCACGCCGACCGTGAACCCGCCGGCGGCACGGGCGGCGGAGGTGACCGCGCCCATGCACGAGACCGTGGCGCCGCCGCTCACCAGCGTGTGACCACGCCTGGCGAGCTCGGCGCCCACCTCTGCGGCCAGGTCGACGTACTTCCTGTCGATGCGGAGGCTGGAGGCGCAGAAGACGCAGATGTTCACGGGCCGACAGCCTATTGGGGCTCCGCGGTCTGGGCGGCGGCGGCCTCCAGTTCCTCCTCCCGCTGGCGGGAGCGGGCCCGGTCGGAGTCGGCGATGATCCGCACGGCCTCGTCGGGGTCGTCGGTGACGGAGATCAGGTCGAGGTCCTGGGCGGCGATCTTGCCGGTGCCGAGCAGGGTGTTCTTGATCCAGTCGAGCAGGCCGCCCCAGAACTCCGAGCCCATCAGCACGACCGGGAACGAGGTGACCTTGTGGGTCTGGACCAGCGTCAGCGCCTCGAAGAGCTCGTCGAGCGTGCCGAAACCGCCCGGCAGGGCGATGAAGCCGCGCGAGTACTTGACGAACATCGTCTTGCGCACGAAGAAGTAGCGGAACTCGATGCCGAGGTCGACGTAGTCGTTCATGCGCTGCTCGAACGGCAGCTCGATGCCGAGCCCGACCGACACCGCGCCCTCGACCTCGGAGGCGCCCCGGTTGGCCGCCTCCATGACGCCGGGGCCGCCGCCGGTGATCACCGCGTAGCCGGACTCGGCCAGCGCCCGGCCGAGCCGCCGGCCCATCTGGTATTCGGGGGTGCCCTCGGGGGTGCGGGCCGAGCCGAAGACCGTGATCGCCGCGGGCAGCTCGGCGAGCTGGCCGAACCCCTCCACGAACTCGGCCTGGATGCGCAGCACCCGCCACGGGTCCATGTGCACCCAGTCGGAGGGACCCTGCCGGTCGAGCAGCCGCTGGTCGTGGGTGGAGCTGGGGACGAGACTCCCGCGCACGACCGCCTGCCCCTGACGGCGTTCGGCTCGTTGCTTGTGTTCCATGCTGGTCACGCTAGTCCTCTCCGTACCGGCCCGCGGCGCCGTTCCCGACCGGGGCCGCGCCCGCCGAAGCGGGCACTTCGAGGATGAACGCCCAGGTCGAAGGCCAGATGACGGCTCCGAAAAAATCTTGAGAAAAGCAGGGAACCGAATTTCGACCCCCCTGCGTCTAACTGCCGAGGGTGCTGCTCGGGACTGAAAGTGGCTTTCCCCGCCAAATGGCCGGCGAGGAAAGCCACTTTCATTTTGTCAGCCAGTCGAGCAGGGCCCGCTCGCTCTCCGTGATCTTCGGGAGCGACACGTACTCGCCCTGCTGGTGTGCCAGGTTGGGGTCGCCGGGGCCGTAGTTCACGGCCGGGACGCCGAGCGCGGAGAAGCGGGAGACGTCCGTCCAGCCCAGCTTGGCGCGCGGGGTTCCGCCGACCGCGGCGGCGAAGGCGGCGGCCACGGGATGCGTCAGGCCGGGCCGCGCCCCGGGCGCCGCGTCGAGGAAGCTCACCCGGTAGCCCTCGAACACCTCGCGCACGTGCTGCTCGGCCTGCTCGACCGTCAGGTCGGGGGCGAAGCGGTAGTTGACGGTGACCACGCACTCGTCGGGGATGACGTTGCCGGCCACGCCGCCGCGCACGGCGACCGCGTTGAGCCCCTCGTGGTACTCCAGCCCGTCGACCACCGGCAGCCGCGCCTCGTAGGCGTTGAGCCTGGCCAGCACCGGCTCGATGCCGTGGACGGCGTTGACCCCGAACCACGACCTCGCGCTGTGGGCCCGCTTGCCGGTCACGGTGACGTCGGCGCGCAGGGTGCCCTGGCAGCCGCCCTCGATCACGCCGTCGGTCGGCTCCATCAGCACCGCGAAGTCGGCCGCCAGCCACTCGGGATGATCCCTGGCGACCCTGGTCAGGCCGTTGCGCTCGGCCTCGATCTCCTCGCAGTCGTAGAAGACGTACGTCACGTCGCGGTTGGGGGCCGGGACGGTGGCCGCCAGCTTCAGCGCGACCGCCACGCCCGCCTTCATGTCGGAGGTGCCGCAGCCGTAGAGCAGGTCGCCCTCCACCCGGCTGGGCAGGTTGTCCGCGACCGGGACCGTGTCGAGGTGGCCCGCGATCAGCACCCGCTCGGCCCGGCCGAGGTCGGTGCGGGCCACGATCGTCTCGCCGGAGCGGTCGACCTTCAGGTGCGGCAGCGCGGACAGCGCCCGCTCGACCGCGTCGGCCAGGGCCTTCTCGTCGCCGCTCACCGACTCGATGTCCACGATCGCGGCGGTCAGCGCGCGTACGTCCTGTGTCAGGTCCAGCATCAGGTGTTCACTCCATGTTCGCGCAGCACCTCGTTGAGTGCCGCCTTGTCGTGCCGCTGCTCCGGCTCCAGACGCTTGATCACCAGCACGCACGGCAGCCCGAACGTGCCGCCGGGGAACTCCTTCTGCCGCGTGCCGCCGACCGCCACGCACCAGTCGGGCACCCTGCCCCTGGCCAGCTCCTCGCCCGTCTGGACGTCGATCACGGGGATCGTGCCGGACAGGATCGTGCCCGCCCCGATCACCGCGCCCCGGCCCACCCGCGCGCCCTCGACGATCATCGAGCGGCTGCCGATGAACGCGTCGTCCTCCACGACGACCGGCACCGCGCCCGGCGGCTCCAGGACGCCGCCGATGCCCACTCCGCCGGACAGGTGCACGTTCTTCCCGATCTGGGCGCACGAACCCACCGTGGCCCACGTGTCGACCATGGTGCCCGAGTCCACGTACGCGCCGATGTTCGTGAACGACGGCATCAGCACCACCCCCGGCGCCAGGTACGAGCCCCAGCGCGCGATGGCGCCCGGCACCACCCGCACCCCCTCGAAGGAGGTCTTGAGCGGCACCCTGTCGTGGTGCTGGAAGTCGCCCACCTGGGAACGTGCCATGCCCAGCAGCCGGAAGGCGAGCAGGATCGCGCGCTTGGCCCGCTCGTCCACCACGACCTCGCCGCCGACCAGGCGGGCGACCCTCGCCTCGCCCTTGTCCAGCAGGTCGACGGCGCCGACCACCTGGATGCGCGCCTCCACGTCGGCCGGGGACAGCTCCGCGCGTCGTTCCCACAGCTCGTCCACCACCGGGGACATCACGTGACTCATGGCCACGGAGCTTATCCGGCCGGGTAGGTTCTTCAGGGTGCGCCTGCGCTTCTCCCGTGGAGTCATCACCATCGCGATCATCGTCGTGGTGCTCGCCGTCGGCGTCTCCGTGGGGCTCTATCTCCTGCTCAAGCGGGCGACGCCGCTGGTCCTGCCGGAGGCGTACTGCATGGTGCGCACCCCCGAGGGCGTCCTGACCCTCGATCCGGAGCAGGCGCAGGTCTCCGCGACCATCGCCGCGGTCGCGGCCCGCCGCCGGCTGCCCGAGCGGGCCGTCGTCATCGCGTACGGCACCGCGTTGCAGGAGTCGAAGCTGCGCAACCTCTCCTGGGGCGACCGCGACTCGGTGGGCGTGTTCCAGCAGCGCGAGTCGCAGGGCTGGGGGCGCAAGAAGCAGCTGATGGACCCGGTCTACGCCAGCAACAAGTTCTTCGCCGCCCTGGTGAAGGTCAAGAACTACCGCAAGCTGCCGCTGGCCGAGGTGGCCCAGGAGGTCCAGCGGTCGGCGGGCGGCTACGCGTACGCGCAGCACGAGCAGGACGCCAAGATCCTGGCCGCCGCCTTCACCGGCCGGGTGCCCAGGTCCGTCCACTGCTGGTATCCGCCGCCCAAGCAGACGCCCGCGCCGCAGGCCAGGACCGCCGAGGCGCGCAAGCAGCTCGCCAGGGCGCTCGGCGACCCGGCGATCACGACGAGGAAGCGGGGCTGGCTGGTGGCGTCCTGGTCGGTGGCCTACGCGGAGAAGTACCAGCTTCGGCGCGTCGGCTACAGCGGCGCGACCTGGGTCAACGACGTCGAGGCGGACGGCTGGAAGAAGGGCGGCCGGGCCGGCGACGGCGAGGTCGAGCTGTCCTGACCGCCGGCCGCGCCCCCGGCCGGACGGACGTCAGGTGGCGCGGGTGACGATGGTGATCGAGCCCGGCGGCAGCGGCTGGGCGTAGCTGGCGCTCCACGCGTGGCCCTGGATGCGGTCGAAGGAGAGCAGACGGCCGTCGGAGGCGTGGTAGTCGGCGAAGTCGAGCAGGCCGCGTTCGGGGTTGCCGGTCTCGCCCTCGCTCCTGAAGGCCGCGGTGCCGCGCTGGATCGGGAAGAACTCGACGCCCTCCATGATCAGCATGCTCTTGGCCGGGACCATGCCCTGCGTCGGCACCTCGGTCCACAGCAGCACCTCAAGATGGGACGCCTCGCCCGCGGCCTTGCCCTCGCGCACCTCGACGGAGAGCCACAGACGGCGGCGGGCGACGTCGCGCAGCAGGTACTCGATCCACTGCCGGCCCTGCCAGGAGACGTGCATCGCGCCGAGCACCCGGTAGGGGGAGCCGTGCACCTCGATCCGGTCGGCGACCTGGATCGTGCGCGGGTCGGCGTAGTCGGTGCCGGCGTGCCCGGGGGCCTCGACCGGCGCGGGCAGCGGGGCCTCGACCGGAGCGACCTCGGCCGGTGGCGGCGGCGCGCTCGACCGGCCCCTCCTGTCCTGCCGCATGGTGGCCAGGAACGCCCCCAGCAACAACAGGACGGTGGCGATGCTCAGCCCGAGTACGACCATGGAGGTCATGCTCATCCGTCAGCTCGCTCCACTCGCGGTCTGTCTCGGCAGACGCCTTTTTCAATTTGTCCGTGGCAATTTGTCCGTGCGCTACGACGGGCGATCCTACTGGAGGCGGCGCACGGCCGCACTGATGCGTTCGTCGGTGGCGGTCATCGCGACGCGGATGTGCCGTCCACCAGCCGATCCGTAGAAGTCTCCCGGCGCGACCAAAATCCCGATTTCGGAGAGCTTACTCACCTGATCCCAGGCGTTCTGCCCATTCGACGCCCACAGGTACAGACCGGCGGTCGAATGGTCGATCGTCCACCCCGCCCGCTCCAGCGCGGGACGCAGCACGGCGCGCCGCGCGGAGTACAGCTCGCGCTGGCGTTCGGCGTGCGCGTCGTCGCCGAGCGCGACCGTCATCGCGTCCTGGACCGGCTTCGGCATGAGCATGCCGGCGTGCTTGCGCGTCTCCAGCAGCCGCTTGACCAGGACGGGATCGCCCGTCACGAACCCCGCCCGGTAGCCGGCCAGGTTGGAGCGCTTGGAGAGCGAGTGGACGGCGAGCAGCCCCTCGTGGGAGCCCCCGCAGACGTCGGGATGGAGGACGGAGACCGGCTGCTCTTCCCAGCCGAGCTCGATGTAGCACTCGTCGGAGGCCACGACCGTGCCGCGCTCGCGCGCCCAGGAGACCACCTTGCGCAGGTGCTCGGCGGGCAGCACGCGCCCGGTCGGGTTGCCCGGGGAGTTGATCCAGAGCAGGTCGACGTGTTCCGGGCCGACCGACAGCGTGCTGTCGGAGGCGGTGGCGGTCGCGCCGGCGAGCCGGGCGCCCACGTCGTAGGTGGGGTAGGCCAGCTCGGGGAAGACCACCCGCCGGGCGCCGAGGTAGGTGGGCAGCCAGGCGACGAACTCCTTGGAGCCGATCAGCGGCAGGACGTCCTGCTGGTCGACGGTGACGCCGTGGCGGCGCCGCAACCAGCCCGCGGCGGCCCCGCGCAGCGCCTTGGTGCCGTGGGTCAGCGGGTAGCCGGGGCTGTCCGCCGAGTCGCGCAGCGCCTGCTGGACGGCCTCGGGCACCGGGTCGACCGGCGTGCCGACCGAGAGGTCGACGATGCCGTCGGGATGCGCCAGGGCGCGTTCCTTGTACGGTTCGAGCCGGTCCCAGGGGAAGTCGGGCAGCTTGTTCACGGTTCTCCAGGGTCGTTCGGGGCCGTACGCGCCTTGCCGCGGACGCGGGCGCACGGGGCCCGCCCGACGTGGACGGCCCCGGCGCACGCGACTCGCTAGTGGTCCTCGCCCTGCGGCGGCAGCGCGGCCACCACCGGGTGGTCCTTCTCGATCTTGCCGACCTTCGAGGCGCCCCCGGGCGAGCCCAGGTCCTCGAAGAAGTCCACGTTCGCCTTGTAGAAGTCCTTCCACTGCTCGGGAAGGTCGTCCTCGTAGAAGATGGCCTCGACGGGGCACACAGGCTCGCACGCGCCGCAGTCCACGCACTCGTCGGGGTGGATGTAAAGCATGCGCTCGCCCTCGTAGATGCAATCGACGGGGCACTCCTCGATGCACGCCTTGTCCAGGACGTCCACGCAAGGCTGCGCGATGACGTAGGTCACCTCGAGCTCCTTTTTCTCCGCACCATGGCATGACTCTGACCGCGGTTTGCTACGCCCTAGTATTGCCGTGCTTGCCAGCTGGCCGAAACGGAGGGTGGCAAACTCATGGCCGCACGCCTCGTCGTCGCGATCACAACTCAGGACATAGGCGCACGGATCACCACTCGAAGGCGCGTCCCAGAAGGCTTTCGGGACGCCGTCGGCGTGCTCGAATCCTGGACGGACGGCGTGTTGCGCGTTCGCAAGCGGGACGGCACTTTGGTGGAGATCGACGAGGAATCGCTGGTCGCGGCCAAGGTCGTTCCGGTCGCGCCTCCTCGACCTCGGGCGAAGTAACGGTAAGTATTCGTTGTGTGACCGTACGTATCTGCGCCGCCGTAGCAGCCGTTCTCGCCAGCGCCGGATGCGGCGCGTCCACATCCCAGTCCACGTCCGAGGGGGCCAAGGACCTGCCGGTGCTCAACGTCCGGGCCGCCTCGCTGAAGCAGGGCTTCGGCACGATGGCGCGCCTGGCCGAGGCCGCCAAGCGCGAGGGCCAGCTCACCGTGATCGGCCTGCCGCACGACTGGGTGAACTACGGCGAGATCATCGACACCTTCGCCGACAAGTACGACATCAAGGTCAACGAGCTGGAACCGGGCGCCAGCAGCAAGCGTGAGCTCGACGCCGCCGACCAGCTCAAGCCGGACGTGTTCGATCTCACTCTGGACATGGCCGTCTACGGGGCCGACAAGTTCGCGCCGTACAAGGTGACGGGCTGGCAGGACCTGCCCGACTTCGTCAAGGACCCCAAGGGGGCCTGGTACGGCGCGTACGGCGGCTACATGTCGATCGGCTACGACCCGCGCGAGGTCAAGGCCCCCGCCTCCTTCGCCGACCTGCTCAAGCCCGGCTACCGCGTCGCGCTCGACGGCGACCCGCTGCGCTCGGCGGCGGCGTTCGGCGGCGTGATGGCCGCGTCCATGAAGGCCGGGGCCAAGCCGGACGCCCGGCAGGGAGTGGACCTGTTCGCCAAACTCAAGCAGGCCGGGCAGCTCGTCGAGCCGGCCAAGGCGAACGTGATCATCGACTGGGACCACCTCAACGCGACCCGCAGCGCCGACCACGCCGACTCCTGGGAGGTGACGATCCCGCGCGACGCGCCGTTCGGCGGGTACCACGTCCAGGCGATCAGCAAGACCGCCCCGCATCCGGCCGCCGCCCGGCTGTGGCAGGAGTTCCTGTTCTCCGACGAGGGCCAGAACCTGCTGCAGAAGGGCTACGCCCGTCCGGCGCGCGGCGAGGCGATGCTCATGAAGGGCAAGCTCGACACCGAGCAGGCCGCCCGGCTGCCCAAGGCCGCCGGCCCTCCCGTGCTCATGATGATCCCGCAGACGGACGCGGCGAAGGCGTACTTGAAGCGGGAATGGAGCAAGAGCGTGGGATGAGTCCGTTGTGACTTGATATGTCGTAGAGACGATCAGGCTCTAAAGTGAACGGACAGCACGGCCACGGGGGCCCGATGTCTGACGAATGTGAGCTGATCGTCTTGCGATACGACGCACCGAGCTTGGAGCGGTGGAACAGTCGCGCCTACGACAGCAGTTTCGGGTACGTCTCCACCCAGGGCGCGCCGCTGGTCGACCTCCTCGACCCGCAGCCCGGGGAGCGCGTGCTCGACCTCGGGTGCGGCACCGGGGTGCTGACCGCGCAGATCGCCTTCAGGGGCGCGGACGTGCTGGGCATCGACGGTTCCGCCGCGATGATCGAGAAGGCGCTGGCCCAGTACCCGGGGATCGACTTCATCATCGGCGACGGCCACGACTTCACCGTGGTGGACCCCTACGACGCCGTCTTCTCCAACGCGGCGCTCCACTGGATGAGCCGCGACCCCGCCGCCGTGATCGCCAGCGTCCGCGAGGCGCTGAAGCCGGGCGGCCGGTTCGTCGCGGAGATGGGCGGCGCGGGCAACTGCGCGGAGCTGACCGCCGCGATGCTGACCGCCTGGCGCGAGTACGGCCTGCGCGAGCCCGACCTGCCCTGGTACTTCCCCACGCCCGCCGAGTACGCGCGCCGGCTGGAGCAGGAGGGCTTCGTGGTCCGGCTGCTGGAGTACTTCGACCGGCCGACGCCGCTCGACGAGTGCCCCGGCGGGGCCGCCGACTGGGTGCGCATGTTCGCCTCGTCCGTGCTCGAAGGACTGCCGCCGGAGATCGTGGAACCCCTGCTCGGGCGGGTCAACGAGCTGGCCGCGCCCGCCCTGCGCAGGGAGACGGGCTGGATGGCCGACTACGTGCGTCTACGCTTTGCCGCTGTTCGGCGCTGATGCGTAGTGCATGATGCGTAGGGCTGTTTTGCCGGACTATGGTCTGTTCCGTGGGCGGCGAGATGTTGGCTGCGCCGCTTGCGCGGCGTGAGGGGCTGGTGAACGGAACGGGATGAACTTCTGCCTGAGCGACCTCGTTCCACCGTTGAGGTGGAGCGACGCGTCGACGATCACGCTACTGACCGGGCAGCCGGATCTGCCGGACGCGTGGTGGCGAAGCCTGCCCATGCCGCTGGTGCTCGCAGCCATCGGCCCGGAGTCGCTGGGCGAGCTGCTGACCGAGATCGCGCTGGAGCACTGGCCGGCCGCCGCCGTCGGTGACGTCCTGCCGGCTCTGCACGTCCTGGACCCGGACGAGGCCGACGAGCCCGCCGTCGCCATCGCGCTCGACCGCGCCGGGTCGTGGACGGGGCTGCTGTCGCTGACCGGGCGGGAGCTGGTGGACCAGCCGTTCATCCAGGCCCGGCCGGTGCTCAACACGTTGTTCGGGGCGGTGCTCGTCCGGCTGGCGCATCCGTACGCGGGTGGGCGGCAGGGCGAGGCGCACGTACCGGCCGCTCTCGCCCCTGAGCCCGCGCCGCGGGAGCTCGCGTTCCCTGACGGCGGGGCCGCTGAGGACGGGGCCGTCGAGGGCGGGGCTGTCGAGGAGGCGGCCGGCCGTGACGGTGAGCGGGTGCTCGACGCCGACTCCGAGCCGGTCGTCGAAGAGGTGCCGCTGCCCGAGGCCGAGCCCGTGCTCGACGCCGCCGACGAGCCCGCGCCCGAGCCCGCCGCCGCGGAGGCGTCCGCGCTGGAGGCGGAGGGGGTCGGCGGCGAGCCCTTCTCGCCGGACGATCACGACGAAGAGGGTGAACGGCGCGAACCCGCCGACGTCCCTGAGGTCGTTGAGGAGCGGGACGGGGAGGAGCCGGTCGAGGCCGCACAGCCCGAGGCCGCACCCGCACAGCCTGAGGCCGCACAGCCTGAGGCCGCACACCCTGCGGTGCCCGCCGATCACGCCGAGCCCGAGGCGTACGCTGAGGCCGCCGCGCCCGAGGCGCACGCCGCGCCCGCCGAATCCGAGCCCGAGACCGAGACCGCCCCCGAGCCCGAGACCGAGACCGCCCCCGAGCCCGAGCCCGAGCACGCCGACTTCGAGCGTCCCGAGCCTGAGGCCGACGCCCGGCACGCCGAGCTTGAGGCCGAGCACGCCGAGCCTGTCGCCGACGCCGGGCACGCCGCGCTTGGGGTCGACGCCGAGCACGCCGAGCACGCCGCGCTTGAGGCCGATTTCGGGCACGCTGAGCCCGACGAGGCGGACGCCGGGCACGCCGAGGCGAGCGGTGAGGAGTTGCCCGAGCTGATCGAGGCCGCGTTCGCCGGGCTCGACGACAAGAGCTGGGCCGTGGCCCAGAACCGGGTCTTCACCGACGAGCCCTCGGCGGTCGACCAGCTCGCCAAGCTGTTCGCCGTCCCCCCGGCCGACATCTCCGCCACCGAGCAGGAGCTGCGCGTCCGCCTCGACCAGTGGCTGGCCAGCGAGCAGGCCGCGCCGTTCCGCGCCCACCTGGACGAGCTGCGCAGGACGCTGGGCCCGGCCGCGCCCAAGGAGCAGCTGATCGGCGCGGCCGACTGGCACGCCAGGGAGATCCGCGCGCTGGAGGTGCCGGCCTGGCAGTTCGTGCTGGCCACGCTGCCCGCGCAGCCGAACCCGCCGGCGGACTTCCAGCAGCCGCACTCGGCGTTCGCCGCGATGCAGCCGCCGCCTCCCATGCCGCCGCCCCCCACGCCGCCCCCGCCCATGCCACCGCCGCCGTCCCAGGCCGGTCCGCCCGGTCCGCTGCAGTTCCAGGCGTTCACGCCGGTCCCGCCGCCGCCCGCGGAGGGCAACGGCGGGGCGGAGCAGAACAAGCCGTACCAGCCGCTCAAGGACGTCTCCCAGACCAGGCGCTGCTTCCGCCAGCCGGACGGCCGCTGGTGGCTGCGGATCGACGTGACCGCCGAGCAGCTCGCCGGCGGCGAGTGCGCCCTCCCGACGGGCTTCGCGGCCTACCTGGGCCTGTCCCCCGGTGAGAGCCGGGCGGTCAGGAGCGCGGCGGGCGAGCTGACCATGACCTGGCACGGCAGGCCGGTGCTGGAGTCCATCGAGCGCCTGCTCGTGGACGTCGGCGCCAAGGAGGGCGGCCACCTGTTCCTCACCCTGTCGGACGAGGGCGTCCTGCGCGCCCGTCACCTGCCGGTCGCCGCCCAGAACGCCGAGAGCATCACCAAGGCGCTGCGCCTGGTCGGCTACACGGCGCCGGGCGGCACCCGGGACCAGGCGGCCAGGGTGATCGCGACGAGGATCGGGCTCACCGGCCCCGTCGGGCTGCCCGACCTGCTCACCAGGCTCCGCGAACGCGGCGACCGCGACCTGCTCGCCCTCTTGGACTGACCGCCCGTGCCGCGGCTCGCGATCGGCCCTGACTTTCCAGGGGAGCTCGGCGCACTGGCTCAGCCGGTGCGCAGGGACGCCGTGGTCGCGCTGCGCCGGTTCCTGCTGAACGTGTCCGGAGCCCCGCACCCCGAGCGGGTGCGGGGCTGCCGGGACGCCAAGGTCGCCACGCTGCGCCTGGCCGACGGGCATCGCGGCGTGGTGGTCCGGCAGCGCGACGTCTACTGGCTGCTCGCCGTGCGGCCCGATCCGGAGGCGTGGTCGTACGCCCAGCGTCACCGGTACGGCGTCAACCCGGTGATCGGCGTCGTCGAGGAGTGGGACGCCGAGACACTGGACCGGGTCGAGCCCGCCTTACGCAGGTCGGCCCGCCCCTCGCGGCTGTTCGACCAGATCTGCGACGGCGACCTGCTCGCGCTCGGCATCGACGTGCACGCGCTGCCCCTGGTCAGGCTGATCTCCACCGAGGCCGACGTGGCCGCGCTCGAACCGCTGCTGCCGCCCACCCAGTACGCGCCGCTGGCCGTCCTGGCCAGGGGCGGCACGCTGTCGGAGGCGTGGCGGGAGCTGGACGACTGGCGCGCCCGCGACGAGGAGCCGGGCGCGATCGACCCCGACGACCTGCACGCGGCGCTGCTGCGCAGCCCGGACCGCGCGGTGTTCGCCGCCGACAAGGTGGAGCTCGACCGGGTGCTCGGTGCCCCGGACTGGTGCACGTTCCTGCACCCGACGCAGCACCGGCTGGCCAGGGCCGGACGGTACGAGCAGCCGGCGCTGGTCGTGGGCGGCGCGGGCACCGGCAAGACGATCATCGCCCTGCACCGGGCGGCCCACCTGGCGGCGCGGGGCAGCGGCCCGGTGCTGCTGGTGACGTTCTCGCAGAGCCTGGCCGAGGAGCTGTCCGGCCGGCTGGACGTGCTGATCGACGACGAGACCGTCCGCAAGCGCGTCGAGGTGGACAACGCCGAGCGCCTGGCCATGCGGATCGTCGCCGACGCGGAGGGACGCCGTCCCGCCCTGGTCGGCCCGGGGGCCCGGTCGCTGGCCCAGCTCACCGACGAGGCGATCCGGCTGCTGTCGATCACGACCGGCGACCTGCTGGACGACGTGGAGCCGGGGCGCAAGCCGTACCGGCACATCGTGGTGGACGAGGCGCAGGACATCAGCCCGGCGCAGTGGCGGCTGCTGCGGGCGGCGGCGCCGCACGCGCACGACGACCTGTTCGTGGTGGGCGACCCGCACCAGCGGGTGACCGACACGCGGGTGGTGCTCGGCGCGGTGGGCATCCCGGCCGTCCGGCACGACCTGCGGATCTCCTACCGGCTGCCGCAGGAGATCCTGTCCTACGTGGTCCGGCTGCGCGGCGGCGGCCCGGCGAACGGCCTGGTCAGGGGCGTGGCCGAGCTGTACGGCTACCGCGCCACGCACAACGGCCGGCGGCCGGTGGTCCGCGCGTACGACACGCCGGAGTCCGAGCTGGCCGGGCTGCGCGCCACGGTCGGCGGCTGGCTGGCGGACGGCGTGCCCGAGGCCGAGATCGCCGTCGGGACGCGCACCCCCACGCTGGCCCGTGCCGCCCGGGAGGCCCTGGACGGGCTGGACGTGCGCGTGGCGACCTTCCAGCACCTGAAGGGCCTGGAGTTCGAACGGGTGGCGCTCGTCGGCGTGGCGGAGGGCGTGGTGCCCGGACCGCTGCCCGAGGAGCCGGCCGCGCGGGCCCGAGCGCTGCAACGCGAGCGGAGCATACTGTTCGTCGCCTGCACACGGGCCCGAACGATGCTCTATATCTCGCATTCCGGAAGGGGGAGCCCATTTCTGTCCCCCTGATCACATAGTCTGAACTGCGGATATCTTCCCTTTGCCGGTTGGACCTCAATGAACCTCAGCCTGAGCGACCTCGCGCCACCCCTGCGCTGGACCTCCCCTGGTCAGATCGCGCCGATCGTGGAGGAGCCCCAGCTGCCCGAGGCCTGGTGGCAGGCGATCCCCCTCGACCGCGCGTGCGCGATCGTCGGGACGCAGACCGTGGCGGGTCACCTGGCCGATCTGGCCGTGGCCTGCTGGGGGCACCTGCTGCTCGGCGACATCCTGCCGCTGCTGCGTTTCTCCGACCCCGCCGAGGCCGAGCGCACGCCGGAGTCGCTGGGCAAGGACGTGGTGCAGAAGCTGTTCACCGGTGTGTTCGAGCGGCTGCTCGAACCCGCGCCCGCCGCCCTGCCCGTCCCCGCCCGGCCCGACAAACCCCTTCCCGAGCTGATCGACGCGGTGTTCGCGGCCCTCGACGAGCGGCAGCGCGCCATCGCCCGCGACCGGCTCTACGCGGCCCAGCGCGCCACGCTGGACGAGCTGGCGCAGCGTTTCTCGGTCACCCGCGAGCGGATCAGGCAGATCGAGCGGGACCTGCGCGACCACGTGGAAGCGTGGCTGGGCTCGCCGGAGGCGGCGGCGCTGGTGGCGCACGTGACGTGGCTGAGGGGCAGGCTGGGGTCGGCGGTGCCGGCCGACGACCTGGCGGCCGCCGTGCCGTGGCACCGCGGCGACCTGCGCACGCTGGGCATCCCCGCGTGGCGGTTCGTCCGCACGCTGCTGACCGGGTACGAGCAGGCCGACGGGTGGCTGGTCTCCGGCGGGGCCGACGAGCTGCGGGAGAAGACGCGGCAGTTGTTCACCGACGGGCCGCGGCCGCTCGGCGAGGCGGTGTCCATGGTGGCCCAGCTCGGCGTCCGCGAGGACGTCGCCGAGCGGTGGATCCTCGCCGTGCCGCAGCTCCGGGTGCTCGGCCGGCACGTGGTGCCCTGGCCGCGCAGCATCAACGAGAAGGCCGAGGCGGTGCTGGCGGTGGCGGGCACGCCGCTGTCGCCCGAGGAGATCCAGGAACGCATCGGCGAGGACTACAGCCTGGTCGGCATCCGCAACCAGCTCACCGCCGACGAGCGCTTCCGCCGGGTTGACCGGAACAAGTACGGGCTGACCAGGTGGGGCGGCGACGAGTACCTGGGCATCAGGGAGATGATCGCCAGGGAGATCGAGCGGGCCGGCGGCGAGGCCTCGGTGAGCACGATCGTGACGAACCTGACCTCCCGCTACGACGTGAGCGAGAGCTCGGTGCGCGCCTACTCGGGCGGGCCCGGGTTCGAGCGCACGCAGCGGGGCTGGATCAGGGTGGCCGGGACGTCGCCGACCGGGGAGTCGGAGCCGTACCAGCCGCGCAAGGACGTCTCGGAGACGCGGCGCAGCTTCCGCTCCCGCGACGGCCGGTGGTGGCACCGCGTGGACGTCAACGCCGAGCACCTGCGCGGGTCGGGCTCGCCCCTGCCGACGGGGTTCGCCGCCTACCTGGGCATGGCTCCCGGCGGGTCGCTGACCGCCTCGACGCCCTCGGGCGACGTGGTGATCAGCTGGCACAACCAGCCGACCATGGGGTCGATCCGCAACGTGCTGGCCGACTTCAAGGCGAGCGAGGGCGACCACGTCTTCCTGACCGTCTCCGACGGCGGCGAGCTGCTGACCCGCTACCTGCCCGCGGCCGCCGTGGCGATGCCGCCGCTGAACCGGGCGCTCTACCTCATCGGCTACACCGCCCCGGTGCACTCCGAGATGGAGGGGCTGCGGCTGATCGGGGCCCGCATCGGGCTGCCGGACACGGCCACCCGCGAGGAGGTGCTGGCCAGGCTGCGCGAGCGCGGTGACCGGGACATCCTCGGCTTCCTCGGCGGGTGAGGGCTAGGCTCGGGTGATGTTGCGGATCCACGACACCCGGGCCAGGCAGGTCGAGGAGATCTCGGGCGGGCGGGCGGTGCGCGTGTACACGTGCGGGCCGGCGCTGCACCGCCGCGTCCATCTGGGCGACCTGCGCACGTACGTGCTGTCCGACCTGGTCAGGAGGGTTCTGGAGGGGCGGCGTACGCGGGTGGTGGCCTGCCGGCACGTCGCCGACCTCGGGCGTCCGGGCGAGGAGCCGGGGGCGCGTGACCTGGCCCTCGCCCACGAGGAGGCGTTCCGGGGCGACGCGGCCGCGCTCAACCTGCGGCCGCCGGAGCACGCCCCGCGCGCCGGGGAGACGGTCGACCTGATGATCGAGCTGATCGCCGGGCTCGTCGAGCGGGGGCACGCCTACCCGGCGCCGGACGGCTCGGTCTACTTCGACGTACGGACGTTCCCGGCGTACGGCGAGATCTCCGGCACCCGCCTGGACGACCTCGCGCCCGCCGGCCCGGCCGACGCCGCCGACCCGCACAGGCGTTTCCCCGCCGACTGGGCCCTGTGGCGGCCCGCCGACGGCGACCAGGGCCGGGACGCGCCGTGGGGCCGGGGCCTGCCCGGCCCGCACGTGGCGTGCTCGGCGGTGTCGCTGCGCTTCCTCGGCGAGCGGATCGACCTGCACGTCGGCGACGCCGCCCGGCGCTTCCCGCACCACGAGGACGAGCGCGCCCAGTCGGACGCGGCGACCGGCCACCAGGTGGTGCGCCACTGGGTGCACGGTGAGCGCCCGCTGTTCGACGGGCGCGAGACGGCCGAGTCGGCGAGGTCGGCGCAGCCGGCGGGCGAGGCGGTGCTGCTGTCCGACGTGGTGGCGGCCGGGCTCGACCCGCTGGCGGCGCGCCTGGCCTTCCTCGGGCGCCGCTACCGGGAGCGGCTCGACCTGTCCTGGGACGTCCTGCGGGCCGCCGACCGCACGGTGCGGCGGTGGCGGGCGCGGGTGGCCGAGTGGTCGGAGTCGCCCAGCGCGCCCATGGCCTCGTCGTACGCCGAGCGCGTCGGGGCGGCGCTCGACGACGACCTGGACACCCCGGCGGCGCTGGCCGTCCTGCGGGAGCTGGAGCTGGACGAGTCGGTCGCGCCCGGGTCGAAGTTCGAGACGTTCCTGCACCTGGACCAGGTGCTGGCGCTCGACCTGTCCACGGAGATCGGCAAGCCGCGGGTGCCGCCCGCCGGGGCCGGCGAGCTGCTGGCGCAGCGGGAGCGGGCGGTGGCGGCCAACGACTGGGCGGCGGCCGACCGGCTGCGGGACGAGCTGGCCGACCTGGGGGTTCGCGTCACCGACACCCCGGAGGGACAGAGCTGGGCCCTCTGATCGCCCGCCCTGCGCGCGAGGCCGCTCCGACCACCTGAAACGGCCGGAGCAGTGAGCCGGTACTGCCAGACTTGTTCCAGTCCGGCAAGATGGAGGTATCGGTGAGACCCTTTGCGTGGATGCCGTGGCCTTTGCGGTGGTTCGCCCGGGTGTTGACCGTGCTTCTCGTGCTGGCGCTCGTGCTGGCCGGGGTCCTGGTGTACACGGTACGGAAGTCGTTCCCGCAGGTGGACGGGTCGCTGCGGCTGCCCGGTCTAACCCACAAGGTCACGATTTATCGCGATAAAACGGGGATTCCGCATATCTATGCCGATACTGCGGCCGACCTGTTCATGGCGCAGGGCTTCGTCCACGCCCAGGACCGGTTCTTCGAGATGGACTTCCGCCGCCACACCACCGCCGGACGGCTCTCCGAACTCTTCGGAAAGGCCACGCTCGGCAACGACAAGGCGCTGCGGACCATGGGCTGGCGCCGGGTTGCCGAGCAGGAGCTGCCGGGCCTCGACCGGCAGACCCAGGACTTCCTGGCCGCGTACGCCAAGGGCGTGAACGCCTGGCTGGAGGCCAACCCCAACGCCTCCGACCGCAGCCTCGAGTACTCGGTGCTCAAGCTCCAGAACGGCGAGTACCGGCCGGAGCCGTGGACCGCGGTCGACTCCGTCGCCTGGCTGAAGGCCATGGCATGGGACCTGCGCTCCAACATGGAGGACGAGATCGACCGCGCCCTGGCGCTGACCAAGCTGCCCAAGGAGCGCGTCGAGCAGCTCTACCCCGGCTACCCGTACGACCGCCACGCCCCGATCGTCGGCGAGGGCGCGCTCGCCCAGGGCCGCTACGACCAGCAGGCCGAGCCGCGGATCGGCGGCGTCCGCGCGCTGTCCCAGGCCGCCGCGACGCTCGACGCCGTGCCCAGCACGATGAGCAGCGAGGAGCGCGAGGGCATCGGCTCCAACTCGTGGGTGGTCTCCGGCGCGCACACCACCAGCGGCAAGCCGCTGCTGGCCAACGACCCGCACCTGTCCCCGCAGATGCCGTCCGTCTGGTACCAGGCCGGGCTGCACTGCAGGAAGCTGTCCGAGCAGTGCCCGTACGACGTCACCGGGTTCACCTTCTCCGGCGTGCCCGGCGTGATCATCGGGCACAACGACAAGATCGCGTGGGGGTTCACGAACCTCGGTCCCGACGTGGCCGACCTCTTCCTGGAGAAGGTGGACGGCGACACGTACCTGTACAAGGGCGAGCAGGTCAAGCTGGAGACGCGGCAGGAGCAGATCAAGGTGGCCGGCGGCGACCCCGTCACGATCACCGTGAAGAGCACCCGGCACGGCCCGCTGATCAACGAGGTCATGCCGGACGCCCGGCCGAGCGGCGAGGCGAACGCCGTGGCCCTGCAATGGACCGCCCTCACCCCCGGCAGGACCGTGGACGCGATCTTCGCGCTCAACAAGGCGGGCGACTGGCCCGCGTTCCGCTCGGCGGCGGCGCTGTTCGAGGTGCCGTCGCAGAACCTGATCTACGCCGACACCAGCGGCAAGATCGGCTACCAGGCGCCCGGGCGCATCCCCGTACGGGAGAAGGGCGACGGCACCTGGCCGGTGCCCGGCTGGACCGGCGAGTACGACTGGAAGGCCGACCCCATCCCCTACGACCAGCTCCCCACGCTGGAGGACCCGGCCGAGGGGTTCGTCGTCACGGCCAACAACGCCGTCATCGACCCCCGCCGCTACCAGCCGCTGCTGACCAAGGACTGGTCCTACGGCTACCGCTCCCAGCGCATCCGCGAGCTCGTCGAGTCCGCGATCGGCAAGGGCAAGATCGACGCCGGGACGATGTCGGACATCCAGCAGGACACCTCCAACGAGTTCGCCGGGACCCTGGTGCCCGCGCTGCTGCAGGTGGACCTGGCCGGGCCCGCCCGCCAGGCCCGCGAGCTGCTGCGCACGTGGGACCACTCCCAGGGGCTCGACTCCGCCCCCGCCGCCTACTACAACGCGGTGTGGCGGCACCTGCTCATGCTCACGTTCGACGACGACCTGCCCGAGCAGGTGTGGCCCGGCGGCGGAGACCGCTGGTACGACGTGGTCGCCAACCTGCTCACCGCCCCCGACGACCCCTTCTGGGACGACGTCACCACGAAGAACCTCACCGAGACCCGCGACGACATGCTGCGGCAGGCGATGGCCTCGGCCTACCACGAGCTGTCGGAGCTGTTCGGCGCCGACGTCAAGTCCTGGAAGTGGGGCGACCTGCACCAGCTCGAACTGGTCAACGGCACGCTCGGCACCTCGGGACTCGCGCCCGTGGAGGCGCTGTTCAACCGCGGCCCGTTCGCCGTGCCCGGCAACAAGGACGCGGTGAACGCGACCGGGTGGAACGTGCAGAAGGGGTACGGGGTCACGGCGGTGCCGTCGATGCGCATGGTCGTCGACCTGTCGGACCTGGACAAGTCCCGCTGGATCAACCTGACGGGCGCCTCGGGACACGCCTTCCACGACAACTACTGGGACCAGGCCGAAGCCTGGGCGCGGGGCGACCTGCTCCCGATGTACTCCAAGCCCGAGTCCGTCCAGCACGCCGCCGTCCACACCCTCACCCTCACCCCCTGACCCGTCGCGTCCGTCCCCGCACGGCGCCCGGCCGGAACCCTGTCCGGAAGCGGTCACGGGCGGAGGGTGATTTCCCATGCGTAATCGTCTGTCATGAGAACGAGGCGGCGCATCGTCCCCTCCCGCTCCCGTTCGAGAGGACACCCATGGACATCCCGGCCCGAGCCACCCTGATCAACAAGAAGTCCGGGCTCGCCCTTGACATCAAAGAATGCGACATGTCCGACGGCGGCTGGGTGATCCAGTGGACCCCCCACGGCCGGACCAACCAGATCTTCCGCCTGGAACCCGCCGACGGCGGCCACAGGTTCATCGCCGAACACTCCGGCAAGGCCCTCGATGTCAGCTGGGCGAACCAGAACGCCGACTTCGCGATGCAGTGGGGCGTCAACGGCAGCCCCAGCCAGATCTGGTTCCTCAAGGAGCACGAGGCGGGCGTCTACCGGCTCTTCGCCAAGCACTCGGGCAAGGTGCTGGCGGTCGCGAACGCCTCCACCGAGCCGGGCGCGCGCGTGGTGCAGTTCGAAACCGGTCATGAGGAGAACGAACTCTGGCTGCTCAAGGCCGTTCCCTAGGGGCGCGTCCTCCCTGGTGGGCGGCCTGGCGGGGGCCGGTGGCGCGCCCGGTGTACGACCGTGGTCGTAGTCGAAGGCCAGACCGTGGTCCGACGCGCCGGGCCGCCGGCCGCTGTCAGCATGGCCGCATGACTCGCCTCCGGTACTCCGATCGCCTCTGGTACTCCGTCGGGGTCTTCCTCCTGCTCGTGGGCCTGGCGCACCTGGGCGTGCTCGTCGTGGCCGGCGGTCCGTGGGAGGGGGCCGTGTCGTGGCGCAAGCCGTTCACGTTCGGGGTGTCGTTCGGGTTGAGCGTGCTGACCCTGACCTGGGTGTCCCAGTGGTTACGGCTGCGTGCCCGCGCGTTCGTCCTCGGGGCGTTCGCGGTGGCCTCCACGGTCGAGGTGGCGCTGATCACCCTTCAGGCGTGGCGCGGCGTGCCGTCCCACTTCAACATGGAGACGCCCCTCGACACGGCCATCGCCCGCACGCTGGCCGCGTTCGGCGTCACGCTCATCGCCATCGCGATCACCATGACGATCGCCGCCTTCCGGCCGGCGCCGGAGGTCGCCCCGAGCACCCGGCTGGCCGTACGGGCCGGCTTCGCCACGCTGCTGGCGTCCATGGTCTTCGGCGGCGTGATGATCGCCCGTGGCGTCGTGGCGGTGATGACGGGCAACCAGCAGCTCGCCTACACGGTCGCCACGGCGCTCAAACCGGCCCACGCCGTGCTCATGCACGGGGTGCTCCTCCTGCCGGCCCTGTCCTGGCTGCTGTCCCGCACGCTGCCGTCCGAGGGCGCGCGGCTGCGGGCCGTACGCCTGGCCACCTGGGCGTACGTCGCGGTGGCCGCGGTGGTCTCCGGCCTGGCCGTGGCGGGGGTGGCGGTCGTGGGGCCGTCCACGGCTTCGGTGTTGTCGGCCGGGGCGATCTCGGCCCTGGCCATCGCGGCGGTCGCGCTGGGCCGGTTCAGCCCCCGCCCCGGCCAGGCGAAACATTGAGGTCGCGGTAATGGGTCAGCCGTTATGCCGTCGCCGCCGCCACCACACGGGCGCGCGGGGATAGCCGCCGTCGTCCAGGTCGGCCAGCCGCTCGAACACGTTGTACGACGCCTGATGCCCGCACACCACCACCGACACGAGCATGGCCAGCAGGTAGAGCGGGAGCATCGGCAGGCCGGCGCAGCAGGCCCACTGGGTGGCGTGCCGTGCTTCGTGCCGGATGAGCCGGTCGTCCAGCTCGTCCTGCCTGGTCAGGACGACGTTCCCGACCGTGAACGCGCCCGCGATGGGGAAGCGGTAGCGGTAGCCGAAGGCGAGGATGAGCCCGTCGGGGCCGGGCCGGCGGGCCGCGCCGCCGACGATCGAGATGAGGAGGCCGAGCGGGGTGGCGAGGTTCACGTAGTTCACCGCCCGCCGGAACCGATGGCGCCTGTTCATGCGTCTCAGTCTTGACCAATCTTGACAAGTCGGAATAATGATCTGCGTCCTGAAATCTCCCACAAGAGCAGGATTATGAGATTCTCCATCCTGGGCGCGCTGCTCGGCGCTGTTGCACTGGCCGGAGCCGGCGGAGTCGCGATCACCCAGACATCAGCCACCGATCCCCTACGTTCCACCGATTCTCCTTCCGGCGCGCAGGTGGCGTTACCCGTCGCCGCGACCCCGACGGCGACGCCCACGGCGACGCCCTCGGTCGGGGATTACACCGCCACGACGAAGGTGGTCAAGAAGAAGGGCGTCTCGTACTTGAATGTGTCCGTCAAGTACGACGGAGCGGCCCGCTTCACCGTGAAGCAGAAGGTGTGCAGGAGCAAGTCCTGCAGGAGCGCCACCGCCCAGTTCCCCGTCACCACCGGGGCCGGGCAGACCACGAAGAAGCTGGGCAAGGGCACGTACAAGGCGAGGGGCAAGCCGGCCGTCAAGGTCAAGCCGCTCCCCTGGCCGACCCGCACCGTGACGGTCTCGCCGACCGCCACGGCCGCGCCGAGCGCGACGGCGACCGTGACGTCCACGGTGACCGAGCAGGCCACGGTGACCGCCACGGTGACCCAGCCCGGCCCGACCGTGACCGTGCCCGGCCCGACGGTGACCGTGCCGGGGCCGACGGAGACGTTCACCTGTCAGCCCGCCCCGCCGACGTCCCCGCTCCCGCCGTCCGACCCGCCGTCCGAGCCGCCGACCGCCACGCCGTCGACCTCGGTCTCGGAGTCCCCGGACGTTCCGGACGCCCCGGCTCAGGCCCCCGTCCCACCGGCGAGCGACACCCCGACCCCCACTCCGACGCCGACGCCGACGCCGACCGCGACGGACGTCCCGACCGACACCCCCACCGGCGCCCCGACCGACGTCCCCACGGACGTCCCGACGGACATCCCGACGTGCGCGCCGCCCACGGATCTCCCCTCCGAGACCCCGACCCCGACCCCGACCGCGACCTCCACGGACACCGGCGCCCCCACCGACACCCCGACCCCGCCGGAACCCCCCACCCAGTAACCCCCGACCGACACACCACATGACTCAGGCCAGGCCCCAACGCCTGGCCTGACTCATGTCCCCCGCCCCCTCTTCCATCCGGGCCGCCAACCCCGTAGGGACGCCGCGCCACCGCTCCCCGGGCCGGTCAGTGTGGGGCGGCGGTCAGCAGGCGGGTGAGGGTTTCGGTGAGCCAGCGTTCGTAGGTGTCGGCGGTCCAGCTCAACATCTCCCGCCCCAGCAGGTACGTCTCCGCGTGCACCAGGACGGCGGTGGTGTCGGTCAGCCAGTCCAGATCGTGCCCGCCCGCCAGCAGCCCGTCGGCGGCCATCTTGTCCCAGAAGGCGCGCATGTTCGCCCGGGTGGCCGCGCGCCCGGCCCGGGTGGCGGCGGCCAGGTCCGGCTCGGTGGGCGCGGCCTGCAGCGCGACGGCCAGCAGGTCGCCGGCGCGTTCGGCCATCTGGCGGCTGCCCCCGGCCAGGGCGGCGATGCGCTCCCCGGCGGTGGTGGCGGTGCCGGCGCGGACGTACCAGTCGCGGCCGGTGATGTCGACGGCGGCCCCGTCACCGGCGAAGGCGACGTCGACGCAGCGTTTGAGCAGCGCGGCCTTGGTGCCGAAGCGCAGGTAGACGGTCCGGTCGCCGACCTCGGCGGACCGGGCGACGGCGGTCAGGGTGGTGGCCGCGTAGCCGTTGCGGAGGAACAGCTCGGTGGCGGCGGTCAGGATCTTCTCCTCGGTGGCGGCGATGCGGGCGGCACGCAGATCACGCTTGACGGGCTCCGACATAGAATGCAGTATAACTGCATCGATGCAGCGTAACTGCAAGGAGGGTATTTGCCGTGTCGCACCTCCCGCGCCTGGACGGCGTGCACCACCTCAAGCTCCCGGTCACCGACCTGGACCGTTCCCTGGCCTGGTACCGCTCCCGGTTCGGGTACGAGATCGACATCGAGTTCGTCGAGCAGGGCGTGCCGATGGGCTACGCGCTCGCCCATCCGGCCGGCGGTCCCGTACTGGCGCTGCGGCTGGACCCGGAGCGGGCCAGGGCCGCCGCGGGCTTCGACTACTTCGCCATCGGCGTCCCGGACAAGCAGGCCATCGAGGAGCTGGCCGCCCATCTGACCGCGTCCGGCGACAGCCACGCCGGCGTGCACGAGGCGACCATCGGCTGGATCCTGCCCGGCCTGCACGACCCGGACGGCCACGAGATCCGCTTCTACACCACGCAGCCGCGCCCCCCGCGCGAGGCGGACGCGGACGAGGAACGTCGCGGCAGCGGCACCCGTCCGGCCGAGACCTCCTGAGGAGCGCGCCATGCCCGTGGTCCGCGACCAGGACGGGCGCCCGGAGGTCTTCGCCCGCGGCCAGGACACCCGCCTGCGGCACAGCCGGCAGCGGCCCGAGGGCGGCTGGTCGCAGTGGCCCCGGACGCTGGTCTGGCTCGCCGACATCGCCGGATGCAGGCGGCAGCAGGCGGCCGACACCATGTGCTCGTCGGCGCGGGCGCTCCTCGCCGACGCGCTCGACCGGCACGACCGCCGCCCCACCGGCCGGGCGTAGCGGCGGGGTCAGAGGTTTTTGAACCGGCCGTCGTGGGAGAGCAGCGGCGGGGTCAGAGGTTCTTGTAGCGGCCGTCGTGGTAGAGCAGCGGCGAGCCGTCCGCGGGGGTGCCGAGGGCCGTCACCTGGCCGAGCACGATCGAGTGGTCGCCGCCGTCGTACACCGCCGTCGTGGCGGCCTCGACCGTGGCCAGGGCGCCGGTGAACAGGGCCACCCCCGAGTCCCCGCGATGGTGCTCCCACCGGGCCAGTTGCCCGTTCAGCGGACGGCCGCGATGGGCGAAGAAGCGGGAGGCGTCCTCCATCGAGGCGTGCAGCACCGACACGCCCCACACCCCGGCCTCGATCACGGCGTCGTGGAAGCGGGCCACCTTCTCGGCGCAGAAGAGCACGAGCAGGGGGGCGAGGGAGACCGACGTGAAGGAGTTGACCGTCATCGCGTGGTCCACGCCGCCGAGCCGGGTCGTGACGATCGCGACTCCCGTGGCGAAGCGGCCGACGACCTTACGGTAGTTTCCCGGGTCCACATGCCGCTCTATGGAATGCACGACGTTACTTTATGCCTCTACGTCGGATTCTTTGGAGGTGGGTATCCCCGCAACAGCCACGAACCCCCACCGGATGAGGGCGAGCACATGAACGCCACCACGAGAGCCAGCAATCCGCCATAGAGGTAGACGTACCCCGCCGCACCCTGAGAGATCACCAGATCTCCGGCGCTGAGTTCGAGGGTGAACGGCATCGTCACCAGCAGCCAGCCGAGCCCGACCGCGAACGCGGCGAGCTTCGTCCGCATGAGCCTGGCCGCCCCCAGCGGGAGGAGGAACAGCGCGAGCACCCACCCGATCGCCACCCACGGCACCGCGCCATGCTGGTCGAGCGCGTGCGTGAACCCGCCCACGACGCCGAGCACGACACCCAGCACGAACAGCATGCCGTACGCCGCCCCGCCCAGCGCCGACTCCGCCTGGCTGCGATGCTCCATGGGGAACGAGGTTAGTGGATGCCCGCGAAGAGATCGTTCTCGCGGTTGTGCGGCTCGCCGAGCCCGCCGGCGTCGACCGGCGGCCCGGGCACCGGCGGGCCGGGCACGCCGATGGCCAGGACGAAGTGCTCCACGCCGAGCACCTCCTGCCCGATGTTGTTGGACAGCGCGTACCAGGGGCCCTCGACGGTGATCTGGGTGGCGTGGGCGCGCATGGCCTCCCGCTTGTTGCCGACCCAGGGGCGGGCGTCGATCTCGGTGGTGATGTCCTCGTCGGGGCTGCCGAAGGGGATGTCGTCGACGTCCTCGACGAGGAAGCCGGTGCCGGAGTCGGGCAGCGCCTCGGCCGTGCGCCGCATGACGGACCTGGGCACGGCCGTGTGGTAGAACTTCGCGATCTGCCACGGCTCGTCCTGGCGCGGGGCGGGCCGGCCGCCCGGGACGTAGCCGGGCTTGGCGGCCAGCTCGAAGGCCCGGCGGGCCACCCGGTGGGCCTGGATGTGGTCGGGGTGGCCGTAGAAGCCGTTGGCGTCGTAGGTCACCAGCACCTGCGGGCGCACCTCGCGGATGACCTTGACCAGCTCGCCGGCCGCCTCGTCGAGGTCGGCCTGCCAGAAGGCGTTGGGCCGGTCGTTGGTGGCGACGCCCATCATGCCGGAGTCGCGCCAGCGTCCGGGCGAGCCGAGGAAGCGGTGGTCCTCGACGCCGAGCGCCTGGCAGGCCGCCGCCAGCTCGCCGATCCGGTACGGCCCGAGCAGGTCGTCGCGGTCGGCCGCCAGGTGGGCGAGGTCGGCCGGGATGACCTCTCCCTCCTCCCCCAGCGTGCAGGTCACCAGCGTGACGTGGGCGCCTTCCGCGACGTATTTGGCCATGGTCGCGCCGGTGCCGATCGACTCGTCGTCCGGATGGGCGTGCACGAGCAGGAGGCGGCGATCAGTCATAGTCATGAGCGTAACAATGGCTGGATACTGGCAGGATTGAGCCCATGAGTGAGAGCTTCCCGCGACTGTCGGCACGGACCCGCCGGTTCACCCTGGGAGTGCCCAGGGGGTTCACGATCTCCCCCGACGGCGGACGAGTGGTCTTCCTGCGGACGAGGTCCGGCACCGACCCGGTCACCTGCCTGTGGGAGCTCGACACCGAAACCCACGTCGAACGCCTGGTGGTCGATCCGCGCACCCTCCACGCCGACGACGAGGACCTGCCGCCGGAGGAGCGCGCGCGGCGCGAGCGCAGCCGCGAGGCGGCCGGCGGCGTGGTGGCCTACGGCGCCGACGCCGCGCTGACCAGGGCTGCCTTCGCCCTGTCCGGCGGGCTCTACGTCGTCGAGCTGGCGAGCGGCCAGACCCGCAGGCTGGAGACGCCGGGCGCGGTCATCGACCCCCGCCTGTCCCCCGACGGGCGGCAGGTCGCCTACGTCACCGGCGGCGCGCTGCACGTCCAGGACCTCGACTCGGGGCGCGGCGAGGTGCTCGCCACGCCGGAGTCGCCGACCGTCACCTACGGCCTGGCCGAGTTCATCGCCGCCGAGGAGATGGACCGGATGCGCGGCTACTGGTGGTCGCCGTCGGGCGACGCGCTGCTGGTCGAGCGGGCCGACGAGGAGCCGGTCGAGACCTGGTACATCGCCGACCCGGCCAACCCCTCCCGTCCGGCCGCCGCCCAGCGTTACCCGTCGGCCGGCACGCCCAACGCCCGCACCGAGCTGTTCGTGCTCGGGCTCGACGGGTCGCGGGTGGCGGTGCCGTTCGAGGAGGAGTACCTGACGACGGCCGCCTGGGACGAGCACGCGCTGTCGATCGTGACGATGACGCGCGACCAGAAGACGCTGCGGCTGTTCTCCGTCGATCCGGCGACCGGCGTGTCCACGCTGGTCCGCGAGGACACCGACCCGGCCTGGGTGGACATCGTGACCGGCGTGCCGGCGCACCTCGACGACGGCTCGCTGGTCTGGGTGGCCACGTCGGAGGGCGGCCACCGGCTGTTCGTCGGCGACCGCGCGGTCACGCCGCCCACCCTCCAGGTCCGGTCGGTGCTCGACGTCGACCACGACAGCGTGTTGTTCAGCGCCAGCGGCGGCGACCCGACCGACATCCACCTGTGGACCTGGGACGGCCACTCGCTGCTGCCGGTCTCGACCCGGTCCGGGGTGTTCTCGGGGCGGATGTCCGGCGGCGTCGGCGTGTTGTCGGAGCAGAGCCTCGACGCCGAGGGCGTCTCGACCACGGTGGTGCGGCGCGACGGCATGGCGGTCCCGATCCCGTCGTACGCCGAGCGTCCGGGGCTCGACCTGCGGGTGTCGCTGGGGCGTTCGGGCCGCCGGGAGCTGGCCACGGCCGTGGTGCTGCCGTCCTGGTACGAGCAGGGCTCGGGCCGGCTGCCGGTCCTGATGGACCCGTACGGCGGCCCGCACGCGCAGCGGGTGCTCAACCGGCGCGGCGCGTTCCTGGAGAGTCAGTGGTTCGCCGAGCAGGGCTTCGCCGTGATCGTGGCCGACGGCCGCGGCACGCCGGGCCGCGGTCCGGCGTTCGAGCGGGCGGTGCTGGGCGACCTGGCGACCCCGGCGCTTGAGGACCAGATCGACGCCCTTCAGGGCGTGGCCGAGCAGTACCCCGATGACCTCGACCTGTCGAGGGTGGCCATCCGCGGCTGGTCGTTCGGCGGCTTCCTGGCCGCGCTCGCCGTGCTGCGGCGTCCCGACGTCTTCCACGCGGCGGTGGCGGGCGCGCCGGTGACCGACTGGCGGCTGTACGACACCTGCTACACCGAGCGCTACCTGGGCCACCCCGACGAGCAGCCCGAGGTCTACGACAACTCCTCACTGTTCGCCGACGCGCCCAAGCTCGAACGCCCGCTGCTCCTGGTCCACGGCCTGGCCGACGACAACGTGGTGGCCGCCCACACGCTGCGCCTGTCCTCGGCGCTGCTGGCGGCCGGCCGCCAGCACAGCGTGCTGCCGCTGTCGGGCGTGACGCACATGACGCCCCAGGAGGTCGTGGCCGAGAACCTGCTCCTGCTCCAGGTCGACTTCCTGAAGAAGGCGCTGGGCTAGGCGGCGCGCAGGGCGTCGAGCAGCCTCGACGCCCCCAGGCCGATCAGCACGGCCAGCCCCATGACCAGCAGGAACACCCACAGGGGAGCGCCGAGGTAGGCGAGCAGGCCCTGCGCCACGGCCAGGATCAGCACGCCGAGCACGGTGCCCGCCACGCCGGCGCGCTCGCCGTACGGGCTGGTGCCGCCCAGGAGGACGGCGGCGAGCGCGAACACGGTGCTGTAGAGCCCCTGGTCGCCCGAGGGCGCCGCGCCGAGGCGCAGCAGCAGTGCGATGCCGCCCGCGGCGGCGAGCATGCTCGACCCGGCCAGGCCGAGCACCGCGCCGGGCCACCCGGCGCCCAGCTCCTTGCGCACCTCCTGCCGGTTCCACAGCAGGCCGCCGGCGATCGAGACGACCGCGAACACGGCGAACCCCAGCGGGCCGGGATAGAGCGCGGCGGTCTGCAGCGGGATCGTCCCGTCGCCGAGCAGCGCGACGGCCAGGGCCTCGCACACGACGGCGGCCCCGAGCGTGACGGCCCAGGCGGGGGCCGACAGCAGCATCGTGAGCGTGCTCATGGCGGCCCCCAGGAGCCCGGCGAGCACGAGCGCGAGCAGCATCGCCACCGGCAGCGGCACCCCGGCCCCGGCGGTGGACGCCACGAAGGCGCCGCTCGCGGCGGCGACCGCGCCCACGGCGAGATTGGGCGTGCCGGTGCGCAGCGACAGGCCGAACCCCATGACGATCAGACCGAGCTGCCCGGCGTGGGCGAGGATGTCGAGCAGGCGGTCACTGACCGTAGTGATCAGGACGAGTGCCAGGCCCAGCAGGGCGAGGAGTCCGAGCACGCCTTCCCAGGCGCGCTGCCAGGTGCTCACTCCGACGATGCTGACAGCGCCGGACGATCATCGCAACCCCCGCGGGCGCTACCGCGGGGCCGCCCGCTCCAGCAGCTTCTGGAGCACGGACTGCTCGTCGGTCGTGAGCGCGGCCAGCGGCGAGCCCTCGGTCAGCAGGCCCAGCAGGCGCTCCCGCAGGCCGGCGCCCTCCTGGGTGAGCACGAGCAGCTTGGCCCGGCGGTCGTTCGGATGGGGGCGGCGCTCCACGACCCCCTGCTGCTCCAGCCGGTCGATGACGAACGTGGCGTTGGAGGGCTCGCACCCCATGCGCCCCGCCAGGTCGCTCATGGTCATCGGGCCGGTCAGCTCGCGCAGCGCCACCGCCTGGGCGGCGGTGAGGTCGAGCGCGGCCGCGCGTTCCCTGACGTGCCCCTCGATCTGCCTGGCGAGCGCGCCCACCAGGCCGCACAGGTTCCGCTCGGCCGCGGCCCGCGCTTCGGCTTCGGACGTTGTCATACCCCAAAACTACCTCAAGCTTGGATGTTTGCAACTTGAAAGGTTCTAGCTATAAGTTTCCGCCATGAGCACTTCCGAGAGCCTTCGTCTGCGCCGCCCGTCCGCCCTCCGGTCGCTGCGGGTCGGCGACCTCAAGGTCACCTTCGTGCCCGACGGGAGCGTGCGGCTCAAGCCGTACGGCTGGCTGCCGGGCACGACCGAGCGCGACTGGGCCGAGCACGCCGACCACCTGGACGAGACCGGCAATCTCGTGGCCGGCATCGGCGGCCTGCTGGTGGAGTCGGGCGAGCGGGCCCTGCTGATCGACGCGGGGGTGGGCCCGGTGCACCAGCCGGACGACCCGGCCGACCCGCTGATCGGCGAGCTGCGCGGCGGCGACCTGCCGGCCAACCTCGCCCGGCTGGGCCGCCGTCCCGAGGACGTCGAGGCGGTGGCCTTCACCCACCTGCACATCGACCACATCGGCTGGGCCTGGCACCCGGCCGACGGCGGGCCCGCGTTCCCGTCCGCCGCGTACCTGTTCGCCGAGCCCGAATGGGCCGAGCGGCACCGGACCCTCGACTTCGGCACGCCGGAGGAGGCCCTGACGGCCATGGCCCCCCGGGTCAGGACGTTCGGCGACGGGGAGGAGATCTTCCCCGGCGTGCGGGCCGCGTTCGCGCCCGGCCACACCGCCGGGCACACCGCCTACACGATCACCTCGGGCGGGCAGCGGCTGCTGGCCTTCGGCGACGCCCTGCACTCCCCCGTGCAGGTGCGCCATCCCGAGTGGCCGGCCGGCTCCGACCTGGACCGCGTGGAGTCGACCGTGCACCGGCGGCGGCTGGTCGAGGAGCTGCTGCGGCCGGACACGATCGGCTTCGGCATCCACTTCGCCGACGTGGTCTTCGGCCGCGCGCGTAACACGGCCGACGGGCCGGTCTGGGAGCCCGTGGCCTAGGGAGTGGGGGCGGGGGTGCCGTGCCAGCTCGCCCACAGGGCCGCGTACGAGCCGCCCTCGGCGACCAGCTCCTCGTGCGGGCCCAGCTCGGTGATCCGGCCGTCCTCCACGACGGCCACCCGGTCGGCGTCGTGCGCGGTGTAGAGCCGGTGGGCGATGGCGATCACCGTACGGCCCTCCAGGACGGCGGCCAGCGAGCGTTCCAGGTGGCGCGCGGCCCGCGGGTCGATCAGCGAGGTGGCCTCGTCGAGCACCAGCGTGTGCGGGTCGGCCAGGACCAGCCGCGCCAGCGCGAGCTGCTGGGCCTGCGCGGGCGGCACGGCGACGCCGCCGGACCCGACCTCGGTCTCCAGCCCCTCGGGCAGCGTCCGGACCCAGTCGAGCGCGTCGACGGCGGCCAGCGCCGCGCGCACCGCCGCGTCGTCCGCGCCGGGGCGGGCGATCAGCAGGTTGTCGCGGACGGTGCCCTTGAAGACGTGGTGCTCCTGGGTGACCAGCGCGACGTGCCCGCGCAGGTCGTCGAGCGGCAGGTCGACCAGCGGCACGCCGCCCACGCTGACCTCGCCGGTACGCGGCCCGTGGATGCCGGCCAGCAACCGCCCGAGCGTGGACTTGCCGGCCCCCGACGGGCCGACCATGGCCAGCCGCTCGCCCGGCTCGACGGTCAGCGACACGCCGTGCAGCACGTCGCGGCCCTCGCGGTAGGCGTACCTGACGTCGTCGGCCCGCAGCAGCTCGCCTGCCGGGCGGGCGGCCGAGGGCTCGCGGTCGTCGGGCACGTTGGCCACGCCCAGCAGCCGGGCCATGGCCGCGCCGCCCACCTGGAGCTCGTCGATCCACATGAGGAAGCGGTCGAGCGGGTCGATGAGCTGCTGGGCGTAGACCAGGGCGGCGGTGACCTGCTGGACCGTCACCCAGTCGTTGGTGTAGAACAGGCCGCCGACCAGCAGCGTGGAGACCACCGGGATCACGTAGCCGAGCTCGACCGCGGGGAACCAGAGCGTCCGCAGGCCCAGGGTGTAGCGCTCGGCGGCGTAGGAGCGGCGGATGTCGCCGTCGGTGCGCTCGCGCCGGCGCTGCTGGAGGCCGAGCGCCTCCACGGCCCGCGCGCCCTCGACGGTCTCGGCCAGGCCCTCGGTCATGTCGGCGTACGCGGCGTTCTCGCGCAGGTAGCCGTCGCGCGCCCGCTTGAGGTACCAGCGGGTCGCGAACCAGATCAGCGGGCCGGCGACCAGCATCGGCAGCATGAGCTGCGGGCTGACCAGCACCAGCGCGCCCATGGTGATCACGAAGGTGACCAGCGCGATGAGCGTCTCGGGCACGGCGTGCCGGACGGTCCTGGACAACGAGTCGACGTCGCGGGAGGTACGGGTGATCAGGTCGCCGGCGCCCGCCCGCTCGACCGTGGACAGCGGCAGGCCGAGCACCCGGTCGACGAACTCCTCCCGCAGCTCGGCCAGCACCTTCTCGCCCAGCCTGGCCGAGGCGAGCACGGCGAAGCGGACCAGCAGGCCCTGGAGGAACAGGAACGCGCCGATGACGACGGCCACCAGCAGCCCGTCGACCTCGCCGCCGTCCTGGACGGCCTGGACCAGGCTGCCGAGCTGCCACGGCACCACGAGCCCGGCGACGGCGGCCAGGCCGTGCAGGGCCAGGGCGACGGCGAGCTGCCGCGGGTACTTCAGCGTCAGCCTGCGCGCGTAGGCGCGCACCTGTTTCCGGTCGGCGACCGGCAGGATCTCGCGGGCCACGGTCAGCCCTCCCCTCGGGTCACGGTCGCGGCGTATTCGGGGGACGCGTCCAGCAGGTGCCGGTGCGTCCCCTCGGCGAGCACCCGGCCGCCGGCCACGTAGACGACGTGGTCGGCCCGGTCGAGCACCAGCGGGCTGGTCGTGCAGATCATGGTGGTGCGGCCGGCGCGCGCCTTGGCCAGCCGCTCGGCGATGCGGGCCTCGCTGTGGGCGTCGACGGCGCTGGTGGGCTCGACCAGGATGAGCACCTCGGGGTCGGCGACCAGGGCCCGTGCCAGGCGCAGCCGCTGCTGCTGGCCGCCGGAGAACTCGCGCCCCGCCTCGGACACCTGGGCGTCGAGGCCGTCGGGCAGCGCCTCGACGATGTCCTCGGCGCAGGCCGCGTGCAGGGCCGCGCGCACGTCTTCGTCGGTGGCCGCGTCGCGGACGTCGAGCTCGTTCCTGAGCCTGCCGGTGAACAGCCGGGCGTCGTTGCCGGCGACCAGGATGCGCGCGCGGATCTCGGCCATGGGCAGCGTGGCCAGCTCGACGGCGCCGAAGGTGACGTCGCCCGGCGCGTACCGGCCGAGGCGGTCGGCGATGGCGGCGGCCTCCTCGGGCGCGTCGGCCGCGACGGCGGTGAGCATGCCGGGCTGGAGGGTGACGCCGCTGTAGCAGTCGCGCAGCACGCCGCCGCCGCTGGTCTCGGTGCCGCCGGCGACCTCGGGCTCGATGGCCAGGATGCGGATGACGCGGCGGGCCGCGACGTGGCCCTTGGTGAGCTTGTCAGCGGCCTCGGTCAAGGTGCGCAGCGGGCCGATGAGGAAGGCGGCGTAACCGTAGAGCGCGACCAGGTCGCCGGTGCTGATCTCACCGCCGACCGCGAACGTGGCGCCGATGCCGGTGACGACCGCGATGAGCAGGCCGGGCAGCAGGATCTGGGCGCCTTCGAGCAGCGACTCGACCCGGGCCACGCCCACCCCGGCGTGGCGCACGCGCTGGGACTCCTCGCCGTAGCGGCCGGCGAACACCTGCTCGCCGCCGATGCCGCGGAGCACCCGCAGGCCGGCCACGATGTCGGCGGCCCTGGTGGACAGGTCGCCGGTCAGCTCGCGCTGCCGCTTCTGCCGCCGGTGCAGCGGCTTGAGCAGCGGCGAGACGGCGAGCGCCATGAGCGGCACGCCGAACAGCACGAGCAGCCCGAGCGGGACCGAGGTCGCCAGCAGGATCACGGTGACCGCGACGATGGCCACGACGGACCCGGTGCCGCGCAGCAGGATGTCCATGGAGCTGCCGATGTGGGCGATGTCGGAGTTGCCGACGCTGACGACCTCGCCGGTCGAGACCTTCTTGGGCAGCGTCGCCCCGAGCCGGGCGGCCTGCCGCGCGGTCACCTGGACGGTGCGGTAGGCCGCCGACAACCAGTTGAACACCGCCATCCGGTGCCGCATGATCCCGGTGAACGCCTGCAGCAGCCCCAGCGCGAGCAGGATCGACGCCCAGGTCAGCAGCGCCCTGGTGTCCTTGGCGGTGACCGCGTCGATGCCCTTGCCGAGCACCGCGGGCACGAGCGCCTGCACCAGCCACCACAGGGTGGCGAAGCCGATGCCGGCGAGCAGGGCACGCGCCTGGCGCCGCGCGTTCCACCACAGGTAGCGGAGCGGGCTGCGGATGTCGGGCGTGCCGGGATCGGCCTCAGGAAGGGAGCGCATGGTCTGACAAGGTTGACAAGCCATCGCCCGGCCCGGCAAACGGTTTTTCGCCTGGCCAACGATCGGGAACGCGCCCGCGCCTGGCTAACGATCCGGCACGTGCCTGAACGTGCGCACGGTGTAGAGCAAGGTGACCAGGGCAGTCAGCGCGAGCAGCAGGTAGCCCACGGTGTACGACCCGGACGCGCCGTAGACGGCCCCCATCACCAGCGGCGGGAAGTACCCGCCGAGCCCGCCGGCCGCGCCCACGAGCCCCGTCACCGTCCCCACCTTCGACGCCTCGACGAGCTTGGCCACCAGGGCGAAGACGCCGCCCGTGCCGAGCCCGAGGAAGAAGGCGATGAGCACGAAGCACGCCCCGGCGGGCACCTCGGCGGGCGGCCTGAACGACAGCGCCACCGCCATCACGACCGTCCCGGCCAGGGAGATGAGCAGCACCCTGACCGGCCCGATCCGGTCCGACAGCGTGCCGCCGATCGGCCGGGCGGCGACGGCGGCGATCGAGAACCCGGCCGTCCGCAGCCCGGCGCCCGTCTGGGCGAAGTGGTAGACGTTCTGGAGCAGGGTCGGCAGGTACGTCGAGAACGCCACGAAGCCGCCGAAGGTGACGGCGTACAGGAAGGCGCACTGCCAGGTCGCGCTGAGCTTCGTGGCCGCGCGCATCCGGGGCAGGGCCGGGGCGGTGGCGGGCGACCAGGCCGGCGAGTCGCGGCTGCCGCCGATCATGATCACGCCCATCAGGGCGAGCGCCGCGGCCATGAGCAGGTGGGTCGCGAACCGGCCGAACTCCTCCACCAGGCGGGGGGTGAAGAACGCCGACAGCGCGGTCCCGCCCATGCCGGCGCCGAACACGCCGGTGGCGAACCCTCTGCGGGCGGCCTCGTACCAGGCGTTGACGAACGGGATGCCGATGGCGAACGACGTGCCCGGGATGCCCAGCAGGAACCCCGAGAACAGCAGCCACCCGTACGACTCGGACCAGCCCACGAACAGGACCGGCACGATCGAGACGAAGCAGATGACGGCGAACATGCGCCGCCCGCCGAGCCGGTCGGCCAGCACGCCCACCGGGACGCGGCCGAGCGAGCCGACCAGCACCGGGATCGCGACCAGCAGCGAGGTCTGTGTCGCGGACAGGTGCAGTTGCCTGCTGTAGCTGCCCGACAGGGGGCCGATGAGGTTCCAGGCCCAGAACGTCACGGCGAAGGCCGCCGTGGCCAGCGCCAGGTTCCGCACCTGACCTTTACGGAGCACAGACATACACCCTGTGTAACAGAGGGTCACCTTCTGTGATGAAGTGGGGGTATGAGCGCCGAGGATCTCCTGCTGAAGACCGGTCGGTTCCTCCGCAGATCGGCCACCAGTGGTGACCTGCGGACTCTCTATCTGAAAGGCGGCACGGAAGGCGACGCCTTCTACCGCGACCGGTGGAGCCACGACAAGGTGGTGCGCTCGACGCACGGCGTGAACTGCACGGGTTCGTGCTCGTGGAAGGTGTTCGTCAAGGACGGCATCATCACCTGGGAGACACAGGAGACCGACTATCCGGGCGTGGGCCCCGACCGGCCGGAGTACGAGCCGCGCGGCTGCCCCCGGGGGGCGGCCTTCTCCTGGTACACCTACTCGCCGACCCGGATCCGCTACCCGTACGCGCGGGGCGTGCTGGTCCAGCTCTATCTGGAGGCGCGGGAGCGGCTGGGCGACCCGGTCGCCGCCTGGGCCGAGGTCACCACCGATCCGGACAAGCGGGCGAGCTACCAGGGCGCGCGCGGCCGGGGCGGGCTCGTCCGGGTGACCTGGGACCTGGCCGTCGAGATGATCGCCGCGGCGCACGTGCACACCATCCAGGCGTACGGGCCCGACCGGGTCGCGGGGTTCTCCCCCATCCCGGCGATGTCGATGGTCTCGCACGCCGTCGGCTCCCGGTTCGTGTCGCTGATCGGCGGCACGATGCTCTCCTTCTACGACTGGTACGCCGACCTGCCGGTGGCCTCGCCGCAGGTGTTCGGCGACCAGACCGACGTCCCGGAGTCGGCCGACTGGTGGGACGCCGCGTACCTGATGATGTGGGGCTCCAACGTCCCCGTCACCCGCACGCCGGACGCCCACTGGATGGCCGAGGCGCGCTACCGGGGCCAGAAGGTCGTGGTTGTCTCGCCCGACTACAGCGACGCGGCCAAGTTCGCCGACGAGTTCCTGAGCGTGCGCCCCGGCACGGACGGCGCCCTGGCCATGGCCATGGGCCACGTGCTGCTGAAGGAGTTCTTCGCCGACCGGGAGGTGCCCTACTTCACCGACTACGTCAAGCGCTGCACCGACCTGCCCTTCCTGGTCACGCTGCGCGAGCACGAGGACGCGTACGTGCCGGACAAGTTCCTCACGGCCAAGGACCTGGGCTCGGCGGAGGAGGCGGCCGAGTGGAAGACCGTGCTCATGGCCGCGTCCGGCGAGCCGGTGGTCCCGAACGGCTCGGTCGGCTTCCGCTGGACCGACTCCGGCGAGGGCCGCTGGAACCTCGACCTGGACGTCGACCCGAAGCTCACCCTGTACGGCGGCGAGTCGGCCCAGCTCCTGCTGCCGCGCTTCGACGGCGAGGGCGTCCTGCGCCGGGGCGTGCCGGTCGCCCGCGTCGGCGGACGGCTGGTGACCACGGTGTTCGACCTGCTGCTCGCCCAGTACGGCGTGCCCAGGCCGGGCCTGCCCGGCGCCTGGCCCGGCGGGTACGACGACGCGGCCGAGCCGTACACGCCGGGCTGGCAGGAGCCGGTCACCGGCGTCCCGGCCGAGCGGGTGGTCAAGATCACCCGCGAGTTCGCCAGGACGGCCGAGGCCACCCGCGGCCGATGCATGATCATCATGGGCGCGGGCGCCACCCAGTGGTTCCACGGCGACACCATCTACCGGGCGTTCCTGTCGCTGCTGCTGCTGACCGGCTGCCAGGGGCGCAACGGCGGCGGCTGGGCCCACTACGTCGGCCAGGAGAAGTGCCGCCCGCAGAGCGGCTGGGCGGTGCTGGCCGGCGCGCTCGACTGGTCGCGCCCGCCGCGGCAGGCGCCCGGCACGCCGTACTGGTACCTGCACACCGACCAGTGGCGTTACGACCGGTTCGACGCGGGCGCGCTGACCTCGCCGCTCGGGCCCGGCGCGTTCCGCGGCAGGCACACGGCCGACCTGGTGGCCGAGGCCGTGCGCAACGGCTGGATGCCCATGTCGCCCGCCTTCGACCGCAACCCGCTGGAGCTGGGCGAGCATGAGGACCCGGTGGCGTACACGCTGGAGGAGCTGCGGCAGGGCAGGCTCCGGCACGCCGCCGAGGACCCCGACGACCCGGCCAACTGGCCGCGGGTGCTGACGCTGTGGCGGTCGAACCTGTTCGGCTCGTCGGCCAAGGGCAACGAGTACTTCCTGCACCACCTGCTCGGCGCCACGTCCAACCTGGAGCAGCCCGACGCGGAGGCGCCGCGGGGCAAGCTGGACCTGCTGCTCACGCTGGACTTCCGGATGACGTCCTCGACGATCTACTCCGACATCGTGCTGCCCGCCGCCACCTGGTACGAGAAGTACGACCTGTCCTCGACGGACATGCACCCGTTCGTGCACGCGTTCAACCCGGCCATCTCGCCGCCCTGGGAGACCAGGACGGACTTCGCGGCCTTCCACGCCATCGCCAGGGCCTTCAGCGCGCTGGCCAAGGAGCGGCTGGGGGTGCGCAAGGACGTCGTGGTGGTCCCGTACCAGCACGACACGCCGGGCGAGACCGGGCAGCCCGGCGGGCGCGCGCCCGGCGCGCCCGAGCCGACGCTGAAGGTGGTCGAGCGCGACTACGGCGCGGTCGCGGAGAAGCTGGCCGCGCTCGGGCCGCTCACCGAGCGGCTCGGCCTCCAGGTCAAGGGCGTGACCTTCATGCCGGACGAGGAGGTCGCCTGGCTCGGGCAGCGCTGCGGCCTGGTGCCGCGCGGCGTGGCCAAGGGCCGCCCCGAGCTGGACACCGACGCCAAGGCGTGCGAGACGATCCTCGCGCTGTCCGGGGTGAGCAACGGCAGGCTGGCCGCCCAGGGCTTCCGCCAGCTCGCCCGGCGCACCGGCCGCAGCTTCGACGACCTGGTGGACGAGGGCCACCGCATCGTCTTCGCCGACACCCAGGCCCGGCCCACGCACGTCGCGGCCAGCCCGGAGTGGTCGGGCAAGGAGGCGCACGACCGCCGCTACTCGCCGTTCACGATCAACGTCGAGAACGGCAAGCCCTGGCACACGCTCACCGGCCGCATGCACTTCTTCCTCGACCACGACTGGATGCACGAGTACGGCGAGGCCCTGCCGGTCTACCGCCCGCCGCTGGACATGGCCGAGCTCTTCGGCGAGAGCGCCACCCTGCGCTACCTGACCCCGCACTCCAAGTGGTCGATCCACTCCGAGTACCAGGACAACCTGCTCATGTTGTCGCTGTCGCGCGGCGGCCCGACCATCTGGATGTCCACCGAGGACGCGACCCGGCTCGGCATCGCCGACAACGACTGGATCGAGGCGGTCAACCGCAACGGCGTCGTGGTGGCCAGGGCCATCGTGTCCCACCGCATGCCGGCGGGCACGGTCTACATGTTCCACGCCCAGGACCGCCTGATCGACGTGCCGAAGTCGGAGGAGACCGGCCGCCGCGGCGGCATCCACAACGCGCTGACCAGGGTGCTGATCAAGCCCACGCACATGATCGGCGGCTACGCCCAGCTCTCGTACGCCTTCAACTACCTCGGCCCCACGGGCAACCAGCGGGACGAGGTCACCACCATTCGCCGCAGGTCGCAGGAGGTGCGCTACTGATGAAGATCATGGCTCAGATCGCCATGGTGATGAACCTGGACAAGTGCATCGGCTGTCACACCTGTTCCGTCACCTGCAAACAGACCTGGACCAACCGTCCCGGCGTCGAGTACGTCTGGTTCAACAACGTCGAGACCCGCCCAGGCCAGGGCTATCCCCGCCGGTACGAGGACCAGGAACGCTGGCGGGGCGGCTGGAAGCTGGACCGCAGGGGCCGGCTGACGCCGCGCGCCGGCGGGCGCTTCCGCAAGCTGGCCAACATCTTCGCCAACCCGCTCATGCCCTCCATCCAGGACTACTACGAGCCCTGGACCTACGACTACGAGAACCTGACCCGCGCCCCGCTCTCCGACGACGTCCCGGTGGCGCCGCCGAGGTCGCTGATCAGCAACGAGCCCATGAAGATCGGCTGGAGCGCGAACTGGGACGACAACCTGGGCGGCGACCCCTCCCCCGACCCGGTGCTGGGGAAGGTGTCGGAGCAGGTCAGGCTGGAGTTCGAGCAGGCGTACATGTTCTACCTGCCGCGCATCTGCGAGCACTGCCTGAACCCGTCCTGCGTGGCCTCGTGCCCGTCGGGGGCCATGTACAAGCGGGCCGAGGACGGGATCGTCCTGGTGGACCAGGACAGTTGCCGGGGCTGGCGGATGTGCGTGACGGGGTGCCCGTACAAGAAGGTGTACTTCAACCACCGGACCGGCAAGGCCGAGAAGTGCACGTTCTGCTACCCGCGGGTCGAGGTGGGGCTGCCGACGGTGTGCTCGGAGACCTGCGTGGGCCGCCTGCGCTACCTCGGGGTGCTGCTCTACGACGCCGACCGGGTGAGCCAGGCCGCCTCGGTGGCCGACGAGCGGGACCTGTACGAGGCCCAGCTCGGCGTCTTCGTCGATCCCGACGACCCGGCCGTGGCCACGGCGGGGCTGCCCGCCGACTGGATCGAGGCGGCCCGCAGATCCCCCGTCTACGACCTGATCATGAAATATCGCATTGCGCTCCCCCTGCACCCGGAGTACCGGACGTTGCCGATGGTCTGGTACGTCCCGCCGCTCTCCCCCGTCGTGGACGCCCTGGCGAACACCGGGCACGACGGCGAGGACGCGGACAACCTGTTCGCCGCCATCGAGTCGCTGCGCATCCCCGTGGAGTACCTGGCCGAGCTGTTCACCGCGGGCGATCCCGTCCCGGTGACGGCCGCGCTGCGCCGTCTGGCGGCGATGCGCTCGTACATGCGGGGGGTCAACCTGGGGCAGGAGCCGGTCCTGCCGGACACCGGCCTGACCGAGGACGACATCAGGGCCATGTACCGCCTGCTGGCCCTGGCCAAGTACGAGGAGCGGTACGTGATCCCGACCGCGTACGGCAACGTGCCCGGCGTGGTCGAGGAGGCCGGCTGCAGCCTCGACTACTACGGCGGCCCCGGCATGCAGGCCCCCTTCGGGGAGGCGTCGGGCAAGCCGCTGCCGGTCTCCGTCGAGTCCTTCCACGGCCTCAAGGACCGCCAGACCAGCGACGAGATCACCCACGACCGGGTGAACCTCCTCAACTGGGACGGCCGGGGCATCCCAGCAGGACTCTTCCCGCCGAAAAAGGGAAAATCATGAACAAGGCCGTGATCTGGCAGGCCGCCGCGCACCTGCTCGCCTATCCCGACGAACGCTTCCACCGCCGCCTGCCGCTGATCAGGGAGGCCGCCGAGCCGCACTTCGCGGCGTTCCTGGCGCGGATCGCGGACCTGGACGCGGGCGACCTGGCCGCGCACTACGTCGACACGTTCGACCTGCGCCGGCGCTGCTGCCTCTACCTGACCTACTACACCGACGGCGACACCCGCCGCCGCGGCGCGTCCCTGGCCGCGCTCAAGCAGCGCTACCGGCTGGCCGGCTGGGAGCTGATGGACGACGAGCTGCCCGACTTCCTGCCGGTCGTGCTGGAGTTCGCGGCGCTCGACCCGTCCGGGGTGGCGGTGCTGCGCGAGCATCGCGTCGGGCTCGATCTGCTGCTGTCCGCCCTGACCGAGCTGGACTCGCCGTACGCGGAGGTGATCGGGGTGGTGTGCGCGGCGCTGCCGCCGCCCACGGCCGCCGAGCGCGCCGCGGCGCATCGCCTGGCCGCCGCGGGGCCGCCCGCCGAGACCGTGGGAGGGTACCGGTGAGCTGGGGCGAGAGCATGTTGTGGGTGGTCGCGCCGTACGTCACTCTGGTGATCTTCATCGGCGGCCTGATCTGGCGGTACAGGTACGACAAGTTCGGCTGGACCACCCGCTCCTCGCAGCTCTACGAGAGCCCGCTGCTGCGCGTGGCCAGCCCCGTGTTCCACTACGGCCTGATCTTCGTGATCATCGGGCACGTCACCGGCCTGCTCGTCCCGCTCTCCTGGACGGACGCGATCGGCGTGTCGAACGAGGCGTACCACGCCAACGCCCTGATCTGGGGCGGACTGGCCGGGCTGGCCACGCTGGTGGCGCTGGCCCTGCTGGTCTACCGCCGCCGGACGAACGGGCCCGTCTTCCTGGCCACGACGAAGAACGACAAGACCATGTACGTGGTGCTCGCCGCGGCGATCGTCGCGGGCGTGGTGACGACGGTGGCGGGGTTCGTGCCGAGCGAGGTGAGCTACCGGACGACGGTCGCCCCCTGGTTCCGCGGCATCTTCGTGCTCAACCCGGACGCCACCGCGATGGGGCACGCGAGCATCCTTTACAAGGTGCACACCGTGATCGGGATGGCGTTGTTCGTGCTTTTCCCGTTCAGCCGCCTCGTGCACGCCCTTTCGGCCCCGATAACCTATTTGTTCCGCCCTTACATCGTGTATCGGGCCCGGTCCCGATAGCGCGCCGCGCCGCCCGGAACGGGGGCCGGTGCGTCAGAATCGTTGGCTGTGGAGCACGGGTACACCAACAGCACGGTCGGCGACGGCGCTCTGGTCGTCAAGTGTTACCAGGGCCCGGAGGCCGCCTTCAGGCTGGGCACGGAGAGCAGGTACCTGCGCCGGCTGCGCGGCCGGCTGCCGGTGCCGCGCGTGCACCAGATCACCGCCACGAGCCTGACCACCCGCTTCGTGGCCGGCGCCCACGGCCAGGACCTGCTGGACGAGGGCCGCGCCGCCGAGGTGCTGGCCGAGTGCGGCCGGGTGCTGGCCCGCATCCACCGCCTCGGCATCGTGCACGGCGACTACGGGCCCCAGAACCTGCTGTTCGACCCCGCCACGTTCGAGACCACCGCGATCCTCGACTGGGAGTGGGCCCATCCGGGCCGGCCGGTGGAGGACCTCGCCTGGTGCGAGTGGATCGTCCGCAGCCACCACCCCGAGCACGTCCCCCTGTTGCCGCGCTTCTTCGACGCCTACGGCGGCCCGGTGCCGGCCTGGGCCGAGCGGCAGGCGTCGATGGTGGCGCGCTGCCGCGACCTGCTGGAGTTCTGCGGCCGGTGGGAGCCGGGCGGGGGCGGCGAGAAGTTGTGGCGCGAACGCCTCGACCTCACTGCCGCCTGGAGCGCCTGAGGCGTCCCGCCGGGCCCGAGCCCCGGTGGCGAGGCCCGGACGTCCTGACGGGATCAGCCGCAGTGGCTCCAGCCGCTGGTCCACACGTACGGCGACTCGTCCCAGGCGCCGCCCCACTTGACGCAGGTGTCGACGGCGGACAGGATCACCGGCCCCGCGTACGACTTGAACTCACCGGCGTCGGTCTTGGTCGCGCCGCCCTGCACGGTCAGCGTCGCCCGCATCCACCGCGTGTACGGCGTCTTGTTGACCGTCACGACGCAGTTCTTGCCGGTGCCGGAGTTGTAGGACAGGTAGATCGTGCCCAGCGCCGTGCTGCCGGACTTGAACGGGTGCGAGTCGATGACGCGGAACCCGGACCCGCACACCCCGGCCGGGTCCACGGCGGCGACGGCGGCCTGTGCGGGCAGGGCGCTCGCCAGTCCGCAGGCGAGCACGCCCGCGGCGAAGAGCGTCTTGGTGATCTTGCGCATGTTCATCCTTACTGTCGCTCTTGAACGCCCGTCAGCTTCGCGCAGCGAGTGATCAAGAAAGCGAACAGCAGGCGAACAACACACAAATGCGATTTCGGTTCCCCCGTAATCCACGGCCTTCCGGCTCGCCCGGCGGACGACCGCGCAGGTGCGGCGGGGTCACCCCAGCGCCGCGGCGAGCCGCGTGATCTCGCCCACAGCGGCGCCGAGCGCGGCGACCTCCGCCGCGCTGAGCGTCGGGTTGGCCTCCCGCCTGGCCCTGGCCGCCGCCAGGTGCTCCGCCTCCGGCAGGACGTCGCCGAGCCCGGCCAGCAAGCCGCCCAGGACGGCCTGCGCCACGTCCGCGATCCCGGTCGCCGGCTGCACCGCGACCTCGGCGAGGATCACCGCGGACATCGCGCGGTCGAGGGCGGGCGGCCCGTCCTCGGCGTTGGACCAGTCGATCACCATCGGTCCCCGGGGCGTCAGCATGACGTTGTCGGGATGCAGGTCGAGGTGGAGCACCCGGTGCCCGGGATCGGCCGCCGTCCTCGCCGGGAGCTCGTGCAGCCGGCGCAGCAGCCGCGCGAGCATCGTCCCCGCCTCCCCGGCCCGCATCCGGCCGGTCAGCAGGGCGTGCAGCATCGTGGGCCCGGCCAGGCGCTCCATGACCAGGTCGGCCGGCCCGTGACCGCCCGGGTACACCCGCGGGACGGGATAGCCGCAGGCCGCCACGTGGGCCATGACCGCCGCCTCGCGCCGCGTGTCGGCCGGGAGACGGTTGCGCCGCAGCACCCGGTCGGGCCCGATCGCGTACACGTCCGCGGTGCGGCCGGTTCCCAGCAGCTCGCCGATCTCCATCCGGGCCCGCCCTCCTTGTGGTGACAGAGAAGTCTCGCGCGACATGCGCCCTGCTTCGGGGCAGGATCTCACCATGGTGTCGGTATTGCAGAATGTCGCGATCGACTGCGCGGATCCGTACGAGCTCGCCCGGTTCTGGAGCGAGGTGACCGGCTGTCCCGTCCACCCGGAGGACCGACCGGGTGACGAGGAGACCCGGGTGATGCTGAAGGAGGGCCCGATCCTGCACTTCAACAAGGTGCCGGAGCCGAAGGCGGCCAAGAACCGGCTGCACCTGTGCCTGCGTCCCGACTCCACGCGGGACCAGGAGGTCGAGCGCCTGGTGCGCCGGGGCGCCACCCTGATCGCCGACCTGCGCGAGCCGGACGGCACGGGCTGGGCGGTGCTCGCCGACCCCGAGGGCAACGAGTTCTGCGTCCTGCGCAGCGCCGCGGAGCGCGCCGGGACGGCCCCGCACCCCTGAAGCCGTCCCGCGCTCGCGCGCGCCCGCACGGCCCCTCTCAGGGCCGTGCGGGCCTCAGCCCTTGATGCAGATGAGCTGCCGCAGGTGCGCCACGACCTCCACAAGGTCCCGCTGCGCGGCCATCACCGACTCCAGGTCCTTGTACGCCCCCGGGATCTCGTCGATCACCCCGGGATCCTTGCGGCACTCGACCCCGAACGTCTGCTCCTCCAGGTCCTTGACCGTGAACGTCTTCTTGGCCTTGGTCCTGCTCATCTTCCGCCCGGCCCCGTGCGAGGCCGAGTTGAACGCCCGCGGGTTCCCCAGCCCCTTCACGATGTACGTGCCGGTGGCCATCGAGCCCGGGATGATCCCCAGGTCCCCGCTGCCCGCCCGGATCGCCCCCTTACGGGTGACGAGCACGTCCACCCCGTCGTAGCGCTCCTCGGCCACGTAGTTGTGGTGGCAGGAGATGGGCTGGTCGAAGCCGATGCCGGGAAGGTGGCGGCGCAGGACGTCGCAGACCAGGCCCATCATCAGCGCCCGGTTGCGGCGCGCGTAGTCCTGGGCCCAGTACAGGTCGCGGCGGTAGGCGTCCATCTCCGGGGTGTGGCCGAGGAACACCGCCAGGTCCCGGTCCACCAGGCCCTGGTTGTGGGAGAGGCCGCGGGCCACCCCGATGTGGTGCTCGGCCAGTTCCTTGCCGATGTTGCGCGACCCCGAGTGCAGGACCACCCACACCCAGCCCTCGTCGTCGGCGCACACCTCCAGGAAGTGGTTGCCGCCGCCGAGCGTGCCCATCTGCGCCTCTGCCCGCTCGCGGCGGGCGCGGACGGCCGGGGCCAGGTCGTCGAACTCGCGCCAGAACTCCGCCCAGCCCGCCGTCCTCATCCCGTGCACCTTGGCGGGATCGACGGGCCGCTTGTGGTGCTGGAAGCCGACGGGGACCGCCTGCTCCAGCTTCCCCCGCAGGTAGGCCAGGTTGTCGGGAAGCTGCGACGCCTTGTACGACGTCTTCACCGCGGTCATCCCGCAGCCGATGTCCACCCCGACGGCCGCCGGCGACACCGCGTCCTTCATCGCGATGACCGACCCGACCGTCGCCCCCTTGCCGTGGTGCACGTCGGGCATGACGGCGACGCCATGGACCCAGGGCAGGTTGGCCACGTTCCGCAACTGCTGCATCGCCTGCGGGTCGACCGTCTCCGGCTCCGCCCACATCCGCAGCGGATGCCTGGTGCCGCTCACCTCGTTGTACGCCATGTCGCCTCCTCCCGGCCGTCTTCATGAACACGATCTATCTGGCCAGACACGACATACCCCCTGCAACCGAATTAGTACGGCCCCCGCCGCCGGAGATCTTGACAAGCCCGGTCCGGGCCCGCCCTCCATTGGCTAGGGTGACCGTGGTGTGCCGACATACACCATGTATGCGCGCACCCGGGAGATATACCGTTGAGAACGGCCCGACCCCTGCAACCGATCGTGGCCGGGCAGCAGCTCGCCGTCGCGGAGAAAACGGGGCGCACATGATCGCCGTCGCCGGCCGGCCGGACGAGCACCCGCTGGTCCACCAGGCGCTCGTCTACTCCAGCGACGCCGGCTTCCTGGCCGCGGCCGTGCCCTTCTGCCGCGACGGGCTGGCCGCCGGGGGCGGAGTGCTCGTGGTGGCCACGGCCGCCACCGTCGACCTGCTCGCGCGGGCGCTCGGCGGCGAGGCGGGCGGGGCGGGCGAGGTCGAGTTCGCCGAGGCCGGCGGCTGGTACGACGCCCCGGGCCGCACCCTGGCCGCCTACGGCCGCTACCTCGACGCCCATCCCCGCGCCAGGGTGATCGCCGAGCCCGTCTGGCACGGCCGCACACCGGCCGAGGAGGCCGAGTGGACCCGGTACGAGTCGGCGGTCAACGCCGCCTTCGCCGCCCGCGCGGCCTGGATGGTCTGCGCCTTCGACGCGCGCGCGGTGCCGGACCGGGTCGTCAGAGGCGCCCGCCGGACCCATCCGGGGCTGCTGACCGGTGACGGCCCCCGTGCCAGCGCCGATTACGTCGAGCCCGGGTCCTTCAGCCACGACTCCGACCGCGACCCGCTGCCGCCTCCGCCGCCCGGGGCCGCCGGGCTGCGTTTCGACGGCGACCTGCACCGCGTGCGCCGGCACGTGCGGGCGACCGCCGAACGGCTCGGCCTGTCCCGTCCCCTGACCGACCGCCTGCTGCTGACCGTCAACGAGGTCGCCGCCAACGCCGTCGAGCACGGCGGCGGGCACGGCGACCTCGCGATCTGGACCGACGGGAACGCCGTCGTGTGCGACGTCACCGACCCGGGCAGGCTGACGGCTGTCCTGCCCGGCTACCTGCCGCCCGCCCCGACCGCCCTGCGCGGGCACGGCCTGTGGGTGGTGCGCCAGCTCTGCGACCTGCTCCAGGTGCGTTCGGAACCGGCCGGGACCCGCTTCCGCCTGCACCTGCTGCGCGACTGACGGCACGGGCCGCCGCGGGGCGCCGCGGGCCGCTGCGGGGGCTGCTCGGCCGGGGCTCAGCGCTTGGGGCCGGCGTCCGTCCAGCCGGCCTCCAGGACGGCCTCGGAGCTCGACACCGCGCCCGGCTCAAGTCCTCCCCGCTGCCCGCGCGGCTCGACCAGCACGGTCTCGGTGCCCAGCGCCCGCCCGGTGGCCTCGTCGAAGATCAGGCGGCTCTCCCGCAGCCCGGTCCTGTCGTCGTCCTGCCGGATGGCCGCGGCCGTGCCGGTGCGGCCCTCGGCGTCGGTGACGTTCTCGATGACCTTGACGGAGTCGAGCCCGGCCAGCATGCGGAAGGCGGCCCCGCGCACCTGAGGCGTCACCGGCATGTCGACGATCAGCCCGACGCTGACGGTGAACAGCCAGACGTCGGAGGACATCTCCACGCTGGACGACTCGGTCGAATGCCCGTCGTAGCTGTCGAGCAGCCACTTCTTCAGCTTCGCCGGCTCGTCCGGCAGGCCGCGCAGGTCCTTCATCGTGACGTTGCGGCCGAGCCAGAACACCTTGTCGCCGTCCACCAGGGGGGTGTGGCTGGTCGTGGGCCTGCCTTCCGAGGTCGGCAGGCGCAGCCGGCTCAGCTTCTTCGCGGGCGGCACCACCTCGATCTCGCCGGGCGAGCCGGCCCGCTCCCAGGCCAGCCGGTCGGCCTCGGTCGCGGGCAGCGCGCCGAGCCGCTGCTGGCGGCTCCACTGCTCGCCGCCGGTGGCGCGCGGCGTCCACTCCTCGTTGCGCTCCCGGTCCACCACCAGGTAGCCGCCCTGGACGGCCGGGTAGACGTACCTGCTCACCGACGAGGTGTACCACCAGGCGCCGGTGCGGTCGGGCTGCCGGTCGGCCTTCTCGGCGGCGGCCAGCAGCACCTCCCGGGCGGACAGCGTGACCTTGCGCGGCGTCGCCGACGCGCTCTGCCCGGCCTGCGGAGCCTGCTTCCTGGGCGCCGGAGCGGCGTTCCCCGCCACCACGACGGCCACCGCGGTCGCCCCCGCCGCCAGGACCGCGAGCCCCCACACGGGCCGGACGGCCGGGCGCCGGCGCCGGGGCCCCCGCGGCCCGGACATGGCGCGCGCGAGCTCGGCGGCCCTGGTGTGCTCGTCCACCGGCCGGTCGCCGAGGTGCGCGGGCCGTGCGGCCCGGAGTTCGTCCATCGGGTTCATGACCACTCCTCGCTGAGGTTGCGCACGTAGGGACGGGACGGTTCGGCGGCCTCCATGGCTCGGGCGAGCCGCTTGCGGGCCCGGTGCAGCCGGACGCGGAAGGCCGCCGACGAGCAGCCGACGACCCGGGCGCCCTCCTTGGGCGACAGCCCGTGCCAGGCGACCAGCATGAGCACCTCCCGGTCGTCCTCGTGCAGCTCGGCCAGCGCCCGCAGCACGCCCAGGCGCTCGGTCACCTGCTCGGCGACGTCCGGGCGGCCGTCCTCGGTCCACGAGCTCAGCTCGGCGGCCAGCGCGTCCCTGCGCGCCCGCGAGCGGGCGTCGTCGCGCAGGAGGTTGCGCGCCACGCCGAGCAGCCACGGCAGCGGCGGCTCCGGCACGTCGTCCAGCCGCCGCCACGCGATGGCGAACGTCTCGCTCACCACCTCGTCGGCCACCTGCCGGCCCGCACGACTGACCACGTAGGCCCACACCCGTTGTCGGCATTCGTCGTACATGCCGGTGAAACGGTGGGAATCATCCGTCACCGCGCAGCCCCTTCGTCCCTGGTGCGTTCTTCTGACACCGGGAAGTGGTGGGAACGTCCGTGTTGTTACAGCTCGCCGGGAAAAAGCAGAAGCCCCGCCCCGGTGGCGTTCCGGGACGGGGCCTGCTCGGCCTGGCCTACTTGGCGTTGGCCTTGAGGTAGTCGCTGTTCATCTGGGCGATCGTGTCCAGCGGGATGCCCTTGGGGCACACCGCCGTGCACTCGCCGGTGTTCGTGCAGCCGCCGAAGCCCTCGGCGTCCATCTGGTCCACCATGGCCTTCGCGCGGGTCAGGCGCTCGGGCTGGCCCTGGGGCAGCAGGCTGAGGTGGGTGATCTTGGCGGCGGTGAACAGGGAGGCCGAGCCGTTCGGGCAGGCGGCCACGCAGGCGCCGCAGCCGATGCAGGTCGCGGCGTCGAACGCGGCGTCGGCGTCCTCCTTGCGCACCGGGACGCTGTGCGCGTCCGGGGCCGAACCGGCCGGCACCGAGACGAAGCCGCCCGCCTGGATGATGCGGTCGAACGCGCTGCGGTCCACGACCAGGTCCTTGACCACCGGGAACGGCGCGGCGCGCCACGGCTCGATGGTGATCTCGGCGCCGTCCTCGAAGTGGCGCATGTGCAGCTGGCAGGTCGTCGTGGCGCGCTGCTCGCCGTGCGCCACGCCGTTGATGACCATGCCGCACATGCCGCAGATGCCCTCGCGGCAGTCGTGGTCGAAGGCGATCGGGTCGTCGCCCTCCAGGATCAGCCGCTCGTTCAGCACGTCGAGCATCTCCAGGAACGACATGTCCGGGGACACGTCCTCCACCCGGTACGTCACCATGCGTCCGGCGTCCGAGGGGGCGCTCTGACGCCAGACCTTGAGGGTCAGGTTCACTTGTAGCTCCGCTGGGTCATCTTGACGTACTCGTACTCGAGCGGTTCCTTGTGCAGCACCGTCTCGCCGGAGGGCGTGCGCTCCCAGGCCGAGACGTGCGCGAAGTGCTCGTCGTCGCGCAGGGCCTCGCCGTCGGGGTCCTGCGACTCGGCGCGGAAGTGGCCGCCGCAGGACTCGGTGCGGACGAGGGCGTCCAGGCACATGAGCTCGGCCAGGTCGAAGAAGTCGGCGACGCGGCCGGCCTTCTCCAGGACCTGGTTCAGCTCCTCGGCGGTGCCGGACACCTTGACGTTCTTCCAGAACTCCTCGCGCAGCTCGGGGATGCGCTCCAGGGCCTTGCGCAGCGACTCCTCGGTGCGCTCCATGCCGCAGTAGTCCCACATGAGCTTGCCCAGCTCGCGGTGGAAGGAGTCGGGGGTGCGGGTGCCGTTGACCGACATCAGGCGGTCGATCCTGGTCCGGACCTTGATCTCCGCCTCGGCCACGGCCTCCTCGTCCACCTCGCCGTACGGGCCGTTGGCCAGGTAGTCGCCGATCGTGGTGGGCAGCACGAAGTACCCGTCGGCCAGGCCCTGCATCAGCGCCGAGGCGCCGAGCCGGTTGGCGCCGTGGTCGGAGAAGTTGGCCTCGCCGATCACGAACAGGCCGGGGATCGTGGACTGCAGGTCGTAGTCCACCCACAGGCCGCCCATCGTGTAGTGGACGGCGGGGTAGATGCGCATCGGCACGTCGTAGGGGTTCTCTCCGGTGATGCGCTCGTACATCTCGAAGAGGTTGCCGTACTTCTTCTCCACGGCGTCGCGGCCGAGGCGGCCGATGGCGTCGCGGAAGTCGAGGTAGACGCCGAGCCCGCCGGGGCCGACGCCGCGGCCCTCGTCGCAGACGTTCTTGGCGGCGCGGGAGGCGATGTCACGCGGGACGAGGTTGCCGAAGGCCGGGTAGATGCGCTCCAGGTAGTAGTCGCGCTCCTCCTCCGGGATGTCGCCGGGGGCCCGGTCGTCGTCCTTGCGCAGCGGCACCCACACCCGGCCGTCGTTGCGCAGCGACTCCGACATCAGCGTCAGCTTCGACTGGTACTCGCCGGAGACCGGGATGCAGGTCGGGTGGATCTGCGTGTAGCACGGGTTCGCGAAGTACGCCCCCCGCTCGTGCGCCCGCCAGATGGCCGTCGTGTTGCAGCCCTTGGCGTTCGTGGACAGGAAGAACACGTTGCCGTAACCGCCGGTGGCCAGCACCACGGCGTCGGCCAGGTGCCGCTCGATCTCGCCGGTCACCATGTCGCGCACGATGACGCCGCGCGCCCGGCCGTCGGAGACGATCAGGTCGAGCATCTCGTGGCGGGTGTGCATCTCCACGGTCCCGGCCGCGATCTGCCGCTCCAGCGCCTGGTAGGCGCCCAGCAGGAGCTGCTGGCCCGTCTGGCCGCGGGCGTAGAACGTGCGGGAGACCTGGGCGCCGCCGAAGGAGCGGGTGTCCAGCAGGCCGCCGTACTCGCGGGCGAACGGCACGCCCTGGGCCACGGCCTGGTCGATGATGTTCACCGACACCTGGGCCAGGCGGTAGACGTTCGACTCGCGGGCGCGGAAGTCGCCGCCCTTGACGGTGTCGTAGAAGAGCCGGTAGATCGAGTCGCCGTCGCCGCGGTAGTTCTTGGCGGCGTTGATGCCGCCCTGGGCGGCGATGGAGTGGGCGCGCCGGGGCGTGTCCTGGTAGCAGAACGACTTGACGTTGTAGCCCAGCTCGCCCAGGGTCGCCGCGGCCGAGCCGCCCGCCAGACCGGTGCCGACGACGATCACGTTGAGCTTGCGCTTGTTGGCCGGGTTGACCAGCTTGGCGCTGAACTTCCGCTTCTCCCACCGCTCCTCGATGGGACCGGCGGGCGCCTTGGTGTCCCGGATCTCCGAGCCTTCGGTGTACTTCACTTCACAACTCCGAACGTGATGGCGAGGGGCGGGGCCAGGAAGCCGACGACCAGGACCGCCGAGACGAGGGCGGCCGTCAGGCGCAGGCCGCGGTAGCGGCTGCGGTTGGCCCAGCCCAGCGTCTGGAACGCGCTCCAGATGCCGTGCCGCAGGTGCAGGCCGACCATGACGACGGCCACGAGGTAGATGAGGGTCACCCACCAGCGGGAGGGGTCGAAGCCGGCGACCATGCGGTCGGCGGGCTCGGAGTCGAAGCCCTTGGGGTTGACGACGCCGAAGGTCAGGTCGAGCAGGTGCCAGATCACGAACAGCAGGATCGTCAGGCCGCCGAACCGCATGATGTGCGTGGCGTAGCCGTTGGCCTGCGACTTCTTGGCCACATACTTGACCGGCCGGGCCTTGGCCGCCTTGCGCGCCAGCGAGATCGCGGCCCACATGTGCAGCACGACGGAGACGACGAGCCCGATCTCCAGGATCGTCAGCACCGTCCGGTACGGCGCGATGGGCTCAAGGAGCGTGCGCAGGGCGACGGCGTACTCGTTGAACGAGTCCTTGCCGAGGAAGATCTTCAGGTTGCCCAGCATGTGCAGGACGAGGAAGGACACCATCACGGCGCCCGTGACGGCCATGACGACTTTCTTGCCGTTCGACGAGCTCAGGAACCGGCTCGGCTTCTTGGACGTCGGTGCGGGCGAGGCACCCTTGGGGGCGTTAACAGGCGCGGTGGCGGCGCCGCGCTCTATCGTGGCAGTCACGTTTGAACGCTAGGTATCCAGCAATGATCCGTCCAAGTCATCACGGATCTGGTTTCCATAGCTTCCGGCTATGATGCTTGGTTTATACGGTCGGCATAAGGAAAAATGCTCGGCCGGTGCGAGGAAAATCACATGCAGTTGCAGCAGCTCGCCTACTTCGTCGCGGTCGCGGAGACCAGGCACTTCACCCAGGCGGCCGAGCGCATGCGGGTCGCCCAGCCCTCGCTCAGCAAGCAGATCAAGGCGCTGGAGCACGACCTCGGCGCCCCGCTGTTCTCCCGCGCGCGCGGCAACGTCACGCTGACGGCCGCGGGCGAGGCGCTGCTGCCGCTGGCCCGCCGGATGCTGGCCGACGCCGACACCGCCCGGCAGGAGGTGGCCGAGCTGGCCGGGCTGCGCCGGGGCCGGGTGCGGCTGGGGGCCACGCCGTCGTTGTGCGCGGGCCTGCTGGCCGACGCGCTGGCGCGCTTCCACCGGGCGTACCCGGGGGTGGAGCTGCTGGTGGAGGAGGGCGGCTCGCGTGACCTGGTCAGGGCGCTGGCCAGGGGGCAACTCGACCTGTCGCTGATCATCATGCCACTGCAGAGCGACGACCCCTCCCTGGTGACCGAGGAGATCCTGCGGGAGAACCTCGTCGTGGTCGCGCCCTCGCACGAGCGGGCGCGGGGGCCGTACCTGCGGATCGAGGACCTGCGCGGCCGGCAGATGGTGATGTTCCGGCGCGGTTACGACCTGCGCGAGGCCACCCTCACCGCCTGCCGCCAGGCCGGGTTCGAGCCCCGGTTCTCGGTGCAGGGCGGCGAGATGGACGCGGTGCTGCGCTTCGTGGAGGCGGGGCTCGGCGTGGCCGTGGTGCCGTCGATGGTGCTCGACGGGCGGCCGGGGCTGTCCGGCACCCCGCTGGCACCGCCCGGCCTGAGCCGGACGATCGCCCTGGCCCACCGCAAGGACGTCGAACCCACCAGGGCCGCGCAGGCGTTCCGGGAGACCCTGCTCGCCTTCGTGGTCGAGGCCGGCCAGGAAGGCACGCTTCCGCAAGGGGTCGAACTCATCGCAGAATGAGCAGCAACAGCCCGACTCCCCCGGGAAGGCGTGTGTGACGGCAAACCTCAACGAGCCGCTGACACTGCTCCTCATCGAGGACGACGACGGCGACGCCTTCCTCGTCGAAGAACTGCTCAACCAGGCCGAGGCGCCACCGACGATCTTCTGGGCGCGCAGCCTCCAGGAGGCCAAGGCCAAGCTCGACCCGACGATCCAGTGCGTCCTCGTCGACCTCACCCTGCCCGACGCCAGCAGGCTGGAGGCGCTGGAGGAGGTGCTGGCGCTGGCGCCGCACGCGGCCGTGCTGGTCCTCACCGGCCTCAGGGACGTGCACGTCGGCGTGACCGCCGTGCAGGCGGGCGCCCAGGACTACCTGGTCAAGCAGGACATCGACGCCCGCCTGCTGGCCAGGTCGATCAGGTACGCCATGGAGCGCAAGCGTGCCGACCTGGCCCAGCTCAGGCTGTTCGAGGCCGAGCTGACCGCCAAGGAGAACGCCCGCCTGGAGAGCGGCCTGCTGCCCGTGCCCCTGCTGCGCACCGACGCGATCACGCACCAGATCCGCTACCTGCCTGGAAACCAGGGAACCCTGCTGGGCGGCGACTTCCTCGACATGGTCCAGACCCCCGACGGCTCGGTGCACGTCGTGGTGGGCGACGTCTGCGGCCACGGGCCCGACGAGGCCGCGCTCGGCGTGGCGCTGCGCATCGCCTGGCGCACGCTGGTGCTGGCCGGGCAGACCGACGACACGCTGCTGCGCACGATGGACGCCCTCCTGCGCGCCGAGCGCAAGGCGCCCGAGATCTACACCACGCTCTGCATGGCCACCTTCACGCCCGACCTGCGCCAGGCCCGGATGCGCGTGGTCGGGCACCCGCCGCCGGTGCTGGTCCGCGACGGCGTGCCCGCGGTGCTGGCCGGCACGCCCTCGGGGCCGCCGCTCGGCATCTTCCCCGACGCGCAGTGGACGGTCATCGACGTGCCCCTGGGCGAGGAGTGGTCGATCATGCTCTACACCGACGGCCTGATCGAGGCGGCCGTCGGCGGGCAGAGGGAGCTGCTCGGCGTCGACGGCCTGATCGGGCTGGTGCGCGAACACGGCGTGATCGACCTCGACCGGCTGATCAGGCACGCCGGCAGGCTCAGCGACGACCTCGCGGTGGTCCTGGTGTCGAGGAGGAAGGCATGAGCATCCATCCGCTGCCGCCGCCGAAGCGGCCGACCGGGCTCGGCAGGCTGCCGGTGGCCCGCTGGTTCCTGGCCATCGGCGTGCTGGCGGGGTTCGCGTTCGCGACCGGCGTGGTGGTCACCATGTCGATGATCGCGCAGGCGCGGGCCCTGGGGCCGAGGCCCGCGATGGCCGCCCAGCTCGACCGGCTCAACGTGGCGCTGATCGTGCTGTTCGGGGTGCTGCTGGCGGGCGGGGCGGGCCTGGCGTTCGTCATCAGGTACGCCGTGCTCAAGCCCATCGACCAGCTCACCGAGCAGGTCCGCACGGTCGCCGCCGGCGACTTCGACCACCGGCTCGGCGTCGACCGGCCGGCCGAGCTGAGCGAGCTGTCCAGCCACGTCGACTCCATGCGCCGCCGCATCGTCTCGGCCTGGCGCGGGGCCGCCGACCAGGCCGACGAGCTGCGCCGGTCCAACGGCGAGCTGGAGCAGTTCGCCTACGTCGCCAGCCACGACCTGCAGGAGCCGCTGCGCAAGGTCGCCAGCTTCACCCAGATGCTGGAGCAGCGGTACGGCCCGCAGCTCGACGACCGCGCCCGCCAGTACATCCACTACGCCGTCGACGGCGCCAAGCGCATGCAGCTCCTGATCAACGACCTGCTCGACTTCTCCCGGGTGGGCCGGGTGAGCGGCGAGCGGGTGCCCACCGACTCCGGCCAGGCCCTGGACCGGGCCCTGGAGAACCTGTCGGCCACGATCGAGGACAGCGGCGCCACCGTCACCCGCGACGGCCTGCCCGTGGTCGAGGGCAACCGGACGCAGCTCACGCAGCTCTTCCAGAACCTCGTCGAGAACGCGGTCAAGTTCCGCTCCGAGGACCCGCCGCGCGTGCGCCTGACGGCCGAGCGGAAGGGCGACATGTGGGAGTTCAGCTGCTCCGACAACGGCATCGGCGTCGACCCCAAGTACGCCGACCGCATCTTCCTGATCTTCCAGCGGCTCCACCCCCGCGACGTCTACCCCGGCACCGGCATCGGCCTGGCGCTCTGCCGGAAGATCGTCGAGTACCACGGCGGGCAGCTCTGGCTGGACGCCGAACCGGCCGGCCAGGGCACGACGTTCCGCTGGACGCTGCCGGCGGCCGGAGGCGACGCATGACGGACTGGCGCCCGATCGACGTGCTCCTCGTGGAGGACGACCAGGGGGACATCCTGCTCACCAGGGAGGCCTTCGACCTCAACAAGGTGCGCAACCGGCTCAACGTGGTCAACGACGGCGAGCAGGCGATGGCGTACCTGCGGCGGGAGGGCGTTTACGCCGGCGCGCCCCGGCCCGACCTGATCCTGCTCGACCTCAACCTGCCCCGGATGAACGGCCTGGAGGTGCTGACCGAGGTCAAGGCCGACGCCGCCCTGCGGACGATCCCCGTGGTGATCCTGACGACCTCGGAGGCGGAGGAGGACATCCTGCACAGCTACCGGCTGCACGCCAACGCCTATGTCGCGAAGCCGGTGGATTTCGAGCAATTTATCCGTGTTGTCCGGCAAATAGATGATTTTTTCGTGACCGTAGTGAAGCTGCCGGCGCCCGGCCCGCGGCCCTGACGCGTATACGTGACAGGAATCACAGTAGGTCATCGAAAAAGTGAGTGACCCCGCTCACAAAATCGTATGCGGTCGTCGTAACGTATCCCCCACCAATGCGCGCCCAGAGCGGTACCGCACCCGCCGTACGCGCGCCCAGTGAAACGACCCGGACCCCCCTGTGTGCAGGGTCCGCGGGAGGTGGAGAGGTCCGCGATGACCCAGACGACGCCCGAAGCCCCGGTCAGAAGGCAACGTGCCCAGGTGAAGGTGCGCACGCTGCGCACCGACAGGTGGTGGCTGGTCCCGCTGCTGACGTTCCTCGGGCTCAGCTCGTTCCTCGTCTACGGCGTGTGGGCGATCATCGACGGCAGTTATTTCGTCGATCCGTACATCGCCCCGTTCGCCTCGCCCTGTCTGACCACGGCGTGCCCCGAGGGCGCGCGGCTGTTCGGGTGGGCGCCGATCGGCGACTGGTTCACCCTGCCGCCGGGGCTGCTCATCCTCGGACTGCCGGGCGGGTTCCGGCTCACGTGCTACTACTACCGCAAGTCGTACTACCGGTCGTTCTGGCTGTCGCCGGCCGCGTGCGCCGTCCAGGAGCCGCACGGGAAGTACACCGGTGAGACCCGGTTCCCGCTGATCCTGCAGAACATCCACCGGTACTTCTTCTACGCGGCCATCGTGATCGGCCTCGTCCTGGCCTACGACGCCGTCCTGGCGCTGGTGCACAAGCCGCAGGGCCTCGGCACCTGGATCCTGGTCGTCAACGCCGTGCTGATCAACACGTACACGTTGTCGTGCCACTCCTGCAGGCACATCACCGCGGGCAGGCTCAACCACTTCTCCCGTCACCCGCTGCGCTACAAGGCCTGGACGTTCGTCTCCAAGCTCAACGCCAAGCACCAGCAGCTCGCCTGGGCCTCGATGTTCTCGGTCATGATCGCCGACTTCTACGTCCGCATGGTCGCCAAGGGCGTCATCGCCTTCCCGTTCGCATAAAGGACTTCTTCCAGTGGAAATCGAGCGTCACGAATACGACGTCGTCGTCATCGGTGCGGGCGGCGCCGGGCTGCGGGCCGCCATCGAGGCCCGTCAGCAGGGCAAGCGCACGGCGATCGTCTGCAAGTCGCTGTTCGGCAAGGCCCACACCGTCATGGCCGAGGGCGGCGCGGCCGCCGCGATGGGGAACGTCAACTCCGACGACAACTGGATGGTGCACTTCCGTGACACCATGCGGGGCGGCAAGTTCCTCAACAACTGGCGCATGGCCGAGCTGCACGCCAAGGAGGCCCCCGACCGCGTCTGGGAGCTGGAGGCATGGGGCGCGCTGTTCGACCGCACCAAAGACGGCAAGATCAGCCAGCGGAACTTCGGCGGTCACGAGTACCCGCGGCTCGCACACGTGGGCGACCGTACCGGCCTGGAGCTGATCCGCACCCTCCAGCAGCGGGTCGTCGCGCTCCAGCAGGAGGACTTCGAGACGCACGGCGACCACGAGGCCTACATCAAGGTCTTCGCCGAGTGCACCGTCACCCGCCTGCTGAAGGACGGCGACCGCATCTCCGGCGCGTTCGGCTACTGGCGCGAGACCGGCAACTTCCTGCTGTTCGACGCCCCCGCCGTGGTCCTGGCCACCGGCGGCATCGGCAAGTCGTACGTCGTCACCTCCAACTCCTGGGAGTACACCGGCGACGGCCACGCCCTGGCCCTGCTCGCCGGCGCCAACCTGATCAACATGGAGTTCATCCAGTTCCACCCCACCGGGATGGTCTGGCCGCCGTCCGTGCGCGGCATCCTCGTCACCGAGTCCGTCCGGGGCGACGGCGGCGTGCTGCGCAACTCCGAGGGCAAGCGCTTCATGTTCGACTACATCCCCGAGGTGTTCAAGGACAAGTACGCCACCACCGAGGAGGAGGGCGACCGCTGGTACACCGACCAGGCCAACAACCGGCGCCCGCCGGAGCTGCTGCCCCGTGACGAGGTGGCCCGCGCGATCAACGCCGAGGTGAAGGCCGGCCGCGGATCCCCCCAGGGCGGCGTCTTCCTCGACGTCTCCACCCGCCTGCCGGCCGAGGAGATCAAGAAGCGGCTGCCGTCGATGCACCACCAGTTCAAGGAGCTGGCCGACGTCGACATCACCGCCGAGCCCATGCAGGTGGGCCCGACCTGCCACTACATCATGGGCGGCGTCGAGGTCGACGCCGACACCGGCGCGGCGGCCGTGCCCGGCCTGTTCGCGGCGGGCGAGGTGTCCGGCGGCATGCACGGGTCCAACCGGCTGGGCGGCAACTCGCTGTCCGACCTGCTGGTGTTCGGGCGGCGCGCGGGCGCGGGCGCGGCGGCCTACGTCGACGGGCTCGCCGCCCGTCCCAAGGTCGTCCAGGAGCTCGTGGACGCGGCCCGCGAGGAGGCCCTGGCGCCCCTCCAGCGCGACGGCGAGAACCCGTACGAGGTGCACCACGAGCTCCAGCGGACGATGAACGAGCTGGTCGGCATCATCCGCAAGGCCGAGGAGGTCTCCGAGGCCATGGAGGTCGTGGAGAAGCTCAAGGAGCGCGTGCGCCAGGTCGGCGCGGCCGGCTCGCGGATCTACAACCCGGGCTGGCACCTGGCCATCGACCTGCGGAACATGGTCCTGGTCTCCGAGTGCGTCGCCCGCGCCGCCCTCCTGCGCGAGGAGAGCCGCGGCGGCCACACCCGCGACGACTTCCCCGGGATGAACCCGGAATGGCGCCGCAAGCTGCTCGTCTGCTCCACCGAGGACGGCAACAGCGTCCAGGTCGTGGAGAAGGTCCAGCCGTCCATGCGCGAGGACCTGATCACCCTGTTCGACCGGGACGAGCTGAAGAAGTACCTCACCGACGAAGAGATGGCCGAGTTCGACGGGATTGCCAAATGAGTTACAAGGCGAAGTTCAAGGTCTGGCGTGGTGAGGGCGGCGAGGGCAAGCTTGAGGACTTCACCGTCGAGGTGAACGAGGGCGAGGTCGTCCTCGACATCATCCACAGGCTCCAGGCGACGCAGGCCCCCGACCTCGCGGTGCGCTGGAACTGCAAGGCCGGCAAGTGCGGCTCGTGCAGCATGGAGATCAACGGCAAGCCGCGTCTGGGCTGCATGACGCGGATGTCCACCTTCTCCGAGGACGAGACCATCACGGTCACCCCGATGCGGACCTTCCCCGTCATCAAGGACCTGGTCACCGACGTTTCCTTCAACTACCAGAAGGCCCGCGAGATCCCCTCGTTCACCCCGCCGGCGGGCGTGCGGCCCGGCGAGTACCGCATGCAGCAGGTCGACGTCGAGCGCTCGCAGGAGTTCCGCAAGTGCATCGAGTGCTTCATGTGCAACAACGTCTGCCACGTGATCCGCGACCACGAGGAGAACAAGCCGGCCTTCGCCGGTCCGCGTTTCCTCATGCGGATCGCCGAGCTGGACATGCACCCGTACGACGTGGCCGACCGGCAGGAGTCCGCCCAGGAGGAGCACGGGCTCGGCTACTGCAACATCACCAAGTGCTGCACCGAGGTCTGCCCCGAGCACATCAAGATCACTGACAACGCGCTCATCCCGATGAAGGAGCGCGTGGCCGACCGCAAGTACGACCCGCTGGTCTGGCTGGGCAACAAGATCTTCAAGCGCGCCAAGTAGGCGGCAGAGCGGAAGCGGGGGCCGGATGGATCCGGCCCCCGCTTCCGCTTTGTGCTACTTGCGGCCCCAGCGCTTCTTCCGGTGCTTGGGGTCCTGCATCTCCTTGGTGGCGCCCTCCGGGGGCTGCGGCGGCAGCGGCTGGACGACCGTCGCGGCGTCCCCCTCCGGCGGCAGGTACGGCGGCGGCAGGTAGCCCTCCGGCGGCCCCGGCTGCCCGGCCTGCGGCTCCATCGGCGGGCGCGGCTGCACCGGCTGCTTCGGCTCGAACAGGGACGGGCCCTGCTGCCAGGGCTCGGAGTCGCCGCTCTCGGCCGCCGCCGCCGGGGCGAGCGGGAACTCGCGCTCGTCCTCGTACGGCTTCCCGCCGCCCGGCGGGATCTCGGCCGGCGGCTGCTCGGCCGGGATCAGCGGCTCGAACGGGTCACGGTACTCCTGGGCGGGCTGCGGCGGCTCGTTGTAGCTGTCGAACTCGTCGGGGTGCAGGACCACGGGCTCGGGCGCGGTCGCCGGCGTCGTGGGGGGCATGGCGGCGGGCACGGTCGGCGCCGGCTCGGGCGGGTAGCCGCCCTGGGGCCCGTACGGGTCGTGGTAGGCCGGGTCGTGGTGGGCCGGACCGTAGCCGGGCTGGCCGGCCGGGTAGGTCTGGATCGGGACGAAGCTGATGATCGGCGCGTACGCCGTGCCGCCCGGGTAGCCGGGGGCGGGGAAGGACGCCGTGGCGTAGCCGGGGCCGGCGGGGTAGCCGGGCGGCGGCGCGTCCGGGCGGCCCATCGGGGAGCCGGCCAGCGGGGGGCCCGCCTTGCGCACGGCCGCCGCGTGGGCCATGCGGCGCAGCCGTCCCTCGAAGATGAGCACCGCGAACAGCGCGAGCAGGACCAGCACCAGCGCCGGGATGCTGAGCTTCTGCGTCAGCGACTTCTGGTCGAACTCCGGCGCGGCCGCGCGCACCTCCAGCTGGACCGAGTCCGTGCTCGGGGCGGTGTCGGCCGTCAGCGGGGCGGTCGCGGTGGGCGGGTCCGTCGGCGCGACGGACGGCATCTCGACGGACGGCTCCGTCGTCTGCTCCGTGGGCAGCGGCCCGGCCGTGGTCTGCGCGGTGGGCAGGGGCGCCAGCGGCTGCTGCGTCGTCTCCTGGACGGGCGGCGGCGTGGGGGCCGCGGTGGTCTTGGGCGGCTTCGGGGCCTTCGTGGTCTTCGTCGGGCTCGCGGTGACGGTGTGGGTGATCGTCGTCTCCGGAGCCTCCTCCGGCGTGGGCGTGCCCAACGTCGTCGTGACCGTGACCGTGGTCTGCGGGTCGCAGGTCTGGCCCGCGTCGCACGGCTCCACCGCCGGGTCGAACGCCGCGCTGCCGACCGAAGCGCTCGCGCTCTGCCCCACGAAGGGGGCCACGCCGACGCCCGTGAGCCCGAGCGCTAGGACGATCGCGGACACGGCCGTCGCTCGCGTGCGTGCCACCGGAGCCCTCCGCATAGTCCCGGAACCATGGTCAAGGGAATACTAGTCGGGTCAAAGCAACAGTAAAGACGGAATTACCATACGTTTCGCGGCTTATGGCGGCGTTTAGCTCGCGTAACCAGCCACAAAGCCCCGAGCAGGACGCCGATGGCCCCGATGACCAGCGAGAAGCCGCGCGGCCCGTCCAGCGGGCTGGCGTACGCGACCGGGCGAACCGGTTTCCGCGCCTCCACGACCTGCACCGGCCACGGCGCCCCGGCCCCCGACTCCGGCGCCAGACTCACCGCCCCGCCCCCGGGAACCCCTCCCCCTTGCACCCCACCACCGACGCCCCCGGGCACCATACCCCCGGCGACACCTCCGGGCATCATGTCCCCGGCCGTGCCGCCCGGCGCCACGCCCCCGGCGGCGCTCCCCGGCGCCACACCTCCGGCCACACTCCCCGGTGGCATGACGCCGGGCAGGCTCTGGTGTGTCATCCCCGGCACCGCGCCCTGCGCCAGCCCTGCCGCGCCGGACAACCCCCCGTGCGCCGCACCCCCAGGCAGCCCCTTCTGAACGGCACCCCCGGGCACGCTCCCCGTCACACCACCCGGCAAGCCACCCGCCGCGCCACCCGGCAGGGGCCCTGTCAGGCCGCTCGCCGCGCCACCGGGCAGGCTGCCTGCCGCCAGGCCGCCGGGGAGGCCGTTTCGTGCCGTTCCCCGAGTGCCGGCGGGTGCCCGGCCGGTCGTCCCAGGGGTGACGCCCTGGCCGACGCCTCCCGCACGCGGGAACGCGCCCAGGGTTCCGCCCGTGCCTCCCTGTCGAGGCGTCCGCGCCACGCCCCCGCCGCCGACGCGCGGGAGCGCCCCCCGGGTTCCACCCGTGACAGGCAAGCCTGCGGCTCCTCCGGGGAGGCCGCCCCTTCCCGCCGTCGTACCGGTCAGGCCGGGGAGGCCGCCTCGGGTCTTTCCGCCTGTCCCGGGCGTCAGCCCGGCGACGCCTCCACCCGTCCCCGCGAGGAGCCCGGCGGCGCCCGTCTGCTGCCCCTGTGCGCCTGCCACCTGACGGCCGGGCCGCCGCCGCTTGTGGGGGGCCGTGGCCGGGACGGGCACCGCCTGACCGCTGATCGTGGCGGCCTCGCGCGGCATCTCCTCGGCGACCTGCATGGACGTGGTCCTGTTGATGGTGGTCAGCCCACCGGAGGGCGTCCGCATCCTGGCCACCGCCGCGAGCACCACCTCCTTGGCCCCCTCGGGCGCCTGGAAGGTCACGTCGAGCGCCCGCTCACCGTAGATCGGCCCGAGGGCGCAGACCCGCGCGCCGGGCAGCGTACCGCCACCGGAAGGCGAGCCCTCCACACCGGCCAACGCCCGCGCGGCCAGCACCCCGGCCGCCTGCCGCCCCCCACCGACCTGCCCCCCACCCGGCCCGCCCTCAGCCGGAAACACCCCTCGACCACCCTCGGCCTGAGCCATGCCCTGACCACCTTCGGCCTGGGATGCGCCCTGACCACCCTCAGCCCGAGACACGCCCTGACCACCCTCAACGCGGGACATCCGCCGGCCGTCCTCAGCCCGAGGCACTCCCCGACCGCCCGCAGCCCACGGCGCGCCCTGCCCTGCCTCCATGCGCGGGACCCGCTGGCCTGCCTCGCCGCGCGGCATCCCCTGAGCCCCGCCACCCGGCGGCATCCACTGACCGGCCCCGACCGGCGGGGCGGCGTCCTGGGCGCCCGGACCGAACTGTGCCGCCTCCCGGTCCGCCCCCGCCTGCGGCGCGCTATGACCGGCCTCAAACGGCGCCGCGCCGCGACCGGCCTCGGCCCGCGGTGCTCCGCGACCGGTCTCCGCGCGGGTCAGGTGGCGGCCCGGCCCGGGACGCCACGGCTCCGGTTCCTCCGGAAACGCCCCGGCATCCGGATCCGTCGCATCTCCCGCGCTCCACGGCCCCGGCACGGGGTCCCCTCCGGAGGCCGGAACCCCGTCAACAGCCTCAGAACCCTCAACCCCACCAGCGGACAGCCGGGAAGCACCGGAGGGCGACGGGCACGCCAGCCCCGACAACGCCGCAGCAGGGCTGGTAGCCACCGCGACCTTGGCCCCCTTGCCCATCCCGTTGAGCCGGACCCTGAAACGCTGGACGTCACCCGTCCTGATCCACTGGCCCACACCCTCGGGGCCGCTCACGCGTTCGAGCACGAGCGTCACCCCCGCCGCCGCCACGGGCACGGAGGGCAACGCCACCAGGATCAGCGCTCCAGAAAGGATCCAGCCACGCCGCATCACTCCACTCCCCCACTGCGACAAATCACGTGTAGTAATCGTTATGTCACAGAGAGAGACGGTCTAATCCTGCCGCAGCAGACTCTCCACGGTCTTCATGATCGGCAGGTCGGCGCCCAGCCACTCCACGTCGTAGTACTCCCCCGGCCCCAGCCAGCGAAGAGCCAGATGCTCCCGGGCCTCGGGCGTGCCGGAGGCGAGCGTGGCCAGCCAGACGCGCAGGACGTACCCCTCCGACAGCGCCCAGTCCTCGCCCACGCGCGCGCCCACCGCTATTTCCACGCCGAGCTCCTCGCGGCACTCCCGAACGAGCGCGGCGACCTCGCTCTCCCCCGGGTCCACCTTGCCGCCGGGGAACTCCCAGCCCCCGGCGAGCGCGGCGGGGGCGGCGCGCTGCGCGGCCAGCACCCTGCCGCCGGGGGCGACGATCACCGCCGCGACCACGATCGTGCTCATGCGTTCGTCATCCTCATAGTGCGGGATTCTGCAGCTTCTTGAGCTGGTCGAGCACATCGGGGTTCTGCAGGGGACGGGTGAAGCCCACCTTGTTGTCGCGCGCCTGGTAGCTCGTGACCTTGATCGGCCCGCAGAGCGTGCACCGGGCCTCCACCATCTTCCCCTTGGACACGACGAGTCCGACGTGGCCCGGACTGTCGGCCGACGTGCCCGGACCCGCGTTGAAGAACACCAGGTCACCGGGCTGCTCCTGGCCCGCTGACACCTTCACCCCGAACGGCCACTGCGTGAACGTCGTGCGCGGGATGCTCAGCCCGGCGGCCCGGTAGGCCGCGTAGATGATGCCCGAGCAGTCGAACGCGTCCGGCCCGGTGCCGCCCCACAGGTACGGCTTCCCGCGCTGCGCCAGCGCGAACTGCAGGATCTTGGCCACGACGTCGCTGGGCGCGGCCGCCACCAGGGGGTCGTCGCACTCCTCGGCGGCCTGCGGCGGCACCTCCACCTCACCCGACTTGGCGTACTTCCTGGCGATCTCCTCGACCTGGTCGACGTACCACCAGGCGCGGTTGTAGGTGAACAGGGCCCGCCGGACGTTCTCCGGAGCGCCGTTGCGCTTGAGCATCTTGGCGGCCCCGAGGATGGCGTCGGCGGGGTTGTAGACGTCGCCCACGCCGTCGCCGTCGCCGTCGGAGGCGTAGCCGTTGAAGGTCGAGGAGATCGGGATCTGCGCCTTGCCGCCCCAGGTCGAGATCAGGAACTGCATCGGGCCGGCCGCGCCCGCGTAGTTGGTGCCGCTCTTGACGCCGGGCAGGTCGGAACGGCCGTGGTCGGTCTCGCGCTTACCCACGGCGGCCAGGATGGTCCACTGGACGCCGATCTTCTTGCCCCACTTCTTGTACAGGTCGAGGTAATCGCCCGGGATGTCGGCGGCGCCCGAGTCGGACACCTCCTGCACCTGGGTGCCGCCCTCGCAGTCGACCGAGCCCTCGCCGCCGCCGTTCAGGAAGGACGGCATCGTGACCAGCAGCATCGGCGAGATGATGATCGCGGCCAGCAGCAGGATCCCGGCGAGGCCGAGCAGCAGCCCCAGGCGGGTTCGGGAGGACTTCACCGCTAGCTGTCCCCGTCCTGGCCCTCGGTGGCGGGCAGCACGTCGAAGATCCGCCAGTCGGCGCCGAGCTGGCTCACCGTGACCGCCAGGTCCTCGACGTCCTGCCGGTTGCCGCTCTTCGCGGTGACCTGCCTGGTCTCGGTCACGACGAAGACGATGGAGGTCTTCTCGATCTGCCTGATCTCCTTCAGCCTGGCCGTGGCCTGGGAGACGATCTGGTCGTCGCGGTTCTGCTGGACGGTGCCCGCCGAGGTGAGCGTCCGGGCGAGGATGTTGCCCAGCTCGGCGGTGGTGAACGTCTTGACCCTCGTGGCGTACGCCGCCGGGTCCTCGTCGTACCGGAAGGTGCCGTAGACGGCGGTGAAGCGCTCGGCGAGGTCCGCCGCCGCGGCGAGCTGCTCCTTCTTCATCGGCAGGTACGAGTAGACGTCGAACGGCGCGGCGCTGGCCGTGGCCAGCGGCTTGCTCGCCGCCGCCGAGGGCGCGGACGCGGACGTCGTGCCCGTGGCCGGGGCCTGCTCGGGCGGATCGTCCGAGCTCGGCCACATCGTGAGGTAGACGCCGACCGCGGCGATGACCACGACGATGGCGGCGAAGGCCAGCCCGCGCTTGTCACCGGACTGAGCCATGGTCAGTCCTTGCCTCGGTTGGGCTTGAGCCAGAAGGGCACCGACGGATCGTCACCCGAGCCGCCGTTGCCGCTGCCGCGCAGCCACAGCGGCGGCGCCTCGGACGAGCGGGACGACGGCTCGTCCGAGCCGAAGATCCTGGACCCCGACGACGCGCCGGACGGCCGCGCCGCGGACCCCCCGGACCTGGACCCGCCGCCGTTGCGGGACCCGCCGCCGTTCCTGGCTCCGCCACCGCCGCCGAACAGCCCGCCGCCGGAGCCACGCGACCCCGAGGACGTCGAGCCGCCCGACCCGCCGGACCCGCCGAACCGGGAGCCCCGCGAGCCGCCCGAACCGCCGCCGCGCGAGGCCCATCCGCCGCCCGACCGCCCGCCGAACCAGCCACCGCCGCCGCCACTGCCGCCGCCGCTGCCGCCGCCGCTGCCGGAACCGCTGGAAGAACCGCCGGAGGTCGTGGCTCCGGCGGCCATGCCCCCGGACGGGGTGCCGCCCGCGCCACCGGAGCCGCCGCGGGCGCCGGTCGCCGCGGGGCGGGTCCTGCCGGCCTGGCTGCCGAGGTTGAGCGGCGGCGCGGTGCCCCTGCGGGGTTCGAGCGGAGGCCGGGCCCCCGCCTTGCCGCCGTGCTGGTCGGTGTCGAGCGGCGCGGCACCCACCGGCATCCGGGTGCCGGCCGAGACGCCCTCACCCTCCTCGCCGCGCATCCGCGCCTGGGCGACCGCGGCGCCGGCCGCCGCGCCCGCGCCGCTGCCGGCCGCCGCCGCCCTGATGAGCGGCTCGGCCTTGCGCAGGCCCCACCGGCCGAGCTTGGCCCCGGCGACCGGCGGCAACACGTTCGCGGCCCGCTCCAGGACGGGCGAGCTCGCGGCGTCGCCGAGCATGCGGGTGGTGACCGTGTGGCCGCTCAAGGACGCGAACAGGTGCTGGAACGGACGCCGGTAGAAGAACACCGCGATCGTCAGCAGGGCCATGAACAGCACCTGGAGACCCCAGGGCATGGCCGTGGAGATGATCAGGGCGTACCCGTAGACCAGGACGCTGAGCACGAGCGTCAGCACCGCCTGCCTGAGCAGCGTGCCGACGAGCATCTCCACCCACCGCATGGCGATGATGCGCCCGCTGCCCGGATGCACGCCGACCAGCAGGAACACCGGCCCGAGTATCAGCAGCAGCAGGAAGCCCACCTTGAGCACCAGCAGCGAGACCGCCACCAGGAAGATCAGCAACCCGGCCACCACCGCCGCGATGAGCGCGCCGACGGCCACGCCGAGCCTGCTCGACCAGTCGCGGCCGGAGAAGACGGTGTAGCGGGAGTCGTTCTTGAGCAGCTCGGCGACCTTGGCGTACTCGGCCTGGTGGGCGGCGATGTCGGGGGCGGGCTGGCCGGCCACGGCCGGGGCGATCGACTGCGTCTCCAGCATCTTGCGCCCGAAGTCGCGCACGATCGGCTGCTGCGGGTCGGCGGTGCCGAACATGCCCACCAGCCACGGCTTGCAGACCAGCGTGGACCACAGGGCGTCGGCGTTCTGGTCGACGCCGGCCGTGCCGACCTGGCCGTAACCGCCCGGTTTGACCTGCGGGTTCGTCTGGCCGGGTGGCGGCAGGCAGGACGCGCCGCCGGCGCCCGGCAGGCCGGAGAAGGCGGAGTTGACCACCTCGCCCGTCTTGTCGGTCACGACCTTGCCGAGCCCCGTGAAGTCGCCGGGCCTGCTGAAGAACCACACGGCCACGGTGACCGCGAGGACCATCCAGATCACGCCTTCGGCGGTGGTGGTGGCCCGCTTGCGGATCAGGCCGTACCAGGCGAGCCAGATCGCGCCGAGGATCACGATCGGTCGCAGGAACGGCCAGTACATGGCCTCGGACAGGTTCTGGACGATGTCGTCGACGACGTCCTTGATGGACTGGAGCGGTCCTTCCGTCGCGGCCGCCTGGTACGTCGTGATCGTCAGCCGGTCGATGGCCTTGGCCGCGGTGAAGACGCCGTTGGCCCACATGTTGCCGAGCACGGCGACGTAGTCGGAGCAGCCGAGCCCGTGGGTCTGCCAGAACTGGCCGGCCATGCCGAACTGGCCGTAGTTCGTCGTCGGGGCCTGGACGCCGCCCGCGGGAGGCGGCGGCTGGATCATGCCGTCGGTGCCGCCGCCGATCATCTCGGGGTTGAGCGGCCCCGACAGGTCACAGGGCGCCGCGGCGACGGGCGTGGAGAAACCGCCCACCACCAGCGGAACCGCGAGAACGGCGCTCACGAGCGCGAGCACCAGCGCCAGTCGTCGGGATAGTCGGATCTTCATGACCGTACCTCCTGCGCCCTGCCCACGCCCCCTCGAAGATCATCATGCCCGCCACCGTCTGGTCTGTCGTGTGTCGGGTTCGTGTCGAGCCAGCGGAGCAGTTCTTCGGAGATCAGGTCTACTCCGATGCGCCCGGCTCTGCCATCCAGATCACGGAAAACGCATTCGCCGTTGCCGAGCGAGCGGAGCACGGCCTTGTGCTCCTCCGACGGCTCCACGCCGAGCAGCGACATGACGTGGTCCACCTCCACCCTTTCGGTGGAACGGAACGCGAACACCGAGGACAGGCAGTTGGTCACCTGCTCGTTCAGCAGGTCCCCGGCGTTCTGGGAGACCAGGACGAGCGCGGTGTTCCTCGACCGGCCCATGCGGCTGACCTCGGGGACCAGCTTGGCGCCCTCCGGCGTGGAGGTGATCGCCCACGCCTCGTCCAGGAAGATCGCCTTGGGGGCCCGCCGGTCGAGGCCGTTCATCAGCCTGCGGGCGAACTGCGAGACCAGGTAGAGCAGGGCCACCGACAGCCGCTGCTCGTAGGAGTAGTCGTCCCTGGTCGTGGCGACGTCGGGCAGCGTCAGGCCGCCCAGGGTGAACACGGTGGTCCACCCCTCGCTGTCGATCTGGTCGCCGCCCGAGGGGTCGAAGCAGAGCCTGGCCAGGTGCATCTCCGACATCGACCGCAGCACCGCGCCCAGGTTCTTGGAGGCCGGGTCGTCGGCCTGCTCCAGGTAGTCGACCACCTTGCCCAGCGACGGGTCGGAGCCGTTGGACACCGCGGCCACGGCCTGGATCATGGCCGACTCGCGCTCCTCCGACATGCGGGGCAGCAGCAGCCGCAGCGTCTCGGTCGCCATGGTCTTCTTCGCCGCGATGTCGTCGCCGAACGAGAACGGGTCGAGCAGCCCCGGCGCGGCCGAGCCCAGCGGGATCACCCTGGCCTTGCGCCCGCGCTTGTCCAGGAGCTGGACCAGCGACTCGGCGTCGCCCTTCGGGTCGATCACCGCGACCGTGACCCCGCGCAGCGCCATCTGGTAGATCATCAGCAGCGCGAGCGTGGTCTTGCCGCCGCCCGGCTCGCCGGTGATCGCGATGGCGGTCGGCCGGTTGCGGCTCGCGGCCAGCAGCGGGTCGAAGTGCACGATGCTGCGCGCCCTGCCGACCGTCTCCCCGATGTACGGCCCGAGCCAGCCCTCGCTGCCGTCGTCGAGCCGGTCGCCGAGGTCGACGGTGGCCGTGGCCATGCCGCCCGCGATGGTCCGCAGCGGCTGGCGCTGGGCGTAGGCGTTGACGCGCACCTTCTCGCCCGGCAGCGCCTCGCAGAACAGCGAGAACTGGTCGCCGGTCGAGTTCACCACGTCGATGCCCATGTCGCGGTAGTGCTCGACGACCGCCTCGACCCGCTGCACGCAGATGTCCTCCGTGGGGGCCGAGACGATCAGGCGGTGCCAGCCGTACACGAACGGCAGTCGTTCCTTGGTGATGCCGTGTTCGAGCATGCGGGCCGCGTCGATCTGCTCGGCCAGCGCGATCGGCGCCTCGGCGCCCGCCTCGCGGATGTGGTGGTCCATGTCGCGGGCGTGGGCCAGCTTGCGCGCGACGTCCTTGGACGCCTTGACCGGCGGGATCAGCCGCATCCTGGACGAGATCTCCACCGGGAAGGGCAACTGGTCGGCGAAGTGCATCCACGGCTCGCCGTCGGGGAACGGCATCAGGTCGGGGAAGCGGGCGAACGACAGGTGGGCCACGTACGAGTCGCCCTGCGGCTGCACGATCCGCAGCAGCGACCTGCCGTTGTGGATCTCGCCCTCGACCAGCGACTCGATCTCGCCCTTGCCCCAGCGCCGCTTCGGGCTGGCCGAGGGCGACGGGTCGCCGACCGCTCCTGCGGCGGCGTGCTGGAACAGCCAGGCCACCTCGACGGACGTGGCGTGCCTGGCGTACAGGGCGCTGGAGGCCAGGGCCCGGCCCAGCCGTTCGGCCGACTCCGTCCAGCGGCCGATCTCGCTGTCCGGGACGTGGTCGTCCTCCATGCCGAGCGCCTTCTCGGTCTTCTGGTAGAAGCCGAGGAGCTGGGCGAGCACGCCGCTGCCGAGCTGCTTGCCGCGCGGCCCGAGGCGGACGCCCAGGTAGACCTCCTTCGACCAGAAGTCCTTCGCCCAGACGTGCCGGTACATCTCCTCCAGGTAGTCGCGCCAGCCCGGCCCCTCGTCGGAGGTGGCGTTGAGCGCCATCGCCCACTCGGCCGCCGGGTAGGTGCGGTGCGCGACCCGCAGGTGGACCTCGGCGTCGGGCATCCTGATCGCGGCCAGCGCGATCGTGACGTTGGTGGCCAGCGCCTCGCGCTCCTCCGGCGTGACGAACTCGTAGCTGACCGTCGGAAGCCGGAAGTACGCCCACGCGCAGGTGTCCGTGAGCAGGATGCGGTCGTCGAAGTAGCGGACCGCGAGACGCTGGTGCGCTCGGGACGCCCTGCTCATGCCGCCCCCTCGGCGCATGAACGGGCCAGACCTGCTCGCATGTTCACTTAACGCTCACCGATTCTCGTGCCCGGGGGGTCACTCGCCAACTCCTCTTCGCTCGGTCGGACGGCCTGTCCGTGTGCCTGTACCGCGAAGCCTGCAACCACGACGCCGGCGAGGGCGAGGTAGGCCCGCCGTCCGGCCGCGCGCAACTGACCGGGGTCGACGATCTCCGCGCCGCCGGGCGCCAGGCCGTCCTCCCACGGGACCCTGACGATGGCCCGGCACCTGCCTCTGGCCACCGCCTCCGCCTGCTCGACGTCGGCCATCGAACGCCTGCTCACGCCGTTGACGACCATCACCGCACGCCTGCGCAGCTCGCCGCAGCCGTGCCCGTCGAGCCATTCGTACGTCATCGCCACCGCCTCGGCCGCCTCCTCGCTCGCCGGGACCACCAGCACGAGCTGGTCGGCGTACGGCAGGATGCGGGCCGCGAGCGCGGCGGCCGGGTCGATGACCGACAGCTTGTAGTGGCGGTCGAGCAGGCGCATCGACTCGCCCAGCCGGTGGTCGGAGAAGAAGCTGCGGTCGGCGAGCCGCTGCTCGGCGCCCGCGTCGGTGTCGGCCGAGATCACCTCAAGGCCGGAGGCGGTGCGGGTGGTGAAGCCCCGCATCGTCAGGTAGCCGCTGACCTGGTCGAGGCCGGACAGCAGCGACGTCAGGGTCTCCGGCGTCTCGGGCTCGATCCTGCTGGTCAGCGTGGTGCCGCCGGTGTTGGCGTCGACGGCGACGATCCGGTCGTCGCGGTAGGTGGCGAAGGTGTGGCCGAGCATGAGCGCCGTCGTGGACTGACCCGCGCCGCCGGTGCAGCCGAGCACCACGATCCGCCGGCTGCCGCCGAACACGGCCCTGGCCCTGGCCTCGTCGATCTCGGACCCGTCGGTGCGTACGCCGCCTCCGCCCACCACGACCTGGGCGATCCGGCGCCATCCGCCGGAGTCCCGGCCCACCACGGACTCGACCCTGCGCACCCGTCCCTCGGGAGGCCTGCCGCCTTCGCCGGGCCTGGGAACCGGCACGGGCGCCACGAGCCCACCCGCCCTGTCCCCGGGCCGGCCGCCGGCGGGCCGCCGCCGCGCCGCCACGTCCCGCCCAGGCTCGCCGTACACCTCGGAGGGCTCGTCCGGTACGCCCCCGTCCCCCTCGCCCTGGCCAGCCGCTACCTCCGTACGCGCAGCCGCAGGCCGCTCAACGACGGCACCCACGTCGGCGGACCCCCCCTGCTCGGTGGCAGCCTCCTCGCCCACGGAACCGCCCCTCCCGCCAGAGGCGTCTCCCCCAACAGGGACACCCTCCTCGCCAGTGACAGCCTGCCCCGAGGACGCACGCCCTTCGCCGACAACGGCCCGCTCACCACCAACGGCCGCTTCGCCTCGGGCGGAGGCTCCGCCGCGGGCGGGCACCTCGGCGCGGGCAGGCTCTTCGCCGTCAGCGGGCGCTTCGCTGCCTACAGGCGCTTCACTGGGGGCGGGGGCTTCGGCGGGGGCGGAGGCTTCGGTGGCGGCCTCATGCGCGGTCTCGAAGGACCGTTCGGCGCCGGGAGCGTCGGACCTGGAAGCGTCGAGCCTCGGAGCGTCGGATGTAGAAGCCTCGGGGCTCGGGGCGTCCGTGCTGGCGGCAGGAGCGGTCCGGTCGACGGGGGTGCCTTCGACCGCCGACTCGCCCTCGCCTGTGGGGACGCCTGCCCGTGCCGAGGCCCCCTTGCCGGGATGCGCGCTTTCTTCCGGATACGCGCCCTCGCCCACGGGGCCGGCTTCGGCTGGGGGTGGGGTGTCGGTGGGGGGCTGGGGGGTGGGGATCTGGTCTTCGAGGCGGAGGGGTGGGCCGGAGAGGGGCTTGGCGTCGGGGTCGACCGGGGGCCAGGAACGCTGCGCGCCCAGGATCACCGTCCCGGGCGCGACCCGCGGCGGCTGCCCCTTCCTGTGCTGGTCGCGGGCGATCGTGTTGTCGTCCTCGCGCCCCACGCCTTCGGGACGGCCGGTGACGCCCTGGCGGCGCTCGTCGGTGCTCTCACGACGTCCGGTGACGTCGTCGCGGCGTTCTGCGGTGCCGCGCTCGCCTTCCGCGCGACCCGCGGCCTCGCCGGGCGCGTCGGCGGTGGCGGCGAGCCTGCGCAGCCGCCGCAGGGCCTCGGTGTCGATCGGCTTGCCGGCCACGGGCTTGAGCCCCTCCGCCGGCCGGATCGGCACGACCGCCCCGCCACCCTGCACCTCGCCCGCATCGGCGTCCGCACGCTGACCCGACGCCCTGCGTGCGCTCGGCTGCGTCGCCTCCGAGGGGTCTCTCTCCTCGGGAGCAGCGATCTCGTGGCCGGGGGCGGCGCGGCGGGGGCGGGCGGGGAGGGCGCCGCCGGTGAGCTCGCGGCTGGCCAGCTCTCCGGCGGCGACGTCATGCTCGACCGGCGGCAGCGCCGGTCCGTTCTCATCCCCTGGGACCAGGACCAGCGGCACGTCCCGGCCGAAGGCGGGGGCGGGACGGCGGGCCTGCGGCGCCAGCGCGGGCGCCGTGCCCCGCCTGGTACGCGACCCCCACCCGGTACGCGCCTCCGCCACCGGCGCCTGCTGGGCGGCCGCCGCCGCGGCGGCCACGGCCGGACGGACCTGGCGCGGACCCGTGATCCGCTGCCCCTCACGCTTGCGCTGCGGCTGGCGGGACTTGCGCGCCGCCTTGGCCTTGACCCGGACCGGAGTGGTACGCCAGATGCGCCCCGAGAACGTGACCGCCTCGGGCTCGGACGTGGGCGCGAGCCGGTACCAGGCCTTGGGCTGGCCCAGGTAGCGCAGCTGGGACTCCAGAAGCTCGGTGAGCCGCTTCCCCTCGATGACGGGACGCGTGGACAACCACGTCACGATCCCCGGCGGGACCAGGAACAACACGTGCCACGGCATGGCCACCGGCACGCCCACCAGGATCAGCAGGAGCGACCACGGCACGAACACCCCGACGAACACGCCGATCCAGACGATGGGGAGCGGCATCGGGAGGCGAAGGTCGTAGAGCTTGTAGAGCCGCTTCTCGATGCGCCAGATGTTCGTATACGTGGGCAGGTCCACGCAGTCCTCCTCTCCACCCGCTCGTACATGACCGCCCTGGAGCGGTCTCAACCCTTTACTTGATGCCGAGAGCGCCCGCGATCGCCTTCGCCGTCACCTCGATGATGTTGGGAACGTAGAAGATCACTCCGATGGCCACAGCCAGGATGAGGAACTGGACGAAACGCGTGATCTCGCGGGTGAAGAGGAAGAAGAGCGCGACCACGGAGACGACGACCAGGAACAACGGGGCGAAGAAGGCACGCAGGAAGTTGGCGAGCCCTCCGGTGTCAATGCCGGTCGGCGACGGCGACGGCGTCATTTCGATCAAGGTGAGCACTACGGTCTTCAACGTCACTTCTTGTCCTCCCGGGGGGTACCGAACAACAGCGCGGCCGAGCGTCTATCCAACGGCCCGACCAGCGCCGCGGATGTCGGCGACGTACCACTTGTCGCCCTGCTTCTCCACGGTGAGGCGGTAGGCCTGCTCCAGCCGCCCGCCGACGGCGGCCGGGTCGGTGGCGCTCGGCGTGGCCGGAGCGTCGCCGTTGGGCACGATCCACACCACGACCGCCTGGATCTCTCGGGTGGCACCCCCCACAGGCACCACGATGTCCTTCAGCTCCGCGAAGGTGAAGGCGCTGCCGAAGCTCGGCAGGGTCTTCCCGGCGGCCACGTAGCGCTGCAGCCCGGCGGTGTCGCCGGAGGCGTAGTCCTTGAAGAAGCCCTCCAGTTGCGGCTTGAGCTCGGCCGCCGCCGCGTCGTCGGTCTCCGGCTTGGCGAGCTGCGGCAGGTCGGCGGGGGCCGGCGCGGGAAGGATCGCCGGACGCCCCGAGATGACGAACCGCCTGCCGTTGTCGTCGCCGGAGTAGTAGATCGGGACCGACAGCATGAGCCGGCGCGGCCCGGACTGGAAGGCCACGCTGACCACGGCGTTCTGGGCGTCGGTCGCCTCGATGTCGTACGGCTGGATCGCGACGGCGGCCATCTTGCCGAACCCGTCCCACCACATCTGCGCGTCCATGCCCTCGGCCAGGAACGCGGCGAGCTTCCTGGTCCGGCTGGCCGCGTCTTCCGGGCTGAAATTCAGATAGACCCCCGCGAACTGGGCGGCGAAAGCCATGCCCTGGTCGGCGGGGAATCCCTTGTGCGCCACGGCGGCGCCATTCGTCGTCGTGGGCTCCTGCTGGGTAAACCGCTCAAATGGGGCACGAATCCCATTCACCACGATAACCACAATAAGCGCCCAGAGAATGATGCGGCCGGCCCAGACCAGCCACCGTCCGCCGCCACCGGACCAGCCGCCCCGACGCGGCCTGCGCGAGGGCGGCGCGTCGAAGTCAGCCATGTCCGGGCGCGCGGAAAGCTCAGGCTCGCCAGCGATCCGAGGATCGTGCTGGACGGTAGACCTACGAGCCATCACGCCTCCGCTCGCGCCGATCCCCCCGGTTGGCGCGGTGTCGTCCGTTGCCGATCCCCATCATCCGCGGTGAAGTAGTCACCCTATCCGGTCCCGCCATTCTTCCAGGAAAGCCACGCCCATGCTGCAGGCATGACCGGCCTGACGGCAAACCGGATCCGTATGGCAGACGTCAGTGCCGCTTCCCGTCACTAACTGGCGGAATCACCATTTGACCAGGCCAGACGCCCATTTCCGCCTAGCGCGGCAGACATGGATTCCTGTCCAAAACAGGCATAGATGCTCACGACCTGCGCATTTGGCATGAGAGAGGACAGAGGGTGTTATGCACCACTTCTGGGGGTACGACAGTCTCGGCTCAGGCGGGCTCGGGGTCCTGGCTGGTGCGTGCCCGGCGACGGCTGTGCAGGTCGACGACCGTGGGCGGCACCGCGCGCTCCAGCGACCCCCGCAGGTCGGCGAGCATCGAGGCGGCGTCCCGCTCCCGCACGCGGCTGGCCAGCTCGTTGCGCTCGTCGACCTTCCTGCGCAAATACGCCTCACGGTTGACGCGCAGCCCGTACATGAGCTCGACCCTGATCAGGGCCAGCTCCTCCTCCAGGCTGATGCCCGCGAGGGTGGGCGCCGGACGTCGTTTCCGGATGATGCGTCGGATCATGAGGGCCTCCCGAGTCAGCGTGAACGCCGTGACGATTCGACGCGTAGGGACCCAAAGTGGTTGACGCGTCAGTTGTCCCGGAATCACATAATCCCGGAAGGGCCTGCGCGTTCGTCGTCCGGACGATGGGCTTTCGACGGCGATCCGCCGGTAACCTAGCGTAGCGAAAGTTAGCCCACCGTGATTGGACTGATGTGATGCGTCGCCTCGCCGCCGCCCTCCTGCCCGCCGCCGCGCTCGCCGCGTTCGCCCTCAGCGCGCCCTCCCCGGCCGCCGCCGCGCCCTCCTGGGTCACCGACAGCGAGTGCACCGAGGCGGGCGGCAAGGTCGCCCCCGTCGGCCGCGGCAAGGCCGTGTGCCAGGGCGGCACGTACGCGAACGAGCTCATCCACTTCGACAAGAAGCCCGCCGGCAACGGCGGCGGAGGCCCGCTGAGCGGCGGTGGCGGCCCGCTCAGCGGCGGCCCCGCGGCCCTGCTCGGCGGGCTGCTCGGATAGCGCGGGCCGGCGGATCAGACGTTGAAGCGGAACTCCACCACGTCGCCGTCGCGCATGACGTAGTCCTTGCCCTCGATGCGGGCCTTGCCCGCGGACCGGGCGCTGGCGATGGAGCCCACTTCGACCAGGTCGTCGAAGGAGACCACCTCGGCCTTGATGAAGCCGCGCTGGAAGTCGGTGTGGATCACGCCGGCCGCCTCGGGCGCCGTGGCGCCCTTGCGGATCGTCCAGGCCCTGGTCTCCTTCGGGCCGGCGGTCAGGTAGGTCTGCAGGCCCAGCGTCTCGAAGCCGACCCGGGCGAGCTGGCGCAGGCCCGACTCCTCCTGGCCGACCGACTGGAGCAGCTCCAGGGCCTCCTCCTCGTCGAGCTCGACCAGCTCGGACTCGATCTTGGCGTCGAGGAAGACGGCCTCGGCGGGCGCGACGAGGGCCGACAGCTGCTCCTTGAGCGCGGTGTCGGTCAGCTCGTCGGCGTCGAGGTTGAAGACGTAGAGGAAGGGCTTGGCGGTGAGCAGGTGGAGCTCGCGCAGCTCCTCCCGGTCGAGGCCGCTCTCGAAGACGGTCTTGCCGGTCTCCAGGACGGCCAGCGCGGCCTCGGCCGCCTCCAGCGCCGCCTTCTTGTCCTTGTTGTTGCGCGCCTCCTTCTGCAGGCGCGGCACGGCCTTCTCGACCGTCTGCAGGTCGGCCATGATCAGCTCGGTGTTGATGGTCTCGATGTCCCGCTTGGGGGAGATCTCACCGTCGACGTGCGTGACGTCGGGGTCGCCGAAGACGCGGATGACCTGGCAGATCGCGTCGGTGTCGCGGATGTTGGCGAGGAACTGGTTGCCCCTGCCCTGCCCCTCCGAGGCGCCCTTGACCAGGCCCGCGATGTCGACGAACTCCACCTTGGCGGGCAGCACGCGAGCCGAGCCGAAGATCTCGGCCAGCTTGGGCAGGCGGTCGTCGGGCACGCCCACGATCCCCACGTTGGGCTCGATGGTGGCGAACGGGTAGTTCGCGGCGAGTGCGTTGCCGGTCTTGGTCAGCGCGTTGAAGAGCGTGGACTTACCGACGTTGGGCAGGCCGACGATGCCGATGGAAAGGCTCACGGACAGCGAGTTTACTTGCTGAGCAGGTGCAGGCAGGTCACCGGACGGTAGGTCCCGGGCGCCGCGCGCAGGTAGCGCTGGACGCCGGCCGGGCAGGCCGCGGGCGTGGTCTCGAAGGAGACGACGCGCGCCCAGGCCGCGGACGAGTCGCACGCGGCCCTGGTCACGGCCGACCTGGCGACGACGTCGGCGGCCGGTCTGGCCACGCACGCGCCCTCGTCGAGCACCTGACCGCCGGGGCCCAGGCAGACGACGTTCGCTCCGCTTTCGAGCGTGTCGAGGGTGGTCGAGGGGCATTCGCCGGCCGTCGAGGCGATCGCGACGGATCTGCCGTACCAGCCTGTGCCCGCGCACGGGCGCTCCCGGCCGTCGAGGGCCACGCAGTCGCCGGGCCTGAGCACGCCGCCGCCACCGCCGGGCGCCCCGGCGTGCGGGGCCAGGGAGGACCGTACGCAGGCCGTGCGGCCCAGGCCGATGCGCAGCACGTCGTCGGTGTCGTCGGGGCAGTCGGCGGGCCGCGGCGGGTCGTGGGCGATGGCCAGCACCTCGAAGTCGCCGCCGTTGCACGGGATCAGCGCGTAGCGGTCGGTGACGCAGGCGCCGGGCGTCCAGCGCAGGGTCGGGCGGGTGGCCGCCGGCTCCTCGGCCCCGGGGCCGGTGATCACGGCTCCGGCCAGGGCGATCAGGGCGACCGACACCGCGGACACGGCGACGGCGAGGCTCGTACCGGTAGCCATCCCAATACTGTGCGTGACGGATCAGTCGGCGCACAAGCGGATTCCGCAAGCGTGTCGGGAAGATCCAGACGCGATGTGCTGCAATCATCGTTGGAGTGGATGTCGTCTCGCTGCTCATCGGACTCGCCCTCGGACTCCTCGTCGGCTTCCTGGTCGCCAGGACCCGCGCGGCGGTGCGGGTGGCCGAGGCCGACGCGCGGGCCAGGTCGGCCGCCGAGAAGCTGGTCTACGTCGAGGAGCAGCTCGCCGAACGGTTCCAGGCCCTGTCCACGCGCGCCCTCGACGTCAACAACGTGCGTTTCCTGGAACTGGCCGAGACCCGCCTGTCGGCCAGCCGGGCGGAGGCCGCCGGTGATCTCGACCAGCGCAGGCAGGCCGTCGAGCACCTGGTCGAGCCGCTGAAGGACGCGCTCGCGCGGGTCGAGTCGCAGCTTCGCGACACCGAGGCCGGGCAGCGTGCGGCGCGGGCGGAGCTGGTCAAGCAGATGGAGTTCGTGCAGCAGAGCAACGAGCAGCTGCGCTCGCAGACGACCGCGCTGGTCAGGGCCCTGCAGCGGCCCGAGGCCCGTGGGCGGTGGGGCGAGCTGCAACTGCGCCGGGTGGCCGAGATCGCCGGGATGCAGCGCCACTGCGACTTCGAGGAGCAGGTCGTCGAGGGCGCGATGCGGCCCGACATGGTGATCAGGCTGGCCGGCGGCAAGAACATCGTGGTCGACTCCAAGGTCTCGCTCGCGGCCTACCTGGAGGCGGCCGAGGCGGGCGACGAGTCGCTGGCCACCGTCCGGCTCGACGCGCACGCCAGGCACGTCCGCGAGCACGTCGACCGGCTGGCGGCCAAGGCGTACTGGCAGGGGTTCAACCCCTCGCCGGAGTTCGTGGTGCTGTTCATCCCGGGCGAGGCGTTCCTCGCGCCCGCGCTCGAACGCGACCCCGCGCTGCTGGAGTACGCCATGGCGCGGCGGGTGCACATCGCCACGCCGACGACGCTGATCACGATGCTGCGCACCGCCCACTACGCCTGGCAGCAGGCCGCGCTGAGCGAGAACGCGCGGGCGGTGTTCGAGCTGGGCAAGGAGCTGTACGAGCGGCTGTCGTCCCTCGGCAGGAACGTGGAGTCGCTGGGCAAGGCGCTGACGCGGGCGGTGGAGGCGTACAACAAGTCGGTCGGTTCGCTCGAAAGCCGCGTCCTGGTCACCGCACGCAAACTCAACGATCTGGGCGTCGTGGACGGCGATCTGGACGCCCCGGACATGCTCGAAGGGCTGCCGAGACCCCTGGCCTCGCCCGAACTGCTCGAAACCACGTCTCTGATTTCGCACTCGAACGGTAAGTTGGCAGGCGGGTCGCCGTAAACGGGGGTGGGACAGTGGCAGAGAAGGGCAGGCGTTCTGGCGTCAGGCTGACCGCTCGCGGCGCCATCGCGCTCACCTTGGTCGCCACCCTGGCGGGCTATGTCCTGAGCGCGGTGCTCGGCCTGTCCTACCTGGTGGGGGCCGCGTTCGTGGCGTCGAGCCTGCTCGGCGTGCTCCTGGTCAACAAGCGCGAGCTGCTGTCGCTGGTGGTCACGCCGCCGCTGGTGTTCTTCTGCGCGACGCTCTTCGTCGAGCTCGGGCGCGCGTTCGGCTCGGTGTCGATCATGCAGTCGCTGGCCCTCGGCCTGTACGGCTCGCTGACCCGCGGCGCCCCCTGGCTGTTCGCCGGCTCGGCGGTCGTGCTGGCCGTCGCCTGGCGGCGCGGCCTGCGCGACAACGTGCGGGAGCTGCGCGAGGAGCTGAAGGCGGGCGCGGAGATGCCGCGCCCGCGCCAGCCGTTCGTGCCCGAGCCGGAGGGCTACTTCGAGCCCAAGGTCTACGGCACCCCGCGCGGCGACGACTAGGACACGCGAAGGTCCTTGCGCAGCTCGTGCGGGAGCGCGAAGCGCATGCTCTCCTGCACCGACTCGACCTCGCGCACGTCGCCGAAGCCGTGCCCGGCCAGCCGCGCCAGCACCTCGTCCACCAGCTCCTCCGGCACCGAGGCTCCGCTGGTCACGCCGACCGTGGTGACGCCGTCGAGCCATTCGTCCTGGATGAAGCCGGCGTTGTCCACCAGGTACGCGGCCTCGGCGCCGTAGTCTTTGGCCACCTCGACCAGGCGCTTGGAGTTGGACGAGTTCTCCGACCCGACCACGATCACGAGCTGGGCCTCGGCGGCGATCTCCTTCACCGCGACCTGCCGGTTCTGGGTGGCGTAGCAGATGTCGTCGCTCGGCGGGTCGATCAGGGTGGGGAAGCGCTCCTTGAGGCGGGCGACCGTCTCGGTGGTCTCGTCGACCGAGAGGGTGGTCTGCGACAGCCACACGAGCTTGTCGGGGTCCTTCACCTGGACCTTCTCGACCGAGTCGAGGCCGTCGACGAGCTGGATGTGGTCGGGGGCCTCGCCCGAGGTGCCCTCGACCTCTTCGTGGCCCTCGTGCCCGATGAGCAGGATGTCGTAGTCCTGGGCGGCGAACCGCTTGGCCTCGTTGTGCACCTTGGTGACCAGCGGGCAGGTGGCGTCGATGGTGCGCAGGCCCCGCTGCCTGGCCTCCTCGTGCACGGCCGGCGAGACGCCGTGGGCCGAGAACACCACGATCTCGCCCTCGGGCACCTCATCGGTCTCCTCGACGAAGATGGCGCCCCTGGCCTCCAGCGTCCTGACGACGTGGGTGTTGTGCACGATCTGCTTGCGGACGTAGACCGGCGCGCCGTACTGCTCCAAAGCCTTCTCGACCGCTACCACGGCTCGATCGACTCCGGCACAGTAGCCGCGCGGCTTGGCTACGAGTACTCGGCGGGAAGTGGGGGTCTGGGGCTCCATACTTCTTATGCTACGTGGAGCGGCCATCAGGGCTGCGCGTGCGTGGTCGCCCGCCGTTTGCCAGACTGGCCGTCCAATACAGACCTCCCAGGGAGACGTCATGTCCCTCAGCGACGTGATACGCAACATCGCCAGAACCGTTACCAACAAGGACGAACTCAAGGAGAAGGCCAAGGATCTGCCGCTGCTCGTCGTCCAGACCACGCTCAGCGCGGCCGGGCAGGCGTTGCTGGTGGTGGACCGGGTGAAGAACTCCATCAAGGGGCTCGGCTCCAAGGAGGAGCAGGAGGAGGAGTCTCGTCCCTCCGCCGCCGCGCAGGTCGCCGCTCCCCCTGCCGAGGAGGAGAAGCCGGCGCGCAAGGAGCCGGTGATCTTCACGCCGCGTCCGGAGGCGGCGCCCAACGGGTCGGCCAAGAGCAAGCCGGACCCGGTCATCTTCGCCCCCGCGGGCAAGACCGCCGCCAAGCCGGAGACCGAGCCCAAGCCGGAGGCCGCCGCTGAGACGGAGGCCCCGACGAAGGCCCCGGCGAAGGCCGACGCGCCCGCGAAGGCCGAGGTCAAGGCCGAAGCGCCCGCGAATGCCGAGCCCGCCTCCGAACCGGAGCCCGCCGCCGAGGCCGAGCCGACCGCAGAGACCAAGGCCGTCGAGACCAAGGACGTCCAGACCAAGGACGTCGAGGCCAAGCCGGCCGCAGAAGTCGAGCCGGCCGCCGTGGCTGAGGTCGCGCCCGCGGCGGAGCCCGCCACCGAGAGCGACGCGAAGCCCGCCAAGACCGCCAAGGCCACGAAGACCGCAAAGAGCACGAAGACCGCCGCGACCGCCAAGCCCGCGAAGGCGACGAAGGCCGCCAAGGCCGCCGCCGAGCCCGCCGCTGAGCCCGCCGCCGTCACCGAGGTCGCCGAGGAGCCCGCGGCCGCCGCCGCGCCCCAGGACGGCGTGCTCAAGGCCGCCGCGGAGGCCGTCACCGAGCCGGCCGCCCCCGTGGCGGAGCCCAAGGCCGTCCCGGACGACCTGGCCGAGCCGCTGCCCGGCTACTCCGAGCTGACCGTGGCCTCGCTGCGGGCCAGGATGCGCGGCAAGTCCGCCGCGCAGATCGGCGACTACCTCGCCTACGAGCGCGCCACCCAGGCCCGCGACGAGGTCGTCCGCATGTTCGAGAACCGGCTGGCCAAGCTGCAGACCGGGGAGTAGTCGCGGCGAACCCGTAGTCTTCCGCCATGACCTCGAAGACCACACCCGAGTCTCCGCTGCCGATCCGCACGGTCCTGCAGATGGTGGGCGGCTGGATCGGCAGGCTCGGCACGGTGTGGGTCGAGGGCCAGATCACCGATCTGAGCGCGCGCGGCGGCACGGTGTTCCTGACCCTGCGTGACCCGGTGGCCAACGTCTCGGCCCGGGTCACGGCTCCGCGCGGCGTCTACGAGGCCGCCGAGCCGCGTCCCTCCGACGGCGCGCGGGTCGTGGTGCACGTCAAGCCGGACTTCTGGGTCAACAAGGGCTCGTTCGCCTTCACGGCGATGGAGATCCGGCCGGTCGGCGTGGGCGAGCTGCTGGCCAGGCTGGAGCGGCTGCGCCGGCTGCTGGCCACCGAGGGGCTGTTCAACGCCGACAGGAAGCGGCGGCTGCCGTTCCTGCCGGGCACGATCGGGCTCGTCTGCGGGCGCGACTCGGCCGCCGAGCGCGACGTGCTGGAGAACGCCCGCCGCCGCTGGCCGGCCGTGCGGTTCAAGGTGGAGGAGGTGGCCGTCCAGGGGCCGTACGCGGTCGGGGAGGTCACCGAGGCGCTGCGCAAGCTCGACGCAGATCCCGAGGTCGAGGTCATCGTCGTGGCCCGCGGCGGCGGTTCGCTGGAGGACCTGCTGCCCTTCTCCGACGAGACGCTCGTGCGCGCGGTGGCCGCCTGCCGCACCCCCGTGGTCAGCGCGATCGGCCACGAGCAGGACAGCCCGCTGCTCGACCTGGTGGCCGACGTACGCGCCTCCACGCCCACCGACGCCGCCAAGAAGGTCGTCCCCGACGTGGGCGAGCAGCTCGCGCTGATCCGCCAGCTCCGCGACCGCGGGCGGCGGGTGCTCAACGGCTGGCTCGACCGGGAGATGTCCTGGCTGACGTCGGTGCGCTCGCGGCCGTCGCTGGCCGATCCGGTGCGCGAGCTCGAACGCCGCGCCGAGCAGGTCGACGCGCTGCGGGAGCGGGCCAGGCGGTCGCTGACCGGCTCGCTCGACCGGGCCGCCGACGACCTCGCGCACCTGCGGGCCCGCCTGGTCGCGCTGTCGCCCGCGGCCACGCTGGAGCGCGGCTACGCGATCGTGCAGCATCCGTCGGGCGAGGTCGTGCGCCTGGCCAAGGACGTGCCGCCGGGCACCCCGCTGACGATCAGGCTGAGCGACGACCGGCTCACGGTCCGTACGGAGGACTAGGGCCCCCGCACGACGGCGGCGGCCAGGTCGGCGAGGCCGGCCTTGACGCCCTCCACCGTCATGCCCCGCTCCTCTCGCTGGAACTTGATCAGCCAGGCGGTGACCGGCGCGAGCAGCGAGTCGGCCAGGTAGGCGGCGTCAGCCCCCGGCCGGGCCGCAGCGAGCAGGCTCGCCAGATGCACCTGGTGCACCTTGTACGGCCCGCTGTAGCGCACCTTGCCCGGCCCGTTCTCCAGCAGCAGGAACAGGTCCTGCTGCTCGACGATGCGATCGACCAGCGCGTGCAGGAACGCCGTGACCCGCTCCGCGGGCGGCGCGCCGGGCCCGAGCGGCGGCGGGCCGCTCAGGAACGCCGCCTGGAACCGCCGTTCCCGCTCGTCGATCAGCGCGAGGACGAGCCCCGCGCGGTCGCCGAAGCGCCGGTAGACGGTGCCCACCCCGACGCAGGCGGCCTTGGCCACCTCGTCGAGCGAGAGCTCCTCGGCGCCGCGCTCGGCGATCATCGTGGCGGCCACCTCGATGATCTTCCGGCGGTTGCGCGCGGCGTCGGCCCGCTCGGGCTGGGGCTGCCCGACGACGGGCAGCAGAGGACGTGCGCACACGCCTGGAGCATAACTCCCCCGCGAACGGAGAGCTCTCCGGTATTCTCCGAATCGGAGAACTCTCCGATTATGAGGAGCTGAGCATGACCAACTCGTTCAACCAGCAGGTCATCGACGAATTCCGGGCCAACGAGGGCCGGGTGGGCGGCATGTTCGAGGGCGCGTCGCTGGTGCTGCTCACCACGACGGGCGCCAAGAGCGGCCGGCCGACGACCACCCCGGTGATGTACCTGGCCGACGGCGACCGCTATGTGATCATCGCCTCCAACGCGGGCGCCGACACCCACCCGGCCTGGTACCACAACCTGCGCGCCAACCCCACGGCGACGGCCGAGATCGGCACCGAGACGTTCGAGGTGAAGGCGGACTTCGTCGAGGGCGACGAGCGCGACCGGCTCTACGCCCGCATGGTCGAGATCGCCCCCGGCTTCGCCGAGTACGAGGCCAAGACCAGCCGCCGCATCCCGGTGGTGGCGCTCAACCGCACCGCCTCCTGACGGATCAGAAGGGGGCGTCGTCGGCGCCCGGCTCCGAGCGCCTCGCCATGGCGGCGGCGAGCTTGACCCGGGCGCCCTGCAGCCACTCCTCGCAGACGGCCGCGAGCCGCTCGCCGCGCTCCCAGAGCTCGATCGACTGCTCCAGGGTGAGCCCGCCCGTCTCCAGGCGGCGCACCACCTCGGTCAGCTCCTCGCGGGCCTGCTCGTACGAAGGTGTCTTCTCGTCTGCCACGGCCACCACCCTAGACGCCGCCGCGCCCGGCCACGGTCACCCCTTGGCGCGCTGCTGCAGGAGCCCGGCCAGCTCGGTCAGCTCGGGCCAGTCGGCCGTGCCGGTGATCACGAGGGTGACGTCGGGGAGCACCCGCACGAGCGAGCGCTGGTTCTTGTCCTCGCGGAAACGCTTCTCCCACGTCACGCCGCCCACCTGCTGGCTGCCGGACGACTTCGCGATGCCGGTCATGCGGTTGGCGAACTCGGCGGCCGGCTTCTCGTCGCTCTGGGCGAACATGGCGTGCTGCCGCGCGGCGGTGGCGTAGCCCAGGTAGAGCACCTGAGCGCCGTTCTCGCCCTTGGCGATCCTGTTGCTGTTGGGCACCCAGCCCGCGGGGTCCTTCTGCGGGGACCACACCTGGTAGGGCACGCCGTGCCCGAAGTTGGCGACGGTGATGGAGTAGTCGAGCCGCGGGATGTGCTCCTCGCGGCTCTGCGGGGCGACGAGCATGAAGAGCCCCACACCCGCCAGGCACACGAAGAGGGCTACCGCGTAGCCGTAGAAGTTTTGGCTGAACCGTCGCACACTTGGCGAGGTTACCCGCTGGCGGGCGCGGTCGCCGAAGCGGCGGGCCTGATCTGGCCGATGATCGCCAGCACGTCGTCGACCATCGCGCGGTCGCCGGAGAAGACGATCTCGCTGACGGCCGCGGCCAGGGCGCCGGTGACCACGACGACGAGCGCGGGCTCGTCCTCGAACAGGGCGGCGTTGCGCTGGGCCCAGGTGCGCAGCCGGTCGCGCATGACCACCTCGAAGCCGGGCGGGCCGTCGCCGCGCAGGAACAGGGCGGCCAGCTCGCGTTCCTCCAGGCAGCCTTCGAGGTAGGCGCGGGCGGCGTCGATGAACACCCGCATGGGGTCGCCCTCGCCGGCGGCGCGGGCCGTGCGGGCGGCCTGCTTGGTGCGCTGGGCCTGGCGGGCCTGCCATTCCTCCCACAACGTGAGGTAGAGGTCGGCCTTGCCGGAGAAATGGTGGTACAGGCTGCCCACGCTGGCGTCGGCCCTGGCGACGACGTCCGTCACGCCGGCCTCGGCGAAGCCCTTGGAGACGAAGACCTCCCGCGCGGCGGCCAGCAGCGAGCTCCGCGTCGCAGCCCCCCGCTCGGACGTGCGAGGCTGGGTCACCGCGTGTTCCACTTCGCTCATTCGATCTCCTCCACGGCGGGGGCGCATGTCCATGGTGGAGGCGAGATCTCCTACGCGCACGCGATATGGCGCAAAATCCGGTCTCCGTCATGCGGGGCACCCATATAGATATCCCTTTTCGCCGGTCCCTGACCATCGCGCGGCGGCCCTTGTGCAGCGGGCTGAGCCGGACTGGGCAGATTATCCCCCTCTGACCGGGAATAGACCGGCAACTACGATCGAGAGAGTTCTCAACGAGGAGGCTCATCATGTCCGATCAGACGTCGGTACCGGCAGCGCTCGCGACGGGCGAGCACGCCCCCGACCGCAACCTGGCGATGGAGCTGGTACGCGTGACGGAGGCGGCCGCCATGGCCGCGGCCCGCTGGGTGGGCCGCGGCGACAAGAACGGCGCCGACGGCGCGGCGGTCAACGCCATGCGCCAGCTGATCAACACGGTGTCGATGAACGGCGTGGTGGTCATCGGGGAGGGCGAGAAGGACCACGCCCCGATGTTGTACAACGGCGAGCGCGTCGGCGACGGCAGCGGCCCCGACTGCGACGTGGCGGTGGACCCGATCGACGGGACCAGGCTGACGGCGCTCGGCATGCCGGACGCGGTGTCGGTGATCGCGGTGAGCGAGCGCGGCTCGATGTACGACCCGTCCGCGGTGTTCTACATGGAGAAGCTGGTCACCGGGCCGGAGGCGGCCGACGTGGTGAACATCGAGGCGTCGGTGGCCGACAACATCAACGCCGTGGCCAGGGCCAAGCACTGCTCGCCGTCCGACGTCACGGTGGTCGTGCTGGACCGGCCGCGGCACGAGAAGCTGGTCAAGGAGATCAGGGAGACGGGCGCGCGGATCAAGTTCATCGTCGACGGCGACGTGGCCGGCGCGATCATGGCGGCCCGCGCGGGCACCGGCATCGACCTGATGCTGGGCATCGGCGGCACGCCCGAGGGCATCGTGGCCGCGTGCGCGCTGAAGTGCCTGGGCGGCGTGATCCAGGGCCGGCTGTGGCCGCGCGACGACGCCGAGCGCGGCAAGGCCGTCGACGCCGGGCACGACCTCAGCCAGGTGCTCACCACGAACGACCTGGTCAGGTCGGACGACGTGTTCTTCGCCGCGACCGGCATCACCCAGGGCGAGCTGATGCAGGGCGTGCGGTTCAGGTCGGGCGCGGCGGTGACCAGCTCGCTGGTGATGCGCGGCCGGTCGGGGACCATCAGGAAGATCGAGAGCGAGCACCAGCTCTGGAAGCTGCGCGCCTACAGCGCGATCAACTTCGACACGGCCGGCTGACCCGGCTCAGCGGCGGCGTTTGCGCCTGGGCGGTTCCTTGACCTTGATGTCGCCGGCGAAGTTCGTGGTGCGCACCTCGACCACGGGCCCGCCGGGCTCGACCGGCTGCCTGGTCAGGCGGACGGTCTCCCCCTTGGCGACCCTGATCACCTCAAGGTCCTCCGGCACGTTGATCTCCAGGCCGCCGAAGACCAGGGTGGCGTTGATGACGATCCGGCTGTTCTGCAGGATCGCGTCGCGGAAGTCCAGCTTGGTCGTGCCGAACATGGCCGTGACGTCGAGCTCGGCGGGCACCACCCAGCGCCCGCCGCGCTGCTCCTTCTTGAAGATGGCCGACACGGGCCGGCCGTCGAGGTTCAGCGGCTGCTCATCGGCCGGCAGCAGGTCGGCGGTGAGCCCGGCGAGGTCGCCGAGCGTGCGCGCGGAGTAGACGACGCCGAGCCGCTCCTCCAGCTCGGCCAGGTCGAGCCGGCCGTCGGCGTGGGCGTCCTGGAGCACCTGCGCGATGCGCTCGCGGTCGGCGTCGGAGGCGCGCAGCTCGTGCGGCTGCGGCAGGCCCGGCGCCGCCGGTGCGCGCCGGGACGTCACGAACTCCTCAGCAAGCCGCTCTCCGACTTCCTGCAGCTTCGGCAACCACGATCCCGCGCGTTCGTTCACACTTCTGACGATATCCGGCGGCCCGGGTATTCGCTCGCCCAAGAGCGGACCAACAGGGCGCACATCGGCGAATCCGCCCGAGCAACGCGCCGATCTCCCGAACTGGCTCTTCGTTCCCCTCGGCGTGCCGGTGGCCGTACGCCGGAATCGTCCCGGCTGCTCCGCCGTTGATCCACCCGACAGGCTTCTGACCGCTGATCCCGGGAGGCGGGCGTGCACCAACCGGCGCGATGGGGGCTCGGTGCGGCGGGCGCGGGCATCGCCGTGCTCGTGGGCCTGGATCTGACCAGCCTCGACGATACGAACCCGTTCCGGCGCACGATCAGCGAGCACGGTCTCGGCCCCGACGGATGGATCTTCGGGCTCGCCGTGGGGCTGCTCGCGGCCGGGTCGGCGGCCATCGGCGTCTCGCTGGCGCGCAAGCGGCTGGCTGGGGCGGTCGGCACGGTCGCGCTCATGGCCTGGAGCGTGGGACTGCTGCTGACGGCCTCGTTCCACAAGCACGACTGGGCGGTCGGGCCGAGCGCGAGCGGCAGCATCCACCGGGTCGGCAGCTTCGTGGCCTTCCTCAGCCTGCCGCTCGCCGCGCTGGTCATCGCCCGGCCCTGGCGGCAGCGGGAGCGCCGCCGGTCGGCGACGGTGGCGTTCGGGCTGGGGGTGTGCTCGGCGCTTTGGGTCGTGGGGATCGGCGCGGCCGTGCTGATCGGCGCGCGCCACGGGCTGCCGTGGTACCGGGTCCTGCCGCTCGGCCTGGTCGAACGGGGGCTGGCGGTGACCGAGGTGGCCGCGTTGCTGGCCCTCGGGGTGTGGGCGGCCGGGCGGCTGGCGGAGGCCGAGCCCGTGCGGGCGGTCAGGCGGGCCGTAGAGCGGCGATGAGGTCCTCCACGTAACCGCGGAAGACGGCCGCCATGTCCACCTGGCCGGGGTCGATCAGCCACTGGGTCTGCAGGCCGTCCATCATCGCGATCAGGCGGTCGGCGTGGGCCTCGGCGTCGAAGCCGCCCCGGAACTCGCCGCGCTCGGCGCCCGCGCGCAGCGCGGCGGCCACGTCGGCGCGCAGCCGCCGGTAGCGCCGCCTGGCCCACTCGTGGCCGGGGTGGCCGGGGGTCACCGCCTCGCCGCTGATCACCGAGAAGAGCTGGACGAGGCCCGGCACCCGCGCGTTGTGGTCGACGACGTCGGCCAGGGCGCGCAGCGCGGCGACGCCACCGCCGTCGAGGCCGCCCTCGTGGCCGTCGCGGCCCGGACCGAACCTGCGCCGGTCGAGCTCGTCGCGGTGGTCGAGGACCGCGATGAGCAGCCGCTCCTTGCTCCTGAAGTGGTGGAGCAGCCCGGCCTGGGAGAGCTCGACCCGCTCGGCGATGCGGGCCAGCGAGGCGCCGCGGTAGCCGTGCTCGGCGAACTCCAGCAGCGCGACCGCCAGGATGCGCTCCTTGCGCGCCTCTCCGGTCGCGTAGCCCCGTTTCACCCAGGCACCTTATCCGGCCCTGGCGTACGGCCCTGACCAGCCGCTAACCTGACTCCGCCTCACGTTTGATTCCCCCCCGATCAGGAGGCCGTCGTGCCGTCCCCGCGTGATCGCCAGGCCCGTGCCGCCACGTACGTCGTGTACGGCGTGCAGGGCCTCTCCTTCGCCACCCTGCTCGTCCAGGTGGCCAGCCTCCAGGCCGAGCTGGAGCTCACCGACGGGGCGCTCACGCTCCTGCTGCTGATCGTGCCCGTCTTCGCCGGCGTGGGCAGCGTCGGCGCGGGCACGTTCGCCGCCCGGTACGGCAGCAAGCTGCTGCTGCGGGTCGCGCAGCCCGCGGTGGCGCTCGCCGTGGTGCTCACCGGCCTCGCGCCCTCGGTGCCGCTGGCCGTCCCCGCGCTGCTGCTGTTCGGCCTGGCGGTCGGCGCGGTGGACGCGGGCATGAACATGCAGGGCGTGGCCGTCGAACGCCGGTACGGCACCGCCGTGCTGAACGGCTTCCACAGCGTGTGGAGCGTGCTCAGCCTGGCGGGGGCGCTGTGGGCGGTGTTCATGGCCGGCCTGGTCTCGCTGGCCGTCACGATGGCGATCCCCATGGTCCTGGCGGTGGCCGGCTCGATCTACGCCGGGCCGAAGCTGTATACGATCGCCGAGGAGAAGGTCGAGAACGTCGTCGAGGCCGCGACCGGCAAGTTCCCCTGGCGGCCGATCATCCCGCTCTGCCTGGCCATGGGCTTCCTCTACATCGGCGACGCGGCGGTGTCGAACTTCGCGACCGTCTTCATGGGCAAGGCCCTGCTGGCCCAGGACAGCGTGGCGAAGCTGGCCTACAGCGTCTACCAGGGCGCGACGCTGGCCGTGCGGCTCGGCGGCGACGTCGCGGTCCGCCGCTACGGCCCGGCCGCCATCGTCCGGCTCGGCGGCGCGCTGGCCACGCTGGGCTTCCTCGGCGTCGTGGTGGCCCCGAACCAGCCGCTGGCGATCGTCGCGTTCGGGCTGACCGGGCTGGGGCTGTCGGTGGTCGCGCCGCAGTCGTTCTCGGCGGCGGGCAAGCTGGACCCGGCGGGCACCGGGGTGGCCATCGCCCGGGTGAACCTCTTCAACTACGTGGGCTTCATCGTGGGCGCCGCGCTGATCGGCGGCATCGCCGACGCCACGGACTGGCGGGTGGCGTTCGTCGCGCCGCTGCTGCTGGCCGGCGTGATCATCGCGCTGGCGCCGGGCTTCGCGCCCGGGCGGGCCGCCGCGCGGGCGTGATCCGCACGCCTCCTCAGCCGCGCACCTCGGCCACCTGGACGGGACGCGACTCGCGCAGCGACAGGTCGGCGGCCTCGGCGACGTACAGGGCGGCCAGGGCGTCCTCGACCGGGCACAGGCCCTCGCCGCCGCGCAGGAAGGCGTCGATCTCGGCCGCGTAGGCGGGGCCGAACCTGGCGGCGAAGTCGGGCCAGGGCGGGCCGGGCGGCTGCAGGCCCTCGGCGCTGCGCAGCGGGGCGCGCGGGCCGAGCCCGGCCACCTGGGTGCCCTTCGTGCCCGCCAGCTCCATGCGCACGTCGTAGCCGGCGCCGTTGTAGCGGGAGCCCTGGAGGGTGGCCAGCGTGCCGTCGTCGAGGGTGAGCAGCGCGGCGCTGTTGTCCACGTCGCCGGCCTCCCTGAAGAACGCCGCGCCCCGGTTCGCGCCGACGGCGTGCACGGAGACGACCTCGCGCCCGGTCACCCAGCGCAGGGCGTCGAAGTCGTGGATGTGGCAGTCGCGGAAGAGGCCGCCGGACAGCGGGACGTACGCGGCGGGCGGCGGCGCCGGATCGGCCGTCACCAGGTGGACGCGGTGCAGCTCCCCCAGCTCGCCGGCCCGCAGCGCGGCGCGGGCGGCCCGGTGACCGGGGTCGAACCTGCGCTGGAACCCGACCCACACCCGCCGGCCCGCGCTCGCCGCCAGCACCCTGACCGTCTCGGCGACCGTGCCCGCCACCGGCTTCTCGCACAGGACGGGGACGCCCAGCTCGCAGGCCCGGATCAGCAGCTCGGCGTGCGTGCTCGTCGGCGTGGCGATGACCACGGCGTCGGCCTCGAACGGATCCCCCGGCCTGCCGTACGGCGAGGTCCTGACCGGGTCGGCCACGATCAGCTCGTCCACCAGGGGGTGCGCGGCCAGGTTCGCGGCGTGGAGCGCGCCGATCCGGCCCAGGCCCAGCAGTCCCACCCGCATACCGCCTCCAGTGCCGCTTTCCGCCTCAGTCCATGATATGTCCAGACATTCGGACTTTTAAGCCCTGGACGGCCTCCGCCGCCTGATGCACCGGCAGCCGGGCGAACCCGACCACGACCGCCGGCGGCCCGGACGAGAACCGCATCGGCGCGACCGGCTCGGCGGCCAGGCCGACCTCCTCGGCCGCGCGGACGACCCGCAGCTCGTCCCAGCCGTCCGGCAGGTCGAGGTAGACGTGCAGCCCGGCCTGGATGCCCCGGACGCGGATCTCCGGCAGCTCCTCGGCCAGCGCCCTGACCAGGGCGTCCCGGCGGCGGCGGTACTCCCTGCGCATGCGCCGCAGGTGTTTGTCGTAGCCGCCGGTGCGCAGGAAGTGGGCCAGCGCGTACTGCTCGATGACCGGGGAGCCCAGGTCGAGCTCGCTGCGGGCGCGGCCGATCGCCTCGGCCAGATGGGCGGGGGCGACGACCCAGCCGAGCCGGAGGCCGGGCGCGAGCGACTTGCTGACGCTGCCGGTCAGGATCACCCGGTCGGGCGCCAGGCCCTGGAGGCAGCCGACCGGGTCGCGGTCGTAGCGGAACTCGGCGTCGTAGTCGTCCTCCAGGATCGTCCGGTCGCCCGCGCAGGCCCATTCCATGAGCGCGGCCCGCCTGGCCGGGGAGAGCACGACGCCCGTCGGATACTGGTGTGCGGGCGTGACCAGCGCCGCGTCGCCCTCCATGGCGCCGGTGACCAGGCCCTCGCAGCCCACGGGCACCGGCACCAGGCGGGCCCCGGCCCGTTCCAGCAGCGGCACCTGGCGGCGGCTGGTGGGGTCCTCGACGATCAGGCGCAGGCCGCCGCGCCGGGCCAGGACGTGCAGCGCCAGGCTCAGCCCCTGGGCCACGCCGCCCACGACGACCAGATTGTCGGGATGCACGTCGGCCGCCCTGACCCGCCGCAGGTAACCGGCCAGCTCCTCGCGCAGCTCCGGGACGCCGCCGGGGTCGCCGTAGTCGAGCGCGTCGGACGGCACGGTGGCCAGGACGTGCCGTACGGCCGACGACCACCGCTCCCGGGGGAAGTGCCCCAGGTCGGGGGACGTGGCCCGATGCCCCCGGTACGGCCCGCAGGCGCCCCCGTCGGCCACCGGCCGGGGACGGGCGGACCGGACGGCCCCCAGCGGCGCCACCTCCGTCCCGGCCCCCACCCGCGAGACCAGGAACCCCTCGGCCACGAGCTGCTCGTACGCCTCCACCACCACGCCCCTGGAGACCTGGAGGTCGGCGGCGAGGTCGCGGGTGGCGGGCAGGCGGGTGCCGGGCGCGAGCCGCCCGAGGCGCACGCCGTCGCGCAGCTCGGCCGCGATCTGCCCGGCGATCCCTCCCGCGTCCCGATCTATGTGGATGTGCAGGTCGGCCATATTGGTCCTGTCATATAGCGGCCCATTGGACTGTTTGCCCGAACCATTGTCTCCCTACGATCCTGCACATGAGAAACGGAATCGCCGGAGCCGCCACCGCCATGTTCCTGGTGGGCACCCTGGCCGGAGTGTCCGGCCTGATCGGCTCCTACCCCGTGTACGGCGGCCAGGCCGTGCGCTACCTCGCCGCGGCGGTCATCCTGCTGGTCGTCACCAGGGCGCTCGGCCTGCGGTTCGTCCGGCTGACCGGGCGCGAGACCCTGTACCTGGGCGGGCTCACCCTGCTCGGGCTGGTGGTCTTCAACGTCTGCGTCGTCGAGTCCACCCGGGCCTCGGGGCCGGCGCTCGTGGGCACCGTCCTCGGCACCGTGCCGCTGGCGCTGGCGCTGGCGGGCGGGCGTCCGGCGCCGCGCCTGCTGGTGGGGGCGTCGGTGGTGGTGGCCGGCGCGACGCTGGCGACCGGGCTGGGCAGCGGGAACCCGACCGGCCTGCTGTGGGCGCTCGGGGCGCTGGTGGGCGAGGTGAGCTTCTCCATGCTGGCCATCCCGCTGCTGCCGAAGCTGGGGGCGATCCGGGTGTCGGCGTACTCGACGGCGCTGGCCGTGCCCATGCTGGCCGTGGTCGGCCTGGTGCAGGAGGGCTCCGCCATGTTCAGGACGCCGACCGCGGCCGAGGCGCTGGGATTCGCGTACCTGGCGGTCGTGGTCACGGTCGTGGCGTTCTTCCTCTGGTACACCTCGCTGCCCAGGCTCGGCCCCGGGACGGCCGGGCTGTTCGCCGGGCTCATCCCGGTCGGCGCGATCGTGACGGGGCTCGTGCTCGGCATCGCGACGCCGAGCGTCTACGACCTGGCGGGGGCCGGTCTGGTGATCGTCGGCATCCTGGTGGGGCTCACCGCGCGGCGCTCGCCGGAGCCCGTGCCGGCCCCGGGATGACCACCTGACGGGGGGCGTACCCTCTATGGACATGGACTTCGACTACACCGATCTGCTTCCCCTGGGCGCCGATGAGACCGAGTATCGGCTGATCACGTCGGAGGGGGTGCGGAAGGTCGAAGCGGCCGGGCGTACGTTCCTGGAGGTCGACCCCGAGGCCCTGCGGCTGCTCACCGAGACCGCGGTCCACGACATCTCCCACTTCCTGCGCACGTCGCACCTGGCGCAGCTGCGCAAGATCGTCGATGACCCCGAGTCCAGCGGGAACGACCGGTTCGTCGCCCTCGACCTGCTGAAGAACGCCTCGATCTCGGCCGGCGGCGTGCTGCCGATGTGCCAGGACACCGGCACGGCCATCGTCATGGGCAAGCGCGGCCGCCACGTGCTGACCGACGGCCGCGACGCCGAGCACATCTCCGAGGGCGTGTACGACGCCTACACCAAGCTCAACCTGCGCTACTCCCAGATGGCCCCGCTGACCATGTGGGAGGAGAAGAACACCGGCAACAACCTGCCCGCCCAGATCGAGCTCTACGCCGAGGACCCCCACGGCCACGCCGACGAGTACAAGCTGCTGTTCATGGCCAAGGGCGGCGGCTCGGCCAACAAGTCGTTCCTCTACCAGGAGACCAAGGCGGTGCTCAACGAGAAGCGCATGCTGGCCTTCCTGGAGGAGAAGATCCGCTCGCTGGGCACCGCGGCCTGCCCGCCGTACCACCTGGCCGTGGTGGTGGGCGGCACCTCCGCCGAGTTCGCGCTCAAGACCGCCAAGTACGCCAGCGCCCGCTACCTCGACTCCATCCCCACCGAGGGCTCGCCCTCCGGGCACGGCTTCCGCGACCTGGAGCTGGAGGCCAAGGTCTTCGAGCTGACGCAGAAGCTCGGCATCGGCGCCCAGTTCGGCGGCAAGTACTTCTGCCACGACGTGCGGGTGATCCGCCTGCCCCGGCACGGCGCGTCCTGCCCGGTGGCCATCGCGGTGTCGTGCTCGGCCGACCGCCAGGCGCTGGCCAAGATCACGGCCGAGGGCGTGTTCCTGGAGAAGCTGGAGACCGACCCGGCCCGCTTCCTGCCGGAGACCACCGACGAGCACCTGTCCGACGACGTCGTCCGCATCGACCTCAACAGGCCGATGCCGGAGATCCTGGCCGAGCTGACGAAGTACCCCGTCAAGACGCGGCTCTCCCTCACCGGCCCGCTCGTCGTCGCCCGCGACATCGCGCACGCCAAGATCGCCGAGCTGCTCGACAACGGCGGCGAGATGCCGCAGTACCTCAAGGACCACGCGGTCTACTACGCCGGCCCGGCCAAGACGCCCGAGGGTTACGCCTCCGGCTCGTTCGGCCCCACCACGGCCGGCCGGATGGACTCCTACGTCGAGCGGTTCCAGGCGGCGGGCGGCTCGATGGTCATGCTGGCCAAGGGCAACAGGTCCAAGCAGGTCACCGAGGCGTGCCAGAAGTTCGGCGGCTTCTACCTGGGCTCCATCGGCGGCCCGGCGGCCCGGCTGGCCCAGGACTGCATCAGGAAGGTGGAGGTGCTCGAATACCCCGAGCTGGGCATGGAGGCGGTGTGGAAGATCGAGGTCGAGGACTTCCCCGCCTTCATCGTCGTCGACGACAAGGGTGAGGACTTCTTCACCGACCGCACCGGGCCGGTGCTGAGCATCGGGCGCAGGTAGGGCCCGAGCGCGTCGAAGGGTGCCGGGCGGGCGGTCGAAGCCCCTCGGCACCGGACGACGGGGGGTTGCCCTCGGGCGTCTCAGGCCGCGACGGGGGCTCGGTGGGGGGCGACGACGCTGCCGTCAGGCAGGAGCAGACCCGTGTCCTCGAACAGCACCACGCCGTTGCAGAGGAGGCTCCAGCCCTGGTCGGGATGGGCCGAGATCACGTGCGAACGCTCACGGTCGGGCGAGTCCGCACTGGGGCATACGGGAAAGTGACTGCACATCATCGCGCACCTCTCAGATGGCGCTCCTGCTTCCTGATGTTCAAAAGGGCAACTGTCGCCCCGACGGCGTGCGAAGGTCCAGGGTGGCGCCGACCGGCTTCCTCGGCCGGCGGCGAACCTGTGTCTGGCGCATCTCCATCACGTCCTTCAACTTCTGTCGTCAGTGGTGGGACGTCGGCGTCCTACCCAGTCTCAGGGCCGGCACCGACAGTTTCCGTCGCTCGCGGGTTCTCGCCTGGTCTCATGTCCTAACCATGCCCCCGTCCCCTTTCGGCACCCTTACATCTTGCTGACGGCGTGCCATGGTTCCTGTCAATCAGCCTGCCGTACGCCGGAAAGTGCCCTACTAGGCATCATGCACATTTATCGGGGAGAGGGGTGTGCCGAGCGTCACAGTCGCTGTGACGTGCGGTAATACAACAAAGCGCGCATCCCGGGCAGGAATGCGCGCTGTGTCGACGTGTCAGGCGGCGTAGGACGGGTAACCGTAGCCGACGACCTGCGAAGTCGGGCGGACGCGCTCCTCGACCTTGCCGTTGCCGGTGTTGCCCTCGATCGTGGAGATCGTGCCGTCGCCGTTGTCCTTGACGACGAAGCCGACGTGCTGGATGTCGCTCAGGCTCTTGCTGCCGCTCCAGGAGAAGAAGACGACGGCGCCCGGCTTGGCCTCGGTGCCCCAGCGGTCGTTGGCGGCGAACCACTTGGCGTGGGTCACGGTGTAGGCGTCCCAGCCGACCTGCGGGCGGGCGCCGGTCTGCTCGCCGACCCAGGAGACGAACATCGAGCACCAGGCGGCGTTCAGGTAGTCCTGGCGGCTGCCGCCGTCGCGGGCGACGGTCTCGGCGGCGCGCTGGGAGTCGGCGTACCACTTCTGGAACTTGGTGCCGCCGCCGTTGGCGTCCTCGGACGTGCCGACCTGGGCGCGGGCCGTGGCCAGCACCTGGGCGGCGGTGACGTTCACCCGGCCCTGGGCCGAACCCTGCGCGGCCGACTGCTGCGCGGCGGTCTGGGCATCGGTCCGGCCCGCGGTCGCGGCGCTGACGGCGGCGGTGGCGCCGAGGGCGCTCGCGGCGATGGTCGCGCCGAGAGCGAGCTTGGCGATGTGGGACGTGGTCATCATGGCGTGCTTTGCCATCGGGGGGTGCTCCTTTGCTCACCGTCCGCGCATGAGGCACGGCGGGTCACAGGTGTGAATCCTGCGATGGTTGATGACGACAGATCTGCGGGGGCGCCTCGACACGGCTGCCCTGCCGTCGCGTACAAACAGGTACAACAGCGCCCTGACCTGGGTAATTCCCACCCCAAAGAATCCCCACAGGACGCTTGTGCGCGGACGGCTTATGCCGTCCGCGCACAAACTGGACCCAACTGACTCTCGCCACGATGCCAAGGCGAGACCTAGGTCGCAAGTCTGATGCACTTGCGAACTACTTGCAATAGTGTCCTCCAGAGATCTACTTCGAGAGGACGGACCCATGGGGGACTACACCCTTCCCGACATGCCGTACGACTACGGCGCGCTGGAGCCCGCCATCACCGGCGAGATCCTGGAGCTGCACCACGCCAAGCACCACGCGGCCTACGTCAAGGGGGCCAACGACACGCTCGACCGCCTGGCCGAGGCCCGCGACGGCGGCGACTTCGCGGGCCTGGTGGGCCTGGAGAAGACCTTCGCCTTCAACCTGTCAGGCCATGTCCTGCACTCGATCTTCTGGGAGAACCTCTCCCCCGACGGCGGCGACCGCCCCGACGGCGCGCTCAGGGCCGCCATCGACGAGCATTTCGGCACGTTCGAGGCGTTCCAGAAGCAGCTCACCACGGCCACGGCGTCGGTCCAGGGCTCGGGGTGGGGCGTGCTGGCCTGGGAGCCGCTGAGCCGCCGGCTGGTGGTCGAGCAGATCTACGACCACCACGGCAACGTCGGAATGAACACCACGCCGCTTCTCGTGTTCGACGCGTGGGAGCACGCTTACTATCTGCAGTACCGCAACGTGCGTCCGGACTACGTCGAGAAACTGTGGGGCCTCGTCAACTGGGCAGATGTGGCCCGGAGGTTCGCTGACGTAACGAGTCAGGCGGGTTGACTTAAGTTCGCAACAATTTATCGGCCCCGCCTCTACTGGTCGGTTTACACAAATAGGTAAGCTGCCTGGCATGCGTGCGCCCTCCGGTTACCTTCTCGCCGCGCGCTATCGGCTTGTGGAGCCGGTTGGTCGCGGCGGCATGGGCACCGTTTGGCGGGCGCATGACGAGTTGCTCGACCGCGACGTGGCGGTGAAGGAAGTACGGCTGCCCACCGTCCTCGACGAGGAGCTGCGCGCGGAGTTGTGCGCCCGCACCGAGCGCGAGGGCAGGGCGACGGCGATGGTGGCCCATCCGTCGGTCATCACCGTCTTCGACGTCGTGACCGAGGACGACCGTCCCTGGATCGTGATGGAGCTGCTCCGGGCCAGGTCCCTGGAGCAGCTCATCCAGGAGCACGGACCGCTCCATCCGCGCCGGGCCGCCGAGATCGGCCGGCAGATCCTCGGCGCGCTGCGGGCCGTCCACGCCAAGGGCATCCTCCACCGCGACGTGAAGCCCAGCAACGTCCTGGTGACCGAGGACCGCGCGGTGCTCACCGACTTCGGCCTGGCCGCGCTCGAAGGGGACGTCTCCATCACCCAGGCCGGCATCGTGCTCGGCTCGGCCGGCTACATCGCCCCCGAGCGGGTTCTCGGCTCCAAGGCCAGCCCCGCGGGCGACCTGTGGTCGCTCGGCGCGACGCTCTACACCGCCGTCGAGGGCCGCGGGCTGCACGGCCGCCGTACGGCCGCCGCCGCGCTGGCCGCGCTGACCAGTGGCGAGCCGATCCCGATGAGCAAGGCGGGCCCGCTGGCCCCCGTGCTCGACGCGCTGCTCAGGATCGATCCACAGACCCGGCTCGACTCCGTGCGCGCCTCGCTCATGCTGGCCCGGGTGGCCGCGGGCGGCTCGGCGGAGGAGCCGCTGGCCCCGCGCCGGCCCGTACGCCCGGTTCCCGTGGTCGCCTCGCCCCCTTTCGCGCGCAGGCCCGCGCACCGCGGGCTGCACAGGGCGGAGGCCACCGCCGCCGCGCTGTCGGTCCCGCCGCCGCGCCAGGAGCGCAGGCCGGGTGAGGGCGTCCACCGCAAGCGGGTCGAACCGCGTCCCAGTCCGTCCACTTATGTCCGTTTCAAGGCTGCGGTGATAAAGTTGTTCCTTCCTCGGCGGTTCTGGCCAAGAGAACTTCGCAAGCGAGGGTAAAGCACTTCCCAAGCGAGAATCGATATCTTCTTCTCATGCCGGAACAGCAGACACGCCTGCTCGCGGAGCGCTACGAGCTCATCGCCCCGCTCGGCCGGGGCACGATGGGGACCGTGTGGCGCGCCCGCGACCGCGCGCTCGGGCGCGAGGTGGCGGTCAAAGAGATCCGCCAGGACCAGGGGCTCACCGAGGACCAGCGGGCCGAGCTACGCGAGCGCATGGTCCGCGAGGGCCGCATCGCCTCGCGGATCAACCACCCGTCCGTCGCCGCCATCCACGACGTGCTCATCCAGGACGACAGCCCCTGGATCATCATGGAGCTCATCGAGGCGCGCTCCCTGGAGCAGGTGATCGAGGAGGAGGGCCCGCTGCCGCCGCGGCTCGTGGCCGAGATCGGCGTCGACCTGCTCGGCGCGCTGCGCGCCGCGCACTCCCAGGGCATCACGCACCGCGACGTCAAGCCGGGCAACGTGCTCATCACCGAGAGCGGCCGCGTGGTCCTGACGGACTTCGGCATCGCCAAGGCCGAGGGCGACTCGCGGCTCACCAAGACGGGCATGGTGATCGGCTCGCCCGGGTACACGGCCCCGGAACGCGCCAGGGGCGAGTACACCGGGCCCGAGTCCGACATCTGGTCGCTGGGCGCGACGCTGTACTTCGCGGTCGAGGGGCGGCCGGCGTACGAGCGGGCCACGATCGCCGAGACGCTGGCGGCGCTGCTCAGCGAGAGCGCCGACCCGCCCACGCAGGCCGGGCGGCTGCGGCCGGTGCTGAACGGGCTGCTCAACAAGGACTACCGGCAGCGGCTCAGCGCCGCCAAGGCGGAGACCCTCATGCGGATGGTCGCCGACACGCCCACGAGCGAGATGCCGGCGCTCACGGCGGAAGCCCTGATGGCCCAGGAGGCCGCGTTGCCCGACCCCTTCACCGACTCCGGCCCACGGCGTCCCGCCGGCTCTCAGGGGCGCCCTGCAGGGGCTCAGGAGGCGTACGGGGCGGGCGCGCCGCCCGTCGCGGGCCCGCAGCCCGGCTCAGGCACACCGCCCGGCTCGGGCCCGCAGCCTGCGCGTCCCGCCGGTGGGCGGCCGTCCGGGCCTCAGGGGCCGTCCGGGGCTCAGGGGGCCGGGCCCGTGCCGTCCGGGCCGCAGGAGCCCGCCAGGAGCCCGCTGGGAGCGCCGACGATGCCCCAGAGCACCGCACCCGGCCGACCGCCGCAGGCGGGCGACGCCGGCGACGAGGGCTTCGAGGGCGGCTTCGACCCCGACCGGACCGTCAGCGTCATGCGCCCCAAGGGGCCGTTCCCGCCGGGGCCCGAGCAGGGCGGCGGCCGTCCGCCGCAGCGCCCCGACGACGAGGGGACCGTCACGACCAGGCACATCGCCACGCCGAGGAGCGGCTCCCCCGGCCAGCAGGTCTACCCGCCGGCCCAGCAGCCGCCGCACGCCGCGCGGCAGCAGGGCCCAGGACAGCAGGGTCCCGGACAGCAGGGCCCGGGACAGCAGGGCCCGGGACAGGGTGGCCCGCAGCAGGCCGGTCCGCAGCAGGGCGGCCCGGTGCCGGGCGGGCCCGGACAGGGTCGGCCGGGGCAGCCGGTGCCGCCCGCCGCCGGCCCGCACCAGGGCCAGGGCCTCGGGACCGACCTGTTCGCCATCGCAGGCCCGCCCGAGAAGCCGCAGGCGGGCAACCGCAACGGCATGCTCGTGCTCATGGCCGTGGCGGCGGCCGCCGCGGTGGTGATCGCCGTCCTCATCGTGGCGCTCATCTCCAGCTGAGCGTGCCGTTCTCCGGTACGACGGCCCGTCCCCGGCCGGGGCGGGCCGGGGCGGGCCGCCCCCGGACTGATCGCCCGGCCGTGGGACAGACTGGAGTCATGAGCGAGTTCAGGATCGAACATGACTCGATGGGCGAGGTCCGGGTGCCGGCGGGAGCGCGGTGGCGGGCCCAGACGCAGCGGGCGGTGGAGAACTTCCCGGTGTCGGGACGGCCGCTCGAACCGTCCCACATCGCCGCGCTCGGCCTGATCAAGGCGGTCGCCGCCGAGGTCAACGGCGAGCTGGGCGTGATCGACAAAGACCTGGCCGAGGCCGTCGCGCAGGCCGCCGCGGACGTCGCCGACAACGAGCACGACGCCCACTTCCCCATCGACGTCTTCCAGACCGGCTCCGGCACCTCGTCCAACATGAACGCCAACGAGGTGATCGCGACGCTGGCCGAGGAGCGGCTGGGACGGCCCGTGCACCCCAACGACCACGTGAACGCCTCCCAGTCGTCCAACGACGTCTTCCCGACCTCGATCCACGTGGCGGCCGCGATCGAGGTGACCTTCCACCTGCTGCCCTCGCTCACCCACCTGGCCGAGACGCTGCACGCCAAGGAGGCCGAGTTCGCGCAGGTGGTCAAGTCGGGCCGGACCCACCTGATGGACGCCACGCCGGTGACCCTCGGCCAGGAGTTCGGCGGGTACGCCGCCCAGATCGACCACGGCGGCACCCGCGTGCGCACGGCGCTGAACCACGTACTGGAACTGCCCCTGGGCGGGACGGCGGTCGGCACGGGCATCAACACGCCGCCCGGCTTCGCGCGGCGGGCGATCGAGAAGCTGGCCGAGGCGACCGGCATCCCCTTCCGCGAGGCCGCCGACCACTTCGAGGCCCAGAGCGCCCAGGACTCCATCGTGGAGCTGTCCGGGCAGCTCAAGGTGGTGGCCGTGTCGCTCAACAAGATCGCGAACGACCTGCGCTGGATGGGCTCGGGCCCGCGCGCCGGCCTCGGCGAGATCAACCTGCCGGACCTCCAGCCGGGCTCGTCCATCATGCCCGGCAAGGTCAACCCGGTGATCCCGGAGGCCACGGCCATGGTCGCGGCGCAGGTCATCGGCAACGACGCGGCGATCACCTTCGCCGGGGCGTCGGGCAGCTTCGAGCTGAACGTCCAGCTCCCGGTCATCGCCCGCAACATCCTGGAGTCGATCAGGCTGCTGGCGAACGTGTCCAGGCTGCTGGCCGACCGCTGCGTGGCCGGCATCACCGCCAACGTCGAGCGCCTGCGCGAGTACGCCGAGTCCTCCCCCTCGATCGTCACCCCGCTCAACAGGCACGTCGGCTACGAGGAGGCGGCCAAGATAGCCAAGCAGGCGCTGGCCGAGCGCAAGACCATCAGGGAGGTCGTCGTCGAACGCGGCCACGTCGCCGACGGCACCCTGACCGAGGAGCAGCTCGACGCCGCCCTCGACGTGCTGTCCATGACCCGGCCGCCGGCGGAGGGGTGATCCACATAGGTCGGCTCGGATCTATGTCGGTTGCACCCATGCGTCCCGGCGCGGCGAGCGCCTAGGGTTCGGGGTATGGCGAAGGAGCTGACTGGGCGGACCGCGCTGGTGACGGGGGCTGGGGCCGGCATCGGCGCCGCCTGCGCCCGGCGTCTGGCCGCCGCGGGGGCCAAGGTCCTGGTGGTCGACAGGCAGGGCGAGGCGGCCGGGAAGGTGGCCGCGGAGGTCGGCGGGGTCGCGGTGGTGGCCGATCTGAGCGATCCGGCCTTCGCGGCGTCGCTGCCCGACGAGCCGGTGGACATCGTGGTGAACAACGCCGGGTTCCAGCACGTGGCGCCGGTCGAGGACTTCCCGCCGGAGGTGTTCTCCACCATGATGCGGGTGATGGTGGAGGCGCCGTTCCTGATCGCGCGGCGGGTGCTGCCCGGCATGTACGCGCGGGGGTGGGGGCGGTTCGTGAACATGTCGTCGGTGCACGGGTTGCGGGCCTCGCCGTACAAGTCGGCGTACACGACGGCCAAGCACGCGCTGGAGGGGTTCTCCAAGGTCGTCGCGCTGGAGGGGGCGGCGCACGGGGTGACGTCCAACTGCGTGTGCCCGGCGTACGTGCGCACGGCGCTGGTCGAGGCCCAGATCGACGACCAGGCCCGGGTGCACGGCATCGGCAACGACGAGGTCGTCTCGACCGTCATGCTCCAGCCGGCCGCGATCAAGCGGCTCATCGAGCCCGAGGAGGTCGCCGAACTGGTCGCCTACCTCTGCGGCCCGCACGGCTCCTTCATCACCGGCACCTCCCTCCCCGTAGACGGCGGCTGGACGGCCCATTAGTGAGCACGCGAGGGAGTGCCGGTGGCTGGAGGAGCGGCGGGAGCGCAGCGACCAGAGCGGAGGAAGCCACCGGCATCTGGCGACCGAGCCCGCCTCACGGAGTGAGGCCATGAGCAGGCGAGGGAGTGCCGGTGGCTGGAGGAGCGGCGGGAGCGCAGCGACCAGAGCGGGGGAAGCCACCGGCATCTGGCGACCGAGCCCGCCGCACGAAGTGCGGCCATCAAAAGCAGGCGGCGGGAGCGCAGCGACCAGAGCGGAGGAAGCCACCGGCATCTGGCGACCGAGCCCGCCGCACGAAGTGCGGCCATCAAAAGCAGGCGGCGGGAGCGCAGCGACCAGAGCGGGGGAAGCCACCGGCATCTGGCGACCGAGCCCGCCTCACGGAGTGAGGCCATGAGCACGCGTTTCTTGGAGTTGTTGGCGCGGGAGGCGTCGGCGGTCGAGTTCGAGGGGCCGATCGTGGAGGCCAGGGCGCAGGGCGCCGATCCGGCCACGATCGAGGAGCTGGAGCAGGCCAAGGTCGAGGCGCTGAAGGTCAGGGCGCTGCTCAGGCGGCGGGCCAGGCGGGAGGCCGAGCTGTCGGCGCTCTACGACACCGCCGGCGACCTGGCCGCGCTGCGCGACCTCGACGCCGTGCTCGAAGCCATCGTCCACCGGGCCAGGCAGTTGCTGGCGACCGACATCGCGTACATGACGTTGCACGACCCCGAGCAGGGCGACACGTACATGCGGGTCACCGACGGGTCGATCTCGGCCAAGTTCCGGGCGCTCAGGCTGGCCATGGGCGCCGGGCTGGGCGGGCTGGTCGCGCAGACGGCCACCCCGTACGCGACCGCCGACTACTTCGCCGACGCCAGGTTCCGGCACAAGGACCACATCGACGTGGCCGTCAAGGAGGAGGGCCTGGTCGCGATCCTGGGGGTGCCGCTGCGGCTGGGCCAGCGGGTGATCGGCGTGCTGATGGCGGCCAACCGCAGCGCCAGGCCCTTCCACCAGGAGGAGGTCTCGCTGCTGGCGAGCCTGGCCGCGCACGCCGCCGTCGCCATCGACAACGCCCGGCTGCTCCAGGAGACCAGGAACGCCCTGGAGGAGCTCTCCCAGGCCCACCGCACCGCCAGGGCGCACGGCGAGGCCGTCGAGCGGGCCGCGCTGGCCCACGACCGGATGACCTCGCTGGTGCTGCGGGGCGGCGGCATCGAGGACGTCGCCGCCGTGGTGACCGAGGTGCTCGGCGGGTCGCTGGCCGTGCTCGACGACCTGGGCCGCCCGATCACGGGCGACGTGGGCGAGCTGGACGCCGGGGTGTTCGAGGCGGCGCAGGCGTCCAGGGCGCTGGGGCGTACCGTGCGCAGGGGCGACCAGCTGATCGCGTCGGTGGACGTCGGCGGCGAGCCGTTGTGCACGCTCGTCCTGCGCAGCGACGACGCCGACGAGCGCATCCTGGAGCGCGCTGCGCTGGTGTGCGCGCTGCTGCTGCTGTTCAGGCGGAGCGTGGCCGAGGCCGAGGGCCGGGTCAGGGGCGAGCTGCTGGAGGACCTGATCTCGCGGCCGGACTCGCCCGGCCTGGCCGACCGGGCCCGGCGGCTCGGCGTGGACCTGCGGGCGCCGCACGTCGTGGTGGTGGCCAGGCACGGCGGCCAGCGGGAGCGGGCGGCGTTCTGGGCCTCCTCGCACGCCACGGTCCGGCACGGGCTGGCGGCGGGGCGCGGCGACGAGGTGGTGCTGCTGCTGCCGGGCGTGGACGCGGGCGGTCTCGCCCAGCGGGTGGCGGCCGAGCTGAGCGCGTCCCTGCACAGCCCGGCGACGGCGGGCGCCTCCCCGGCCCGCCTCCCCGAAGCCTCACCCGGCGGCCCGCCGGGCGGCTCGGGAGGAGGCGCAACCGACCGAGCGCGGGACGTCGCGGAGGCCTACCAGGAGGCGCGGCGGTGCGCCGAGGCGCTGCTCGCGCTCGGCCGGGCCGGCGACGGCGCGAGCCCCGCCGAGCTGGGCTTCGTCGGGCTGCTCGTGGGCGACGGCCGCGACGTGCGCGGCTTCGTCGGCCGCGTGGTCGGCGCGGTGATCGACTACGACGCCCGCCGCGGCACCGCGCTCACCGACACCCTGTCGGCCTACTTCGGCACGGGCGGCTCACCCTCCCGTACGGCCGAGGCCATGCACATCCACGTCAACACCGTCACCCAGCGCCTCGACCGGATCGGCAAGCTGCTGGGCGACGGCTGGCTTGAGCCCGAGCGCGCGCTGGAGATCCAGCTCGCCCTCCGCCTGCACCGGCTCGGCCACACATCCTCCCCGCAGACTGTGGGTCCCGGCCCCATATAAGTGACGCCGGTCACTCCTTACCGTGACCGGCATGGCCACTTCCATCAAGAGGATCGTCGCCGCGAGCCTGATCGGCACCACCATCGAGTGGTACGACTTCTTCCTGTACGGCTCGGCAGCCGCTCTCGTGTTCAACAAACTCTTCTTCCCCGAGTCCGATCCGCTGACCGGCACGCTGCTGTCGTTCCTCACCTACGCCGTCGGATTCGTCGCCCGCCCGCTCGGCGGCCTGGTCTTCGGCCACTTCGGCGACCGGGTGGGCCGCAAGACCCTGCTGGTGGTCAGCCTGCTGATGATGGGCGCCGCCACGTTCCTGATCGGCTGCCTGCCGACGTACGCCACGCTCGGCTCGTCGGCGGCGCTGCTGCTGACCGCGCTGCGGCTCGTGCAGGGCTTCGCGCTCGGCGGCGAGTGGGGCGGCGCGGTGCTGATCGTGTCCGAGCACGGCGACACGGACCGCCGCGGGTTCTGGGCCTCCTGGCCGCAGGCGGGCGCGCCCGGCGGGAACCTGCTGGCCACGGGCGTGCTGGCGGTGCTGGCCGCCTGGCAGTCCGACGAGGCGTTCCTGTCGTGGGGCTGGCGGATCCCGTTCCTGCTGTCGGGGGTGCTGGTGATGGTCGGCCTGTGGATCCGGCTGACGATCACCGAGTCGCCGGTGTTCCAGCAGGCCGAGCCGGAGCCGACCGCGCCGATCGTGGGCGTGCTGCGGCGCCACTGGAAGGACGTGCTCACCGCCATCGGCGCCCGTCTGGCCGAGAACATCTCGTTCTACCTGTTGACGGTGTTCGTCATCACGTACGCGAAGAACGCCAAGATCGACAACTCGACTGTGCTGAACGCGGTGCTGCTCGCCTCGGCGATCCACTTCGTCACGATCCCGATGTGGGGCGCGTTGTCGGACCGGGTCGGCCGCCGTCCGGTCTACCTGGCCGGGGCCGCCGGGATCGGCGTGTGGATCTTCGCCTTCTTCCCGCTGGTGGACACCGGCAACTTTCTGGCGATCACCCTCGCGGTCACCGTCGGCCTGCTCTTCCACGGCATGATGTACGGCCCGCAGGCGGCCTTCTTCTCCGAGCTGTTCGGCACCAGGACGCGCTACACCGGCGTGTCGATCGGCGCCCAGCTCTCGGCGATCGTGGCCGGCGCGCTGGCCCCGCTGATCGCGGTGGCGCTGCTCAAGAGCTACTCCAGCAGCGTGCCCATCTCCGTCTACCTTGGCCTGGCAGCGGTGCTCACGCTGGTCGCCGTCTACACCGCCCGCGAGACCCAGGGACGCGACCTGGCCGAGAGGATCCACGCGCGATGAAGGTCACCACCCCCCGCCTCACGCAGCACTTCCTGACCGTCGAGGGCCGGACGTCCGGCGAGCCCGTGCTGTTCGTGCACGGCAACGTCTCCTCCGGCGCCTTCTGGCGCGACAGCATGGCCGCGCTGCCCGCCCGCTACCGCCCGCTCGCCCCCGACCTGCGCGGCTTCGGCGACACCGACCCCGAGCCGGTGGACGCCACCAGGGGCCTGCGCGACTGGTCCGACGACCTGGCCGAGCTGGTCGAGGCGCTCGGGCTGGACGGCGTGCACCTGGTCGGCTGGAGCCTCGGCGGCGGCGTCGTCCTGCAGCTCCTGCGCGACCGTCCGGCGCTGGTCAGGAGCGTCACGCTGGTCAACCCGATCTCCCCGTACGGCTTCGGCGGCACCGAGGGCCCGGACGGCACGCTCACCCACCCCGACGGCGCGGGGTCGGGCGCCGGAGCGGCGAACCCGGACTTCGTGGCCCGGCTCAAGGCGGGCGACATGTCCGACGAATCACCGACGTCCCCCCGCAACGTGCTCCGCACCGGCTACGTCAAGCACCCGCGGATCCCCGACGAGGACTTCTACCTGCGGTCCATGCTCACCACCCGCGTGGGCGAGGCCAACTACCCGGGCGACGCCGCCGGCTCCCCCGCCTGGCCCGGCGTGGCCCCCGGCAAGCACGGCGTGCTCAACGCGTGCGCCCCCACCCACTTCCGCCTGGACGACCTGCACGAGATCGGCCCCAGGCCGCCCGTCCTGTGGATCAGGGGCGCCGACGACGTGATCGTCTCCGACACCTCGCTGTTCGACCTGGCCCACCTGGGCGCGATCGGCGTCGTGCCCGGCTCCCCTGGCACCCCGGCCCAGCCGATGGTGACCCAGACCAGGGCGGTCCTCGACCGCTACGGCCGCTACCGCGAGGTCGTGCTGGACGACTGCGGCCACAGCCCCCATCTGGAACGGCCCGCCGAGTTCGCCCGCCTGCTGGCCGAGCACCTGGAGGAGGTCTGATGCTCCTCGCCCTGACCCTGGTCGCGAGCCTGCTCACCGCGCCCGCCGCGGACGGTCCGGCCGCGGACGGCCTGACCGTGCCCGGCGCGGAGAAGCTGATCAGCGCCACCCTCGACGACCTGACCACGGCCGGCACCGCACTGACCGGCCACACCGACCCGGCCGACTGGGCCGGCCTGCACTCCAAGGCCACGGTCAACCCGACCGGCGTGCCCGGCACCCAGCTCGACGGCTACTTCCCCGACACCTCCACCGGCAACGCCACGCACGGCTGGAACCACGACTCCCAGTTCGTGATCAGGCTGCCCGACCGGTGGAACGGCGGCCTGGTCGTCAGCGGCACGCCGGGCAACCGGGAGCAGTACGCCAACGACTACACGATCTCCGACTGGGTGCTGTCCAAGGGCTACGCGTTCGCCGCCACCGACAAGGGCAACGTGGGCCTGGCCTTCCACGAGGACGGCCGCCGCCCCGGCGACGCCATCGCCGAGTGGAACGACCGCGTCACCCAGCTCACCGTGGCCGCCAGGTCCGTGGTCAGGCAGCGGTACGGCCGCCCGCCGGCCCGTACGTTCATGGCCGGCCTGTCCAACGGCGGCTACCTGGTCAGGTGGCAGCTGGAGAACCGCGCCTGGCTCTACGACGGCGGCGTGGACTGGGAGGGCACGCTCTTCCGGGTCAAGGGCGACAACCTGCTGAACTTCCTGCCGCCCGCGCTGAAGGCGTACCCGGACGAGGCGGGCGTGCGGGCGGCCGGGTTCGCGCCGGGGTCGGAGTTCCTGTGGCCCTTCCACCGGCAGTACTACTGGGAGCTCACCCAGCAGCTCTACCAGAAGGAGCTGGACCCGTCGTACACGGGCGCGGCGGCCGACTACGACTACGACGCGCGCCGGCCGTACGCCGCGATGGCCAGGATCGGGCTGACCGGCAGGATCACCAAGCCGCTGATCACGATCCACGGGACGCTCGACTCGCTGCTGCCGATCTCCCGCGACTCCGACGTCTACGCCAGGATGGTCGGCCCGCACCGCCCGTTCCGCTACCACCGGATCGAGGGCGGCAACCACCTCGACAGCCTCGTCGACGTCTATCCCGACCGGCTCAGGCCCATGCTCCCGGCCTTCAGGGACGCCTTCCAGGAGCTGGAGGACTGGGTCACTCCTTGAGGTAGCGATGCCTGCCCGCGCGCGCCCAGCGCACGATGTGCCGCGCCCCGGGCAGGCGCCTGCCGAGGCGGTGGAGCGCGGTGTCCCGGCCCATGGGCGAGCGCCGCTGGGGGTCCACCGCGACGGCCGGGCGCGTCTCGACCCGGCCGCGGCGCACCTGGAGGCCGAACCGCAGCCCGATCTCCTCGTCGGACGAGCGCAGCGACGACAGCCAGGCGCCCGGCCCGAGCTGCTCCTCGCTCGGCAGGTGCCGCTTGACCGGGATCTTGGCGACGAGCTGGCCGGCGAGCTTGCCCGGCACGCCGGCCTCGACCAGCGCGGGCGCGCACACCTCGCGTTCCCGGCGGCCGGTGCTGCGCAGCACCAGCTCCAGGGGCGGCCCGCCGCTCGGCGGCACGTACGGGACCGGCAGCACGACGTACACGTGGCCGTCGAGCTGGCGGACGGTCACCCCCGGCGACACCAGCGCGATCGACTCCGAGAACGAGCGCGGCTCGACGGCCAGGCCCAGCTCCCCCTTGTCCGACCAGCACGGCACCACCAGCCGCATCCTGGGCCGCTGGGCCAGCACGCCCAGGCAGTTGAGCGGCCCCTCGGCCCGGCCGACCCGGCTCCTGGCCTGGTTGGCGCCGCTGAACATGCGGACGTGCACCTCCCACTGCCCGGGGCTGAGCGGCTGGCCCATGGCCGCGCTGGTGACGTCCAGGCGGGCCTCGCCCCTGATCTGCACGCGGACCCGGCGGCGGCCGTCGGGGGAACGCTCGACGTGCTGGGTGACCGGCAGGAAGTGCACCACGCCGGTCGTGCTGTGCCGGACGTAGACGTCGATGCGGGCCCGCTCGACGTCGGCCGTGATGTCGGTGACGTCGTCGGACAGCAGCTTGGTGTCGACCGAGCGCGGCGGGATCCAGTGCAGGCGCTCGCCGTCCACCCGGTAGCGGTCGGGCAGGCCGTCGCCGGACATGACCTCCACGGTCAGGCCGAGCACCAGGATGTGGGCGTCCCAGCGCATCTCGGTGAGCTCGGCGCGCAGGCCCGCGCGCCGGGTGGAGTTGGCGAACATGACGATCTGGTCCAGGCGTCCGCGCCGGACGAACGCGGCCACCGCCCGGAGCTGGACCGGCAGGTAGCGGTCGACGCGCTCGGGGAAACGCTCGCCGACGAGCTCCTGGACGACCCGGAAGTGCATGCCGCGGTCCACGGAGGAGTCGGCGAACCTGGCGGTCAGCAGCGGCCTGAGCACCGCTGAGCGGAACCAGTAGGCGTACATGCGGTCGCGCTGGCGGCCGGCGCCGACGTAGGTGTCGATGTCGGTGAGCAGCGTGTTCAGCCCGGCCACGATCACCCGGGGGTCCTCCTCGGGCGCCTCGGGCCGCGGCCCGAGCTGGCAGCAGACCTCCTCGGCCAGGACGGCGATCACCTTGGCCGCGAGGTAGGCCCGCATGACGAACGCCTGCTCGGCCAGCCGGCCGCCGGGCATCCCGAAGCCCAGCTCGTGCTCCTCCAGGAAGGCCCGGCGGTAGAGCTGCTGCGGGACGAGCAGCGTCATCAGGCGCTCGCGCAGGATGTCGGCGCGGGCGCTGCTGCGCTCGAACGCCACCATCGGCGGGCCGTAGTCGCGGGCCAGCCGCCCGATCAGCACGTCGGCGTCGGTCTCGACCGCGCGCTCGTGCATGCGGGCCAGCGCGTCGCGCGCCAGCCGGTCGGTCTGGTCGAGGAAGTAGACGTAATCGCCCTCCGCCGCGGCCATGCCCATGTTGCGGCCGCGAGAAGGCGACCCGGTGTGCGGCAGATGCAGCACCCGGACGTTCTCGCGGAGATCGGCGATGGTGTCCAGCCGTTCCCCGATGCCGTCCGTGGAGCCGTCGTCCACGAAGATCACTTCGTAGTCGGCGGCGGGCAGCGTCTGCTCCAGCGCGGAGCGGATGCACGCGTCCGCGGTGTCACCCGGGTTGTGGACATTGACGATCACACTGACCTTCGCACCCATGCGGCCAGCGTGCGCCGCTCATACACGATCGGGTGAGACGGCTTGCCGATTACAGAAGAAGAGTTGACCTGTTAGTACCATCCTGTGGACTGTGAGTGCCCCCACGCGCCACAAGGCGTGCCGTAACGGCCCTTGATGTAGCCGAGACCCCACGCGATCTGGGTGGTGGCATTGGTCTGCCAGTCGCCGCCCGCGCTGGCCATCTTGCTGCCGGGCAGGGCCTGCGGGATGCCGTACGCGCCGGAGTAGCGGTTCATCGCCCGCTCGTTCCAGCCGCTCTCCTTCTGCCAGAGCAGCTCCAGGCAGCCCCACTGGTCGGCGCCCCAGCCCTTGGCGGCGAGCATCTGCTTGGCGACGGCCTTGTTGCTGCCCGGAGAGGGGTTGCTGCCCGGCGGGAAGTTGGCGGGCGGGAAGCCGCTGCCGCCCGGCGCCTTCTTGGGCACGACCCAGTTGAGCTTCTTGGTGCCGCCGCGGTTCTTCTTGAGCAGGTCGGCCCGGTATGCCTGCTCGGCGGCGTTCTTCAGCGCGTCGGTCTCGGGGTCGGGGGCGAACAGGTTGCCTCCGGCGAGCGCGCCGAGCTGCTCGGCCGTGAACGGATCGACCGGCGGCTTGCCGGCGTTGTCGACGGCGCGATAGGCGACGTAACCGCCACCGCCCACGACCACCACCAGCGACACGACGACGACGGCGACGCGCTTGGGGGTGAAACGCGAAGGCCGGCGGCGCGCCGAGCGAAGGTCATCCTTCGGGGGGCGCTCACTCAACTGCGGACCGGGGCTCACGATCCATGAGCTTGCCCTGTCATGGGGGGTGGTCCGCAACCGGAACGCGGGATTCGGTTGACGTTCTCTTGGCCAACCAGCAGGTAACAACCTTTTTCACGAAAAATTGTGAATTTCGTCACAGACTGGTGGGCGCCTCCCTTCGAGCGCCCGCACCGAAGGGAGGCCGCTTTCAGGCTTCCGCCCCATCTTCAGGATCTGATCCGCACCCGGTCACAGTTTGATGACACAACCCGGATATAGGGGACATGGAATAATAATGTGCGCGTGGCCGGCATCCTCCTTGTAGAAGACGATCCCTCCGTCCGCACAGCCTTGGAGCTGGCGTTGACGCGGCAGGGACATTCCGTCACGTCCTACGCGACGGGCGAGGAGGCTCTGGACCACATCCGCGCCCGCCGCCCCGAGATCGCGATCCTCGACGTCATGCTGCCCGGCATCGACGGCGTCGAGGTCTGCCGCCGCATCCGCAAGCTCGACCAGCTCCCCGTCATCCTGCTCACCGCCCGCGGCGACGACCTGGACGTGGTGGTCGGCCTGGAGGCGGGCGCCGACGACTACGTGGTCAAGCCGGTCGAGCCGCGGGTGCTCGACGCCCGCATCCGGGCCATCCTGCGCAGGGCCGAGTCCGCGACGTCCGACCGCATCACCTTCGGCGACCTGGTGATCGACCGGGGCGCGCTCAAGGTCACGCTGGCCAGCAAGGAGATCCACCTGACGCCGACCGAGCTGCGGCTGCTGCTGGAGCTGGTCCGCCATCCCGGCCAGGTGCTCAACCGCCGCTACCTGCTGCGGGTCGTCTGGGACCACACGCACGTCGCCGACTCGCGGCTGGTGGACGCCTGCGTCCAGCGCGTCCGCGCCAAGATCGAGCCGAGGCCGGCCGAGCCGGTCTTCATCCACACCGTGCGCGGGTTCGGCTACCGGTTCAGCCCTCCGTGATCCCGCTGCCCACCGGGCTGCGGGCGCGCCTGGTCATCACCTTCACCCTCGTCGCGGTCACCGCGTCCACGCTGGTCGCCACCATCGGCTTCGAGCTGGCCAAGACCGCGCTCGTGACCAGGGCCGAGACCACCTCCCTCGACCTGGTGACCCGCGAGCTCGGCCGCATCACCTTCCCCGTGGGCAAGCTCAGGCCGGGCGAGGCGGCGCCGTCCATGAAGGAGCTCGACCAGGTCGTCAGGACGCTGTCCAGCCCCGGCCGCAGCGTCCTGGTCGAGTACGGCAACCTGCTGTCCGCCGACGGCCCGATGACCATGAAGGACGTCCCCAACGAGCTGTACGGCCGGGCCAAGCAGAACGTCGTCACCCAGCGCAAGGTGATCGGCAACGAGCTGTGGCTCATCGTCGGCGCCGAGGTCCACCGGTACGAGCCCGGCGTCGCCCCCGAGGCCACCGGCCTGCGCGCGTTCGTGTTCTTCCCGCTGCACGACGAGGAGAGCCAGCTCGCGACGCTGCGCAACACGCTCACCCAGGGCGGCGCGGTCATCGTGCTGATCGCGCTGGTGGTGGCGCTGCTGTCGGCCCGGCAGGTGCTGCTGCCCGTACGGCGGCTCAGCGCGGCGGCGCAGGCGCTCGGCCAGGGCCGGCTGGACACCCGCCTGCCGGTGCACGGCCAGGACGAGCTGGCCGAGCTGACCGCCAGGTTCAACGACGCGGCGGCGGCGCTGGAGCTCAGCGTGTCGGAGCTGCGCTCGCTGGAGGCCATGTCCCGCAGATTCGTGGCCGACGTCTCGCACGAGCTGCGCACGCCGCTCACCGCCATGACGGCCGTGGCCGACATGCTCTCGGAGGAGGCCGGCCGGCTGCCCGACGCGCCTGCGGAGGCCGTACGGCTGGTGCTGCGCGAGATCGGGCGCCTGCGCGAGCTCGTCGAGCACCTGATCGAGGTCAGCAGGTTCGACGCCGGCACCGCGACGCTCAACGTGGAGCCCGTGAACGTCGCCGACGCCATCCTGGACTGCCTGGAGGTGCGCGGCTGGAGCGACGAGGTGGACGTGACCGCCTCCCAGGGCCTGACCGTCAATCTCGACCCGAGGAGGTTCGACGTCATCGTGGCCAACCTGGTCGGCAACGCGCTCAAGCACGGCCTGCCCCCGGTGGAGGTCACCGCGCGCGGCACCGAGAACGGCCTGGAGGTGAAGGTGCGCGACCACGGCAAGGGCATCCCCGCCGAGGCGCTGCCGCACGTCTTCGACCGCTTCTTCAAGGCGGGCGCGGGCCGGGCCCGCAGCCAGGGCAGCGGCCTCGGCCTGGCCATCGCCCGCGCCAACGTGCACCTGCACGGCGGCACGATCTCCGTACGCGCCCAGCAGCCCGGCACCCTGTTCACGGTCTGGCTACCGCACCAATGACGGCGTCCACGACCGTGCGCGGGGTCCTCGTCGGCGTCGCGGCCCTGCTGGCCGTGGCCGCCTGCGGCATCTCGCCGACCGACGTCCAGACCAAGGGCGCCGCGCCCACCATCAAGCTCCCGCCGCCCTCGAAGACCATCTATCTGATCAGGAACAAGCAGCTCACGCTCGAACCCGCCGACGTCGAGAACGGCACCGTGGGCAGCCTCCTCGGCGCCCTGTTCGCCGCCTCCGAGCAGCCGCTCGGCGACCGCACCACCGAGCTGCACGGCCTGGAGTACGTCGGCATGAAGGACTCGCTCGACCCCGTGCAGCGCGACGAGAAGCAGCTCCCGCGCACGTCCACGCTGACCGTGTACTTCAAGGGCGACCGGCCGCTGAGCAGGCTCGGCAAGGCGCAGATCGTCTGCACCGCGCAGCAGGACGCCGCGTTCGAGCAGGTCAAGATCGTCCGGGAGAGGGACGGCCGCCCCGCCAAGGCGGAGGGGCGGCCGTACACCTGTCCGGAGCTCAGGTGAGCCCGTCGCGGCTCACATCGTGATGTCCTCCAGCATCTCCGTCACCAGGGCGGCGATCGGGGACCGCTCGGACCTGGTGAGCGTGACGTGCGCGAAGAGCGGGTGGCCCTTCAGCTTCTCCACCACCGCCACCACGCCGTCGTGCCGGCCGACCCGCAGGTTGTCGCGCTGGGCGACGTCGTGCGTGAGCACCACCCTGGAGTTGGCGCCGATCCGGCTCAGCACCGTGAGCAGCACCCCGCGCTCCAGCGACTGGGCCTCGTCCACGATCACGAACGCGTCGTGCAGCGACCGGCCGCGGATGTGCGTCAGCGGGAGCACCTCCAGCATGCCCCGGTCGAGCACCTCCTCGATCACCTCGGGCGAGGTGATCGCGCCGAGCGTGTCGTAGACCGCCTGCGCCCACGGGCCCATCTTCTCGCCCTCGGTGCCCGGCAGGTAGCCGAGCTCCTGGCCGCCGACGGCGTACAGGGGGCGGAAGACGACCACCTTGCGGTGCTGGCGGCGCTCCAGGACCGCCTCCAGGCCCGCGCAGAGCGCCAGCGCCGACTTGCCGGTGCCGGCCCGGCCGCCCAGCGAGACGATGCCGATCTCCGGGTCCATCAGCAGGTCCAGCGCGATGCGCTGCTCGGCCGAGCGGCCGTGCAGGCCGAAGACCTCGCGGTCGCCGCGGACCAGGCGGACGGACTTGTCCGGCGCGACCCTGCCGAGCGCCGATCCCTTGGCCGACAGCAGCCGCAGGCCGGTGTGCGCGGGCAGTTGCCTGCCCTCCTCCAGGTCGGCCGTGCCCTTGTCGAAGAGCGTCTCGACGTCCTCCGCCGTCACCTGCAGCTCGGCCATCCCGGTCCAGCCGGACTCGACCACCAGCTCGGCGCGGTACTCCTCGGCCGCCAGGCCGATCGAGGCCGCCTTGACCCGCATGGGCAGGTCTTTGGAGACCAGCACGACGTCGCAGCCCTCGGCCGCGAGCGAGCGCGCGACGGTCAGGATGCGCGTGTCGTTGTCGCCCAGGCGGAACCCGACGGGCAGGATGGACGGATCGCTGTGGTTGAGCTCAACCCTGATCGTTCCATCCCCTGTCGGCATCGGCTCGTCGAGCCTGCCGTGCTGAACCCGCAGGTCGTCGAGGTAGCGCAGGGCTTTCCTCGCGAAGTAGCCGAGCTCGGGATGGTGCCGCTTACCTTCCAGCTCCGTGATGACCACGATGGGAAGGACGACGTCGTGCTCGGCGAAGCGCGTCAATGCCGCCGGGTCGGCCAGCAGGACCGAGGTGTCGAGCACGTACGTGCGCTTGGCCGGCTGGTGAGTAGGGTTGCTCGAGGACACTGCCACACGTTCTCCCCCGGGCGCCCATAGGTGCGGGCACCCTGCAGACGAGGTGGGAACCGGACCGGACCCGCGTCCCCGACCGCAACCTGCCGGCGGAGCCGGACTCCGGCCCCCCTCGGCAAGTGTCGGTGCAAAGGCGGGCCCTCTCCGGGATGCCCGGCCTGTGGCCGGACACTTCCAACGTTACGTCTTGGATACCCGAATGTCGCATCAAGAACCGTAACGCCGGTGTCTCGCAGCGTAATCGCGCAGCGCCCGCAGGAAATCGACCCTGCGGAAGTCCGGCCAGTAAGCCTCGTGGAAGTAGAACTCGGAGTGAGCGCTCTGCCACAACATGAATCCGGACAGACGCTGCTCGCCCGACGTACGGATGAGGAGGTCCGGGTCGGGTTGGCCGCGAGTGTAGAGATGCTCCGCGATGTGTTCGACATCGAGGACCTCCACGAGGTCCTCGATGCTGGCGCCCTTACTCGCATGCTCCTGGAGGAGTGAGCGCACCGCATCGGCAATCTCACGTCTTCCTCCATACCCAACTGCAACGTTCACAATCAGGCCCGGACGGTGTGATGACGCTTCTTTTGCATTTTTCAGGACATTGGCCGTGCGGTCGGGGAGGAGGTCGAGCGCGCCCACCGGGCTGATCCGCCAGCCCTCGTCCACGAGCTCCTGGACCACGTCCTCGATGATGCGCAGCAGCGGCTCCAGCTCCTCGCGCGGCCGGTTGAGGTTGTCGTTGGACAACATCCAGACGGTGACGACCTCGACGCCCGTCTCCCGGCACCAGCCGAGCAGCTCCGATATCTTGTCCGCGCCCTTGCGGTGGCCGGTCGCCACGTCGCGCATGCCCATGGCACGCGCCCAGCGGCGGTTGCCGTCGATGATGACCCCGACATGCCGGGGAACGCTGTCCTTGGACAGCTTGGTCTCCAGCCGGTGTTCGTACAGCCGGTAGACCAGGTCGCGCAGGCCCACGGAGTGCCTCCCCAGCGGTGCTGTGCCTTTGGTCGAATGACCCAACAGGCAATTATCACCGCGTTTCGCCCGTGCCTGCTCCCGCAATGGGATTCCTGGCGAGATCTCTTCCGCCGAGACACCCCTCGGCTTCATGGACCAGTTCGCGAACGAACTCGGACAACTCCGCCGACGTCAGGACGGCCCTCATGCCCACGCCGGTGGCCCCCCACGCCTCGACGTAGGCCCTGCGGGTCAGCCGCCACTGTCCCGGCGCGGGCTGCCAGATGGGGATGGTGCGCAGCTGGCAGCGCAGCTCGCCGCCGCCCACCAGGCCCGAGCGGGTGCGGTAGCGGAAGGAGAACAGCTCGCTCTCCGGCTCCTCGTCGGGGAAGCGGTCGTCGGGGTCGTTCCACCGCCGGGCCGCCCCCCTTCCCTGCCGCGCCTCGTCGACCCCGCGCGCCAGGCGCGCGAGCAGCCAGCCGCACCGCTCCCCCACGCTGCCGTACGGCGTGCCGTCGCGATGGAGCTCAAGGGTGATCTCGTACGGCGTGCCGACGGTGTCCGTGCACGCGACGGGCGTGACCGTCAGGTACGATCCATCGACACAGCGTAGTCCCCCCACGCCCTTCCCCGTTTCCGGCCCCAAGTCAGCTAAACCCGTAGAAACCCCTGGCTGTCTCCCCGAGCACCAGGTCCCGGTCGGTTCCGCCGAGCAGCGCGCCGGTGACCTCCCAGACCGTCCGGTAGTCGGCCGCCTGCAGGGCCACCGGCCAGTCGCTGCCGGCCATCAGCCGGTCCGGGCCGAACAGCTCGACGGCGTGCTCCACGTACGGCCGCAGGTCCTCCACCGTCCAGTTCCGGTGGTCGGCCTCGGTGACCAGGCCGGAGACCTTGGCGTACACGTTGGGGAACGCGGCCGCGCGGGCCAGCCCGCCGGCCCACGGCTCCCACTCGCGGTCCCTGATGCGCGGCTTGGACAGGTGGTCGACGACGATCTTCAGGGACGGGTGCCGCCCGGCCAGCGTCACCACGTGGTCGAGGTGCCTGGGCAGCAGCGAGACCACGTCGAACGTCAGCCCGGCCGCCGCGAGCAGGCCCAGCGACTCCAGCACCTCGTCGCGGACCAGCCAGTCGGGATCGGGCTCGTCGTGGATCAGGTGCCGGACGCCGCGGAACTTCGGATTCCCGGCGTAGCGGGCGATCGCCTCGGCGGCCTCGTCCGGGCGCAGCAGCGGGATCCATCCGACCACCGCGCCGACGAAGTCGTGGGCGCCGGCCAGGGCCAGCAGGGCGTCGGTCTCGGCGTACGAGTCGGCGGCCTGGACCAGCACCGTCCGGTCCACACCGGTCCGTGCCAGCTCAGGGGCCAGGTCGTGCGGCGCGTAGGTCCGGTAGAGGACGCCCGCCTCGGGGGTGAGCCAGGGGTAGTCGCCGGTTTCGAGATCCCAGAAGTGCTGGTGCGCGTCGACAATCACCCCCCAAACCTAGGATGTCTCGATATTTCAGAGCAAGGGGTGCCAGCCGTGCTGACGCCAGCCCGGCGGCTGGTGCCATTCGGTCCAGCCGAAGCCGGTGCGGCCGTCGTCGGACGCCAGCTCGCACAGCGCCCTCGGGAACTCGGCCACCGCCCCGTCGGGTGAGACCAGCAGCACCGGGGCGAACGCGACCGGCCGCACGGTCACCGCGCGGCCCGGGAAGCTCAGCAGCGTCTCCGCCGGGCGGTCGCCGTCGAACCGGGTGCCGGCCGTGAAGCCGTCCGCGTGCTCGATCAGGCCGCCGGGCGGCACCGTGAACGCCGGCCACGGCAGCGGCATGCCCAGGTTGACCTGCGTGCCGTGCAGGTGGGTGCCGTCGGAGAGCCGGCCGCTGCTCCACGTCCAGGACAGCGACCACCAGTCCCTGACGCCCCAGCTGTGGTCGCGCTCGCCATGGCCGCGGAAGGGGCGGCCGTCGACCGTCCCGGTGACCTCGCAGGGGACCTCGTAGCGGGGGGTGAGCTGGTAGCCGTACACGCCGCCGCGGGTGTGCCATTCGAGGTCGAGCGACAGGCCCGGGGCGGCCAGGCGCAGCCGCGCGGTGCGCAGGGGGTCGGTCGCGGTCAGGTCGGCCTCGTAGGCGTCGGCGGACATCGTCAGGCCGGTCGGCGGGGCCTCGTGGTCGGTGATCTCCACCAGGCCGCCGCCGCGCCGGACGAGCCGGGCCCAGAACCAGGTGCGCTTCCAGTTGGGGTAGAGCCCGATGCGGACGTATCCGCCCAGTTCGCCGTCGTCGGCGACGAAGTCTAGGTAGTAGGACTCGTTCCACAGCGGATCGTCGCCGGGCTGGTGGAGCTGCTCGTCCTGCTCGCCGAGGGGCCAGTCGCCCATGTTGACGATGCGCATGCCGTACCGCCTCCCAAGCGCTTGCTACGGGCAAGCCTAGCGGCGATCCCGGCGGAACACGAAGAGCAGCCGAGCCCACCCGCGCGGCTTCGCGGCCGGCATGAGGCCGCGGGCGCGCAGCCAGGCGGCGAAGTCGTCGGCGTCGGCCCGGTAGCCGGGCGGCGGGACGGCACGGGCCGCCGCGTAGGCGGCGAACTCCGCCGCCAGGGCGGGCCCCGCGGCACGGGCGGCGTCCGGGCGTAGCCTGGCCACCACGCCGCGCCGCTTGGCGAGCAGGGCGGACGCCTGCACGCTCAGCCGCCCGGCGTCGAAGCCTGCGGGCGGATCCGCCCCGGCCACCAGGCAAGCGACCACCCGCCCCTGCGCCTCCGCCAGACGCGCCCGCGCCCCGTCACCGACCGCGCCCCCACGCCGCGCCCGTGCCTCCTCACTCACCGCGCCCGCCCACGGTCTGCTCGGCCCTGGACATGGCGGCTCGGATGCGGGCCAGTTCGGCGGCGAGCGCGGCGTCGCCCGGGTAGTCGGCGTCCCACTCCAGCAGCACCCCGGGCGGGCTGGTCCGGGCGCACAGCTCGGTCAGCAGCCCGAGGACGGCCGGCGGCACGGCGGCGGTGTGCGTGTCGTGCCAGATCCCGTGGTGCTCGTGCCCACCGGCGACGTGCACGTACGCCAGGTGCTCCAGCGGCAGCGCGTCCAGCGCGTCCACGGCCGACAGCCCCAGGTTGACCTGGGCGGCGTACAGGTTGGCGAGGTCCACCAGCAGCCCGGCCCCGGTGCGCGCCACCACCTCGGCCAGGAAGCGGGCCTCGGTCAGCTCGTCGTCCGGCCAGCCGAAGATCGGCGCCACGTTCTCCAGGGCCAGCGGCACGGGCAGCGCCTCCTGGGCCAGCCGCACGTTCTCCACGACGATCTCCAGCGATTCCCGCGTCCGCGGCACCGGCAGCAGGTGGCCCGCCTCCACGCCGCCTCCGCGGACGAACGCCAGGTGCTCGCTGACCAGCGGCGAGTCCAGGGCCCGCGCGCAGGCGGCGAGGTGGGCGAGCCGGGCCGGGTCCGGCGGCTCGGCGCCGCCGACGCCGAGCGAGACGCCGTGCGGGATCACCGGCACGCCCCTGGCCCGCAGCACCCGCAGCGACTCGGGCAGGTCACCGGGGTCGATGTTCTCGGCCACCACCTCGACGAACCCGACGCCCGCCAGCCGCTCGATCGTCAGGTCGAGCTCGGGCCGCCACCCGATGCCCACCCCCAAGCCCGGCAGATCCGACAGGTCCGGCATGTCAGATCCCCCCGCCGCAGCCGCCGCCCCCGCAGCCGCCGCCCCCGCAACCGCTTCCGCCCCCGCAGCCGCTTCCGCCGCCGCATCCCACCGCGCCGGAGCCGCCCGCGTCGGCGCTGTGCGACTGGGCGCCGCCACGCCGCCGACGGGTGGCGACCGTACGGGCCGGGGAGCCGTTGAGCGCGAGGACGAGGTTGGCGTCGTCCAGCTCGCCGAGGCCGTACAGCGCGACGGCCACCGGACCCGCGGACGTGCCCGGCGGGTGGTCCAGCTTGGCCCGGTCGAGCGCGGCCTGCCCGGAAGCGGTGAGATCGGTGGGGAACGTGCGCCGATGCCTGGCGATGGCGCTGGGCGCGCCCACGACCGTCCCGGCCAGGACGCCGAGCGCGGCCAGGGGAAGCGGCGAGGTGCCCTCGACGGCCACCGACAGCGCCTCCACGGCCGCCCCGGCGAGCGCCAGCAGCGCCAGCACCCGTAACCGGACGATGAGCCGGTCCACCTGGGTGAAGGAGCCGGTGGGGTGGACGGCGCCGATCCTGCCCAGCCGGTGCCTGAGGCCGTCCAGGGTCTCGCTCCGGCTCACGCGCTCCCGCACCGTGCTCGCCCACGCGCCGGGGTTGCGCTCGACCTCGTCCAGGACGGCGTCCTCGACCGGCTCGCCGGTGCTCCGGGCGCCGGCCACCGGGTGCACCCGTCCGTCGCGGGACACGCGTACGGCCCCTGACGCCGCCAGCAGCCCGACGGCGGTGTCGGCGACGCGCCTGGCCCCGCCCGCCAGGAAGGCCAGCTCGTACGGGCCGAGATCGTGCGGCCGGGGCTCGACGGCGGCCCCCCGGATGGCGGCGTGCTCACGCCGGACCGCGAGAACGGTGGCCCCGGCCGCTCCGGCCAGCGCCACCGCGAGGATGAGAAGGAACAGATCCATACGCCCTCCCCTCGTGCGACCCGTCGGGCCGCGTACCGGGAAGACGTATAAGGAAGGCATAAAGGTTCCGCGGGGGGGGGGGGGGCCCCCCCCCCCCCCCCCCCCCCCCCCCCCCCCCCCCCCCGCGCCCGCTCAGCCGAGCCGGTCGAGCAGGGCGTCGTACTCGTCCCACAGCTCCTTCGGCAGGTGGTCGCCGAACTTCTCGAAGTGGGCCGGGATCAGGGCCGCCTCCTCGCGCCACACGTCGCGGTCGACCGACAGCAGCGTGCGCAGGTCCTCCTCGGACAGGTCGAGGCCGTCGGTGTCGAGCTCGGCGGGCAGCAGGCCGATCGCCGTCGGGTTCGCCTTGGCCTCGCCGTTGAGGCGGTCGACGATCCACTTGAGCACGCGGCTGTTCTCGCCGAACCCGGGCCAGATGAACTTGCCCTCGTCGTTCTTCCTGAACCAGTTGACGTAGTAGATGCGCGGCAGCTTCGCGCCCTTGACCCGGCCGATGTCGAGCCAGTGGCCGAAGTAGTCGCCCATGTTGTAGCCGCAGAACGGCAGCATGGCGAACGGGTCGTAGCGCAGCTCGCCCACCTTGCCCTCGGCCGCGGCGGTCTTCTCGGAGGCGACGTTGGCTCCGAGAAAGACGCCGTGCTCCCAGCTCAGCGACTCCGTGACCAGAGGCACGGCGGTGGCGCGGCGGCCACCGAAGAGAATCGCCGAGATGGGCACGCCCTTGGGGTCCTGCCACTCCGGTGCGATGGTCGGGCACTGGGAGGCGGGTGTGGTGAAGCGGGCGTTCGGGTGGGCGGCGGGCTCGTCGCTGTCGGGCGTCCAGGAGCGGCCCTTCCAGTCGGTCAGGTGCGCCGGGGGCTCCTCGGTGAGCCCCTCCCACCACACGTCACCGTCGTCGGTCAGGGCGACGTTGGTGAAGATGCTGTTGCCCCAGAGGGTCTTGATCGCGTTGGCGTTGGTCACCTGGCCGGTGCCGGGCGCGACGCCGAAGAAGCCGGCCTCCGGGTTGATGGCGTACAGGCAGCCGTCGTCGCCGAAGCGCATCCAGGCGATGTCGTCGCCGATCGTCTCGACCTTCCAGCCCGGGATCGTGGGCTGGAGCATGGCCAGGTTCGTCTTGCCGCACGCGCTCGGGAAGGCGGCGGCGACGTAACGGGTCTCGCCGTCGGGCGGCGTGAGCTTGAGGATGAGCATGTGCTCGGCCAGCCAGCCCTCGTCGCGGGCCATGACGCTGGCGATGCGCAGCGCGTAGCACTTCTTCCCGAGCAGCGCGTTGCCGCCGTAGCCCGAGCCGTAGGACCAGATCTCGCGGGTCTCGGGGAAGTGGCTGATGTACTTGGTGGAGCTGCACGGCCAGGCCACGTCGGACTGGCCCGGCCGCAGCGGGGCGCCGACGGAGTGGACGGCCTTGACGAAGCTGCCGCGCTGCTCGATCAGGCGCAGGGCCCGGTCGCCCATGCGCGTCATGATCCGCATCGACACGGCCACGTACGCGGAGTCGGTGATCTCGACGCCGAGCTGCGAGATCTCGCCGCCGAGCGGGCCCATGCAGAACGGGACGACGTACATGGTGCGGCCGCGCATGCAGCCCGCGAAGAGCTCGGAGAAGGTCTGGCGCATCTGCGCTGGAGCGATCCAGTTGTTGGTCGGGCCTGCGTCCTCCTCGCGCTCCGAGCAGATGTAGGTACGGTCCTCGACCCGCGCCACGTCGCTGGGATCGGACTTGGCGTAGAAGCTGTTCGGGCGCGCGGCGAGCCGGGTGAGCGTGCCCTGCTCGACGAGGAGGTTGGTCAGGCGCGTCCACTCCTCCTCCGAGCCGTCGCACCACTCGATCCGGTCGGGCTGGGTCAGGGCTGCGATCTCGTTCACCCACGCGACCAATTCGCGATTGCTCGTCGGCGCGGGCACTTCCACGGAAACGGACACGACTGCGACTCCTCCACTCTCTCAGGGCCCAGACATCATTAACGACGAAGGCGCATGAAAGCCAATTGGCATAGACCTGTTGGCGCGACCGTCGCCGCAGGCAGCGACCCTGACGATCCGGGGAGCCTACCCAGGTCTCCGAGATTTAAAAGAGGAATTCGGGGGCGTGGTCCAGGCCAATTAGCGTGGTCTAAACCAATTACCGCAGTGGTTTAGTCCAATTTCCTGAGCCGTTTCCGCCGGTGTTCTCAGGAATTGACGTCGGGGCCCGCGTTGCGCACTCTGTCGACGTGCTGGAGGGCGTCGCGCAGCTCGGCCAGCCAGGTGTCGGTGTTCTTGCCGACCAGCCGCACGCACCAGGCGAGCGCGTCGCTGCGGCTCCTGGCCACCCCGGCGGCGACCAGCGTGTCGAGCACCTGACGCTCCGACTGGCGCAGCCGCGTCATCACGGGCACGGAGAGTGTGGTGAACATCACAGTCTCGCCCCCGCACCGCACGCCCCAGGAGACCTTCTGGCGGAACCGGCGCTCCGCCTCGCGGGCGATCTCGATCCGCCGCTCGCGGGTCTCCTCCCGAAACCGGCGGGCCAGCCCCTCGATGAGCGCGAGCCGCTCGGCCTCGGGGGTGTCGGCGGGCGGGTCGGGCAGCGTGCCGAGCACCGCGATCTCCTCGCGGTCGCGGACGATCTCGGGGGCCCCGGTGAACCACCCCTCGGGGAGCCGGCCGGTGAACCAGCCGCGGACCTGCGCGCTCATTTCATCTGCTGACATGTAATCACGATTACACAGTTGCGCGCGAAATGCACGAGCCGAACCGCGGTTCATGCCGAAGGGGTTCGCTCAGCGGACGCGGGCGGCCGCGACGGGGCTGACCCGGACGACGCCGGCCAGGTTCCGCGTGCTCAACGGGGAGATCTTGACGACGTCGCCGGTGCGCGGCGCCTGCAGCACCTTCCCGTCGCCCCAGTAGATCGCCACGTGCGAGATGTAACCCGGGTTCGTCGGGTCGTTGCGCCAGAAGATCAGGTCGCCCGGCTGCGCCTGGGCCAGCGGCACCTGCGGCCCGGCCACCCACTGCTGGTGGGTCACCCGCGGCATCCGCACGCCCGCCTGCCCGTACGCCCACTGCACCAGCCCCGAGCAGTCGAACGTGTCGGGCCCCTCGGCCCCCCACACGTACGGCCGGCCCAGCTTGGACACCGCGGCCTTCAGCGCCGTCGTGAGCTGCTCCACGGTCATGAACGACCCGGACGGCCAGTTCTTCGGGGTGTCGGCCCTGGGCCGCGGCTGGACGGGGTTGACCGTGGCCACCTGCGTGCCCTTGGGCATCGCGGCCAGGATGGCCCGGCGCAGCGCGTCGGAGTTCGCACCCGGGGCGCTGACGATGAGCGCGTTGTCGCGCGGGAGGCGCAGCCTGCGCCCGGTCTCCTTGGACACGACCGCGTCCACCGCGCCGAACCCGGTGGTGGCGTACGCGCCGATGCGCAGCGGCCCGGCCGGCCCGCTCACCCGGCTGTGCAGCGCGAGCCCGCCGTCGTTGCCCAGCACGAACGAGACCGCCACGTCGCCGGAGGCCACGTTCTGCCACAGGGCGTCCGAGGACGCCGTCACCTTGGGGGTGTAGGCCCGGAACGTGGACGGGTTCACCGCGAGCGTCTGCACCCGCTTGCCGTCGAGCGAGATGGAGGCCGCGTCGGCCAGCTCAAGGGCCCGTACGCCGCGCAGCCTGGCCACCTTGCGCAGCAGCTCGTCCGTGAACGGCTTGCGGGTGAGCACGAAGAGGTTGGGCTTGCGCAGCTTGCCCAGAGGGGCCACGGGCTGGTCGGCACGGGACTGGGCCATGAGCGTCTGCTTCGGCACCGGCCGCGCCCGCACCACCTCGACCGGCGCCTGCTCCTCCCCCGTCTGGACCAGCACCAGCACGTCGGTGGTGAGCACGGCCACCAGCATCACCACGATGAAGGGGATGAGCCGGGATAAGTCTCGGCGTTTCCGCGTCTTCACCAGAAAGCTGAGGTCCTGCGCGATCGCCGGCGAACGCGAAAACGCCGCCGGGCCGACGTGGGCCCGGCGGTCTGGATCTGCGGGGGTCAGTTGCCGATGTACGGCACAGCCTCGAGGATCTCGACGGTGTTCTGGCGGCCGTTGGGCATCGAGTACGTCGCCTTCTCACCGATCTTCTTGCCGTTGATCGCCGAGCCGAGCGGCGACTTGGGCGAGTAGACGTCGATCGGCGCTCCGCTCTCCTCGCGGGAGGCGAGCAGGAAGGTGACCTCGTCGTCGTCGCCGACGAACCGGATCGTCACGGTCATGCCGGGGCCGACCACGCCCTCGGTCTTGGGGGCCTCTCCCACCTTGGCGTTGTCGAGGATCTGGCGGAGGTGGAAGATCCGGGCCTCCATCTTGCCCTGCTCGTCCTTGGCGGCGTGGTAGCCGCCGTTCTCCTTCAGGTCGCCCTCCTCACGGGCGGCCTCGATCTTCTTGGCGATGTCGACGCGCCCGGGGCCAGAGAGATATTCGTACTCCGCCTTCAGGCGGTCGTACGCCTCCTGCGTCAGCCATGTGACGTTCTCATCGCGAGAGTCGGCCACGGGTTCTCCTTGCTTGCCTAGGGGGCCCTGAGATCACTTGAGGATGTGGACGGTTGAATTGCGAAAGGCTAACAACTTAACCGACCGGACGCTTCCCCAAATGTCTCACTATACGAGATTGCAGTACTGGATGTGGACGGAAGTGGCCTGACCACTGGTGTCGAGGCTCTCCTTGAGCTGCTTACTACCCTCACCAGCCGGGATTCTTACTTCCTTGCTACCGACTTCCGCGTGGTAGACGTCCAGTGCCCTGATCCGGCAGACGGCCACTCTATCGTCGGGCTTGTACACCTCGAAGGTGATCTCCGCGCGCCCGGGCGCGTCGATGCTGAACGAGACGACCTGCGCCGGGGCCTCCGAGCCGCCGCCGGCCGTCATCGACCACATCACCCATCCCCAGCCGCCCGCGACGATGGCCACCAGCACGCCGATCACGACATGCACGACCAGCCGGCCGCCTCTCTTCGGACGGTCGGGGAAGTCGTCGGGTGTGCCGAGAACGGGTCCGTTCCCGACATCTTCGGTGACCATGGCGGAATCTCCCTGCACTCCCTGAGCGTTATCCGAGACAATTGTCGCCCGCGGGGGGCGTGCCCTCGCGACCGCCCAGCAGAAACTAACCTCTCTGGACGAGTGACCGGTCCTCCACCGAGGAGACCCTGTGAGGAGAACGCGCCCGTGAGTGCACCCCTGAGGTTGATGGCAGTCCACGCCCACCCCGACGACGAGTCGAGCAAGGGCGCCGCCACGATGGCGCGTTACGTGCGCGAAGGCGTGGAAGTGCTGGTCTGTACCCTCACGGGCGGTGAGCGGGGTTCCGTGCTCAACCCGAAGATGGACCGGCCCGAGATCGTGGCCAACATCGGCGAGGTGCGCCGGGCGGAGATGGAGCGGGCCCGCGAGATCCTCGGCGTCCAGCAGCGTTTCATGGGCTTTGTCGACTCCGGCCTGCCGGAGAGCGAGGAGGAGGAGCTGCCCGAGGGCTGCTTCGCCGTGCAGAAGCTTGAGGACGCCTCGGCCCCGCTGGTGGCCGCCGTGCGCGAGTTCCGCCCGCACGTGATCATCACCTACGACGACGACGGCGGCTACCCGCACCCCGACCACATCATGACCAACAAGGTGTCCGTCGAGGCGTTCGAGGCGGCCGGCGACCCCGACCGCTACCCCGGCGCCGGCGACCCGTGGCAGCCGATGAAGCTCTACTACCAGATGGGCTTCACCAAGGAGCGCTTCGAGGCGCTGCACGAGGCCATGACCGAGCGCGGGCTCGGCTCCCCGTACTCCGACTGGATCTCCCGCTGGGAGGACCGGCCCGCCAAGTGGCCGGTGACGACGCGGGTGCCGTGCGGCGAGTACTTCCAGATCCGCGACGAGGCGCTGCTCGCGCACGCCACCCAGGTCGACCCCGACGGCTTCTGGTTCGTCTGCCCGCGCGAGCTGCAGCAGGAGATCTGGCCGACCGAGGACTACCACCTGGCGCGCTCGCTGGTCGACACCGAGCTGCCCGAGGACGACCTGTTCGCCGGCATCCACGCCGAGGACGTCTCACCCGCCTGCCACTGACCGGACCACGGCATACGGGTGGCAGACTGAAGGTGTGACAGTTCTCGCAGCTGGTGATGTCAGTCCGGGTCTGCTCGGCTTCGTCGTCGTCGCCCTCATCGGGCTGGCCCTCTACATCCTCATCAAGTCGATGAACAAGCAGATGTCGAAGATCCAGGTACCGCACGAGGGCGAGACGGACAGGAAAGCCGATTAGATGCCTATCGAAGTAGTCGACAACTCGACGGAGTGCCGCTTCGAGATCCTCCTCGACGGCAAGGTCGCCGGGTTCGCCGACTATCGACTGCTGCCCACGAAGGTCGTCTTCACGCACACCGAGGTGCTGCCCGCCTACGAGGGCCAGGGCCTGGCGAGCAGGCTCGTCGAGTACGCCCTGCGCACGAGCGTCGACACCGGGCTGCGCATCGTGCCGCTGTGCCCGTACGTGGCCCGCTACATCGAGCGTCACCCCGAGTTCAAGGAGCACAGCGACTCGTCAGTCGCGGGGTGACCAGGCGCGTTCCAGGGCCTTGGGCAGGCCCCACCAGCCGAGCGGGGTCAGCACCTCGTCGGCGTCCACGATGCCCAGGTAGGTCCACAGGCTGACCACCGAGGCGAACAGGCCCTCGGTGGCGTCGAGGTCGTCGTCGTCCTGCTCGCCCGACTCGATGTCGTCGGACTCGGCGATGAGCCTGGCCAGGCGTTCCGGCGAGGCCAGCACCCCGGGCCCCATGCGGGCCAGCGCCGCCACCGCGGCCAGCCAGTCGGCGTGCTGGATCGCGCACAGGTTGGCCAGGGCGGCGTCCTCGTGGCCGAGCTCCCCCTCCAGGTCGGCGAACTCCTCCGGCACGTCGTCGTCCTCGGACAGGTCGGAGATCGGCCCGGCCACGCCCGCCGCCACCGCCAGCCACAGCTCCCGGTCGTCGTCGGGCATCGGCCGGTCGTCGAAACCGGCGCAGGCGCGCAGCACGTTCGCGGGGTAGCCGGGCAGGTCCAGCAGCACGCGCAGGCGCGCGGCGGCCAGCTCCAGCTCGACCAGGGGCAGCTCGGGCGCCTTGGGCAGCTCGCCGACGATGCGGCGCAGCTCCGACAGCGCGAACGCCTCCTCCTCGTCGAGGGCGGCGAACAGCTCCTCGTCCTGCTCGTCACTGACCGCGAAGCCGGGCACCCGGCCGTCGGGCAGCGGCGTGGCCAGCCAGTGCTCCTGGAGCTCCTCGTACGCGCGGCGGGCGGCGTGGTCGCCCAGGGCCAGCGCGTCGGGGTCGATCTGGCCGGCGGCGACGCGCTCCTCCAGGAAGGAGACCATGCGCCCGAACATCTCGGCCGCGACCGGGCCGCGCTCGTCCTCCTCGGGCCAGACGAAGTAGCTGGGCGTCATGAGGATCGGCTCGGTGCCGGTGGACTCGACCCAGCGCTGCACGTCGCCGACGGTGGCCACCCCCGCCTCGATGGAGCTGAGCGCGGCCTTGGCGGAGTCCCAGAACGGCTGCGAGAGCGGGTTGCCCGCCGACACCATGGCCCGCCGCAGATCGGGCAGCGCCACCAGCGCCACGCCCGAGGGCACGGCCAGCAGCGCGCGGGCGACGTCCCTGCGCGTGACGGCGGCCGGCGGGCGGCCCGCGTGGGCGCAGACGTAGTCGATGTCCACGCCCGTAACCTACGCCGTCCGCCCCGCCCGAGTCAGCCGCGGGGGTGGCGGCCCGGCCCCGGTGACGCGGTTTAGGGTGAGCGGGGGAGGTCCTGATGAACCGGTTGAACGACGCCACGAGCCCTTACCTGCTGCAGCACGCGGGCAATCCCGTCGACTGGCACCCGTGGGGCGAGGAGGCGTTCGCCGAGGCCCGGCGCCGGGACGTGCCGCTGCTGATCAGCGTGGGTTACTCGGCGTGCCACTGGTGCCACGTGATGGCCCACGAGAGCTTCGAGGACGCCGACACGGCCGCCCTCATGAACGAGCACTTCGTCAACGTCAAGGTCGACCGCGAGGAGCGGCCCGACGTCGACGCCGTCTACATGACGGCCACCCAGGCCATGACCCAGCAGGGCGGCTGGCCGATGACGGTGTTCGCCACGCCCGACGGCCATCCGTTCTACTGCGGCACGTACTTCCCGCGCCCCCACTTCCGGCGGCTGCTGGCCGAGATCCACCGGGTGTGGACCGGCGACCGGGAGTCGGTGCTGGCGCAGGGCGCCAAGGTGGTCGAGGCGCTCAACCAGAACACCGCGTTCCCGCGCGGCGGCACGCCGGAGGCGGAGACGCTGGAGCGGGCCGTCGCCAACCTGCGCGAGTCGTTCGACCCGGTCAACGGCGGGTTCGGCGGCGCGCCGAAGTTCCCGCCGTCGATGGTCCTGGAGTTCCTGCTGCGCCGCGGCGAGCGCGAGATGAGCGGCCGGACGCTCGAAGCCATGGCCCGCGGCGGCATCTACGACCAGCTCGGCGGCGGTTTCGCGCGGTACAGCGTCGACGCCGAGTGGGTGGTCCCGCACTTCGAGAAGATGCTCTACGACAACGCCCTGCTGCTGCGGGTCTACACCCACTGGTGGAAGGCGGGCGGCGGCGACCTGGCCCGCCGGGTGGCGCTGGAGACGGCCGGCTGGATGCTGCGCGAGCTGCGCACGCCCGAGGGCGGCCTCGCCTCGGCCCTCGACGCCGACAGCGAGGGCGTGGAGGGCAAGTTCTACGTCTGGACGCCCGAGGAGCTGCGCGAGGTCCTGGGCGACGACGACGGCCGCTGGGCCACCGGGCTGTTCGACGTCACCGGCACGTTCGAGCACGGCACGTCGGTGCTCCGGCTCCCGCGCGACCCCGAGGACCCGGTGCGGTACGCCGGCGTGCGCGGCAGGCTGCTGGCGGCCAGGGAGCTGCGGGTGCGGCCGGGCCGCGACGACAAGGTCGTGGCGTCCTGGAACGGCCTGGCCGTCGCGGCCCTCGCGGAGGCCGGCGTGGTGTTCGAGCGTCCCGACCTGGTCGAGGCCGCCACGGCGGCGGCCGAGCTGCTCGCGGACGTGCACACGAGCGGCGGGCGGCTGCTGCGCACCTCCCGCGACGGTCGCGCGGGCGCCAACGCGGGCGTGCTGGAGGACTACGCGAACGTGGCCGAGGGCCTGATCTCCCTCTATGGCGTGACCGGCGCGACGAAATGGCTCCGGCTGGCCGGGACGCTGCTCGACACGGTCCTCGACCGCTTCTCCGACGGCTCCGGCGGCTTCTACGACACCGCTGACGACGCCGAACGGCTGTTCCAGCGCCCACAGGACCCCACCGACAACGCCACGCCCTCCGGCCAGTACGCGGCCGCGGGGGCCCTGCTCTCCTACGGCGCGCTGACCGGCTCGGCCAGGCACCGGGAGGCCGCCGCGGCCGCGCTCGCCACGGTGTCGGTGCTGGCCGACCGGCACGCCAGGTTCGCCGGCTGGGGGCTGGCCGTGGCCTGCGCGGCGCTCGACGGGCCCGTGGAGGTGGCGGTCGTCGGCAGCCCCGCCGACCCGCGTACGGCCGCCCTGCACCGGGCGGCGCTGCTGGCCGACGTGCCGGGCCTGGTGGTCGCGCCCGGCGACGGCGAGGCCGGCGGCGAGCCCTTCCCCGCGCTGCTGGAGGGGCGCGGGCCCGTCGGCGGCGCGCCGGCCGCCTACGTGTGCAGGGGGTTCGCCTGCCGGCTGCCGGTCACCACGGTGGAGGAGCTGCGGGCCGAGCTAGCCGGTGCCTGACGGCCGGCCCAGGTTGTCGCGCTGGGTGTCACGCTGGGTGTCGCGGCCCTCGTCCGGGGGGCCCTGAGGCTGGTCGGAGGGGGCCGTGGGCGCGTCCTGGGGGCGTTCGTCCTGGCGGTCGCGGCCGGTCCTGCCGTTGTCGCCGGAGCCGTCGTCGGTGGGCGCCTCGGTGATCGCCGGGTCGCCGAACGGCTGCTGATCGGTGGGGCCGGCGTCGGGGTTGTCCCACTCGTTCTGGTCGGCGGGCGGGGTCGGCTGCTGGTCGCGGACGTCGCGGCCGCGGTCGGGCGGCGAGTAGGAGGACTCGTAGCCGTACTGGGAGGGCTCGGGGAACTCCTCGACGGGCTCGCCGGCCATGGCCTCGGTCATGAACGCCCGCCAGATCTGCGCCGGGAGCTGGCCGCCGAACTGCGTGCCGTAGCCGGGGATGGTGACGGTCTCGTCGTCGCTGCGGAACATGTTCACGGCGACGGCGAGCTGCGGGACGAACCCGTTGAACCAGACGTTCTTGGAGTCGTCGGTGGTGCCGGTCTTGCCGGCGACCGGACGGTCGTAGAGGCGGGCGGCGGTGCCGGTGCCGTACTTGACGACCTGCTGCATCGCGTAGACGGTGTCGGCGGCGGCCTGCTCCCCCACCACCTTCGTGGCGACGGGCTTGACCGTCTTCTTCTCGCCCTTGCCGTCGGTGACCGACTTCACCACGTGGGCCTCCATGTGCACGCCCTTGTTGGCGAAGGTGGAGAAGCCCGAGGCGTTCTGGACGGCGCTGACCGAGGACACGCCGAGCGGGAAGGTCGCGTACGCCTGCTGCCCCTGCAACTGCTCCTTGGGGATGCCCGCGGCCTCGGCGACGGCCGCGACCTTGTCCAGCCCGACCTTCTGGCCGAGGTCGACGAAGGCCGTGTTGACCGAGTTCTGGGTGGCGCTGACCAGGTTGATCTGGCCGTAGGAGCGGCCGCTGTCGTTGGGGATGGGCTTGTCGGCCGAGGCCACCCGCAGCGGCGAGTTGCCGTCGACCCTGGTGGACAGGTCGAAGCCGTTGTCGAGCGCGGCGGCCAGCGTGTACGGCTTGAACGTCGACCCCGCCATCCGCTTGGCCGAGAACGCGTTGTCGTAGTCGCCGACCTGGTCGTGGCGGCCGCCGTAGAAGGCGACGACCTCGCCGGTGGCCGGATCGACGGCGGCCAGCCCGGTGCGCACCTTCTTGGGCGTCGAGTCCGGGAGGACGTCCTTGACCGCCTGCTCGGCCGCCGTCATGAGCTTCTTGTCGAACGTCGTGACGATCTTCAGGCCACCGCTGTTGATGGTCTCGTCGGAGTAGCCGCGCCGGTTGAGCTCGGCGGTGACCTGGTCGAGCATGTACTGGCCCTGGCCCTTGAGCTCGAACGGCTTCTTGGGCGCCTTGAGCACCGGGAACCGCTCGGCGGCGGCCTGCTGACGCGACAGCGCGCCCGTCTGGCCCATGGCGTTGATCACGGCCTGCCACCGGGAGCGGGCCGCGTCGAGGTCGGCGCCCTCGGGGTCGGCGAACCGGCTGGGCTGCTGGATGACCGCCGCCAGGTACGCGCCCTCGGCGACGGTGAGCTTGTCGACGTCCTTGCCGAAGTAGGCGCGCGCGGCCGACTGGACGCCGTTGGCGCCGCGGCCGAAGTAGATCGTGTTGAGGTACTGCTCCAGCACCCAGTCCTTCGACTTGGACTGGTCGACCTTCATCGCGATGAGGATCTCTTTGAACTTGCGGGTGACCGAGCGCTCCTGGCTGAGACCGCTGTAGTAGTTGCGCACGAGCTGCTGGGTGATCGTGGAGCCGCCCTGGAGCTGCTGCCCGGTGACGGTGGACCAGACGGCCCGCGCGGTGCCCTTGAGCGAGACGCCGCCGTCGTTGTAGAACGAGCGGTTCTCGGCGGCGATGACCGCGTCGCGCACGTGCTTGGGCACCTTGGCCAGCTCGACGTTCCGGCGGTCGACGCCCTGCCGGGCGAGGACCGTCTTGCCGTCGCGGTAATAGATCACCGAGCCTTCGGCGGTGGCCGATTTCTGCGTGCTGTCGGGAATGGGAGTCATCGCCCACGCAATGGCGAAAAGACCGGCCAGCACGGCGATTCCGGCGCCGAAAGAGATCAACACTATTCGGAGTACGCGCCGTTTCCGCATGCCTTTTCCACCACCGCCCCGCATCCGAGACCCCCCTCTGAGACACCCTCGCCCAACCCCCGCAAGCTGGGCGAATGTCAAGGGTAAACGATCGATAACGGTGCCTCGTCCCTAAGCGATGGTACGTCTAGCGCCCGCCGCGGCGCGGAACATCGGCGACCAAAGGCAGCACTCGGTAAGGAACCGGTGTGTCGAGTGCGATGATCGAAGAAGTCCTGAGCACCCCCTGAACATCCACGATTTGGTCGATGACCCTTTGCAGGTCGGCATTCGTCCGCGCGACCACCCGGCACAGCAGGTCCGCGCCGCCGGTGATGGTGTGCACCTCCAGCACCTCGGGGATGTGGGCCAGCCGGGTGGCGACCGGGTCGTGCCCGGAGACCTGCCTGATCTCCATGGTGACGAACGCCGTCACGTCGTAGCCGAGCGCCACGGGCGACACGTCGGGCCCGAACCCGGTGATCACGCCCCTGGCCACCAGCCGGTCGAGCCTGGCCTGGACGGTGCCGCGGGCCACGCCGAGGCGGCGGGAGCACTCCAGCACGCCCAGCCGCGGCTCGGCGGTCAGCAGCGAGATCAGCCGGGCGTCCAGTTCGTCGATCGTCATGCTGTACAAGTTCTCCGACTCGGACCCGGGATGGGTGGACAGATTGTGCACTCGTTCAAGTAACTGTTGCACAACTCGTCCAGCTAAATCGAGAGTTGGAGGTATGACTGATGTCTTTCCGGTTAACGGCATGGACGCCGTGGTGTTCGCCGTGGGCAACGCCCGGCAGGCCGCCCACTACTACTCGACCGCTTTCGGCATGCGACTGGCGGCCTACCGCGGGCCGGAGAACGGCAGCCGCGACGAGGTCGCCTACGTCCTGACCTCGGGCAGCGCCACCTTCGAGTTCAGGGCCTCGATCCGGCCCGGCACGGACATGGCCAGGCACGTCGCCGAGCATGGTGACGGCGTGATCGACCTGGCCATCCAGGTGCCCGACGTGGAGGCCGGGTACGCCTACGCCGTCGCCCACGGCGCCACGGGGCTGGTGGAGCCGTACACGCTGGAGGACGAGCACGGCAAGGTGGTGCTCGCGGCCATCGCCACCTACGGCGAGACCCGGCACACGCTCGTGGACAGGTCCAACTACGGGGGCGCGTACCTGCCCGGTTACGTGCCGGCCGAGCCGCTCGTCGCGCCGCCCGCGACGAAGACCGGACGCCTGTTCCAGGCGGTCGACCACTGCGTCGGCAACGTCGAGCTCGGCAAGATGGACGAGTGGGTGGAGTTCTACCGCAAGGTGATGGGCTTCACGAACATGGCCGAGTTCGTCGGCGACGACATCGCGACCGAGTACTCGGCGCTGATGTCCAAGGTCGTGGCCGACGGCACGCGCAAGGTCAAGTTCCCGCTGAACGAGCCGGCGATCAGCCGCAAGAAGTCGCAGATCGACGAGTACCTGGAGTTCTACGGCGGGCCCGGCGTGCAGCACATCGCCCTGGCCACCAACGACATCCTCACCACCGTCGACCACATGCGCGCGGCGGGCGTGCAGTTCCTCGACACGCCCGACTCCTACTACGACGACCCCGAGCTGCGCGAGCGCATCGGGCAGGTCAGGGCGCCGATCGAGGAGCTGAAGAAGCGCAAGATCCTGGTCGACCGCGACGAGGACGGCTACCTGCTGCAGATCTTCACCCAGCCGGTCCAGGACCGTCCCACGGTCTTCTTCGAGCTGATCGAGCGGCACGGGTCGCTCGGGTTCGGCAAGGGCAACTTCAAGGCCCTGTTCGAGGCGATCGAGCGCGAGCAGGAACGCAGGGGCAACCTTTAGTTTGTCCCGACTTAGTGGGGGTGATCTGGATTTTATGGGACCATCACCACTTTCTGGGCTGATGGGGCGCCGGCGGCGGGGAGCCGCCGGCGCCTCCGGCTGTTCCCCCTCCACGGTGACGAGTCGTCGGGAACGCGTGACCCAGCGTAAGATTCCGGTCACGGGTTGAAGGGGGCTGGTTCACCTATGCGGATCAGAAGACGCGGCGCGGCCGTGCTGGTGGCGCTGATCAGCGTGCTCGCGTGCGCGCCCACCGACGAGCCGCCGCCCCGCTCGGCCGCCGGCCGCCACACGGGCGCGCCGGGCATCGGCGACCCCGACTTCCCCGAGGACGGCAACGGCGGCTACGACGTCGCCCACTACTCGCTGACCGTCGACTACACCCCGGCCACCAAGCGGCTCACCGGCCTGACGAAGATCCGCGCCAAGGCCACCCAAGACCTGTCGAGCTTCAACCTCGACCTCACCGGCCTCGACGTCGCCAAGGTCAGCGTCGACGGCTCGCCTGCGCGCTTCTCCCGCAAGGGCGGCGAGCTGACCGTGACCCCGGCCGCGCGGCTCGCCGCCGGCTCGCCGTTCACCGCCGAGATCTCCTACTCCGGCAGCCCCACGCCCGCCAAGGACACCGCCAACCTGGGCACGTACGGGTTCATCCCCACCGCCGACGGCGCGTTCGTGGCCTCCGAGCCCAACGGCTCCAAGACCTGGTTCCCCAGCAACGACCACCCGGCCGACAAGGCCACGTTCGACTTCGCGGTCACCGTGCCCGCCGGCCTGACCGTCGTGGCCAACGGCGAGCAGAGCGCGCCGCCGTCCACCGCGGGCGGCCGCACCACCTACCGGTGGAGCGAGCGGCACCCGATGGCCACCTACCTCGCCACGGCCACGATCGGCAAGTTCGAGGTGCGCCAGGGCCGTTCGCCGGGCGGCATCCCGACGTACGCGGCCGTCGATCCGAAGTTCAAGACCGGCCTCGACCGCGTCTACGACGTCTCGGGCGAGATCACCGACTACTGGAGCACGGTCTTCGGCCCCTACCCGTTCTCCTCGACCGGCGCCGTCGTCGACGACTACTCGGCCGGCTACGCCCTGGAGAACCAGACCAAGCCCCTCTACGGCGGCTTCGACCCCGACGAGGGCATCATCGCCCACGAGCTGGCCCACCAGTGGTTCGGCGACAGCCTGACCATCAAGCGGTGGAAGGACCTGTGGCTCAACGAGGGCTTCGCGACGTACGCGGAGTGGCTGTGGTCGGAGCACCGGGGCAAGAAGACCGCCGACACCATCTTCAAGGACTTCTACAACCGCGGCGCCAAAGACCCGATGTGGTCCTACCCGCCGGGCCGGGCCAAGCCCGGCGACCTGTTCAACGAGTCGGTCTACACCCGCGGCGGCATGGCGCTGCACGCCCTGCGCAAGGCGGTCGGCGACCCGACGTTCTTCAAGCTGCTCAAGACCTGGACCGCCGATCACCGCTACGGCAACGTCACCACGCGGCAGTTCGTCGACCTGTCCGAACGGCTGTCCGGCAAGGACCTCGACCCGCTCTTCGACGCGTGGCTCTTCCAGCCGCGCCGCCCCACCCTCGCCTGACCTGCGCAGAAACGCTTTCCTTCGGCCGGGCCAAGTACAGGTGTAAGGGCGAACGACGAAGGGAGCGAGGCCAGTGCGCCTCAACGAGGACCCGGCGGCCTTCGAGGCCTTCTACCGCCGCCATGTCGACGTCGTCATGCGGTTCGTGGTCCGGCGGGTGAGCGATCCTCACCTGGCCGCCGACCTGACCGCCGACGTCTTCCTGGCGGCCCTCGACTCGGCCCACACCTACGTGCCGGGCCGGGGCAGCCAGACCGCGTGGTTGTACGGCGTGGCCCGCAACGTGGTGTCGGCCCAGCTCCGCAGGTCGGCCCGGGAAGCGCGGGCGGCCGGCCGGATCGCGGGGCGGCGGCTGATGGACGACGACGACCTCGTCCGGATGGAGGAGCGGATCGACGCCGAGCGCGGCATGCGCGGCGCCCTGGAGGCCATGGCGGGCCTGCCGGAGGGCGAACGCGCGGTGCTGGAGCTCGTGGCGATCGACCAGCTCACCGTCTCCGAGGCGGCCGCCGCCCTCGGCATCAGGCAGGTGACCGCGCGGGTCCGCCTGCATCGGGCCAGACGCGCCCTGGAGAACGTCGCTTCGCCGTCGGCCATGTACGTGGAGGGACAGGCATGAACACTTTCGAGGAGCGGTTGCTGGGCGCGCTCAAGGCGGAGATGGCGGCCGGGACGCAGCCCGTCCCGGCTCCGGTCGTCCGGCGGCCCCGGCGCAGGGTCGTGGGGCTCGCCGCGGCGGCCGCCAGCGTCGCCGTGGTCGCCACCGTGACGGCCACCGGCCTGTTCGGCGGTGGGCCCGCTTACGCGGTGACCGGGACGGCCGACGGCGGGGTGGCGGTGGAGATCAACGCCTTCCGGGACCCCGGCGGGCTGGCGGACGAGCTGGCGGCGGCGGGGGTCAAGGCGGTGGTGGACTATCTGCCGTACGGCCAGACCTGCAAGCAGCCGCGAGGGCGGAACGGGGGCGGCGAGGGGCGCTTCGAGGCGAGCATCGGCAGGAGCGGCGGCGGGATCTCCTTCCGGATCGCCAAGGGCCAGGTCCCGGCGGGGCAGACCCTGGTGCTGGCGGTCACCCTGGACAGGAGCGGGCCCGAGGCTCCGCCGGTGTCCACCTCGCTGCAGGTCGTCCAAGGGGAGGTGGGCCGGTGCGAACCGGTCGCGATGCCCGTCCCGCCGGCGGGCGACCACAACGACGACCGTTCCGGCCCCCGTACGGACACGGGCGACGACGCGGGCTCGGGCGTGCACACCCAGGAGGGCTGACCTCCTAGAGCCCGGCCAGGAACACCGGGCGGGCCGCGGGCCTGCGCACCCTCATCCCGCACCCGCCCGGCACCCCTCCCACAGGAGCCACGTCGCGAACGTCACCCGTGGGGCTCAGGGGCGGGTGGGGGGCCAGTAGGCGTCGCCGGCCAGGAGGAGTGCGGCGGCGCCTACCAGGCCGGCCTCCTGTCCCAGAGCGGCGGGGACGACCTTGAGGCGGCGGGCGAAGCCCATGCGGGCGTGGTCTCGCAGCGCCTCCTCCAAGGGGCCGAACAGGGGCTCGCCGGCCTGCGACAGGCCGCCGCCGATCGTCACCAGGTCCAGGTCGCACAGGTGGGTGGCGGAGGCGATCGCGATCCCGAGCGCCCGTCCGGCTCGCCGCATCGCCAGCAGGGCCACGGGGTCGCCGGCGAGCGCGTCGGCCGCCAGCGCCCGCCCGGTGACCGCCCGATCCTCCTGGTACGCCTCGGGTCCCATCCCCGCCGCCCCACCGGCGCCCATCGCCCCTTCACGCCCCTGCCCCGCAAGCGGCCCCTGCTCACGGCCCTGTCCGGCGCCCTCCGCACCTCCGCGGCCCTGTCCCGGAAATGGCGCGCCATCGCGGGGGTCAAGGGGGGAGGAGGGGCCGGGGGCGTTGAGCTGCTTGGCGCTGTGGATGGCAGAGGCGGTGGGGCTGGCGGAGGCGGAGGAGCTGGGGGTGGCGCTGCGGGCCAAGGGAACGCCGGGGCTGAAGGTGGCGCCAGGCCCCGCGGTGGTGGAGGGGTTGTCGGGGGCGGAGGGGCTGAGGGGGGTGGTGGGGTGGCTGTTCGGGGTGGGGGTCCAGCCTTGGGATTGGGCCCAGGTGGTCAAGGCGGGGCCGCGGGCGACTGCTTCCAGGCAGCCGTGGCCGCCGCAGCCGCAGCGGGGGCCGCCGTCCGGTTCGACGACGACGTGCCCGATGTGGCCGGCGTTGCCCGTGCCGCCGTTGACCAGGCGTCCGCCCAGGATCAGGCCGCCGCCGACGCCGGTGGAGACCACCATGCCCAGCATGTCGGCGCTTCCCCGGCCGGCGCCCTGCCAGTGTTCGGCGATGGCCAGGCAGATGGCGTCGTTGTGGAGGCGTACCGGTAAACCGGGGAACCGGCCGGCCAGCCGGGCGCGCAGCGGGAAGCCGCGCCAGCCGGGGATGTTGAGCGGCGAGACCTCGCCGTCGGGCCAGGTCATCGGCCCGCCGCAGCCCACGCCCACCCCTTCGGCGCGGTCCGACAGGGGGTCGATGAGGGTGGTGAGGGTGTGCCACAGCGTCTCGGCGTCGGCGTTCTGGGGGGTGGCGGCGCGCCGGGAGGTGATCACGGTGCCATCAGGGGCCACCAGCCCGGCGGCCATCTTGGTGCCGCCGACGTCGATCGCCAGGATCACGACAGCTCCGGCTCCGCGGCGCTGGAGAAGACCAGCACGGACGCCGTGAGCCCGTGCACGTGGTTGTGGCCGCCGACCGGCCCGACCTCGCCCGCGGCGAAGAAGCCCGCGACGCCGATCGGTCCCAGCGTGTCGCGCAGGGCGACCGGGTCGTGGTCGGCGGTGCCGAACATCGCCGAGCCGCGGCCGTTGCACGAGAACAGCAGCGCGCCGTCCACCTTGCCGAGCTCCTCGCGGTGGGCGTCGAGCAGGTCGTACAGGTCCTCGTCGGCGGTGGCCGCGTCCCTGACCTGGAAGCGCACGGTACGGCCGATCTCCACGATGTCGCCGATGGCCACGGCCTCGCGTTCGGGGTCGATGCCGATGACGCCTCTGATGAGGAAGTCGCCGCGTTCGTGACGTTCGGCGTACTCGTCCATGGCCACGCCGATCTGCAGGCCGGCGGCTACCAGTTCGCGGTCGTCCTCGTCCAGCTCGCTGACGATGTCCTCCAGCCTCGCCAGCGCGGGCTGACCGGCCAGTTCGAGCAGCAGGTTCTCCTCCGAGGCCGTGACCACCATGCTGGGCCCGATCGGGCGGCAGCCCTGGCTGACCACCGTACTGATCTTGATCGGCCCGCTGAGCAGGACGCCGATCGCGCCCTCGGTGTAGATCTTGCCGTCCGCGAACAGCCGTACGGATCCCCTGCCCTGCAGCCCGTTGGCCAGGCCGCCGATCAGCGGCAGGTCGCCGAGCACGTCGACCGAGCGCTCCACGAACGCGTCGGTCGGAAAGGTGTACGGGTCGGCCAGCAGGATCGCCACGTGGTCGTCGCCGGTGCGCTCGGGCAGCCCGACGACCACGAACCGGTCCTCGGCCGCCAGCGTCTCCAGGGCGAACGTGGTGAGCCTGGCCCCCTCCAGGGTGGCCGCCCACGCGCTCACCGCGGGCGTCAGCTCGACCCCCTGCCCGTCGCCGATCACACCGGTGGCGCTGCATCCGATCACGTGCGCCTCGGGCGCCAGCTTCATCGCGGCCTGGCCGGCTCTGGCGACGTCCTCGGGGTCCTCGCCACAGATGAAGAAGCAGACCAGGTCGGCTTGGCCGCTGAGCCTCGACAGTGCCTGACCGACGGCGCTCTCCGCGGCCTCCACCAGGTCGGAACCCACGGCGAGGCCGTCGGCGAAGCGGCTTGTCATCAAGGCCACGCGTCTCGCCTCCCTCGACATGTGCATGTTCCCTAGGGCCGATTCTCCCCACTAAAGGGACAAGCACGCGTACGAACCGTCACGCAATAGGTCAAGATCCGAAATCTCCGCCAGATGCGAAACTCTCTGCCGCATTTCTCGCGGGGGACGTAGTCTCGATCCCGTGCATCAGCCACGTATTCTCCGCGAGTTGCGGGAGAGCGGCCACGTTCATCGCAGCGTCAAGGCCGAGGTCCGGGAAAACCTGCTGGCCAGGCTGCGGGCCGGCGAGCCCCGGTTCCCCGGCATAGTGGGCTTCGACGACTCCGTCCTGCCACACCTGGAGCGGGCGCTGCTCGCCGGGCACGACCTGGTCCTGCTCGGTGAGCGAGGGCAGGGCAAGACGCGGCTCATCCGCACGATCACCGGCCTGCTCGACGAGTGGACCCCGGTGGTCGAGGGCTGCGAGATCAACGACCATCCGTACGCCCCCGCCTGCACGCGCTGCAAGACCATGGCGCGCGAGCTGGGCGACGAGCTGCCGGTGGCGTGGAAGCACCGCGACGAGCGTTACGGCGAGAAGCTCGCCACTCCCGACACCTCCGTCGGCGACCTCATCGGCGACGTCGACCCCATCAAGATCGCAGAGGGGCGCACCCTCGGCGACCCCGAGACCGTCCACTACGGCCTGGTCCCCCGCACCAACCGCGGCGTGTTCTCCGTCAACGAGCTGCCCGACCTGGCCGAGCGCATCCAGGTCTCGCTGCTCAACGTGCTGGAGGAGCGCGACATCCAGGTGCGCGGCTACAACCTGCGCCTGCCCCTCGACATCCTGCTCATCGCCAGCGCCAACCCCGAGGACTACACCAACAGGGGCCGCATCATCACGCCGCTGAAGGACCGCTTCGGCGCCGAGATCCGCACCCACTACCCGCTCACGGTCGAGGACGAGCTCACCCTCATCCGCCAGGAGTCGGTGCCCGACATCGGGGCCGACGTGCCGGAGCACCTGATCGAGGTGATCGCCAGGTTCACCCGGCTGGTCCGCGAGTCCACGGCCGTCGACGCCCGTTCCGGCGTGTCGGCGCGCTTCTCGATCGCCGCCGCCGAGACCGCCGCGGCCTCCGCCGTGCGCAGGTCGGCGATCAAGGGCGAGGACCAGGCCGTCACGCGCGTCTGCGACCTGGCCTGCGTCGTCCACAGCCTGCGCGGCAAGGTGGAGTTCGAGGTCAGCGAGGAGGGCAGGGAGACCGAGATCCTGGCCCACCTGCTGCGCCGGGCCACGGCCGAGACGTTCAGGAGCAGGCTGGGCGGCATGGACCTGTCCCCGGTGACCGACAAGTTCGCCGAGGGCAACCAGGTGGAGTCCGGCGACATGGTGGCCGCGGCCGAGCTGCTGCACCGGATCGGGCCGGTCAGCGGCCTGGCCAAGATCATGTCCAGGCTCGGCATGGGCGCCGGCGAGGAGTCCCCCGGGCACGCCGCGGCGGCCCTGGAGTTCGCGCTGGAAGGTCTCTACCTCATGCGGCGGCTGTCAAGGGAAGACCTCGACGGGGTCACCATCTACAGGACGTGAACAAACGGGCGGTTTCCCGCGTCGTAGTGTTTGGTTGATCACGACTCCGGGGGGAACCGCCCATGCGCCTGCTCATCCATGCCACCGCCGTCGGCCTCGTCCTGGGCGGCCTCGCGCTTCCCGCGCAGGCGGCCCCCGCCACGGCGGCCGCCAAGACCGCCTACGGCTACGCCTGGGCCGACGGCAAGGGCAGCCTGCGGATCGTGCCCATGAAGCCCGCCAAGGTGCGGCGCGGCGGCAACGTGCTCTACAAGCTGACCCCGGTCCCGGGGGCCACAGAGCTCAAGCTCGACTACACCCGCGCCGCCTACAGCCGGGTGACGACGGCCTGCGACCTGAAGGAGACCGAGGGCCGGGTGGCGCTGGACCGCGACGGCCTGGGCCGTACGCCGTGCAAGCCCGCCCAGCTCACCGTCGGGCTCCGGGACGGCGCGGTCCCGCTGCGGGTCGAGTACGAGGGCGGCAAGGCAGTGAAGGCCCAGGAGTTCCTGCTGAACGCCTGGCCGGAGCCGGTCACCGCGCGCGGCTCGATCAAGCGCATCGACGACGCGACGGTCCTGTTCAGCACCGGCGGCAAGCAGCTCAAGCTGGGCTACACGTACCTGACGTCCTTCTACCGGGCCACCGCCCGCTGCGGCGACCGCTGGGTGTCCGGGAAGCCGGCCGGCGTCGACAAGCGCGGGCTCGGCACGCTGCCCTGCGAGTCGGCCGATCTGGCCAAGGCGCTCAAGGGGGCCGGGCGCGCGGTCCAGGTGCAGGTGAGTTATACGCCCGACGCGAACAGCGCGGTCGAGGTGTGGGAAGTGGCCAGGCGTCCGTAGACGGGCGGGGGCGGGTTGGGGTTAGCGTGGAAGCGTGATGGCCTTCCGCTACGGCGAATACCACGACGGCCCCGACCCCCTGGCCCCTCCTTACGACGTACGCGCGGCCCTCGACGAGATGGGCGACGCGATCTTGTCCGGTTCGACGCCGGTCCACGCGCTGCGCGACCTGCTCAAGCGCGGGCTGCCCGGCAGCCAGGACCGGCGGGGGCTCGACGACATGCTCAAGGAGGTCCGCAGGCGGCGCAGGGACCTGCGCGAGCGCGGGCGGCTCGACGGCACCCTCGAACGCGCGCGGGCGTTGCTGGACAAGGCGATCGGGCAGGAGCGGGCCGAGCTGTTCCCCGACCCGTCCGACGACGCGCGGCTGCGCGAGGCCGGGCTCGACGGGCTGCCCGAGGACACCGCGAGCGCCATCCAGGAGCTGAGCACGTACGAGTGGCGCTCGGCGGCGGCCCGCCAGACCTTCGAGGAGCTGCGCGACCTGCTGCGGCGCGAGGTGCTCGACAGCCAGTTCAGAGGGCTGCGCGACGCGCTGGCCAACCCCGACCCCGAGGCCATGGCCCGCGTCCGGCAGATGATGTCCGACCTGAACGACATGCTCGACAGGGACAGCCGGGGCGAGCACCTCCAAGAAGACTTTGACGCCTTTATGGCGAAATATGGCGATTTGTTCCCAGAAACGCCCCGGAACCTTGAGGAGCTCGTCGACATCCTGGCCCGGCGGGCCGCCGCCACCCAGCGCATGCTGGCCTCGATGACCCCCCGCCAGCGCGAGGAGCTGTCCAGCCTCATCAACCAGACGCTCGACCAGGCCGGCCTGTCCGACCAGATGCGCCGCCTCGGCGAGGCCCTGCACGCCCGCCGTCCCGACCTGGCCTGGAACGCCCCCGAGCGCCTGACCGGCGAGGAGCCCCTGGCCATGGGCGACGCCGTCACCGCCCTGGAGGAGCTGGCCGACCTCACCCAGCTGGAGACCGCCCTGCGCCAGGACTACCCGGGCGCGCGCCTCGACGACATCGACGAGGCGGCCGTGCGCCGTGCCCTGGGCCGGGCGGCGGTCGACGACCTGGAGGCGCTCAAGCGCATCGAACGCGAGCTGGAGGAGCAGGGCTACCTGCTGCGCCGCCGCGGCAAGCTGGAGCTGACCCCGAAGGCGGTCCGGCGGCTCGGCGAGACCGCGCTGCGGCGCGTCTTCTCCTCCCTCGACGCGGGCCGGCGCGGCGACCACGACCAGCACGACGCGGGCTCGGCCGGCGAGCTGACCGGCTCCACCCGGCCGTGGCGCTTCGGCGACGAGCAGCCGATCGACGTCGTCCGCACGCTGGTCAACGGCGTGCGCAGCGGCGGCGTGGCGACCGCTCCTCGGGACGGGCGGGCCCGGGTGCGCCTGTCCGTCGACGACTTCGAGGTCTCCGAGACCGAACGCCGCAGCGCGGCGGCGGTGTGCCTGCTGGTCGACCTGTCGTACTCGATGGCCCTGCGCGGCACGTGGGCCGCGGCCAAGCAGACGGCGCTGGCCCTCCAGGCGCTGGTGGCCTCCAAGTTCCCGCAGGACGCCGTGCAGATCATCGGCTTCTCCAACTACGCCCGGGTGCTGCAGCCCGACGAGCTGGCCGGCCTCGACTGGGACATGGTCCAGGGCACCAACCTCCACCACGCCCTCCTGATCGCCGGCCGCCACCTCGACCGCCACCCCGACTTCGAGCCGGTGGTGCTGGTTGTCACCGACGGCGAGCCGACCGCCCACCTCATGCGCAACGGCAGGTCGGCCTTCGAGTGGCCGCCGTCGCACGAGACGCTGGAGCTGACGCTGGCCGAGGTGGACAAGATGACGCGGCGACGGGCGACGATCAACGTCTTCATGCTGGCGGCCGACGACCGGCTGAAGGAGTTCGTGGACGAGGTGGCCCGCAGGAACGGCGGCCGGGTGTTCTCACCGAGCGCCGACCGGCTCGGCGAATACGTCGTCAGCGACTTCCTCCGCCTCCGCCGCTCCCGCTGACCGAAGGCAGCGACATCGCTCGGCGGCGTTCCTCCGGCGTCCGGCGCCACCGGCCGGCGCCGGACGCTCACCCCGCCGTACGGCTGAACGCCCGGTGAGGACGGGCGGCCGTCGTCTCGATGCCGTCTCCTCGGCCAGGTGCTCGGCCAGTTCGTCCAGCGTCGCGCCGCAGCGGACGTCGGACAGCACGCTCCCACGGGGTACCGGGCCCTGCGAACGGCCACCCAGCCTCCGGTCACGTCATCGATGTGCCAGCCGGGAGGGGCCGCCCTCACCGACTGCGCGCTCACGGTCCCCGGTGGCCCGGGGTTCGGTGCGTCGTCATGTCGTGGCACGTGACCGAAGCTACGGACGTCGCCGGCGGGAAAGTCACACGCTGTCTGCGACTTCTCCAGTGCTGTGACCGCATAGGTTCACCGGGTTGCTGTTGCTGTGAAGTGCTCGATGACGCGGATGTGTCGGTGTGTCTCAGCGGTAGCAGGCCAGGCCGTCCGCGAGTTCTTCTTCGTCGCCGTCGCGGATTGCGTAGAGGGCTTGCTGCAGGGCGAATGTGCCGCGGATCGCGGCGATGCGGGTAAGGAGTCGGTGATTTGACCACCTGCCCAGGGCGAGCACTCGCTCCAGGAGCTCAGGACCGTAGCTGGCGCCGATGGCTGCGAGGTCCTCGGCCGGGTCGCTGAGTGTGACATCGTCCCAGTCGATCACTCCGGAGAGGTGCGGCAGGCCATGCGCCCACTCCCAGAGGACGTTTTCGGCACCGAGGTCGCCATGCACCACTGCTCGGGTGAGGTGGGGAAGGCTGTCGAGTGCTGTGAGTTCCCGTTCGGCCCGCAGGCGTCCGCTGTCGGACATGAGCGGGAACAGCTCCGCGCGCACGTTCTCCGCGAGCCGCCGCCACTGGCCTTCTGGGGCCTGAGGGAGAATTGATCGTACGGTCTCGTCGGTGCCGGCACGGGCCAGGCCGGACAGCAGCGTGGCGTACTGCGCCGCCACGGTGTCGACCACGTGGGCATCGTTGAGGGCGTCGGTCTCCAGCGGTTCTCCAGGAATGCGGCTGAGTACCAGGAACGGTGGCTCGTCGGTGCCGTGGGAGCCGCCCTGGAGCAGCGGCTCAGGTGTGCGGAAGCCGAGATCGAGGCTGGCGAGTGCGTGGAGTGCGGCCGCCCGCTGGGGCAGCCGGGCGGCCGCTGCCCGGGTGCGGGGCAGGCACACGACGCGCTCTGTGCCGATGACCACGATGTGGAATTGCCCCTGACGTACTGCAAGGTCGTCCGGTTTGTCGTCGGGCAGCAGACGGCTCAGCAGAGCGCGATGCGTCGTACGGATGCTCATGGGTGTGACCTGTGGATTCTTCGATGGGTCGGAGGCGATGTGCACGACTCGACCTGGGAGATCAGGCTCTTGGAGCAGGGCACGAGCAGGGCCAGGCCGTCACCGGCGGAGCCCATGGGAGTCCCCTTCCCGAGGCCGGCTGCTGCCTTCTCGGCTCAGGGTAAGAGGTGGCCGTTCGGGAGAGGGCCGGTTCGGCAGGACGATGTCCAGGAAGCGGGAGAAGGCCGCACTGTGCGGAGTCGCGACATCTCGTACCCGACGGGGCCCCGGGGCGGCAGCCCCCGGCGACGGGGAGCTCTGCTCCCCCGGGAAAACAGAGGCGGAGGCCCTTCGGGCGGAAGCCCCTTGCTTGAGGGCTTGTCAGGCTTCGATCAGGCGGGCGTAGAAGTCGAGGGCCACGTCGAACCCGTCGCGGCAGTTGCGGTGCGACCGGTAACACGGCCGCCAGGCCGAGCTGGCCCCCACTCCAGCCCGCGCGTCCACCAGCGCCGACGGCACGCGCTCCGGCCGGGGCAGCAGCCCGTGGCCCAGGTAGCGGACGCCGGTCAGCTCGGTGTGCGCGCCCGGCCCGCCGGAGACGAAGCGGCCGAGCCGCCAGCCGCTCTCCTCGTCCCACACCAGCGCGTGGCCGTCGGTCAGCTTGACGGTGGCGTGCCGCGGATCGCAGGGACCCTCCCACCAGTCGGCCACCTCGGCTCCGAGCAGGTCGACGACGCGCTCCACATAGCCCGCCGGCTGCTGCAGCCACTCGTCGGTGTACGGCTCGACATGCCTGATGGCCACGGACGGCACCCCCTTGTGCCCTGAAGGTAAGAAAAAAGCGACGGTGACCAACCATACCCGTGGCGAACTTATTCCGTTGCACGTCCGTCTAGTCATTACGGACGATATTTACGTCGGACACGGGGAAGGAGGAGAGCCCATGATTGCCACGATCCTGCTGATCACCCTGATGGCCGTAGCGGTGGCGGCCACGGAGCTCATCATGCGTTGCTCCTCGCAGGTTAAAGAGAGTGTCGAGCCGCCGACCGAGATCGTCGGGGACTAGTCTCAGGCGCATGTCCCTGCTTCTCTGGCTGCACATCGGCTTCGCCATCTTCACGATCGGCCCGCTGACCGCCGCGACGATGGCGGCTCCGCGGGCCATCCGCAACAACAACGTGCCCGTCCTGCGGAACATCCAGCGCACCACGAGGATCTACAGCCTGGCCAGCCTTGGTGTGCTGGTGTTCGGCGTGGCCCTGGGCGTCGTCGTCGGGAACGGCGTGCTCGGCCTGTGGTACATGACGGCGTCGATGACGCTGTTCATCGTGGCGATCGTGTTGCTGGTCATCATCGACCGCGACCTGCGCACCGCCCTCCGCGCGCTCGAGAGCGAGAACGCGGAGGACGACGCGAAGGTGCAGACCGGCCGGGTCGCCGCGATCAGCGGCCTGCTGGCCGTGATCTGGCTGGTGATCCTCTTCCTGATGGTCGTCCCGACGCCTTAGCCGAGGGCCTGGGTGAGGTCGGCGAGCAGGTCGTCGACCGTCTCGATGCCGACCGACAGGCGCACCAGGTCGCTCGGCACCTCCAGGGGCGAGCCCGCCGCGGAGGCGTGCGTCATCCGGCCCGGGTGCTCGATGAGCGACTCGACACCGCCCAGCGACTCGCCGAGCGTGAACAGCTTGGCCCGGTTGCACACCTCCACGGCCTCGGCCTCGCCGCCCGCGACGCGGAAGGACACCATGCCGCCGAAGCGCCGCATCTGCTTGGCCGCGATCTCGTGGCCGGAGTGCTCGGCCAGGCCCGGGTAGAGCACCTGGGTCACGCGCGGGTGCGCGAGCAGCAGGTCGACGACGCGTTCGGCGTTGTCGCAGTGGCGGTCCATGCGCACGCCGAGGGTCTTGAGCCCGCGCAGCGTCAGCCAGGCGTCGAACGGGCCGGCCACCGCGCCCATCGCGTTCTGGTGGTAGGTCAGCTCGTCGCCGAGGCCCTTGTCCCGGGCGATCAGCGCGCCGCCGACCACGTCGGAGTGGCCGCCGACGTACTTGGTGGTGGAGTGGACGACCACGTCGGCCCCGAGCGCCAGGGGCTGCTGCAGGTACGGCGAGGCGAAGGTGTTGTCCACGACCAGCAGCGCGCCGTTCTCGTGGGCCAGCTGCGCCAGGGCGGCGATGTCGGCGATGCCGAGCAGCGGGTTGGTGGGCGTCTCGACCCACACGATCTTCGTCTTCTGCGTCATGGCCGACGCCACCGCGTCGAGGTCGTGCAGCGGGACGGGGTCGTAGTGCAGGCCCCAGCGCTCGTTCACCTTGGCGAACAGCCGGTACGTGCCCCCGTACGCGTCGTTGGGGATGATCACGTGATCCTGCGGCCGGCACACCGTGCGCAGCAGGGTGTCCTCGGCGGCCAGGCCCGAGGCGAACGCCAGCCCGCGCGCGCCGCCCTCCACGGCGGCCAGCGCCTCTTCCAGCGCCGTCCGCGTGGGGTTGGCCGAGCGGCTGTACTCATATCCCGAACGCAGGCCGCCCACGCCGTCCTGCTTGTAGGTGGACGTGGCGTAGATCGGCGGCACGACCGCGCCGGTCAGCGGGTCGGGCTCCTGACCTGCGTGGATCGCCAGGGTCTCAAAACCGTTGGTCATAGGCCCCACGTTAACGGAAAGCGGCCCGCGATCCGTTCCCCAGCGGATCGCGGGCCGGTGGCGGGGCCCGTCCCCCGACGGCTCCCGCCCGGACCCGCGCGGCCATGCCCGCGCGGGCCACGTTCTCGAAGGCTCAGGCCGCCCGGGGCTCGCGGGCCGCCGCGGCCGGGGCGGCCGGGGCGCTGAGCCGTACGACCTCCACGTCGATGTGGCGGCCGCTGGCGCCCTCCGCGTCCTCACCGTTGATGCGCGAGAGCAGCGCGGGGTCGGCCAGCGCGAGCAGTGCCGTGACGACCAGTCCCAACCCCAGCAGAACGAACCCGATGACAACCATGTCCTGTCCCCCTTCCGACGTGTTCCAGCATCGCCGAGGGGCCGTCGCCGCCGCCTCCGCTGAAGGGCTGGTCCGGCGGCGACCGGGTCGGCCGATCGGTTGATACGAGTTGTCCGACTTCCGGCCTACTCTCGTGGCGTGGGGGATTCGAAAGGCATCGTGTACTGGGTCCGGCGGCTGAGCGAGATCGCGATGCTCGGCTGGCTCGGCATGATGCTGCTGCTCGACCTGGCCATCGCCGTCAGCACCGGGGGGCTGCAGTGGTTCGTGCCGTTCTGCGGCGCGGCTGGGATCGCGGCGGTCCTCCTGCGCCGCCGCCACCGGCCTGAGGGCTTCTGCGCGCTGCTGGGGCTGTCCTTCGCCGTGTCGGTGGTCATCGGGTCGGTCGACTCGCTGGGCGCGCCCGGCATGGCCGAGACGGGGTCGCTGCTGATCCTCCTCATCGGCGTGCTGCGGCACGTGGAGCCGGTACGTCGGGCGGCGCTGCTGTCGCTGGTGGGGCTGGCCGTGCTGATGGCCGAGTCGGCCAGGCGCGACTACCCCACGGCGGGGCTGGCGTTCGCGTTCCTGCTGTTCGCCGGGTGGTCGATGGCCGCGGGCATCGGCGGCTACCTGCGCTTCCAACAGGAGCGCCGGACCGAGGCGGTGCACTCCGTACGCCGGGCCGAGCGTCTCGAACTGGCCAGGGAGCTGCACGACCTGGTCGCCCACCACATCACCGGCATCGTCGTCCAGGCCCAGGCCGCGCGTACGGTCGCCGAGAACAAGCCCGAGGCCGTGCTGCCCGCGCTCGACGCCATCGCCTCGGCCGGGTCGGAGGCGCTGACCTCGATGCGGCGCATGGTCACCGTCCTGCGCACCGAGGACGAGGCCGACCGCAGGCCCGGCACGACGCTGGCCGACCTGCGGCTGCTGACCGAGCGGTTCTCGGTCGAGGGGCCGAAGGTGGTCTTCGAGATCGGGTCGGGCATCGACGACCGGACGCTGCCGCCCGAGGTGATGACGACGCTGCACCGGGTCCTGCTGGAATCGCTCACCAACGTGCGCAAGCACGCCACCCGGGCCGCGTGGGTGGAGGCCGATCTGCGGCGGTACGAGCGGGTGGTCGTGCTGCGGGTGCGGAACTTCGGCTCGGTCGCCTCAGACCCGCGGGTGTCCCGGCTGGGCGGCGGGTTCGGGCTGGTCGGCATGGCCGAGCGGGTGGAGGCGCTGGGCGGCAGGCTCTACGCGGGCCCGTCCCCCGAGGGCCCCTGGGAAGTGATCGCCGAGTTCCCGCTGCCCTGAGGCGAAGGACCGGGCGAACTCCGGCTCGCCAAGGGCGGCGCGCAGGCGGGCGGTGATCCGGTCCACGTCATGGCGTTCGCCCGCGGGAAGGGGCGCGCCGACTTCCCGCCGGAGCGCCGCGGCCCGTCCCAGCTCGCGCGCCGCCTCCGCCAGGTGCTCGCCGCCCGCGATCGACAGCGCGCCCGCCAGCCCCTCCAGGGCCAGCGCGACGGCCCGCGGGTCGCCCGTCGCGCGGGCGTTCGCGTAGCCCTCGCGCTGGCGCGCCAGCGCCGTCCCCGCGTCGCCGCGCTGCTCGGCCAGGAACCCCCACTCGGCCATGACGAACGCCGTGCCGGGCGTCCCCCGCACCTGCCGCAGCCAGTCGAGCGCGGACAGCAGGTACGACTCCGCCTCCTCGTACCGCCCCTGCCTGCGGGCGCTCATGGCCAGGCCGAGCAGCGCGTTCTCCTCCGCCGACCGGTACGACTGCGCCACCGCCAGCCGCCTGGCCCGCCCGTGGTAGTCGTCGGACCGCTCGTAGTCGCCCGTGAGCAGCGCGAGCCGGCCGAGCGCGGCCAGCTTGAACGACACGTCGAACCCCAGCCCCTCGGCCAGCCGCAGCGCCTCGTGCCGCAGCCGGGCCGCCCGCTCGTAGTCGCCGCGGATCTCGGCCAGCCGGTCGAGCACGTCCATGGCCTCGACCTGTCCCCATTCGTCCCCCAGCTCGCGGAAGAGGGCCAGGCCGCGCTCGCCGTCGCGTTCCATCGCCGCGAGGTCGCCGCGGCCCACCGCGAGCTTGGCCCGCAGGCACAGCGCCGCCGCCACCCCCCACCGGTCCCCCAGCTCCTCGTACGCCGCCAGCGCCCGGCCCACCGCGTCCCGGTGCGCCGCGTGGTCGCCGTACGCCCAGCGGACGTAGCTGAGGAACCAGTCGGCCAGCGCGGCTCCCGCCCGGTCGAGGGCGGCCCGGCGTACCGGCGGGGTGGGCTCGCCGAGCAGCAGCCCGATGCCGGCCAGCCACACCGAGGCCAGGGCGGCGGCGCCGTCCTGGCCGCCCGCCGCCAGCGCCGCCTCGATCGACCGGCGGGCCTCGCGCAGCCTGCCGCGCAGGATCCAGTACCAGGCGAGCGCGTTGGCCAGGCGCAGCGGCTCCGGCCCGGACAGGGCCAGCCGCAGGTTGGCGCTCTCGGCGTCCAGCCGGTCCAGCCATTCGTGCTGGCGCGGGCCGCGCAGCTCGGCGCGGGCGGCCAGGTCGGTGTAGTAGCGGGCGTGCCGCTCCCGCAGCAGGTCGTGCTCGCCGGCCTCGCGCAGCCGTTCGAGGCAGTAGGCGGTCACCGACTCCAGCAGCCGGTAGCGGGTTTCCAGGGGGCCGCGCGCCACGGCGACCAGCGACCGGTCCACGAGCCTGGCCAGCACGTCGAGCACGTCCACGCCGGGCTCGGCGCAGACCGCCTCGGCGGCCTCCAGGGTGCAGCCGTCGGCGTGCGCGGCCAGCCGCCGCAGCACCGCGCGTTCCTCGGCGGACAGCAGCTCCCAGCTCCAGTCGATGGTGGCCCGCAGCGTGCGCTGCCGGGCCGGGGCGTCCCGCATCCCGGCGCTGAGCAGCCTGAACCGGTCGTCCAGGCGGGCGGCCAGCTCCTGTACGCCGAGCGCCCGCACCCGCCTCGCCGCCAGCTCCAGGGCCAGCGGGATGCCGTCGAGCCGCCGGCAGATGACGGCCACGGTGGGGCCGGGCTCGACGTCCGCGCGGGCCGCGAAGAGCCGTACGGCGTCGGCCTCGGCCAGCGGGTGGACGACGCGGACCCGTTCGCCGGTGACGCCCAGCGGCTCCTGGCTGGTGGCCAGCACGCGCAGGCCGGGCGCGGCCCGCAGGAGTGCCGAGACGAGCCCGGCGACCTGCTCGACCAGGTGCTCGCAGTTGTCCAGGACCAGCAGCGCGTTCCTGCCCGCCAGCACCCCGGCCAGCCTGGACGCCAGCGGCACGGAGTCGTCGTCGCGCACGCCCAGCACCGCCGCCACCGCCTCGGCCACGTCGGCGTCCCCGGCCCCGGCCAGCTCCACCAGCCACACCCCGTCGGCGAACCCGCCCTGCCGCGGCTCGGCGGCCTCGCCGAAGGCCAGGCGGCGGGCGGCGGCGAGGGCGAGCCGGGTCTTGCCCACGCCGCCCGGCCCGGTCAGGGTCACCAGCCGCGAGTCCGCCAGCAGGGCGGCGACCTCGGCGAGGTCGGCGTCCCGGCCGACCAGCGGGGTGAGCGGCGCGGGCAGGTTGGTCGGCGGCCCGGGGTCGGCGGCGGGCGGCGGGGCGGCCAGCGAGGGGTCGTGGCGCAGGATGGCCCGGTGCAGGGCGGCCAGCTCGGGCGAGGGGTCGAGCCCCAGCTCCTCGGCCAGCCTGGCGCGCAGCTCCTCGTAGCCGGCCAGCGCCTCGCTCTGCCGGCCGCCCCGGTACAGGGCCTTCATGTGCGAGGCGCGCAGCCGTTCGCGCAGGGGGTGCCGGGCGACCAGGTCGGCGAGGTCGACGTCGTGGCCGAGCGCGAGGCGCACCTCGGCCTGCTCCTCCAGGGCCGACAGCCGCAGCTCGGTCAGCAGGGTGATCTCGGGACGGGCGAACCCCTCGTCGGCGAAGTCGGCGTAGGCCGCGCCCCGCCACAGGGCGAGCGCCTGGTCGAGCTCGCGGGCGCGCTCACGCGGGGCGGCGCCGCGTCGGCCCACGAGCGCGCGGAACCGGACGGCGTCGCAGTCGTGGGCGGCCAGCCGGTAGCCGGCCGGGCCGTGGACGACCATGGCCGGGTCGCCGAGCGCGCGGCGGAGCTGGGAGACGCGGGCCTGGAGGGTGCCGAGCGGGTTGCGGCCGGGCCGGTCGCCCCACAGGTCGTCGATCAGCCGGTCGGCGGAGACCGGGCCGCCGCCGGCCGCCAGCAGGGCGGCGAGGAGCGCGCGCACCTTGGGCTCGGCGACGTGGATCTCCTCGCCGCCGTCCGTCCGGACGGTCAGCGGGCCGAGCACCCCGAATCGCACCATGCAGAGACTAACCCGTAGCCGGTCATAAGGATTTCCGTAGGGCGGTGCCGCAGGCTCCCTGTCATGACTCAGGTGACAGTTGCAGGACTCGGCCCGATGGGGTCGAAGATGGCCGAGACGTTCCTCGGCGCGGGTTTCGACGTGGCCGTGTGGAACCGTACGGCCGGCAAGACCGAACCGCTGGTCGCCCGGGGAGCCCGGCGCGCGGCCTCGGCCGCGGACGGCGACCTGCTGGTGTTCAGCCAGATCGGCTACCAGGCGATGTACGACAGCCTCGGCGAGGCCGGGCTCGACGGGAAGGTGCTGGTCAACCTCAGCTCGGGCACCCCGGAGGAGCTGCGCGCCGCGGCACAGTGGGTGGCCGGACGGGGCGGCACGCTCATCACCGCCGGGATCATGGTCCCGCCCCCGGGCATCGGGCAGCCGGGCTCGTACGCCTTCTACAGCGGCCCCAAGGACGTGCTCGACCGGCACACGGCGACGCTCAGCGCCCTCGGCGACGTCATCCACGTCGGCGCGGACGAGGGCCTGGCGATGATGTATTACCAGTCGCTGCTGCTGATCTTCTGGTCGAGCCTGACCAGCCAGATGCACGCCATGGCGATGCTGAGCACGGCCGGGGTCTCCCCGCTGGAGTTCCTGCCGTACGTGCGGGAGACCTTCACCCAGCTCGGCGGCGACGGCGTGATGGGGTTCGCGAGGATCCTGGCCGAGGAGTTCGCCGCCGGGACCTACCCCGGCGAGCTGAACTCGCTGCACATGCAGGCCGTGGGCCTCGGCCACGTCGTGCACGCGCTGGCCGAGGCCGGTGTGGAGACCACGGTGCCGAACGCGCTGAAGGAGCTGTTCGAGCGCGCCGACGCCGAGGGACGCGGGCACGAGGGCCTCGGCACCGTGATCGAATCGATAAGGAAGCCCTGATCAGTGGTTGGCGAGGAAGGCGAGCAGGTCCTGCCGGGTCAGCAGCCCGGCGGGCTTGCCGTCCTCCAGGACGACGGCCGCGTCGGCCTTCTCCAGCGCCTCGACCGCGCGCGCGACGGGTTCACCGCTGCCGATCGTGGGTAGCGGCGCCGACATGTGGTCGGAGATCGGGTCGTCGGAGGCGAGCCTGCCGTGGTAGAGGGCCTCCAGGAGGTCGCGCTCGACGATGGAGCCGACCACTTCGGCCGCCATGACCGGCGGCTCCTCCTTCATGACCGGGAGCTGGGACACCGAGTACTCGCGCATGATCGAGATGGCCGTGCCGACCGACTCGTGCGGGTGGGCGTGCACGAACTCCGGCAGGCCCGGCCCCTTGCGTGCCAGCACGTCGCCGACCAGGCCCTCGTCCGAGCTGGTGGTCAGGAAGCCGTAGTCGGCCATCCAGTCGTCGTTGAAGATCTTCGACAGGTAGCCGCGGCCGCCGTCGGGCAGCAGCACGACCACCACGTCGTCGGGGCCCGCCTTGGCCGCCACCTGCAGCGCCGCCACCACGGCCATGCCGCACGAGCCGCCGACCAGCAGCCCCTCCTCGCGGGCCAGGCGGCGGGTCATGTTGAAGGAGTCCTTGTCGGACACCGCGATGATCTCGTCGCAGATGCCGGTGTCGTAGGTGGCCGGCCAGATGTCCTCGCCCACGCCCTCGACCAGGTAGGGACGGCCGGAGCCGCCAGAGTAAACCGAGCCCTCGGGGTCGGCCCCGATGATCTTCACCCGGCCGTCGGAGACCTCCCTGAGGTAGCGGCCGGTGCCGCTGATCGTGCCGCCGGTGCCGATGCCCGCCACGAAGTGCGTGATGCGGCCGTCGGTCTGCTCCCACAGCTCGGGACCGGTCGAGTGGTAGTGGGAGTCGGGGTTGTTGACGTTGGAGTACTGGTCGGGCTTCCAGGCGTTGGGGATCTCACGGGCCAGCCGGTCGGAGACCGAGTAGTAGGACTCCGGGTGGTCGGGCGAGACGGCGGTGGGGCAGACCACGACCTCGGCCCCGTACGCGCGCAGCACCGCGATCTTGTCCTGGGCCACCTTGTCGGGCACCACGAACAGGCACCGGTAGCCCTTCTGCTGGGCCACGATGGCCAGGCCCACTCCGGTGTTGCCGGACGTCGGCTCGACGATGACGCCGCCCGGCCGCAGCGCGCCCGAGGCCTCGGCGGCCTCGATCATGCGCAGCGCGATGCGGTCCTTGACCGAGCCGCCCGGATTGAAATATTCGACCTTGGCCAGCACCTGGGCGGAGATCCCCGCCGTGACCTTGTGCAGGCGGACGAGCGGAGTGTTCCCCATGAGATCGACCAGGGAATCGTAAACGCGCACCGAGGTGTTCACCTTCTTTGCCGAAGCTTGATCAGCTTGCCCGAGGCCGAGATCCAGTGGGGGTGGCAGGCCCTCGGCTAGTTTTCAAGCAAACGCTACCGCCGAGTTCGACCGGGAGGACACTACGTGGTCTGGGCAGCAGGCATGGCACGCGCGGCCAGGCGGATCGCGATGGCGGCGGCGCTCGGAGGTGGCGGGCTCACGGCTCTGGGAGCCACGGCGTACGGCCTGCTGATCGCCGAGGGACTGCTCGCACGTAAGGCCATCGGCCGCCCTCACGGTCTGGACGGACCGCCCTCCGACGGCGTCTACGGCGATTTCCGCGGCAAACCCCTCAAGATGGCCATGCTCGGCGATTCGACCTCGGTGGGCCTCGGCATGACCGATCCCAGCCACACCCCCGCCGTCCTGCTGGCCAACGGCGTGGCGGCGGTGGCCGAGCGGCCGGTGCACCTGCTCGTCGCGGGCAAGTCGGGCGCTCCCTCCGCCGAGCTGCCCGAGCAGGTGGACGCCGCCCTCGCCATGCGCCCGGACGTGGCGGTCATCTTCGTGGGGGCCAACGACATCATCACCCAGACGCCGCCCGCCGTGGCGGTGCGCCATCTGGCCAAGGCGGTGCGGCGGCTGCGCGAGGCGGGCGTCGAGGTGGTCGTCGGCACCTGCCCCGACCTGGGCACGGTGCGGCCCATCGCCCAGCCGCTGCGCTGGGTCACCCGGCGGTGGAGCCGTCAGCTCGCGGCGGCCCAGACCGTCGCCGTGGTCGACGCGGGCGGCCGTACGGTGGCGTTCGCCGACGTCCTGGGGCCGGAATTCGATACAAATCCGACAGAAATGTTCGGACCGGATCGTTTCCATCCATCTGACCGAGGTTACGCGCAGGCCGCTTACGCGGTGCTACCGTCGGTGTGCGCTGCGTTGGGGCTGTGGCCTGAGCCGCGGCCCGCGCGGGGCGAAGGACTGCAACCGATCTACCTTGCGGCGGCAACGGCCGCGGAGGAGTCCGGCACCGAGGTCACCGCGACCCGGGTCGACGGGCGGGCGACGGGGCTCCACGGCAAGTGGGCCACGCTGTTCCGCCGGCGGCTCGGCGAGACGCCTACCGACGCGTGAGCGCGCCCGGCGGGCGACTCGACGATCCCACCGACGCGTGATCCCCGCGCGCCGGGGGTTCGACGACGCCTGACCCGGTCACCCTCCGAGCCTTAGCCGTCACTCCTCGTCCTCTTTTGGAGTGAATTGCCTGTGCTCCGGCCCCTCATGAAACCTTCCCTGGCCCTCGCGGGGACCCTCGCCCTGACCGCCTGCTCCGGCAGCGACGCCGCCACGGCGAACTTCCCCTCCTGGCAGAACACCCAGGTCAACGCGGTCAGCCGGATCGTGTCCGCGGCCGGTGTGGTCACCACCACCTCCATGAAGCCCGACGGCACGCTGGAGACCGTGGCGCTCGGTCTCGAAGACGGCCGGCGCCTGTGGGCGTACCCGGCCACCATGGCGGGCCGCCTGCCCGGCATGGGCGTCTCCGCCCCCGCGGTCGTGGAGACGGCCAAGGGCCAGGGCGTGGTCGTGGCCCTCGACCCGGCGAAGAAGGGCCGCTGGAACGCCACCCTCATCGCCCGCGACGCCCGCTCCGGGGCGCAGAAGTGGGCCAGGCCCATGCACTCCACGTTCGGGCCCCAGCGCTGCGGCCCCTACCTGTGCGTGTCCGAGCACACCGCCCTGACCCACGCCCGGATGGTCGTGCTCGACCCGGCGACCGGCCGGGTGATGTGGCGGCTGCCCGGCATCTCCGAGGTCGAGTGGTCCGACCCGGAACGGGTCCTGCTGCTGCGCCTGGCCGCCAACCCCATGATCGAGTCCTACGACGTCAAGACCGGCAAGCTGCAGTGGCAGCAGCCGATCGAGCAGGCGCTCGGGCCCGGCATCGACCTGTCGGGCGGGTGGGCGTTCGGCTCGACCGGCGACAACCTGGTCGGCTACGTCGCCCCCTACACCAACCCCCAGACGAAGAAGGTCTCCACCTTCGGGCTGTTCTCCATCAGGATCAGCGACGGCACGGTCAACTGGATGCGTCCCTCGGTCGTGCGCGTCTATCCCAGCGGCAGCCCCGGCTACGCGCCCGTCGTCCGCCCGGTCGACCGCCAGGGCGCCTACGGCGGCTTCGCCAGGCTCGACTCCGAGACCGGCCGGGTGGTCGGCCAGATCACCGCCTCCGACGTCCCCGGCTCGGGCTGGTGGCTGGCCTTCCCCGACCGCATGGACAAACTGGGCTTCCTCAAGCACGACGCCAAGGGCAGCGCCTTCGACCTGGCCTCGGGCAAGCCCGCGCAGGTGGGCGAGGAGCGGGGCTGGTCCTTCTGCGTCACCGACCCCAAGCCGCTGCCGCTGCGCGGCCAGGCCCCCGGCTTCTACTCCACGGCCGCCATCTGCGAGTACGACCTGGGCACCGGCACCCGCGTCTCCCCCATGAACGCGCCGCCGCCCTGGTTCACCGGCAGCCAGGACGGCTGGCGCCTGTGGCGCGACGAGAAGGGCGCCGTGCACGCCGTCAACGACCACACCGCCACCGCCCCCGGCATGTACGGCTGACGCGGGCCCCCGGGGCGCTTGCGAGGAGGACTGGAATATAGTTCTAATATCAGCGCCGGACACAAGGAGGGGCCATGCCCGAGGCAGTCATCGTCGCAACCGCGCGTTCCCCGATCGGACGAGCCTTCAAGGGGTCGCTCAAGGACATCCGTCCCGACGATCTGACCGTACAGATGATCCAGGCGGCGCTGGCCAAGGTGCCCCAGCTCGACCCGACCACGATCGACGACATCATGCTCGGCTGTGGCCTGCCGGGCGGTGAGCAGGGCTTCAACATGGCCCGGGTGGTGGCGGTGCTGCTCGGGCTCGACACCGTGCCGGGCACGACGGTCACGCGCTACTGCTCCTCCTCGCTGCAGACCACGCGGATGGCCTTCCACGCGATCAAGGCGGGCGAGGGCGACGTGTTCGTCTCGGCCGGCGTCGAGACCGTCTCCCGCTTCGCCAAGGGCAACTCCGACTCGCTGCCCGACACCCACAACCCGCTCTTCCTCGACGCGACGGCCCGCACCAAGCAGTTCGCCGAGGGCGGCCACACCTGGCACGACCCCCGCCAGGACGGCGCCGTCCCCGACATCTACATCGCCATGGGGCAGACCGCCGAGAACCTGGCCCAGCTCAAGGGCGTCAGCCGCCGCGAGCAGGACGAGTTCGGCGTGCGCTCCCAGAACCTGGCCGAGAAGGCGCTGGCCGACGGGTTCTGGCAGAAGGACATCACCCCCGTCACGCTCCCCGACGGCACCGTGGTCAGCAAGGACGACGGCCCCCGGGCCGGCACCACGTACGAGGGGGTGGCCGGGCTCAAGCCGGTCTTCCGCCCCGACGGCACGGTCACCGCGGGCAACTGCTGCCCGCTCAACGACGGCGCGGCGGCCCTGGTCATCATGAGCGACGTCAAGGCGGCCGAGCTGGGCATCACGCCGCTGGCCCGGATCGTCAGCACCGGCGTCAGCGGGCTCTCGCCCGAGATCATGGGCCTCGGGCCGGTGGAGGCCTCCAAGCAGGCGCTGTCCCGGGCCGGGATGGCGATCGAGGACATCGACCTCGTGGAGATCAACGAGGCGTTCGCGGCGCAGGTGATCCCGTCGTACCAGGATCTCGGGATCGAGCTCGACCGGCTCAACGTCAACGGCGGCGCCATCGCCGTCGGGCACCCGTTCGGCATGACCGGGGCGCGCATCACCTCGACACTGATCAACAGCCTGCGCCACCACGACAAGAGCCTCGGCCTTGAGACGATGTGCGTGGGCGGCGGCCAGGGCATGGCGATGGTGCTGGAGCGCCTGTCCTAGATCGTGCTCGGCGGCCCCGCACCCGGCCTTCCCGGCCGTGCGGGGCCGTTCGCGTCCCGGGGGTCAGCCCCGGCGGTCGGGGCCGGCCTGGAGCGGGGTGACGCGGACGATGACGCGCCGGTCCCTGACCATGGCCTCGCGGTAGTCGTCCCAGTCGGGGTGTTCGCCGGAGATGTCCCGGTAGTAGGCGACGAGCTGGTCCATCGCCTCCGGCAGGGAGACGATCTCGGCCGTGCCGTCGACCTGGAGCCACTCGCCGTAGAAGCCATCGGCCAGCACGCAGAGCGAGACGCGCGGATCCCGGCGGATGTTGTGCACCTTCATCGCCGTCTCGCGGGTGCTGATGACGATGTGCCCGCCGGCCACGCCCGCCAGCACCGGCGACATCTGCGGGTGCCCTCCGCGACGGCTGGTGAGCAGGACTGCGTGGTGGTTGGTCTCGATGAAGCCGAGCGCCTTGTCCAGATCCATGTGTTCATGATGCCGCGCCCGTACCAGGAGCACGGGCGCGGGGATGGGGAAGGGCTCTACATCAAGCCCATTCGGGTACGGCGGTGCCGCTCGTGCTCCAGCACGATCGCGGCGGCGTAGCCGTGGGTCAGCCCGTGCTCGTCGGCGAGCCAGTTGGCCCGTTCGTCGCACCTCAGGAAGGATGGGCCGTTGTCGATGGCTTGGAACCACTCGGGGAGTTCGCGTCCCGTTATCGTGGGGACCCTTGCGATGAGCTTCGTCTGCGTCTCCGGTGAGTGGTTCAAGGACATGGGCACCTCCGCGGATTAAGGTCCTTTGCTCGACACTGCAACACCGCGCTGCGAATGGCAACCCCCCGGCCAGGCATCATTCTGTGACGGCAGGTAGATTTCCGGTCGCACAAAGAGAGGGCCCCGCCGGTTACGGCGAGGCCCCCAGGAGATGAACGATCAGTCGTCGCCGGTGAAATAGCTGATGAGGCGGAGCACCTCAAGGTAGATCCAGACCAGGCTCAGCATGAGACCGAACGCGCACTGCCAGGCGAACTTCTCCGGAACGCCCTGACGCACGCCCTGCTCGATCGAGTCGAAGTCGAGGAGCAGGAAGAAGCAGCCGATCAGGATCATGACGATGCTGAAGACGTAGCCGAGCGGGCTGTCGGTGCGCAGGCCGAGCCCGACGCCGTTGAAGATGCCGACGAGCAGGTTGACCAGCACCAGCCCGACCACCGCGATGGCGGCCGCCATGCCGTATTTGACCAGCTTGGGCGTGACGCGGACGACCCGCAGCGAGTAGACGGTCAGCACCGCGCCGAAGGCGAAGGCCGTGCCGAGCACCGCCTGGAAGACGATGCCGCTGATGGCGCCCTCGAACAGCTGGCTGATCTTGCCGAGGAAGACGCCCTCGAACACCGCGTAGCCCAGGATGAGCGCCGGGTTGGTGCTCTGGGTGAACGAGGCGATCAGGCCGAGGATGAGGGCCACGACGGCGGCGCCGACGGCCACCATCGGGGGGACGTCGAGCACCCACGTCGCGGCGGCGGCCACGACGAGCGCTCCGAGGGTGAGGAAGCCCCGGACGACGACGTCGTCGAGGGTCATCGCCCGGTAGGCGGGCGGGGCCGGGGGTGCGTACGACGGGGCGTCGTACATGTTCCGCAGGGTGTCGGGTGACGGGGCCGGGCCGGCCCAACCCGCGCGCTGCTGGCGCGCCCTGCCGAATACGGGGTTCTTGCTCTCCATCGCTGCCTCCTGTGGCGCCGAGCCTACGGGGCCTGGCGGCACCTAGGTCAACTCACGCTCAGATCGAAGTTCGTCGGGGGGACTTCGGCAGCGAGGACAACGAACGTGACCTCGCACGAGTTCCCGGCCCCCGGACGGCCGTCCGAGGGCAGGCGGCCGGGCGGCGAGTAACTGCTCCGCCACCAATGGAAACTGGGTTCTGTTGGGTTTCGTGATGAAAACGGAATCTTCCTGATGCCTTCCCACACCGGGTCTTCCCGGCAAACGACTGGAAGCATTGTGTGACGGGTTGACAGCAGTAGTGAACCACCGGATGCGACAAGACGCTTCACTCGGAGAAAACCCCAGGTCGGGGACACTTAAGAATGGTGCCCCCGGCGGGATTCGAACCCGCACTACAACCCTTTTAAGGGGTTTGCCTCTGCCATTGGGCTACGGGGGCGCCGCAATCATACGAAACGGACCATGCTTCCGAGGAGCACAACTTCGCATCAGGCGTCACAACTGTGAAGTCTGCGGTGAAGTGATAGCGCCCCTGGCACTCTGTCCAAGAAGAGTAGACCGTCCAGATGGTCCAGTTGGTGCTGAATGCAGCGGGCTTCGAAGGCGTCCGCCTCGACGATGACCGGCTCCCCAGTGCCCGGCAAATGCCCATGTACGGTGATTCGCGTCGCCCGGCGCACGTCCGCCGTGAGCCCCGCGATGGACGCGCACCCCTCGCGCCCGCCGTCCCAGTGGGAGGCGCTCGTGAGCCGAGGGTTGACCAGGACGAGCTCCCCGGCCCACGACCGGGCCCGAGGGTGGGCCCAGGCGTTGAAGGCGATCAGCCGCCACCTCAGGCCGATCTGCGGGGCGGCGAGCCCGGTCATGGCCGTCTCGCCGCGCAAGGTGGCGAGGAGGTCGGCCGCGGCCCGCACGGTCTCGGGGGCCGCCGGATCGACCGGCTCGGCCCTGGCCGACAGCGCCGGGTGCGGCGCGCCGAGCACCTGGCGCGGGGTGCCTCTGGCGCCCGTCACAGCAGGTCCGGCTCGACGGGACGGAAGGTGATCTCCGAGTCGAGCCCGGCGCCGACCGCCGCCAGCCGGCGCATGAGGGCGGCGACGTCGACGTCCTTGGGCAGCTCGACGTCGGCGATGAGCACGTAGAGGCGGCCGGTGAGCCGGGTGCTCATGCCGGTGATGTTGCCGCCGTCGGCGGCCAGCACGGCGCTGACGGCCGAGATGATGCCCGGCCGGTCGGGGCCGTGCACGGTCAGGACGTAGCCGAGGCCGCCGCCGTCGCCGCAGAAGTGCCGCCGCGCCTCGATCGCCGAGGCGGAGACCACCAGCTCGGGCGCGGTGAGCCGCTTGGTCAGCTCGGCCGGGTCGAGGTCGCCGGAGACCAGCAGCATCATCGCCACGTACCCGCCGAGCAGCGTCATGGTCGAGTCCTGGATGTTCGCGCCGCAGTCGGCCAGCGAACCGGTGACGGCGGCGATCACGCCGGGCCGGTCCACGCCGAGCACGGTCACCGCTGAGAGCCCCACCCGTGGTACCCCTTCCGCATTTCGTCCAGGGGTGCCGAAAACGCCCCGGCGATGCTCGCCGGGGCGCTGCCGTACCTGGGCTAGCGGCGGGTCGTCGCCACCGCGGCCCTGAACCCGTCGCGCGGATGCTCCATCTCACCCAGCGAGATGGTCTCTCGCTTGAAGAACAGGGCCAGGGTCCAGTCGACGACGACTCGGACCTTGCGGTTCAGCGTCGGCACCCGCGACAGATGGTAGGTGCGGTGCATGAACCACGCAGGGAAACCGCGCAGCTTCACGCCATAGACATTGGCGACGCCCTGATGCAGGCCCAATCCGGCGACCGATCCGACGTACTTGTGCCGATAATCGACCAGTTGCTCCCCACGCAGATGCCGGACGATGTTGTCGGCCAGCACCTTGGCCTGGCGCACGGCGTGCTGGGCGTTGGGGGCGCAGTACTGGCCCGGGTTCGTCACGTCGGGCACCCCGGCCGCGTCGCCGGCGGCGAAGGCGTCGCGGGTGCCGGCGACGGTCAGGGCGGCGGTGGTCTTGATCCGGCCCCGCTCGTCCAGGGGCAGGTCGCTGTCGTTGACGACCGGGCTCGGCTTGACGCCCGCCGTCCACACCAGGGTCTCGGCGTCGAACTCGGTGCCGTCGCTGAGCACGACGTGACCGCCCTCGCACGACTCCAGCCTGGTGTCCAGCTTGACCTCGATGCCGCGCTCGCGCAGCTGCTCCAGCGTCCACTTGCCCATCTCGGGGCCGACCTCGGGCAGCACCCGGTTCGTGGCCTCGACGAGGACCCAGCGCAGGTCGGCGGGGGTGATGTTGCGGTAGTAGCGGGTGGAGTCCTTGGCCATGTCCTCCAGCTCGGCCAGCGCCTCCACGCCCGCGAAGCCGGCCCCGACCACGACGAACGTGAGCGCCCTGCGCCGCACCTCGGGATCGACGGTCGACTCGGCCACGTCGAGCAGGTGCAGCACGCGGTTGCGCAGCGCGATGGCCTCGCCGACGGTCTTGAACCCGATGCCGATGTCGGTCAGCCCGGGGATCGGCAGCGTGCGCGAGATCGACCCGGCGGCCATCACGATCACGTCGTAGGCCACCTGGCGCGGCTCGCCCTCGGCGGGCTGGAAGGTGACGACGCGCTCGGCGTGGTCGACCTTGGTGACCGTGCCGTTGAGGATGCGCACCTTAGGGAGGATCCGGCGCAGCGGGGCCACCATGTGCCGGGGCGAGAGGTTGCCCGCCGCCGCCTCCGGCAGGAACGGCTGGTAAGTCATGTAGGACTGGGGGTCGATGATCGTGATGCGCGCCTCGCCGCCGCGCAGCTCGCGGTGGAGCTTGCGCTGCAGCCTGAGCGCGGTGTACAGGCCGACGTACCCGCCGCCGACGATCAAGATGTGCTTGTTCATCCTGAGGCCCCATCCCTCGTGGAATGCTTGTGAAAGCATTCACAAGCTTACGTCGGGCCCTTCCCGAGAGTCCAACCCGGGGATGGTGGGACGCGTCACACCGCCAGTGACCTGGCCCGGAGGAAGACGTCGTCCAGCATCTGGGCGGTGACGCGGCCGGTGAAGGTGTTCTGCTGGCTGGGGTGGTAGCAGCCGATCAGGGTGACGGGGGCGGCGTCGTGCCGGACCTCGACCTCGACGCCGTGGCCGAACTTGGGGCGGGTGCGCGGCAGGTCGTAGCCGGCGTCCTTGAGCGCGGGCCACATGGCCTGCCAGGCGAACCCGCCGAGCGCCACCACCGCCCGCACGCTGCCGGCCACCATCGCCACCTCGCGCGCCATCCACGGGAAGCAGGCGGCCTTCTCCTCCGGCGTGGGCTTGTTGGCCGGAGGCGCGCAGCGCACCGACGCCACCACCCTGGTGTCGATGAGCTCCTGGCCGTCGCCGGCGTACGTGCTGGTCTCCTTGGCCGCCAGGCCGCAGCGGTGGAGCGAGGCGAACAGCCAGTCGCCGCTGCGGTCGCCGGTGAAGATGCGGCCCGTCCTGTTGCCCCCATGGGCCGCCGGCGCCAGGCCGACCAGCAGCACCTTCGGCCGCTCGGCCCCCCACCCGGGGACGGGACGGCCCCAGTACGTCTCGTCCGCGAACGCGCGCCGCCGCACGCGCGCGACCTCCTCGCGCCACTCCACCAGGCGCGGGCAGGCGCGGCAGACGGACTGCGCGGCCGTGAGCTCCGCGAGGGTGCCGGTGGTGGAGGCGAGGCGGCGCACGTCCGCGGGGTCGTGGGCCACCGGGGTGTCAGGGGTGGCGGGGTCGCCGGGCCAGCCGGTGCCGGGTGGTACGAAGCTCATGACACCGATGGTGCCCGATCACTTCGTCCTCCCGGGCACGGGCGCGGTGGCTGTGGCCGTCGCTGTGGCGGTCGGGGCGGGCGTCGCCGAGGGGGCGAGGGGCGCCGTGGAGGCCGTCGGGCAGGCGGCGGGCGTGGCCGTGGGCATGCCGCTGTCGGCCATCATCTCCTGCTGCTGGACCAGCGGCAGCGGGTAGCGGTTGAGCACCGGCTCGCCGCACGACCGGTCGACCGCGTAGCCGTGGCTCTCGGGGTCGACCGTGATCGGCTTGCCGTCCTGGTCGTAGAGGTAGACGTCGGTCAGCGGGCTGCCGTCCTTGGCGTACGGCTTGATGTTGTAGACGTCGAGGCCGTCTCCGACCAGCATCACGTCGGCCGGCGCCGCCATCGCGACCTGCTGGTCGTCGCGGTCGGAGGCCGCCGCCATGCCGGCGAGCAGCGCCAGCGCCGCCAGCACGTTGACGCCCGTGGCCAGCAGCGCGGCGAAGCGCCCGCCGCGGGCCCGGCCGAACCACACCGAGACCCACACGGCCACCGCCACGAGCGCCCACTCCGCCAGGTTCCCCGGGACGACGCCGCCGCCCGCCGTGATCGCCAGCAGCAGCATGGCCAGCAGGTAGCCGCGCAGCACCCACCAGCCGGGCCGCAGCTCGGGCAGGAAGGCCACCAGGCTCCGGTACGGCTTGTGCCGCAGCAGCCCGGCATGCGCCCGCGCCGCCCACACGCGCGGCCGCGGACGGCGGCTCCGGCCGCTCTGGGGACGCCCTCCGTAGGCCGCCACCAGCTCCTCCGCGTACGCGGCGGGCGGCCCGAGCCGATCCTCCAGCGGCAGGTCGGACTCGGCCGCGATCTCGGCCAGATGGTCGTCGAGGTCCTCGATCAGCTCCTCGCGGTCGGGGTGACCGGCCAGGGCGTCGCGGACGGCCTGCGCGTACTGTTCCGGCGTGGTCATGCGTGGCCCTCCTTGAGCAGGGAATCCATGGTGGCCGCGAACGTCGTCCACCGCTTGGCGGAGGTGGCGTACAGGGTGCGGCCGACCTCGTTGAGCCCGTAGTACTTGCGGTGGGGGCCCTCGTCGGAGGCCACGACGTAGGAGTTGAGCGCGCCGGCCTTGAACAGGCGGCGCAGCGTGCCGTAGACGGAGGCGTCGCCCACCTCTTCCAGGCCCGCCTCCCTGAGCCGGCGCACGACGTCGTAGCCGTAGCCGTCGCGCTCGGCGAGCACGGCCAGGACGGCCAGATCGAGCACGCCCTTGAGCAACTGGCTGCTATCCACGCGAAGCAGAGTACTGTGCAATGCACAGTAGTAGCAACAAGAGAACCGGGCGGCTCCCCTGAGGGTGCCGCCCGGTCACATGATCAGCTTAGGCGTCGGCCTTGGGGCAGGTCGCCGAGTAGTTGGCGACGCCCGACGAGGCGGCGTTCGGGCTGACGACGACGAGCTCGATGGTGCCCTTCGTCTCCTTGCTGTCGTGCGTGCCACCGACGCCCCAGGTCACGGCGAGGTCGCCGTTGACCTGACGCTCAAGGACGTTGACGTCCTTGACGCCGTTGACCACCCAGTAGTACTTGACGGTGGTCGGGCCGGTGCTGTGCAGGGTGGCCGAGAAGTCCACGCCGGGACCACGGTTGTCCTTGCACATGTCGTTGCGGGTGCCGGAGACCGACACGGCCGACACGGACGCGGTGGGCTTGGGAGCCTCGCACGCCGCGTACGACTGCGTGATCGAGTCGCTGTTGTTCGGCCCGGTGACCGTCAGGGTGATCTTGCCACCCTTGGCCGCCTCGCCGGTCAGCGCCCGCTCGGGGAGCTCGACGGTCTTGGAGCCGCTGCCCGTGAACAGGCTCTCGCCCTTGAGCACGGACTCGCCGTTGACCGCCCAGGTGTACTGGACGCGCGCGGCGCCGGTCGCGTTGATCGCGGCGTGCGCGCCGACCTTGCACCCGTTGTGGTTGGTGGCCGTCACCAGGTCGGTGGCCGACACCTTCGCAGCGGGAGCGGGGGTCGAGTCCTTGCACCACACCTTGTAGTAGGCGCGGTTGGACAGCGCGTCGTCGGGGCCGACGATCTCCAGCTGCGCCCAGCCACGCTGGCTGTGACGCGGGGAGATGCCGAAGCCGACCTTGCGCTTGTTCCAGACCTTGACCTTGCCGTGGTCGACGACCTCGCCGTTCAGGATCCAGCGGTAGCGGACCCAGCTCGGGTGGTTGACGCTGATCAGACCGGTGAAGTCGATCTTGTCACCCGGGGTGCAGGGGCCCTCGTAGGACGACGGGCTGGCCCAGGCGCGAGCCGAGACCGACACGTCCTTGTCCGTACGGACGCCGCCGAGGTCGACACACGAGACCGAGAAGTAGCCCTTCTTGGACGTGACCTTCTTCGGACCGAGGACCTGGACGGCCTCCCAGCCCTTGACGTCACCCTTGAAGGTCACCGACTCCTTGACGGTGACCGACTTGGTGCCGTGGCCCTTGAGCTTGACAACCTGGACCTTGCCCTTGGACCCGTCACCGTGGAGCCAGCGGTAGGCGAGCTCGGTCTTGCCCTTGACCGGGACCTTGATCTTGGCCGAGAAGTTGACCTTGACCGGGCAGGAACCCTGGTAGTCCTGGTCGGCGGCCTTCGGTGCGGTGACCGAGACCTTGGAGGACTTGGCCGCGGTGGCCGTGCCGGCCTTGCCGGCCGCGGCCGAGGTCGCCGCCTGAGCGGGGCTGGCGACCAGGCCCGCTGCCATGGCGGCCAGCACGGCGGCGGAGGCGCCGAACGCCGCCGCCTTACGTGCCAACCCAACAGACATCATGTGAGAGTGCTCCATTCCGTGAGGGAAAAGACGCGCTCGGGAACGGTCGCCACGCCGGCACCTTCCGTGCACAGCAATATGGCAAAGCCCCCGTTTTGCGCCTTTACCTAATCACAATAGTGATTGCACGCTCAACACGGGTCTTAGATCGGAAATGTCCGGATTTGGCTATCTCAGCGGGCGAGGGACCAGGCGATTCCGTCCAAGATGTCGTGTTCGCTGACGACGACCTGCGCAAACGCGAAACGGCGCACGATCCGGTCAAGAATTAGCGCACCGGCGCCAATCACGTCAACACGCCCAGGATGCATCACCGGAACCTGCGCGCGCTCACCATGGGTCATCGCGAGCAGCCGCCGCGTCACCTCGTGGACCTCTTCGGCGGTGATCCTGGAGTGGTGGATGCGCTCGGAGTCGTAGGCCGGCAGGTCGAGCGCGATGCCCGCGATCGTGGTCACCGAGCCCGCCAGGCCGACCAGCGTGTGCGCCCGCTCGACGGGCACCGCCTCCTCGACCCGGTCGAGAGCCGCCTCGATGTCGGCGACGACGGCCTCCAGCGCCGGGGCCGGCGGCGGGTCGCCGGCGTCCTTCAGGTGGCGTTCGGTCAGCCGGACGCAGCCGATGTCCACCGACAGCGCGGCCTCGGCGTGCTCGGAGCCGACCACGAACTCCGTGGAACCGCCGCCGATGTCCACCACCAGGTAGGGCGGCAGCGGGCCCTGCGGCATCTCCGTCTCCGGCGAAATGCGCAGCAGGCCCCTGGTCGCCCCCGTGAACGACAGCTCGGCCTCCTCCGCCCCCGTCGCGACCTCGGGCGGCACGCCGAAGATCTCGCGGACGCCGTCGGCGAACTCCTGCCGGTTGCCCGCGTCGCGGGTCGCGCTCGTGGCCACCACCCTGGTCGCGACCGCGCCGTGCCGGTCGATCAGCTCCCGGTAGGCACGCATCGCCTTGAACGTGCGCTCCAGCGCATCGGGCGCCAGCATGCCGGTGCGGTCGACCCCCTGCCCCAGACGGACGATCTCCATCCGCCGCTCGACGTCGTGCAGCGTGTCGTCGCGGACGTCGGCGATGAGCAGGCGCACCGAGTTGGTGCCGCAGTCGATGGCGGCTACACGCATGGTCCGTCACTCCACCAGTCGGGGAGCGCGTCGAGCGCCTCCCTGCCGAACGGGTTGCTCCCCGGCACCGCCAGCTCGTGCGCCACCAGGGCGTGCAGGCACTTCACCCGCAGCGGCATGCCGCCGGTGCTCTGCATGTCGCGGGGCAGCGGCTCCATGCCCTCGTCGTGGGCCGCCTTGTCGCGCCTGGCGACGTAGTCGTCGTGCGCGGCCTGGTAGGCGGCCGCCAGGTCGGGGTCGCTCGCCAGCCTGGCCTGCATCTCGCGCATCAGGCCGGAGCCTTCGAGCGTGCCGATGGCCGAGGCGGCCTTGGGGCAGGTCAGGTAGTACAGGGTCGGGAACGGCGACCCGTCGGGCAGCCGCGGCGCGGTCTCCACCACGTCGGGATTTCCGCACGGGCAGCGGTGGGCCACCCCGCGCAGCCCTCTGGGCGGCCGGCCGAGCTGCCGCTGGACCGCCTCGACGTCGTCACTTTCCACTGCTGCTCTCCACCGCTCTGCGGCCCGTGCCCTTGTCGGCGGCCTCCACCGACTCCCACAGCGTCTGGTACCACGGCGGCACCTCGACGGGCTGCTTCACGGCCGTCTGCTCCTTGCCCTGCTCGGGCTCCATCACCACATAGCACTTCTCGCCGGGGCCGCAGAAGTGCAGCCGCTCCTTGGCGGTGCGTTTGATCCAGTTGGGATCGTCGCTCTGCCGGTCGCGGGCCAGCAGCGTCTGCCGCTCGGCCTCGACCCTGGCCTTCTCCGCCTGCAGCTCGGCGATGCTGCGGCGCAGGCTGATGTACTCGCGCACAGGGTAGGCCAGGCTCATCGCGATCGCGCACACCACGACCGCGAGGATGGCGGCCCGCCCGGTCAGCTGCGGCCTCTTCGCCAATGCTGCACACCCCCTTCGACGTACGGCCCGCGGCCGTCAGACCTTCCCAGGCCGCGGACCGTCAGTCGAAACTAGCGCCGGAACCGCGGAAAAGCCGCGCGACCCGCGTAGCGGGCGGCGTCGTCGAGAAGCTCCTCGATGCGCAGCAACTGGTTGTACTTGGCCACGCGGTCGGACCGCGCCGGGGCGCCGGTCTTGATCTGGCCGCAGTTGACCGCCACCGCCAGGTCGGCGATCGTCGTGTCCTCGGTCTCGCCGGAACGGTGGCTCATCATGCACCGGTAGCCGTTGCGGTGGGCCAGGTCGACGGCGTCGAGGGTCTCCGACAGCGTGCCGATCTGGTTGACCTTGACCAGCAGGGCGTTGGCGGTGCCCTCGTTGATGCCGCGCTCCAGCCGCTCGGGGTTGGTGACGAACAGGTCGTCGCCGACGAGCTGCACCTTGTCGCCGAGCGCCTCGGTGATGGCCTTCCAGCCCTCCCAGTCCTCCTCGTCGAGGGGGTCCTCGATGGAGACGAGCGGGTAGTTGGCGACCAGGTCTTCGTAGAAGGCGATGAGCTCCCGCGCCGAGACGCCCTTGCCGTCGATCGTGTAGACGCCGTCCTTGTGGAACTCGGAGGCGGCCACGTCGAGGGCCAGCGCCACGTCTTCGCCCGGCACGTAGCCGGCCCGCTCGATCGCGACCAGGATCAGGTCGAGGGCGTCGCGGTTGGAGGGCAGGTTGGGGGCGAAGCCGCCCTCGTCGCCCAGGCCCGTGGCGTAGCCCTTCTCCTTCAGCACGCCCTTGAGCGCGTGGTAGACCTCGGTGCCCATGCGCACGGCCTCGCGGAACGACTCCGCCCCGATCGGCGCGATCATGAACTCCTGGATGTCGACGTTGGTGTCGGCGTGCGCGCCGCCGTTGAGGATGTTCATCATCGGCACGGGCAGCACGTGGGCGTTGGGGCCGCCGACGTAGCGGAACAGCGGCAGGTCGGCGCTGTCGGCCGCGGCCTTGGCGACGGCGAGCGAGACGCCCAGGATGGCGTTGGCGCCGAGCTTGGCCTTGTTCGGCGTGCGGTCGAGGTCGATCATGATCTGGTCGATGATGCGCTGGTCCTCGGCCTCGACCCCGTTGATCTCCTCGAAGATCTCGTCGGTCACGGCGAGCACGGCCTTCTCCACGCCCTTGCCGCCGTAGCGCTTGCCGCCGTCACGCAGCTCGACCGCCTCGAACTGGCCGGTGGACGCCCCGCTCGGCACGGCGGCGCGGCCGCTGCTGCCGTCGTCGAGCACGACCTCGACCTCGACCGTGGGGTTGCCCCGGGAGTCGAGGATCTCGCGAGCGTAAACGACCTCGATGGTAGCCACGGGTTGCGCTCCTAAATCGAAAGGCAATATGCCATCAGAGCCTATCGGTACCCCGGGCCACCGGTACGGCACGGTCCGACTGCCGGACGCCGGGAGGGGTCAGCCGGTCGGGGACAGGCTCCAGGCCTGGAGGCGGCCGCCCGTCGCGACGACCAGCAGTCCGTCGCCCGCCGCCAGGGCGGTGACCTTCCTGCCCGGCGCGAGCCCGCCCAGCCGCTCGCCGCGGTCGGCGTTCCACACGGTGACCCCGTCGCCGCCGCCGGCGATCATCCGGCGCCCGCCCGCGGACGTGACGCCGGCGCCCGCCGCGCCCGTGCTGAAGCCGCGCACGTAGGCGCCGCTGGCCAGGTCGTACACGGCGGTCGAGCGGCCCGTGGTGACGGCGGCGCGGCCGTCGCCGAGCGCGGCGACCGAGCGCACCTCGCCCTTGCCCTCGCCGAGCAGCCCGCCGGCCGCGCCCACCAGGCCCCGGCCGGTGCCGACGAGGGCCTTGCCGCCGGCCTCGTCCCAGGCCAGGGCGGTGACCGGGCCGGCGGCCTGCCTGGCGCCGGCGACGACGCGGTTGGAGGCCAGGTCGAGCGTCACGACCCGGCCGTCCCGGCAGCCGATCAGCACCGCGGGCTGCTTGCGCCACTGGCCGGGCGCCAGGCGGGCCTCCGACGGGCACACCGCGTGCCACGTGTCGGGTCGGGCGTCGCCGATGCGCCAGCGCCGCACGGCTCCGTCCGTGCCCGTCCAGACCGCCGTCTGCCGGCCGCCCACCGGGACCAGCAGCAGCGAGCGCACCGGCGTGGGGCCGGCGTTCGCCAGCCGGTCGAGCGGCTCGCCGGTACGCGGGTCCCACACCTCGATCGAGTTGCCCGCCCGCTCGGCGTAGACGACGACGGGCGCGCCCTTGTGGTGCCCGATGGCCATCGCCCCCACCCTGGCCCCCGGCTCCGGCCCGAACTCGGGGCCGAGCTCGACGCCGAACGCCCCCGCCTGGCCGCCGTCCTGGCCGCCGGAGGGCAGGCCGGCGTTCCGCCACAGCGCCCCGGCCACCACCCCGACGGCGACCAGCACGCCGACCCCGGCGGCGGCCCACCCCCGCCGCGTCACCGGACGCACGCCGGACGACGCCGCCCGCACCTCACCCGCGCCGGACCGCCCCCGCCCGCTGACGTCCTCGCTGACGCGCCCGCGAACGTGCCCGCGAACGCGCTCGCGGTCGTGCCCGCGGACATGACCGCGGACATGACCGCGGTCGTGCCCGCGCGGCGCCGTGCGGCCCAGCAGCCGCGCCAGCACGTCGTCGGCCGACGGCCGCGCCCCCGCCTCCTTGGCCAGGCACGCCGCGAGCACAGCGCGCAGCGGCTCGGGCACCTCGCGCAGGTCCGGCTCGGCGTGCAGGATCCGGTTCATCACCGCCGGGATCGAGTCCCGGCCGAACAGCGGCTCCCCCGTGGCGGCGAACCCGACGGTGGCCGCCCAGCTGAAGACGTCGGAGGCGGCCGTCGCGCCCTCCCCCGCGATCTGCTCGGGCGACATGTACCCCGGCGTCCCGACGACGCTGCTCGCCGTGGTGGAGACGTCCAGGTCCTTGGCGATGCCGAAGTCGATCACGCGGGGGCCGTCCTGGCCCATCAGCACGTTGCTCGGCTTGAAGTCGCGGTGCACGATGCCCGCGCCGTGGATGGCGGTCAGGGCGGTGATCGTGCCGACCGCCAGCCGGTCGAGCTCGCCGCCGGTCAGCGGGCCGCCGTCGAGGACCAGGTCGTGCAGGGACGGCCCGTCGATGAACTCGCTGACGATGTACGGCCGCCCCTCGGCCAGCCCGCTGCCGTAGATCCGCGCCGTGCGCGCGCCCGCCACCTTGGCGGCGGTCGTGCTCTCCCGCAGGAAGCGGCGGGTGGCCCGCTCGTCGCCCAGCAGGCGCGGATGCAGCACCTTGACGGCCGCGTGGCCGCCGCCCGCGTCACGGCCGAGGAACACCGACCCCTGGCCGCCATCGCCCAGCCGGCCGAGCAGGCGGTAGCCCGCCACCTCCCGCGGCTCCCCCGAGCGCAGCGGTCTCAGCTCCACCACCAGTCCCCCTCGGCTCGCCGGTTCAAGCCCCCGAGGATCCTGGCATTGGGTGACTTCTTCCGACAACCAAGGCGGTCAGGCGTTGGACTCCCACGCGCGTACGCGGTCGCGGTAGGCGCGGGCCGCGGCGCGCAGCTCGGCCTCGGGGTCCAGCCCGGCCTCCTGGGCCCGGCGTACGAGGTCGAACAGCTCGCGGGCCACCCCCTGGCCGATCGCGGCCGCCAGCGCCTCGGGCGCACCGGCCCGCTCGGCCCTGCGCAGCAGCTGGGCGGCCAGCGCGAGCGCGGGCTGGCCCATGGGGACGCCGTCGAGCACCGACGGCTCGCCGCCCTTGGCCGCCCGCTCGGCCGCCTTGATCGCCTCCCAGTTGTCGTTGACCTCGTCCGCGCTCTCGGCCCGCACCGATCCGAACACGTGCGGGTGCCGCCGGACGAGCTTCTCGACGATCCCCGCGGCGACGTCGTCCATGTCGAACGTCTCGGCCACGCGGGCGTGGAAGACCACCTGGAGCAGCAGGTCGCCGAGCTCCTCGCGGAGCGCCGGGTAGTCGCCCTGCTCGATCGTCTCCAGGACCTCGTACGACTCCTCCAGCAGGTACGGCACCAGCGACTCGTGCGTCTGCTTGCGGTCCCACGGGCATTCGGTGCGCAGCCGGTCCATCACCGCGACCAGGTCGAGCACCCGCGAGCCGGGCAGGTCGTACGAACCGGGCACGACCTCGATGAGCGGCGGCTCGTCGAGCGCGATGGCCGCGCGCCCGATCGCGCGCATGAAGTCCTCGTCGTCACCGGCGAGCCAGACCACCCGCTCGCGCACCGCCCGCCTGGACAGCGCGACCGCGTCGGGCACGACGACCTCCGCCTCGATCCCGGCGGCGGCCAGATAGGGGAGCTGCGGGTGACCGGCGGAGCCGGTCAGCACGGGACCCGAGCGCAGCGCCTGCCAGGCCTGGTCGCTCAGCAGGCCCGGCGCGACCCTGGGCGAGGTGGTGACGACGATCAGCGGCATCGGGCTAGCCCTGCTGCGGCTGCGCCTGCTGGGAGGACTTGCCGAACCGGCCCGGATCGACGAAGCCCTGCTGGCTGAACTCGCCGTAACGGGGGCTGTAGACCGGCTTGATGCTCGTCAGCTCCTTGACGAACTTCTCCTGCGCGGCCTGGTCCTGGGCGCCGCCGAGCTGGTTGCGCACCTTGACCGCGCCCAGCTCCGCGCGCAGGTAGCCACGCGCGTCGGCCGGGCTGACCCCCCTGGCGATCAGGTTGATCTCGGGCGACTGGTACTGGCCCGGGTCCTTGAGCGCGTTGTCGATCTCGCTCTCGCTGACCTGCACGTTGTGCTTGGCCGCGAGCTGCCTGAACGCGCTCTCGTTCGCCATCCGGTAGAGCACGAACTGGGTGACGGGCACCCCGAGCTGCTCGGCCGAGACGTTGGCGCGCTTGAGTGCGGCCTCGTACTCCTGAACGTTCCTGGTCAGGTCGCGGGCCGAGATGCGCTCGCTCCCGACCACGGCCGCTGCTCCGGCCTCCATGGGCGAAGAGCAGGCGGTCAGCGCGGCGAGTCCTACCGCGCCGGCGGCCACAGCCACTCGAATCGACTTCACATGCGTCCCTTTCCGAACAAAAACCGCGCTTAGCTTACCCGCGCGGGCTCAAGAAACATCGCCTCGACCAGGTCGCCGCACCATTTGAGCAGATCCAGGTCGCGCAACGGCTGCCCGCCCAGGGGCTTGGTCTTGGGCACCGGCACCAGCAACGTCTCGGCCGCCTGCTTGTAGACCGCCTTCTTGTACAGCCGGTCGAGCCTGACCTGCTGCGACTCCCGCAGCCGCGCCGGGCCGAACTTGATGTTCTGCCCCTGCAGCGTGACGTCGGTGAGCCCGGCCGAGCGCGCCATGATCCGGAAGCGGGCCACCTCCAGCAGGTTCTCGACCTCCACCGGCGGCTTGCCGTAGCGGTCGGTGAGCTCGTCGCGGACCTCGTCGATGTGGATCGGCGCGGTGATGGCCGCGATGCGCTTGTACGCCTCCAGCCGCAGCCGCTCGGAGGTGACGTAGTCGTGCGGGATGTGGGCGTTGATGGGCAGCTCGACCTTGACGTCCTGCTGCTCCTCCTGGACCTCGGCCCCGGACAGCTTGGCCTTCTGCTCCTGCACGGCCTCGGCCATCAGGCGCACGTAGAGGTCGAAGCCGACGCCCGCGATGAAGCCCGACTGCTCGGCGCCGAGCACGTTGCCCGCGCCGCGGATCTCCAGGTCCTTCATCGCGACGTACATGCCCGCGCCCATCTCGGTGTGCTGGGAGATGGTGGCCAGGCGCTCGTGCGCGGTCTCCGTCAGCGGCTTCTCCGGCGGGTAGAGGAAGTACGCGTAACCGCGTTCCCTGCCTCGCCCGACCCGGCCCCTGAGCTGGTGGAGCTGGGACAGGCCGTAGTTGTCGGCCCGGTCGACGATGAGCGTGTTGGCGTTGGGCACGTCGAGGCCGGACTCGACGATCGTGGTGGAGACGAGCAGGTCGTACTCGCGTTCCCAGAAGCCGACCATGATCTTTTCGAGCTGGTGCTCGTTCATCTGGCCGTGGGCGACCGCGATGCGCGCCTCGGGGACCAGCTCGCGCAGCCGCGCCGCCACCCGGTTGATCGAGGCCACCCGGTTGTGCACGAAGAAGATCTGGCCGTCGCGCATCAGCTCGCGCCGGATCGCCGCCCCGATCTGCTTCTCCTCGTACGGCCCCACGAACGTGAGGATCGGGTGCCGCTCCTCCGGCGGCGTGAGGATCGTGGACATCTCGCGGATGCCGGTCAGGCCCATCTCCAGCGTGCGCGGGATCGGCGTGGCCGACATGGCCAGCACGTCGACCTGCGTGCGCAGATGCTTCATGGCCTCCTTGTGCTCGACGCCGAACCGCTGCTCCTCGTCGATGATGATCAGCCCGAGGTCCTTGAACCTGACCTCCGGGCTGAGCAGCCGATGGGTGCCGATGACGACGTCGACCGCGCCCGACCGCAGCCCCTCCATCGTGCCCTTGACCTCGCCGTCGGTCTGGAAGCGCGAGATCGGCCTGATCGCGATGGGGAAGCTGGAGAAGCGCTCGGCGAAGGTGGACATGTGCTGCTGCACCAGCAGCGTGGTCGGCACCAGCACGGCCACCTGCTTGCCATCCTGGACGGCCTTGAACGCCGCCCGCACCGCGATCTCGGTCTTGCCGTAGCCGACGTCGCCGCAGATCAGCCGGTCCATCGGGACGCCGCGCTCCATGTCGCGCTTGACCTCGTCGATAGCTTCGAGCTGGTCGCCGGTCTCGGCGTAGGGGAAGGCGTCCTCCATCTCGCGCTGCCACGGCGTGTCGGCGCCGAAGGCGTGGCCCGGCGAGGCCATGCGGGCCGAGTAGAGCCTGATCAGCTCGCCGGCGATCTCCTTGACCGCCTTCTTGGCCCTGGACTTGGCCTTGGCCCAGTCGGCGCCGCCCATGCGGTTGAGCGTGGGCGCCTCGCCGCCGACGTAGCGGGTGACCTCGTCGAGCTGGTCGGTGGGCACGTAGAGGCGGTCGCCCTTGGCGTACTCGATGACCAGGTACTCGCGGGTCGCGCCCTGGACCGTGCGCTGGACCATCTCGACGTAGCGGCCGACGCCGTGCTGCTCGTGCACGACGTGGTCGCCGACCTTGAGCTGGAGCGGGTCGACCATGTTGCGGCGGCGCGAGGGCAGCCGGCGCATGTCCTTGGTGGACGCCTTCTGGCCCACCAGGTCGAGGTGGGTGAGCACGGCCAGGCGCGGCGTGATGAACCCGTGCTCGATCAGGCCGGTCGAGACGTGCACGACCTTGGGCTCGGGCGCCTTGTCCAGGTAACGCTGCAACCTCGCGGGCACGTCGACGCCCTTGAGCAGCTCGACCATGCGCTCGGCCGGCCCGTGGCCCTCGCTGAGCAGCACGACCGCCTTGTCCTCGGCCAGCCAGCCCTTGATGTCGGCCAGCGCCTTGGCGGTGTCGCCGCGGTAGGCCTCGGAGTCCTGGGCGTCGAGCTCGACGCCGTTGCCGAACGGCGCCATCGTCCACCACGGCTGGCCCAGCGCGTCGGCGTGGTCGCGGATCTCCTCCAGCGTGCGGAAGGCCGCCGCGCCCAGGTCGATCGGCGCCTCGCCGCCGGCCGCCGCGTTGATCCAGGACGCCTCCAGGAACTCCTGCGAGGTGCGTACGAGCTCTTCGGCCCGGCCCCTGATGCGCTCGGGGTCGCACACGAACACCGCCGACCTGGCCGGCAGGTGGTCGAGCAGCAGGTCCATCTCCCCCGCCAGCACCGGCGCGAACGCCTCCATGCCCTCGACCGGGATGCCGTCGGCGAGCTGGTCGAGCACCTCGGCCAGCGCCGGATGCTCCTGCGCCAGCTCCCGCGCCCGCTCCCTGACCTCGCCGGTCAGCAGCAGCTCGCGGCACGGCGGCGCGAACAGGCCGTCCTCGGCCGCCTCCAGCGAGCGCTGGTCGGCCACCTTGAACCAGCGGATCTCCTCGACCGTGTCGCCCCAGAACTCCAGCCGCAGCGGATGCTCCTCGGTGGGCGGGAACACATCGAGCAGCCCGCCGCGCACGGCCACCTCGCCGCGCTTCTCCACCATGTCGACCCGGTGGTAACCGTTGGTGACCAGGCGCTCGACCACCTCGTCGAGGTCGGCGTCGTCGCCCGCCCTCAGCCTGATCGGCTCCAGGTCGCCGAGCCCCTTGACGATCGGCTGGAGCAGCGCCCTGACCGGGGCGACCACCACGCCGAGCGGCCCGGCGGCGGTGTCGCCCTTGACCGGGTGCGCCAGCCTCCGCAGCACGGCCAGGCGCTGGCCCACGGTGTCGCTGCGCGGCGAGAGCCGCTCGTGCGGCAGCGTCTCCCAGGCCGGGAACACCGCGACCGAGCTCGGCTCAAGAAGGCTCGTCAGCGCCGCCGCCAGGTCCTCGGCCTCCCGGCCGGTGGCGGTGATCGCCAGCACGGTGCGCTGATCGTGCGCGGCCAGCGCGGCCACGCCGAACGGCCGCAACGCCGACGGCGCGATCAGTGAGACGTCGCCGCCCTCTTCGAGCGCGGCGGTCAGCTTCGGGTCGGCCCCGGCCCCCAGGGCCACAAGGTCAAGCAATCCGGAAAGACTCATCAGATACGCCCACAGCCCCACGACGGCAACACAACTACCCCCGGCCGGGTCAGGTCGCGGGGGTCTCCACCCAGCCTACTCGGGGTGCGGCACCCGGTAACCGGGGACCGACGGCCAGCGTACGGTGAGCACCACCGACTCCGTCTCGGCGACCCACGAGTGGTCCACGCCCTTGCCCCAGACCACGTAGTCGCCGGGCTCGCTCAGCAGCACGTCGCGGCCCGGCAGCGCCACCCGGAACCGGCCGCTGATCAGGACGAGCAGGGCGGTGCGCTCCTCGCCCCTGACCCACTGGGCGCGCTCGTCGCCCGCCGGGTGCACGCCCCACTTGATCTCGACGTCTTCACTGTGTCTTGGGTCGCCGAGGGGTTTGAAGTGACCGAGCAGCCAGCCCCGGTCACCGGCCGCGTCGATATTGGCGTTCCCCACGTAAACCTGCCCGTTCACGGGGCAGGACGCTAGCAGGGAAGTGCCTAACCGAGACGGCTCGATTGATTACTGTAGGTGACATGTCTGAGGTGCGATCAGTCGCCCAGCGAGGCGACCTCTTCGGTCAACGGATCCGCGAGCACTGGGCCGGGCGGTTCAGCCGGCGGCTCGACATACTCGTCGCGGGGTGCGCCCACGACGAGCCGCTCGACGTGGAGCCGCTGGAGGCCAGGGCCACGGGCGCCGACGAGGACCACCCGGTCATCAGAGACGTCGTGGAGGAGCGCGCCGACCTGGTGGCCTGGTCGCTCGGCGACCTGCGCTGCGTGCCGCTCCAGCACCGCGCCTACGACGTCATCCACCTGTCGTTCCTGCTCGAACGCGTCCAGCACGCCGAGCTGGTGTTCGACCGCCTGCTCCAGTCGCTGCGCCCGGGCGGCCTGGTGCTGCTGCGCATGCGCGACAGGAAGTCGGCCTACGGGCTGCTCGACCGTCTCACGCCGTCGTGGCTGCGCCGGGCGTTGTGGCGCACGCTGGTCACCCCCGGCACGCCGGGCCCGCTGCCCGTCGTCTACGAGCCGCTGGCCTCCAGCGACGGCATGCACGCCTTCTGTCTCAGCCGCGGCCTGATGATCACCGACGACGAGCGCCGGATCAGCGGCCCGGCCCGCGCCGGCCGGCTCGGCGCCGCCGCCGTCGCGCTGGTCGACCGGTTGAGCGGCGGGCGTTACCCCGCCTCCCACGACGAGATCACGATGGTGATCAGGAAGCCCCAGCATCACTTCGCCCGGCTGCTCTAGCGACAGGACGGTCCGAGCGACTAGACTCCTTTCCTACCAATTCAATCGGAATAGTTGGGATGTCGGAACCGTGGAGTGGACCCCGGACGCGCACGAGCTGGCCGACCTTGAGCTGCTGCTGTCCGGGGCGTTCGAGCCGCTGACCGGCTTCCTCGGCCACGACGACCTGCACGCCGTGCAGGAACGCGGCACCCTCGCCGACGGCACCCCCTGGCCCGCGCCGGTCACCCTCCACCTGCCCGCCGAGGTCTCGCCCGGCGACGAGGTGCGGCTGCTCGACCCCGAGGGCCTGCCGCTGGCCGTCCTCACCGTGACCGCGCACGAGGCCGACGGCCTGACCTCGGGCCCGCTCAAGGCGCTCGGCGCGCCCGAGCACGGCCCGTTCGCCCGGCTGCGCCGCACGCCCGCGCAGGTCAGGGCCGAGCTCGGCGGCCGGCCCGCGCTGGCCGTCACGATGCGCGGGCCGCTCGACGACCTCACCGAGATCGCCGCCACCGCCAAGGAGCTCGACGCGGTGATCGTGCTGCTCCCCCTCTCGTACGGCGAGGCGGGCCCCGGCGTCGTCCGCGCCGCGCTGCGCGCCAAGGAGCACCTGCCGGAGGGCACGCTCGTGGTCCCGGTCCCCCTCGCGCCGCGCGCGGAGCCGGAGATCGACCTCGAACTGCGCGAGCACGTCGCCACCGCCTACGGCGCCACCGAGCACTACGCGGGCCCCGAGCCCGTCACGCTCCCCGGCCCGCCCCACCGCCGCGGCCTGGTCGTCTTCTTCACCGGCCTGTCCGGCTCGGGCAAGTCCACCATCGCCCGCGGCCTGCGCGACGCCCTGCTGGAGCTCGGCACCCGCACCGTCACCTACCTCGACGGCGACGTCGTGCGCCACCTGCTGTCCAAGGGCCTGACCTTCTCCAAGGCCGACCGCGACCTGAACATCCGGCGCATCGGCTTCGTCGCGGCCGAGGCCGCCCGCCACGGCGGCCTGGCGATCTGCGCCCCCATCGCCCCCTACGCCGCCACCCGCGAGGAGGTGCGCGAGACGGTCGAGTCCGTCGGGGCCGACTTCCTGCTCGTGCACGTCGCCACGCCGCTGGCCGAGTGCGAGCGGCGCGACCGCAAGGGCCTGTACGCCAAGGCCCGCGCCGGCCTGATCCCCGAGTTCACCGGCGTCTCCGACCCCTACGAGGAGCCGGACGACGCCGATCTGGTGATCGACACCACGCACATCTCGATCGAGGCGGCCGTCTCCCAGGTCCTGGGGGCGCTGCAGTCCGGAGGGTGGGTACGTTGATCGATTTCGCGCTGGTCGCCGGGTCCTTCGTCGTCGCCATCGTGGTCGGCCTGACCGGCATGGGCGGCGGGGCCCTGATGACCCCGATGATGATGTTGTTCTTCAACGTCCCGCCGCTGGCCGCGGTCTCCAGCGACCTGGTGGCCTCGGCCGTCATGAAACCGGTCGGCGGCGTCGTCCACCTGCGGCGGGGCACGGTCAACCTGCGGCTGGTCGGCTGGTTGTGCGCCGGGTCGGTGCCGGCCGCGTTCTGCGGGGTGTTCCTGGCCCGCGCGTTCGCGGTGACGGACGCGGTCAAGTACGCGCTGGGCGTGGCGCTGCTGCTGGCCGTCGTCGGCATGGCGGTCAAGGGCTGGCTCGGCGCGCGGGGCGGCTCGTCGAGCCCGCACGAGATCGTCGTGCGCCCAATTCCGACCCTACTGGTCGGTATGGTAGGCGGGCTCGTGGTCGGCGTCTCGTCCGTGGGATCGGGGTCGCTGATCATCGTGGCCCTGCTCGTGCTCTATCCGGCGCTCAAGGCCAACCAGCTCGTCGGCACCGACCTGGTGCAGGCCGTGCCCCTGGTCGCCGCGGCCGCGCTCGGCCACCTGATGTTCGGCGACTTCAAGCTGGAGCTCACGCTCTCGCTGCTGATCGGCTCGATCCCCGGCGTCTACCTCGGCGCGCGGATCTCCTCACGCGCCCCGGGCGGCCTGATCCGAGCCCTGCTGGCAATCGTCCTGCTCGCCTCCGCCCTCAAACTCCTGGACGTCAACAACACCCTCACCGTCACCCTCCTCGCCCTCGCCTCGGCCGTCACCGTCGCCGCCTGGAGACTGCGAGGGAGCGCCGTCGCCTGGAGGAGCGGCGGGAGCGCAGCGACCAGAGCGGGGGAAGGCGCCGGCATCAGGCGACCGAGCCGCCTCACGCAGTGAGGCAATCAAACCCGCGAGGGAGCGCCGTCGCCTGGAGGAGCGGCGGGAGCGCAGCGACCAGAGCGGGGGAAGGCGCCGGCGTGAGGCGACCGAGCCCGCCGAGCGGAGTGAGGCCATGAACTCAGAAGCGCCGTCGCCAGGAGGAGCGGCGGGAGCGCAGCGACCAGAGCGGGGGAAGGCGCCGGCATCAGGCGACCGAGCCGCCTCACGCAGTGAGGCCGTGAACACTTCTAAGGTCGTGGTACGCGGGTCGAGCGGAAGTAGCGGTCGCGGGCGAGCTGGGTGAAGGCGCGGGCCGCGCCCGGATCGGAGTCGAAGCTCGTGTTGCCGCGCGGCGCCTGCGGCGAGTCGAAGTACAGCAACGCCTTGATCTGCGGATACCGCTTGATCTGTCTCAGCACCGACTCGAAGAAGCGCCGTTTGAAGGCCCGGTCGGCCGGCCGCTCGAACACCCCCCACTCGGCCACCATGACCGGCTTGCCGGGGAAGCGCGCCTGCATCCACCGGTAGAACCCCGGCCAGCGCCCGTACTCCTTGCGGGTCTTGTTCACCAGCCCGTCGAAGTCGTGCACCCGGTCGTCGGCGTACGGGTCCATGGCCACCCAGTCGACCACGTCGTCACCGGGGTAGAGATCCTCGAACCAGGGCTTGGCCGCCCAGTTGGGCGCCCCCATGTACGTCATCACCGTCACGGCGTTCTTCACCCCGCGCTCGCGCAGCCGGAGCACGACGTGCCGGAACATCGCCGCGTAGTCGCCGGCCTGCATGCCCGACCCCGAGCGGGCGTCCACGTCGTTCTCCGGCTCGTGGTGGAGGGTGAGGAAGAAGCGTTCGGGGAAGGTGCGCCTGAGGTGGTCGGCCAGGCGGTCGATCCGCCGGTCGAGGGCGCCGTCGGCGATGTCGGCCCAGGTGCGGTCGAGCGACGGCTTCCAGTTGATCATGAGCAGCCGCGGACGGGCCGGGTCGCGGGCCAGGCCGATCTCCTGCTGGGTGGGGAACAGCTCGCTGCCGCGATGGTAGACGTGCAGCACGTCGGCGGCGGCGCCCATGCGCGACTCGGCCCCGCGCAGCGCCTCGGCCACGGGAGCGCCGGTGAAGACCTCGGGCGCCACGCCCCACCAGGCGCCGCAGGAGGGGATGAGCCTGGCGGTGACCGCGCAGGAGGGCGCGCCGGCCAGCTCGGCCGTGCTGGTGTCGACCCGGGCGGGCGTGCCCTCGGCCGTCGAGCAGGCGGCCAGGAGGGCGAGCACCGCGCAGGTGATTGCGGTTTTCGTCGCGAAAGTCGCGAAGTGACACTTCATCGCGAAAGACGCGAAATGAGAAAAGCCCCGAAGCTGCAACGCCTTCCAACCCCCTTGTCGACGGACCCCCGCCTATCAAACCTGAACCTTGCCATGCCATTCCTCGAACTTCAGCCAGTGTGCTCGTCTGCCCAGCTCACGACACCCGACCTGCCACCCGCATTTTGCGGAAATATCCATTCAAAAAGGGGCATCTTCGCGGCCGTACCGGAAAAAATCTTCAGTATTCGACTTGGGTAATATCCGTCCGGCCTATAGTGGGCGCACGCTGCGCCGAGTGACGCAGCGTCGCCCATCCGCGACAGCGCGCATCCCCTCCAGGAGACCGTCCCCATGAGCCCGTCGCCGGACCTCCAGGCGCGCCGCCCGGGCGCCGACCTGGACGAGCACCTCTCCCTGCTGCGCAGGCGGTGGCTGCTGCTCGTCGGCTGCGTCGTGGTCGGCGGCACCGCCGGGCTCGCCCTGCTGCGGGCCACCCCGCCGGCCTACACCGCGATCACCCAGGTCCTGGTCACCCCCGTCGACGGTCAGGACCAGGGCAACCAGGTGAGCAACCGGCAGCGCGAGCCGCTCAACCTCGACACCGAGGCCCAGATCGCCCAGTCGGCGGTCGTCTCGGCGCGGGTCGCCCAGGCCCTGCGGATCACCGCGCCGCAGCCGGTCGAGGTCTCCGTCCCGCCCAACTCGGCCGTGTTGTGGGTCTCGGTGACCGACGCCGATCCCGTGGCCGCCGCCGCGCAGTCCCGGGCCTACGCCGACGCCTACCTGGCCAACAGGCGCGAGAGCGCGAAGGCCGCGATGGCCGAGCGGCAGCAGGCGGTGCTGGCCAAGCTCAAGCAGGTCGACGCCGCCCTCGACGCGGCCATCAAAGAGGTCGGCCGCCTGCCCAAGGGCAGCGCCGAGCACGCCATCGCCACCCAGCGCCAGAGCGTGCTCAACCGGCAGGCCGCCAGCCTGACGCTCAAGTACGACGCCCTGCGCACGGTCGCGGTGACCCCCGGCTCGGTCATCAGCGAGGCGCTGCCGCCGACCCGGCCGAGCTCCCCCAGCCTGCCGCTCTACCTGGGCACCGGCCTGATGGCCGGCCTGCTGCTCGGCGCGGCGGCGGCCTACGCCCGCGACCGGCTCGACACCCGGCTGCGCACGGCCGCCGACGTCGAGCGGCTGACCGGGCTGCCCGTGCTGACCGACCTGTCCGCCTCCCGCGAGCACGGCGTGCTGCACGAGCTGGCCTGCGCCGTGGTCGCGGCCTGCCCCGGCAAGCGGCTGCTGGTCCGGTCGCTGCCCGCCGACCTCTACGCCTCCTCGCTGGCCGAGCCGTTGGCCATCAGCGCGCCGCTGTCGGTGCTCGACGGCTCCGACGTCCGCGACCTGGCGCGGGCCGACGCCGCCCTGCTGCTGGTCGGGCTGGGCCGGGTCACCTCGCCGGAGGTGACGGCGGCCGCCCGCCATCTGGAGCGGCACGACGTGCCGGTCGTGGGCGTGGTGACGGCGACCGACGCGGTGCCGGAGTTCGTCCCGCTGCTGGAGCCGCGTACCCACACCTCGCTCGGCAAGCTCGTCGCCACCGGCGAGCTGGAGGTGAGCCTGGCTGCCGAGACCACGCCCATGCAGTCGTTCCACCACCGGCAGCGCAAGCAGACGTGACAGGACCAGCCTGGCCGATCGCGGCGCTCCTGCTCGGCTACCCGATCTGGTGGGCGCTGGGGTTCGGCGGCCTGTCGGTGATCGTCCTGGCCGTGCCGATGGCGGTGATCCTGTGGCGGCGCCGGCCGGTCCGGGTCCCCCACGGGTTCGGCCTGTGGCTGCTGCTGCTGGCCAGCTACCTGCTGAGCGCGATGATGCTGGACGAGCTGCCGCCCGGCACGTACGGCGACTTCAGCCCCGGCCGCCTGGTCGGCTGGGCCATGCGCCTGGCCCTGTACGTGTCCGTCCTGGTCATGGTGCTCTACCTGGGCAACCTGACCGAGCGCGAGCTGCCGCAGCTGCGCCTGGTGCGCTGGCTCGGCGTGCTGTTCCTGACGACGGTCGCCGGCGGCCTGCTCGGCGTCCTGGTCCCGCACTTCGCCTTCACCTCGCCGGTCGAGCTGCTGCTGCCCGGCTGGATCAGCGAGAACTCCTTCGTCCAGAACCTCATCCATCCCACGGCCGCCCAGACCCAGAAGGTGCTCGGCTACTCCTCCCCCAGGCCGGAGGCGCCCTTCGAGTGGGCCAACGCGTGGGGCAGCAACGCCTCGGTGCTGCTGATCTGGTTCGTCGTCGGCTGGTGGACGTACGGCGGGCGGTGGCGCCGGGTGCTGGCGGTGCTGGTGATCGCCCTGGCCGCGATCCCGGTCGTGTACTCGCTCAACCGCGGCCTGTGGATCGGGCTCGGGCTGGCCGTGGCGTACCTGATCGTGCGGGTGGCGGGCCGGACCAGGGTCGTGCTGTGCGGGGCGGTGGCGGCCGGGCTGGTGGCGTTCGCGCTCAGCCCGCTGGCCTCGGTGTTCGCCCAGCGGCTGGACAGACCGCACTCCAACGACGTCCGGGCCTTCACGATGACCGCCACGGTCGCCGCGGCCCGCCACTCGCCGGTCATCGGCTACGGCAACACCCGCAACTCGCTCGGCAACCACCGCTCGATCACCACGGGCAAGACCCAGTGGTGCGCGGCGTGCGGGCACCCGCCGCTCGGCAGCGACGGGCAGCTCTGGCTGCTGCTGATCACCCAGGGCTTCACCGGGGCCGCACTCTACGTGGCCTTCTTCCTCGGCGCCATCCGCCGCCACTGGGCCGACCGCTCCCCGATCGGGCTGGCCGGGGTGCTGGTGATGGGCCTCGTGCTGCTCTACATGTTCGTCTACGACGGCCTGGTGACGCCGCTGAGCCTCTATCTCATCTCGTTCGCCCTGCTGTGGAGAAACGCATGAAGGACGCCGCCGCGCGGCTCGGATACCTCCGCGAGACCGTGCGCCTGCTGTACCCGGGGCCAGGGTCGCCGCGGCCGTACTCGGTGCTGCCGCACCGGGTGCTGCCCCGCCGGCTGGCCCCGCGGCGCTGGTGGCACGTCGGGGGCGCGGTCACCGTGCCGCTGGAGGGGTCCGTGGCGGCCTATCTGGGCGAGGTCTTCGACGCGCCCGTGGAGACCGTGCTGCACGTGCGTCCGGCGTTGCGGCCCAACCGCAAGCCCGTCCTGGAGGCCCGTGCCGGGGGGCGGCTGCTGGCGTACGTGAAGGTCGGCGACAGCCCGCTCGCCCGCGAGCTGGTCGGCCGCGAGGCGGCCGCGCTGCGCGCGCTGGCCGCGACGCCGCTGAAGACCGTCGTCGTGCCCGACGTGCTGCACCACGGCGAGTGGCGCGGCCTGCCCGTGCTGGCGCTCTCACCGCTGCCCGTACGGCGCGGCCGGGTGCCCCCGGCCCTGCTGAACGCCGCCATCATGGAGATCGCCACCACCGGCGGCCCGGTGCCGGCCTGGCACGGCGACCTGTCCCCGTGGAACATCTGCCCCTCCGCCGACGGCCGGCTGCTCGTCTGGGACTGGGAGCGGTACGAGACCGGCGTCCCCTACGGCCTCGACGCCGCGCACCACCTCTTCCAGCGGGCGCTGCGCAGGATGGACCCGCCCACGGCGGCCCGCGCCTGCGTGGCCAGGGCGCCCCGCGAGCTGGCCCCGCTCGGCCTGTCGTCGGCCGAGGCCAGGCGGACGGCGCTGCACTACCTCATCGTGCTGGCCGACCGGCACGCCGCCGACGGCCACTGCCCGCTCGGGCCGCCAGAGACCTGGCTCAACCCGGCCGTCGACCACGAGGAGCTGCTGCCATGAGGACGCTGAAGCGGCCGGTGCTGTCCTTCTCGCGGCTGGCGGGCCGGTTCACGTCGGGCGCGCGGGTGCTGCCGTCGTTCCTGATCGTGGGGGCGCAGCGGTGCGGCACGACCTCGCTCTACCGGGCGCTGGCCCAGCACCCGCTGCTGCTCAAGCCCGTCCTGCACAAGGGGGTCCACTACTTCGACGTCGGCTACCACCGGCCGATGACCTGGTACCAGGCGCACTTCCCGCTGCGCGCGGGCGCGGCGCTGCTGGCCCACCGGTACGGCGGCCGCACCCAGGCGTTCGAGTCGTCCCCCTACTACCTGTTCCATCCGCTGGCCGGTGAGCGGATCGCCGCCGACCTGCCCGGAGTCAAGCTGATCGTCCTGGTCCGCGACCCGGTCGAGCGGGCCTGTTCGGCCCACGCCCACGAGCTGGCCAGGGGCTTCGAGTCCGAGTCCCACCTCGAATCCGCCCTTGAGCTGGAGGCCGGACGGCTGGCCGGGGCCGAGGAGAGCCTGCGCGTGTCGCCGTTCGCCGAGCACCACTCCCACCGCCACCACGCCTACCTGGCCCGCGGCCGGTACGCCGACCAGCTCGACCGCCTCGAACCGCTCTTCGGCCGCGACCGGATCCTGGTGCTCGACAGCCACCGGTTCTTCGCCGAGCCGGAGACCGCCTACGACCGCGTGCTGGAGTTCCTGACGGTGCCGCACCTGGGCTATCCGGCGTTCGAGCGGCACAACGGCCGGCCGCTGCCCCGGCCCGTGCCCAAGGTGCTGGAGCAGGCGCTCAGGGACCATTTCGAGCCCTACGACGCGCGGCTGACGCGCTGGCTGGGCGGTGAGCCGTCGTGGCGCCGGTGATGGTCCGGCGCGGGATCGCCGGGCTGACCGGGGCCGGGGTGAGCGCGCTGGCGCAGTTCCTGGTGGCCGTGGTGGTGACCAGGGCGTTCAGCCCGGCGCAGGCGGGCGCGTTCTTCAGCGTGACGGCCCTGGCCCTGATGGCGGCCGGCATCGCCAAGCTGGACGCCGGCAACGGGCTGGTCTACTTCATCGCGCGGGCCAGGACGTACGGCTATCGCGGTATCTCCGGCTATTTCCGGGCGGCCATGCTGCCGTGCGCGCTGGCCGCCTGCGCGGCCGGGGTGCTGCTGGAGCCGCGCATCGGGCTGCTGGCCTGGGCCCTGCCGGTCATCGTGCTCGGCGACATCGCGCTGGCCGCCACCCGGGGGTTCGGCTCGATGCGGCCCACCGTGCTGCTGGACGGCGTGCTGCTGCCCGCCGCGCAGCTCGTGCTCGTCACCTGGGCGGCTCTCGCGCACGCGCCGCAGTGGCTGCCGGCGGCCTGGGCGCTGCCCTTCCTGCCGCTGCTCGTCCTGGCCCTCGCCGGCCTGCGCGGACGGGCGCCGCGCACGCCGTACCTGCCGGGGACCGGGCGTGACCTGTGGCGCTACACCGCGCCGCGGTCCGCCGCCGGCGCCATCCAGGCGGTGTTCCAGCGGCTGGACATCGTGGTCGTCGCCCTGCTCGCCGGGCCGGCCCAGGCCGCCGTCTACACGGCCGCCACCCGGTTCCGGGTCGTCGGGCAGCTCGCCAACCAGGGGCTGGCGCAGGCCGTGCAGGAGCGGCTGGTCCGGGCGCTCGCCGACGGGGAGCTCGGCCGCGCGCGCGAGCTGTACCAGGCCACCACGATCTGGCTGGTGCTGCTGACCTGGCCGGTGTGGCTGGGCTACGCCGTCCTCGCGCCGTGGCTGCTGCGCGTCTTCGGCCCCGCGTACGGCGCCGCCGCCCCCATCGCCCTCGTCCTGGCCGGGACCATGCTGGTGGCCTCCGCCTGCGGCATGGTCGACGTCGTCCTGACCGCCGCCGGCCACACCCTGGCCAGCCTGCTCAACCTGCTGGCCGCGGTCGGCTGCACGATCGCGCTCGACCTGGCCCTGATCCCCTCCCAGGGGGCGTTCGGCGCGGTCGTCGGCTGGTCGGGCGGGGTGATCGTGAAGAACCTGCTTCCGCTGTGGCAGCTCCACCACCGCTACGGCCTGCACCCGTTCGGCCGCCACACCCTGCCCGCCCTGCGCCCGCGCACCTGGGCGGCGGCCGCGTGAACGCGCCCGTCCTGGTCACCGGCCTGCCGAGGAGCGGCACGAGCTGGGCCGGCAAGATGCTCACCGCCGGGGGCGGCCTGGTCTACGTCAACGAGCCGCTCAACCCGCAGCACCCGCCCGGCCGCTGCCCCGGCGTGCTGCGGGCCGAGGTCGCCCACCGGTTCCAGTACATCTGCGACGACAACGCCGACGGCTTCCTGCCCGCCTTCCGCGACACGGTCGCCCTGCGCTACCACTGGCTCGCCGAGCTGCGCGCCAACCGCTCCCCCTACGACCTGGCCCGCCTGGCGCGCTACGGCACCGCGTTCGCGTTCGGCCGCCTGGCCGGGCGCCGGGCGCTGCTCGACGACCCGTTCGCGGTGTTGTCGGCGGGCTGGTTCGCCCGGCGGCTGGGGTGCGCGGTCATCGTCCTCGTCCGCGATCCGGTGTCGTTCGTGGCGAGCTGGCGCCGTCTCGGGTGGCGGTTCGACGTCGGCGACCTGCTCGGCCAGCCGCTGCTCGTCCGCGACCATCCCGGCCTGCTGAACCTGCACCCGCTGCTCGGCTCCGCCGACGACCTGGCCACGATCGCCGCCCTGTGGCGGGCCGCGCGGTCGGTGGTGGCCGCCACGCCCGGCGTCCTGGTCGCCTCGTACGAGTCGCTGGCCGGGGATCCGGTCGCCGGTTTCCGGCGTCTCTACGCCCATGCGGGCCTGCCGTGGTCACCGTCCGCCGAACGGCGGGTCGTCCGGGCCTGCACCACGCCGTCCCGCCGGTCGGCGGCCTTCGCCTGGTCTGGGCTGTCCCGTACGGCCTTCCGTCCGATGGACTCCCGTCAGGCGCTGGCCGCGGCGGCCCGGGGGCTCACTCCGGCGGAGGCGGCCCGGGTCCGGGCCCTCACCGCCTGAGCCTGGTCAGCAGGCAGCCGGCGAGCAGGCGTACCGCGAAGGGGAGGTCGTCCACGAGGTAGCGCCGCGCCAGCCGTCCTGGCTCGCTCATCAGCCGGAACGCCCACTCCAGCCCGGCCCGCCGCATCCAGCGCGGCGCCCGCTGGACCGTGCCGGCGGCGAAGGCGATGGCCGCCCCGCAGCCGACGAACCACGCCTGCGGCAGCTCCTCGCGCAGCTCGGCGATGAGCAGGTCCTGCCGGGGGAAGCCCAGCCCGACGAACACCAGGCGGGGCCGCGCCGCGACCACCCGGCGCCGCACCCGCTCCCTCCCCTCCGCCGTGTCGTCGAAGTGGTACGGCGGCGCGTGCACCCCCGCCACCTTCAGCCCGGGACGGCAGCTCCTGAGCTCGCCCGCGGCCAGCTCGGCCACCCCGGGCGGCCCGCCCAGCAGGTACACCGGCCAGTCGCGGGCCGCGGCCACCTCGCTGAGCGACCAGATCAGGTCGGCGCCGGTGACCCGTTCGGGCAGCGGGGTGCCGAGCAGCCTGGCCGCCCACACCAGCGGCATGCCGTCGGCCACCACGATCTCGGCCGAGCCCACGAGCTCCTGGAGGGCGGGGTCGCGGGCGACGGCCCGGCAGATGTCGACGTTGGGCGTCACGATGCGGCCGCCCCGTCCGGCCGCGGCCTCGGCCGCCACCCAGCGCACCACGTCGGCCTCGGTGACGGCGTCCAGGCCGACGCCGCCGACCCGGACGCGCTCCCCCGCACGCCCCCGACGCCCGGCCTGGGCGACCCCGCGACCCGCCGGCCGCTCGGACGGGAGGGTGCGGGCAGCCCCCGGCCCGGCCGCGCGGGCCCGCGCGGACTCGGCGGCACGGCCGCGGGCGGTCGCGGGGTCGGCAGCGGAGTTCGAGGTGGACGGGCGCTGGACGGGGACGGCCGGGACGCGGGTCCTGGGCGGGGTCATATGCCGTGCCCCCGTCCGTGCAGCAGCCCGAGCACGGTCGCGGCCGGGACGATCCCCGCCGCGACGGCCAGCGCGATCGGCGCCCGCGGCTCACCCGGCCGCGCCCCGAACGCGCGCACCGCCCACCGGACCGCGGCGCGCCGCCGCCCGAGCGCCGCGTACGCGAAGGCGAGCTGGCCGTAGACCCGGGCCGCGCCGCGCCGGTCGGCGGCCAGCTCGGGATGGCGGTCGAGCATCCAGTCGAGCCCGGCGATCCGGTCCGCCCAGCGGGCCGCGTAGTAGGACGAACCACCCCACCGCACCCGGACGAGCGGCCGGTCGACATGCGTGATCGGCCGCCGCCGGGACGCGCGCAGGGCCAGGTCCCAGTCCTCGTTCTGGCCCCCGGGGGCGCTCTCGTCGGCCCACAGGGCCCCGCGCCGGAACAGGAACGTCGAGGAGTGCACCATCACCATGCGCGACCGCAGGAGGTCGGCCGTGGTCACCGTGTCGGCGCCGGCGAGCCTGGCCACCCGGCGCCGGCCGTGCTCGACCTCGATGGCGCAGCTCGCGAACTCGCCGCCGGTGGCCGCCAGCGCCCGCGTCTGGGCGGCGAGCTTGCCCGGCAGCCACAGGTCGTCGTCGTCGCAGAAGGCGACGAGATCGGTGTCGAGGGCCGCGATGCCGGTGTTGCGCGCCCCCGGCAGCCCCGGGGTACGCCGGTTGGCCAGGACGGGCACGCCAAGCTCCGGCCCCACGCGCCCGCGCCCGCCGTCGTGGACCACGACCACGGCCAGCCGCCCCGGATGGTCCTGGGCCAGCACCGCCGCCACGGCCTCGCGCAGCATCCCGGGCCGGTCGCCGCGGGTCGGGATCACCACCCCCACGGACGGCGGCGCGCTCACGCGGCGGCCTCCCGGTAGCCGTACCGGACGCGCAGAGGCCAGGTGAGCGCGGCGACCAGCCGCCGGTCGCGGACGGGCAGCCCCGAACGCCACGAGTCGTCGCACCGCAGCCGGATCCCCCCGACCTGGAACCGCATCGGATTGCCGGACGCGGTGTGCGCGGGCCCGAGCCGCGCCGTCGTGCCCTCCAGGAACGGCAGGCCGGGAACGTCGAGCCCGAGGAAGCCGGCCAGCGCGGTCAGCGTGGGCTCCGGAGCGGCGACCAGGTCTTCGTAGCGCACCCGGGTCACCAGGGCCCCCTGGCGGGCGAGGAGCTCAAGCCCGGCGTTCTGGGCCGTCCAGTGGAGGGACGTGCGCAGCGGCCCCCAGCGGGTCATGGGACGCCCGTCCTCGGGCCGCTCGACGGTCCTGCGCCAGGAGTGGGCCACCGCCCGCGGATCCCGGACGACGTGCACGACGCGTACGTCCATGCCGGCCGCGACCAGGCAGTGGGCGAGGGAGGCGTGCTTGCTGGAGTCGATCACGACGGGCGCGCCGGTCGCCTCGTAGACCCTCCGGTACGCCCGCGCGTACTCGGCCAGGTCGGGATGCGCGATGCGCCCCATGCGGTGGGTGCGATCGACCCGCTGCCGCAGCGTGAGCACCCGCTCGGCCAGCGACGGCCGCCATCCGCCGAACGCCGCCCGGCCCACCTGCCGCCAGAAGTCGCAGGCGGCGAAGGCGGCGCCGCAGCCGCACGGCTCTCCGGCCAGCACGCCTCTCGACCACAGGTGGACCACCTCGCCGAGCGCCACGACGCCGGGCAGCTCGGCGAGCAGCCGCTCCAGCAGGGTGGTGCCACTACGGCCGAGGCCACCGAGGAAGATCACTCGGGTGGCGGATGCGCGGTCGGTCACAGGGGAGGGCCTTCACGTCGCCAACACGGAACGCGACGACCCTAGCGCGGAGGGTAATCAGATGGTCAGGAAACCCCGCAAAGATCTACCGAAACGGCGAACGGCCCGGCGTGGTGCCGCCGGGCCGTTCTGGGACGCTCAGCTGGCGTCGATGATCATGCCGGCGCCGACCGTGCCGTTGGTGGCCTCGTCCACGAGGATGAAGCCGCCGGTCAGCCGGTTGCGGGCGTAGTCGTCGACGAACAGCGGCTGGGTGACCCGCAGCGAGACCCGGCCGATCTCGTTCAGGCCGAGGGCGGTGGCCTCCTCGTCCCGGTGCAGCGTGTTGACGTCGAGCCGGTAGTGCAGGTCGCGCACCAGCGCCCGCGCCGTGCGGGTGGTGTGCTTGATCGTCAGCTTGGTGCGCGGGGTCAGCTTGAGGCCGTCGGCCATCCAGCAGACCATGGCCTCCAGCTCCTGGGCCGCGTGCGGCTGGTTGTTGGGCCTGGCGATCATGTCGCCGCGCGAGATGTCGAGGTCGTCCTCGAAGCGCAGCGTGACCGACATGGGCGGGAACGCCTCCTCCACCGGCCCGTCGAACGTGTCGATCGAGGCGATCCGCGTGCTCAGCCCGGACGGCAGGTGCACCACCTCGTCGCCCGGCTTGAGCACCCCGCCCGCGACCTGGCCCGCGTAGCCGCGGTAGTCGTGGAAGGCGTGGTCGGTCGCCTTCTGCGGACGGATCACGTACTGGACGGGGAAGCGCACGTCGACCAGGTTGCGGTCGGAGGCGATGTGCACGTTCTCCAGGTGGTGGAGCAGGGACGTGCCGAGGTACCAGGGCATGTTCTCCGAACGCGAGACGACGTTGTCGCCGTTGAGCGCGGAGATCGGGATGAACGTCAGGTCGCTCACGTTGAGCTTGGAGGCGAAGGAGGTGAACTCCTCCCGGATCTCCTCGAACCGCTCCTGGGAGTAGTCGACCAGGTCCATCTTGTTCACGGCCAGCACCAGGTGCGGCACGCGCAGCAGCGAGGTCAGGAACGCGTGCCGGCGCGACTGCTCCAGCACGCCCTTGCGCGCGTCGATGAGGATGATCGCCAGGTCGGCCGTAGAGGCGCCGGTGACCATGTTCCTGGTGTACTGGATGTGGCCGGGCGTGTCGGCGATGATGAACTTGCGCTTGGGCGTGGCGAAGTAGCGGTAGGCCACGTCGATCGTGATGCCCTGCTCGCGCTCGGCCCGCAGGCCGTCGGTCAGCAGCGACAGGTCGGTGTACTCGGTGCCGCGGTCGCGGGAGGTGCGCTCGACCGCTTCGAGCTGGTCCTCGAAGATGGCCTTGGAGTCGAAGAGCAACCGTCCGATGAGGGTGGACTTGCCGTCGTCGACGCTTCCCGCGGTGGCAAAGCGAAGAATGTCCATCAGAAGTAGCCCTCTCGCTTGCGGTCCTCCATGGCGGCCTCGGACGAGCGGTCGTCGGCCCTGGTGGCCCCCCGCTCGGTGATCCGGGTGGCCGCGATCTCCTCGATGATCTCCTCGACCGTGGCGGCCGTGGACTGCACGGCGCCGGTGCAGGTCATGTCGCCGACCGTGCGGTAGCGCACGACGGCCTCGAACAGCGGCTCGTCGTCGCCGCGGGACACGACGTCGGAGTCGGGCAGCAGCATGCCGTCGCGCTCGAACACCTTGCGGGTGTGCGAGAAGTAGATCGACGGGATCTCGATGCCCTCACGCCGGATGTAGTCCCAGATGTCGAGCTCGGTCCAGTTGGACAGCGGGAAGACCCGGATGTGCTCGCCCTTGCGGATGCGGGAGTTGTAGAGGTTCCACAGCTCGGGGCGCTGGTTCTTCGGGTCCCACTGGCCGAAGTCGTCGCGGAAGGAGAACACGCGCTCCTTGGCGCGGGCCTTCTCCTCGTCCCGCCTGGCGCCGCCGAAGACGGCGTCGAACTCGTGCTCCTCGATCGCGTCGAGCAGCGTGGTGGTCTGCAGGCGGTTGCGCGAGGCGCGCCGGCCGGTCTCCTCGACCACCCGGCCGCTGTCGATCGACTCCTGCACGCTGGCCACGATCAGGCGCGCGCCCAGCTCCTCGGAACGGCGGTCGCGGAACTCGATGACCTCGTCGAAGTTGTGCCCGGTGTCGACGTGCATCAGCGGGAACGGGATGGCCGCGGGCCAGAACGCCTTCTCCGCGATGCGCAGCATGACGATCGAGTCCTTGCCGCCGGAGAAGAGCAGACACGGCCGCTCGAACTCCGCCGCCACCTCGCGCATGATGTGAATGGCCTCGGCTTCGAGTACGTCGAGCTGCGACGTCGTGTAGTCGCGCTGGAGCATGGGCGCTTCCTCCGGCGGTTAGCGATGCAGGTCCCGAATTCCGGCGAGCAGGGATGTCGCCAGCTCCGGTAGGGAAACCAGGATATCCGGTAGTGACGGGTCGGCTTGGTTGTAGGTCAGCTCCGAGCCGTCGACGCGGCTGGCGAACGCCCCGGCCGCCTGCGCGACGGCGACGGGGGCCGCGGAGTCCCACTCGTACTGGCCGCCGGCGTGCACGTACGCCTCGACCTCGCCGGTGAGCACCGCGGAGATCTTCGCCCCGGCCGAGCCGATCGGCACCAGGTCGGCCCCCAGCAGGTAGGCCAGCTTCTTGACGAACTCCGGCGGCCGGGTGCGGCTCACCGCGATGCGGAAGCGGCCCTTCTCGAAGGCCGGCAGGGCGGGCGGCTCGGCGGTGGTCAGCGTACGGCCCTGCGCGGGCAGCGCCACGGCGCCCGCGGTCAGCTTGCCGCGCTCCCACAGCGCGACGTGCACGGCCCAGTCGGCCCGGCCCTCCTCGGAGAACTCGCGCGTGCCGTCGAGGGGATCGACGATCCACACGCGCTCGGCGCCCAGCCTGCGCGGGTCGAGCCGCTCCTCCCTGGTGGCCTCCTCGGACAGGACACTGTCACTGGGACGCAACCGTGCCAGCGCCTCCATGAGGAACACGTGCGCGGCCCGGTCGCCCTCCGCGCGCAGCGCGGCGGAGTCGCCGAACCCGGTGCGCTCGCGGACCTGCAGCAGCCTCTCGCCCGCCTCCGTCGCCAGGTCGCCGGCCACGGCGTGGTCGTCGCGAATCGTCATCAATATGCTCCTTGCCCGCGGGCGACGGCCGACCAAGTCTTCCACAGGATCTGCAGGTCCAGCGTGAGGGACCAGTTCTCCACGTAACGCAGGTCGAGACGGACGGATTCCTCCCACGATAGGTCAGATCGCCCGCTCACTTGCCACAGCCCGGTCAGCCCCGGACGCACCAGAAGCCGTCTGCGCACGTCGTCACCGTAGCGCGCCACCTCCTCCGGAAGCGGCGGGCGCGGGCCGACGAGCGACATGTGTCCGAGGAGCACGTTGATGAGCTGGGGCAGCTCGTCGAGGGAGTGGCGGCGCATCAGCGTGCCGAGCGGCGTCACGCGCGGATCGTTGCGGATCTTGAACAGCACGCCGTCGTGGTCGCTGACGAGGGTGATCTTCTGCTGCTCCGAGCCGCGCCGCATGGTACGGAACTTCAGGATCGTGAACGGCCTGCCGTCCTTGCCGATCCGGGTCTGGCGGAACAGCGCGGGCCCCGGGCTCGTGCCCCGCACGGCCACGGCCAGGGTCGCCAGCAGGGGCGACAGCAGCACCAGCAGCGCGGCGGCGACCACGCGGTCGAAGACGTTCTTGACCAGTTGCCGGGCGCCGGTCAGCTCGGGGTGCTCGACGTGCAGCAGCGGCAGCCCGGCGGCCGGCCGGATCATCGTGCGCGGGCCGGCGACGTCCATCAGGGCGGGGGCGACGACCAGCTCGGTGTGGGTGCGCTCCAGCCGCCAGGCCAGCCGGCGCAGCGCGTCGCCGTCCATCTCGGGGCAGGCCAGCACCGCCACGGTGTCGGCGCGCACCTGGTCGACGACCAGCGGCACGTCGCCGAAGTCGCCCGCGACGGGCACCTCGGTCAGCACGCCGGGCGGCTCGCCGTAGGGCAGGCAGGCGGCCACGACGTCCATGCCGTGGTGGCGCTCCCTGCGGAAGAGGTGGACCAGCTCGGCGATCGAGGCCGGATGGCCGACCGCGACCACGCGGCGCATGCAGGCCCCGGCCGCCCTGCGCCGGTTGAGCGAGCGCCGCAGCAGGTAGCGGGCGACCAGCGTGAGCAGCGTGACCAGGGGCAGCGCGAGCACGACGTAGCCGCGGGCGACGTCGGTCTTGGTGACGTACGAGCCGATCGCGGTGGCCGCGGTGAGCGCGACGCCGGCGTGCACGACGCGCCGGAACTCCTCGGAGCCGGCGCCGATCATGCGGGGCTCGTAGGCCCGGTTGAGCGCGACCGCGCAGATCCACACCCACGGCAGCGCCACGCTGACCAGCAGGTACGGCAGCACGTAAGGGGTGAACCCGCCGAACCTGCCGCAGAAGGCGGCGGCGGACCCGATGCCCGCCCCGCACAGATCGCCCACCACGGCACGGAACCGGTAGGAACGCATCCACGCCGGAGTCACCGGGCTGACCCGCCACGAGAGGGCCTCGCCGGACTTCACGGGCTCTCCTGCCTCACTCCGTGAGGCGGCCTCGGTCGCCAAATGCCGTCTTCCCCCGCTCCGCTCCCGCCGTCGCTCCGGGCGGTGGCACGCCTCTGTGTGCCCGTTCCCGAACGGACAGTCACCGATGCTAGCCGCGCGTGCGCCACGACAGGCGGCGAACGGTTCTATGCGGCGATCAGCGTGGAGGGCCGGAAATGTGGAGATCAGCCCGGTGGAAGTCGTTCTGGGTGGCTTCCAGGCCACGGGCCATGAGCGATTCGACGACGTCGGCGCCCCGGTCGACGAGGAAGGGCAGATCCTTGCGCTCGACGGTGACGAAGTCGCGGAGCACGAAGGTGGCCGGGTCCATGCGGCCGGGCGGCCGGCCGATGCCGAAGCGCACCCTCAGGTAGTCGCGGGTGCCGAGGACCTTGGTGATGGACTTGAGCCCGTTGTGGCCGTTGTCGCCGCCGCCGAGCTTGGCGCGCAGCGCGCCGTAGGGGACGTCGAGCTCGTCGTGGACGACGATCAGCCGATCGGGGCCGATCTTGTAGAAGTCGGCGAGCGCCTTGACCGGCCCGCCCGACAGGTTCATGTACGTCAGCGGCTTGGCCAGCACGGCCGCCCGCGTCTCCAGCACCTCGGACCTGCTCTTGTGCGCCTTGAAGCGCCCGCCGGCCCGCGCGGCCAGCTCGTCGAGCACCATGAAGCCCGCGTTGTGCCTGTTACCCGCGTATTCGGGCCCCGGATTGCCCAGTCCGACGATCAGCCAGCGGTCCATGTGCGCTCCCTTACAGCGGAACGGGGGCGGCCTCGCGCCACCCCCGTCGTCGCGGTACGTGCTTACTCGGCGGCAGCCTCGGCGCTCTCGCCCTCGCCCTCGGCCTCGGCGGTCTCGCCCTCGGCGGCCTCCTCGGCCTCGGCGGCGGGCTCCTCGGTCGGCTTGGCGATGACGTGGAGGACCACGGCCTCGGGGTCGGCGGCCAGCGTGGCGCCCGACGGCAGGTCGAGCTGCGCGGCGGTGATCACGGTGCCGACCTCCATGCCCTCGACGTCGACCTCGACGCCGGTGGGGATGTGGGTGGCCTCGGCCTCGACGGCCACCGAGACGAGCTGCTGGTCGAGCAGGCCCTCGGAGTTGACGTCGCCGGTCGTGGTGACCGGGATCTCGACGGTGACCTTCTCGCCGCGCTTGACCAGGAGCAGGTCGACGTGCTCGACGAAGCCCTTGATCGGGTCGCGCTGCACGCCCTTGGGCAGGGCCAGCTCGTCGACGCCGTCACCCTGGAGGCGGATCAGCACGTTGGGCGTGCGCAGGGCGAGCAGCACCTCGTGACCGGGCAGGGTCAGGTGCTTGGGGTCGATGCCGTGCCCGTAGAGGACGGCGGGCACCTTGTCGGCGCGGCGGATCTTGCGGGCGGCGCCCTTGCCGAACACCGTGCGCGGCTCGGCGGCGATACGTACTTCAGACACGACATCTCCTAGGGATGCAGAGATCGGATTGTGGCGCGCTCCCCCTCACCCGCCCTAGCGGAAGGCGTTACGAGCGCAACCCGTACAGCTTACTCGCTCAGGTGTCGCCCTCGAACAGGCTCGTGACGGAGCCGTCGGTGAAGACCTCGGTGACGGCGCGGGCGATGAGCGGCGCGATCGAGAGCACCGTCAGCTTGTCGAACCGCTTGGCCTCCGACAGGGGCAGCGTGTTGGTCACGATGACCTCGGAGATGCGCGAGTTCTTCAGCCGGTCGACGGCGGGGTCGGAGAAGACCGCATGGGTGGCGGCGACGATGACGTTGGTGGCGCCCTGCTCGTAGAGGGCGTCGGCGGCCTTGCAGATCGTGCCGGCGGTGTCGATCATGTCGTCGATCAGCACGCAGGTGCGCCCGCTGACCTTGCCGACGACCTCGCTGACCTTCACGGAGTTGGCCACGTCGAGGTCGCGGCGCTTGTGGATGAAGGCCAGGGGCGTGCCGAGGGTGTCGGCCCAGCGCTCGGACAGGCGGACGCGGCCGGTGTCGGGCGAGACGACCGTCGTGTTCTCCAGGTCGAGCTTGTTCTTCAGGTAGCTCTCCAGGACCGGCATCGCGAACAGGTGGTCGACGGGACCGTCGAAGAAGCCCTGGATCTGCGAGGTGTGCAGGTCGATCGACATGAGCCGGTCGGCGCCGGCGGTCTTGAACAGGTCGGCCATCAGCCGGGCCGTGATGGGCTCGCGGCCGCGGCCCTTCTTGTCCTGGCGGGCGTAGCCGAAGAACGGCATGACCACGGTGATGCGCTTGGCCGAGGCCCGCTTGAGCGCGTCGACCATGATGAGCTGTTCCATGATCCACTTGTTGATGGGACCGGTGTGGCTCTGGATCACGAACGCGTCGCAGCCGCGGACGGACTCAAGGTAGCGGGCGTAGATCTCGCCGTTGGCGAAGTCGATCAGTTTGGTGGGGGTGAGTGAGACGCCGACGTGCTCGGCGACCTCTTCGGCCAGCTCTGGATAGGCCCGGCCGGAGAAGAGCATGAGGTTCTTCTCGCCCGGCTGTTTGATGCTGGTCACTGTTCGTTCTCCTGCTGTGCTCGCTCGGCCAGCGCCCGTTCGGCGGCGGCGGCCGACTTGGTGCCCGCGCGCTTGCGCAGGACCCATTTCTCGATGTTGCGCTGTCGCGCCCTGGCCACGCCCATCGCCCCTGGGGGTACGTCGCTGACGATCACGGACCCGGCCGCGGTGTTGGCGCCTTCGCCGATCGTCACGGGGGCGATGAGCATGGTGTCGCAGCCGACGAACGCGCCGTCGCCCACGGTGGTGTGGTGTTTGTCGACCCCGTCGTAGTTGACGAAGACGGTGGAGGCGCCGATGTTGACGTCCTCCCCGATGGTGGCGTCGCCGGCGTAGGTGAGGTGGGGCACCTTGGAGCGCTCGCCGACCTTGGTGTTCTTCATCTCGACGAACGTGCCCGCCTTCGACCTGCGGCTGAGCACGGTGCCGGGACGCAGGTAGGCGTAGGGGCCGACGTTGGCCTCGGGGCCGATGTCGGCGTTGTCGCAGACCGCGTTGCGCACGACGGCGCCCTCGCCGACGCGGGTGTCGGTCAGCGTGGTGGCCGGGCCGACCTCGGCTCCGGCGCCGACGACCGTGCGCCCGTGGAGCTGGGTGCCGGGGTGGACGACGGCGTCGGGCCCGATCTCGACGCCCACGTCGACCCACGTGGTGGCCGGGTCGACGACGGTGACGCCGGCGCGCATGTGCTGCTCCAGCAGCCGCTGGTTGAGCACCTTGCGGGCGAAGGCGAGCTGGACGCGGTCGTTGACGCCCTCGACCTCGACGTAGTCGGCGGCCACGCAGGCGCCGACCCGGTGGCCGTCGCCGCGCAGGATGCCGAGGACGTCGGTGAGGTACTCCTCGCCCTGGGCGTTGTCGGTGGACACGCGCTTGACGGCGTCGGCGAGCAGCAGGCCGTCGAAGGCGTAGATGCCGGAGTTCATCTCCTTGATCGCGCGCTGCTCGTCGTCGGCGTCCTTCTCCTCGACGATCTCCAGCACGGCGCCGGAGGGGTCGCGGATGATCCGGCCGTAGCCGGTCGGATCGGGCACCTCGGCCGTCAGCACGGTGACCGCGTTGCCGTCGGCGGCGTGCTTGGCGAGCAGCGTGGCGAGCGTGCGGGCCTGCATGAGGGGCACGTCGCCGTAGGTGACCAGGATCGTGCCGGCGATCGTGCCGACCTCTTCGAGCACGGTGCGGACGGCGTGGCCGGTGCCGCGCTGCTCACGCTGGACGACGGCGCGCGCGTCGGGGCTGGTGGCGGCCAGATGACCGCCGACCTGTTCGAGCGCATGGCCGATGACCACGATGAGCCGCTCGGGATCGAGGTCGCGGGCGGCGGCGAGCATGTGGTCGACCAGCGCGCGGCCGCACAGCTCGTGGAGGACTTTCGGGGTCTGGCTCTTCATCCGGGTGCCCTCGCCGGCGGCGAGGACGATGACGGCTGCCGGGCGCGGCACACTCACGGACTGAGGCTCCCTGTGACTGGACGGATCAGGGTCGTCGGCGCGGCTACCGCACCGCAACCCTCCCGACACCGTGAGGATACCTGCCCGGTTCGGAACTCTCTCGCGCGGGGAGCCGCGGGATGGCTGTCAAGGCTCCCGGAAGAGGACTCGAACCCCTACAAAGTGGACCAAAACCACTTGTCCTGCCGATTAGACGATCCGGGACGGACCGGACGCCGTGGCGTCCGACACACAGCCCCTACGATACCGAGCCCGCACGGGCGTATGCGCCCTCAATTCTCTCGCACATCTCCAGTGCCGCGTATACCGGGGACACGCGGGGGTAGTCGGCACGCTGGTCGCATAACAGACCACCCCAAAAGCCGCAAGGTACGAAACCCACTCACCTGGGCGAGCCGACCGTCAGCTAAGTGACATCCACAGCTTAGGGCTTCCTTACTTACGATGGCGTAGGTTACGGTGGCGTAGCCTGGACATTCATCCTCATACATGTAGTTGGAGGTAGCCCATGACCGTTCTCGCCGAGCGTTCCTCCCCCGCCCCGAAGCCCGACTTCGAACCCGAACCGAAATCCAGAGCAGAGATCATCACGTTCGCTCTCGTGGTCGGGCTGCCCCTGGTCGCGCTCGCGGCGGCGGTGCCCCTGGCCTGGGGATGGGGACTCGGCTGGACGGACATCGTCATCGCCTTCGTCTTCTACGTCGTCTCCGGGCTCGGCGTCACCGTCGGGTTCCACCGCTACTTCACGCACGGCTCGTTCAAGGCCAAGCGGCCACTGAAGATCGCGATGGGCATCGCGGGCAGCCTGTCGCTGGAGATGTCCGTCCTGGACTGGGTGGCCACGCACCGCAAGCACCACAAGTTCTCCGACAAGGAGGGCGACCCGCACTCGCCGTGGCGCTTCGGCCCCGGTTTCAAGTCGATGTCCAAGGGCCTGCTGTACGCCCACATGGGCTGGCTGTTCGAGAGCGAGCGCACCAACCGCGAGAAGTACGCCCCCGACCTGTGCAAGGACGAGGACATCCAGAAGCTGCACAAGTGGTTCCCCACGCTGGCCCTCGTCTCGGTCCTGCTGCCCGGCGTGCTCGGCCTGCTGCTGACCTGGTCCTGGCAGGGCGGCCTGACCGCGCTGTTCTGGGGCTCGCTGATCCGCATCGGCCTGCTGCACCACGTGACCTGGTCGATCAACTCGATCTGCCACGTCTTCGGCGAGGAGCCCTTCCAGGTGCGTGACAAGTCGCGCAACGTCTGGTGGCTGGCCATCCCGTCGTTCGGCGAGTCCTGGCACAACCTGCACCACTCCGACCCCACCTGCGCCCGGCACGGCGCGCTCAAGGGCCAGATCGACCTCAGCGCCGGCCTGATCCGCCTCTTCGAACGGGCGGGCTGGGTGTACGACGTGCGCTGGCCGACGCCAGAACGCCTGGCGGCGAAGCGCATTGCCTGACGAGAATCAGCCGATGAACGGCCATTCGTCCGTGGCCGTCATTATGGAACCCGTGACCGAACCCCGATCTCGCAGGCGCATGTCCGGTAGAGAGCGCAGAGAGCAGCTGATCCGGATCAGCCGCACGCTGTTCGCCGAGAAGGGGTTCGACGGGACCTCGATAGAGGAGATTGCCGCCACCGCGCAGGTGTCGAAGCCCGTGGTGTACGAGCATTTCGGCGGCAAGGAAGGCGTCTACGCGGTCGTCGTCGACCGCGAGATGCAGAAGCTGCTGGGCATGATCACCTCGGCCCTCGCCGCCTCCCACTCCCTCATCAAGCTGGAGCGGGCCGCCCTGGCCCTGCTCCAGTACATCGAGGAGAGCAGCGAGGGCTTCCGCATCCTGGTGCGCGACTCGCACGCGGCCTCGGGCACGGGCACGTTCGCCAGCCTGATCAGCGAGATCGCCAGCCAGGTGGAGGACGTCCTGGCCGACGAGTTCGCCGGCCGCGGCTACGACCCCAAGCTCGCCCCCATGTACGCCCAGATGCTGGTCGGCATGGTCGCGCTGACCGGCCAGTGGTGGCTGGACGTGCGCAAGCCGGGCCGCGAGGAGGTCGCCGCGCACCTGGTGAACCTGGCCTGGAACGGCCTGACCGGCCTGAACCCGAGCCCGGCGATCTCGGTGGCCACCCGCAACCAGGCCGCCGCCGCCGCCAAGCCGCGCGTCAGCGACAAGGATCTGCGCGAGTTCGAGAAGGCCCGCGAGAAGGAGCTCAAGGAAGCCGAGAAGCTCCGCCAGCGAGAGTTGCGTGACGCGGAGAAAGCCAGGGTACGAGAGTTGAAGGAGCGCGAGCGGCTGCTGAAGGAGGCGGAGAAGGCCCGCGAGCGCGAGGAGAAGATCCGTCAGCGGGAGGCCAGGCTCGCCGAGCGCGCCGCACGCCTTGAGCAGGCCGACCAGCCAGAGTGAGTTCGTTGCGGCTACGTTAACGTTCCGTTCAACCAATCGGGGCAATATAGGCCATATGTCCGCGGAACCGCTGCAATCGGGAAACGATCTGCCCCTGCCACAGGAGCGGTTCCTCAACCGCGAGGAAAGCTGGCTCCAGTTCAACGAGCGCGTCCTCGAACTGGCCGAGGACCCGTCGATCCCGCTGCTCGAACGGGTGCGCTTCCTGGCCATCTTCGCCAGCAACCTGGACGAGTTCTTCCGCGTACGGGTGGCCGGCCTCAAGCGGCGCATGGCCACCGGCCTGCTGCTGCGCACCAAGAGCGGGCTCAAGCCGCGCGAGGAGCTGGCCCGGATCGCCACGATCGCCGACTCCCTGGCCAAGCGGCACGCCGCCGCCTTCCACGACCGCGTCTGCCCCCAGCTCGCGACCGAGGGCATCGAGATCGTCCGGTGGGACGACCTGGGCCGCGAGGAGCGCACGGAGCTGCGCAAGCTGTTCAGGGAGCGGATCAGGCCGGTGCTGACGCCGCTGGCGGTCGACCCGGCGCACCCGTTCCCCTACATCTCCGGGCTCAGCCTCAACCTGGCCGTGCTGGTGCGCAACCCGATGACCGACCACACCGTCTTCGCGCGGGTGAAGGTGCCCTCGCAGCTCCCCCGGTTCGTGCCGGCGTCGAAGGACCGGTTCGTGCCGCTGGAGGACGTCATCGCGGCGCACCTCGGCCAGCTCTTCAAGGGCATGGAGATCCTCCAGCACCACGTCTTCCGCGTCACCAGGAACGAAGACCTCGACGTCGACGAGGACGTCACCGAGAACCTCATGCAGGCGCTGGAGAAGGAGCTGCTCAAGCGGCGGTTCGGGCCGCCCGTGCGGCTGGAGGTCGAGGACACGATCACGCCGGAGGTGCTGGCCCCGCTCATCGAGGAGCTGGAGCTGGCCCCGCACGAGATCTACCGGCTGCCCGGCCCGCTCGACCTCACCGGCCTGCACGCCATCGCCGACCTCGACCGCGGCGAGCTGAGCTTCCGCCCGTTCGTGCCGGCCGAGGTGATCAACGCCGAGGACGACCTCTTCTCCACCCTGCGCGAGCGCGACGTGCTGCTGCACCACCCGTACGACTCGTTCGCGACCAGCGTGCAGCGGTTCATCGAGGTCGCCGCGGCCGACCCGCGGGTGCTGGCGATCAAGCAGACCCTCTACCGGACCAGCGGCGAGTCGCCCATCGTCGACGCGCTGATCGACGCGGCCGAGGCGGGCAAGCAGGTCGTCGTGGTCGTGGAGATCAAGGCCCGCTTCGACGAGCACGCCAACATCTCCTGGGCCAGGAAGCTGGAGCGGGCCGGCTGCCACGTGGTCTACGGCGTGGTCGGCCTCAAGACCCACTGCAAGCTGGCCCTCGTCGTACGGCAGGAGCCCTCGGGCGAGCTGCGCCGCTACTGCCACATCGGCACCGGCAACTACAACCCCAAGACGGCCCGCCAGTACGAGGACTTCGGCCTGCTCACCGCCGACCCGCTGGTGGGCGAGGACGTCACCGACCTGTTCATCCACCTGACCGGCTACTCCAACCACTCGGCCTACCGCCGGCTGCTGGTCGCGCCGCACTCGATGCGCAGCGGCCTGCTGGCCAGGATCGACCGGGAGATCGCCCACCAGCAGGCGGGCCGTCCGGCGCGGATCAGGATCAAGACGAACTCGCTGGTGGACGAGCCGATCATCGACGCGCTCTACCGGGCGTCCAGGGCGGGGGTGCCGGTGGACCTGTGGGTGCGCGGCATCTGCATCCTTCGCCCAGGAATCCCCAATTTGTCAGAAAATATCCGCGTAAGGTCGGTTTTGGGGCGCTTTTTGGAGCACTCCCGCGTGTACGAGTTCGGCCTCGGCAGGCGTCCCGAGGTGTGGATCGGCAGCGCCGACCTGATGCGCAGGAACCTCGACCGGCGGGTCGAGGCCCTGGTCAAGGTGACCTCGCAGCAGCACAAGGCCTACCTGATCGAGCTGATGGACCTGGCCATGGCCGACACCACGAACGCGTGGTGGCTCAACTCCGACGGCACCTGGATCCGCCACGACGGCGAGGACCTGCAGAGCCATCTCGTCGGCACCAGGCGATGGAGGACCGTTGACGACTGAGCTGCTCCGGGCCGCCGGAGCCGTGGTCTGGAGGGGCGCGGAGAGCAGCCCCGAGGTGGCGGTGATCCACCGTCCGCGCTACGACGACTGGACCTTCCCCAAGGGCAAGCTGGAGAGCGGCGAGCACGTCATCGCCGCCGCCCTGCGCGAGGTCACCGAGGAGACCGGCCTGACGGTCGTCCTGGGCCGCGCCCTGCCGCCGATCCACTACCTCAGCGGCGGCCGGCTCAAGCGCGTCGACTACTGGACCGCGCGGGTCGCCTCCGACGCGGGCTTCGAGCCGGGCGACGAGGTCGACGGGCTGCGCTGGCTGCCCGTCGACCGGGCCCGCGAGCTGCTGACCTACGAGTGGGACGCCGGGCTGCTGCGCGCCCTGACCGCCGCGCCGCTCGCGACCGTGCCGCTGGTGCTCGTCCGGCACGCCACGGCCGGGTCCAGGAGCAAGTGGGACGGCGACGACGCGCTGCGCCCGCTGGACGAGCACGGCGGCTCCCAGGCCGCCGCCCTGGCCACCGCGCTGCCCGCGTACCGGCCCGAGCTGCTGGTCAGCTCGCCCAGCCGGCGGTGCGTCCAGACGCTGGAGCCGTACGGGACCGAGATCAGGACCGAGCCGCTGCTCAGCGAGGAGGGCCAGGACCCGCGCAAGACGCCGGAGCTGGTCGGCGACCTCGCCGTGCCCGCCGCCGTGTGCAGCCACGGCAAGGTCCTGCCGCACCTGATCCACGCGCTCAGCGGCAAGGACGTGCACCTGCGCAAGGGCGCGTTCGCGGTGCTGCACCGGGCCGGCGGGCACGTCGTCGGCGTGGAACGCTACGCGACCTGACCGCTCGGGCCGCTTCGGCGGCCTTTAGGGCCTTTACGGCTTTGGCGGCTTCGGCGGGTCACCAGGTCACGGGCAGGCGGGCGAAACCTTGGGTGACCCTGCCCTCGTTGCGCGGCAGCTCGGCGACCGGGACGGCCAGGCGCAGGCCGGGCAGACGCTGGAAGAGCCGGCTGAACACCGCCTCCAGCTCCACCCTGGCCAGGCTCGCGCCGATGCAGAACCGCGGGCCGTACCCGAAGGCGAGATGCGGGTCGGTCGGAGGGCGGCCGATGACGAAGGTGTCGGGATCGGGATAGACCTGTTCGTCCCGGTTCGCCACGCCAGGGTTGAGGACGACGGCCTCGCCGCGGCGGATCGTGCGGCCGTCGATCTCGATGTCCTCGTGGGCGTACCTGGGCAGGCCGTGCAGGCTCGGCACGGCCATGCGCAGGATCTCCTCGACCACGGCGGGCGCGAGCCCGGGATCCGCCCGCAGCAGGTCGAGCTGGCCGGGGTTGGCCAGCAGCAGGAGCACGCCGTGGTCGATGCGGTTGACCGTGGTCTCGTGCCCGGCGAACAGCAGGCCGGCGGCCAGCTCGGCGACCTTGCCGTCGTCGTCCAGCTCGCCCGCCAGGTCCGACAGGACGTCTTCGGCGGGTTCGTGCCGTTTGCGGGCGATCAGCCCGGCCATGTAGGCGCTCAGCTCCGCCCATGCCGCCTCGCCGGCCGCCTCGTCCCGCAGGTCTGCCATGCGCGCGGACACGCCGCTGAAGTACTCCCTGTCCTCGTACGGGACGCCGAGCAGCCGGCAGATGACCAGCACGGGCAGCGGGAAGGAGAGCTCGGCGTGCAGGTCGGCCGGCGGCCCCAGCCCGGCCAGGCGGTCCAGCCGCTCCTCGACCAGCGTGCCGACCTCGCCGGCCAGCCGCCTCATCCGCCGGGCCGAGAAGGAGGGCGCGAACAGCCTGCGCAGGCGCTCGTGGTCGGCCTTCTCGGTGGCGGCCTCGCCCTGCGGCCCGCCGAGCAGGGCCGAGTTCGACACGCGCGGCGCCCGCTCGGGCTCGGGGTGGGAGCGTCCCAGCCGGCTGTCGCTGAACAGCCTGCGTGCCTGTTCGTAGCCGGTGACCAGCCAGACCTCGTCGCCCACCGAGGTGCGCACCCGCGCGATGCCCTCCTTCGCCCGCAGCTCCCGGTAGGCCGCCGGGACTTCGAGGGGGTCGCTGCGCGCGAAGGGTATTGCCGGAAGGTTCGTCATAGAACCTTCTTAACCGCCTTCACGGTTTCCGCCCAGACTCTGGGGAAATCGGCCTCGGCACGTTCGGCGGTGCTGCGTTCGATGCCGATCAGCAGCCCGTACGTGAAGGTGTCCTCGCCCGCCTGCCGGGCGCCCTCGGCCTCCTTGGCCAGCGTCTCCTGGGCGACCACGCCGTCCCGGTGCGCCCCCAGCACCTCCTGGACGTTCTCGGCCAGCTCGGCCAGCCTGGCCATGCCCTTGCCGAGAGTGGGTTCGAGGGCTTCGGCGGTGTATCGAGCGCGTTTGGCCGCCTTGCGGACGTCGTGCAGGGCGATCTCGCGGCGTCCTGCGTCCTCGGTGGCCTGGGCGACCTCGTACGCCCTGGTCACGCGGTCCCAGCCGGCGGCGGCCAGGGCGGTGAGCTTGTCCTTCGCCGGCTTGGCGGCGGCCTTGCCCAGCTCGGGGGTGGCGATCAGGGCGTCGAGGGCGTCCAGGAGGGCGTAGTAGCGGTCGCCGCTGAGCGCGTCCTTGATGCGCTCGTACGCCTCCTGCTCGCGGACGCGCAGGTCCGCGCCGAGCCGGGTCTGGATGGGGCCGGTGACCAGCTCGGGGGCGAGGCCGGACAGCTCCCCGGCGAACCTGGCCCTGATCACCTCCAGGTCGCGGGCCTCGCCGAGCACCGTGCCGAGCCAGCGCAGCTCCTCCTGGACCCGTTCCGTCCCGGTCACCACCGACTTGAACGCCTTGAGCGCGCTGCGCAGCCTGCGCGAGGCCACCCGCATCTGGTGGACGGCGTCCTCCTCGGCCCTGCGCACCCGCGGATCCTGGCTGAGCAGGGCGGCGACCTGGCTCGACAGGTAGTCGATGACGGTCTCGGCCGCCGTGCCGGGCTCGGTGGCGGCCCTGGCGGGCGGGGCGGGTTCGAGGAGCCGGGCGAGCTTGCTGGCGCTGCCCGCCGGGCTCGCCCCGGCCTTGCGCAGCCGTTTGCCGACCTTGGCCAGCAGGTCCCGCCGGTCCTCGGCCAGCAGCTCGGCCTCGACCTCGCGCCACCGCAGCACCTTGCCGTCCCGGTGGACGGTGCCCTTCACCCGGTCGTCGGCGATCTCGACCAGCCGGGTGCCGCCGTCGTGCAGCAGGGTGACGCTGCGCCGGGTGTCGAGCTCGGCCACGACCTGGAGCTCCGCGCCCCTGGCGTAGGCCCGGACGAGTTCGGCCAGCTCCGGCGGCACGACCTTGGTGCTGCGGGTGAGCGGGCACGTGATCTCCTGGCGCACGCCCCTGGCCTTGGGCAGCTTCAGGTGCCAGCCCGCGTCGTCGCCGCCGCGCCTGCGCCTGAGTGTGACGCCGCGCGCGGCCAGCCGCAGATCGGCCGTGTCGTAGTAGAGCGCCACGAGCTGGTGACTGCGCGGGCCCGTGACCTGGGCCAGGCCGCTCAGGTCCGGGATCGTGTAGTCGGCCGGAACGTCGAACTTGTCCTCGATCTCGATGCCCACTGCACCTCACAAGTGTCCGATTTCGGACCATGATGCCACCTGGAGATGAACATCACACGGCTTGCAGGAGCTCGATCCGGTTGCCCACGGGGTCCGTGACGTAGATCCGGCGGTATCCCGGGAAGAGGTCGTCGGGCACCGCGCCGGGGATCCTGGCCGCGTAGGCGTCGAGGTCCTCGACCAGGAACGCCGGGTGAGCCTTGCGCGCGGGCCTGAAGTCGTCCTCGATGCCGAGGTGGATCTCCACGCCGTCGCCGCGGAACCAGGCGCCGCCGCGTTTGGCCAGTTCCGGCGGCTTGGGGACCTCGCGCAGGCCGAGCACGTCGCCGTAGAAGGCGCGCAGGTCGGGCTCGCTGCCCTTGGGGGCGGCCAGTTGCACGTGGTGCAGGGCTTTGATCGTCATCTCTGGTCTCCACGGGTCATTTCTGGTCTCCACGGGTCATCTCCGGGCCACCACGGGTCATTTCTGGGCCACCACGAAGATGCGGCGGAAGGGGAAGGGGGTGCCGTAGCTTCTGGCCGGGTAGGCCTCGGCGAGCGGCCCGGCCAGGTCGGCCTTGAACCGCCGCTGCTCCTCAGGGTCGAGCCGGTCGAAGATCGGACGCAGGGCCGTGCCGGAGACCCAGTCGAGGACCGGGTTCTCGCCCTGGAGCAGGTGCACGTACGTGGTCTCCCAGGCGTCCACCTGGCAGCCGCCGTCGTTGAGGAAGTCGAGATACTGGATCGGGTCGTCCACCGGGTTGGTCCTGTTGAGGTCGCTGAGCCGGTCGGACCAGGTGCGGGAGGCGCACAGCTCGCGGATGGCGACGTGGCTCGGGGCGTCGAAGTTGCCCGGAACCTGGAAGGCCAGCCAGCCACCCGGAGCCAGCTCCTCCAGCCAGTGTTCGAGCACGCCGTGGTGGGAGGGCACCCACTGCAGGACGGCGTTGGAGACGATCACGTCCATGGGGCGGTCGGGGTGCCAGGTGTCGACGTCGGCCACGGCGAAGTGCACCGAGCTGGTGAGCTTGCGAGCCTTGCTGATCATCGCGGGCGAGGCGTCGAAGCCCTCGACGGTGGCGTCCGGCCAGCGTTCGGCCAGCATGACGGTGAGTTCGCCGCTGCCGCAGCCCGCGTCCACGACATAATCGGGAGCCACCGCACCGACTCTGGATATCAGCTCGATGAACGGCCGCGACCGCTCGTCGGCGTAGACGGCGTAGGTCACCGGGTCCCAGATATCTCTTGACATAGAGATAATTGATATCGAGAGAGATATCTCGATGTCAAGACAGTAGACTCTGTGTCATGACGCCACAGGATGACGAGGTCGACCGGCTGGTCGCGGCATGGCGGATCGAGCGGCCCGATCTCGACGTCGAGCCCCTCCAGGTCCTCTCCAGGGTGTCACGGCTGGCCAAACATCTCGACCGCGCCAGGCGGGCGGCGTTCGCCGAACATGATCTGGAACCTTGGGAGTTCGACGTGCTCACCGCGTTGCGGCGGGCCGGGAAGCCGTACGAGCTGAGCCCCGGGGCCCTGCTGCGGGCCACATTGGTGACGTCCGGCACGATGACCAACCGCATCGACCGGCTCGCGCAGGCGGGTCTGGTGCGGCGGCGGCCCGACCCCGAGGATCGGCGCGGCGTGCTGGTGTCGCTGACGGACACGGGGGTGGCGCGGGTGGACGCGGCGTTCGCCGACCTGCTCCGGCGTGAGCGCGACCTGCTCTCCGGCCTCCAACCCGCCGACCAGCGCTCCCTCGCCGCCCTCCTGCGCCTTCTCCTCGCCCCCTTCGACTCCCCCCAATAGCCCTCTACGAGGTCCCACGCAGGCTCTTCCGACCTGCGCCGCCGCGAACGGCCCCCATTTCGGGGGGCCTGCGGGCCCCGGACAACGGCGACGCTTCCAGCAGTGACGACGGCGGCCGGCCGCGTGCGGCCCTGCTCTGCTGCGGCTCCGTCCTCTGGGGTACTGCGCTTCTGCTGCTCTGCTGCTCAGCGCTTCTGCTGCTCTGCTGCTTGCGAGGCGATTCTGCTCTTCCGCGGTTCTGCTCTTCCGCGGGGTCCCCATGCCGAGGTTCTCTTACGCGGGCTCTCTGATGCGGTTCCGTCGCTGTGCAGAGCCCTGGCCGCCGACGTCGGCGAGCGTCAAGGCGGGCCGGCGGGACTGACCTCCATGAGCCTCACCCACCGACACCAGCGAACGTCCCCCAAGGCGGATCTGAGGGACTGACCCCCCATGGGCCTGGCCCGCCGACGGCGGCCGGCATCCGGCCGAGGCAGGGCGTGGACTGACCTCTAGGGGCCTCGCCGACCTGCGGCGGAGGCCATCACGTCGGTCACTGGCTTGCGACCTGTACCACCGACGCCGCCTCTCCGGCGGCCGTCGAACAGGCGGCCGTCGAACAGGCGGCCGTCGGACCGGTGCGGACCCTCGTGTGGGAGAGCGTGGCGGGGGTCAGTCGCCGAGGCGGTCGGCCAGTTCGAGCCATTCCGCCTCGACGGTGTCCTTCTGGGCCAGGACGTCGCGTAGCTGGGCGTCGAGGGAGCCCAGCTTGGCGTAGTCGCTGGCGGCTTCGGCCATGGCGGCGTGGAGGCGGGCCTCCTGGTCGCCGAGCTTGTCGAGCTGGCGTTCCAGGCGGTTGAGTTCCTTGCGGAGCTCGCGTTCCTCCTTGGCCGACAGCCCGGTCTCCGGCTGCGTGCCGGACGAAACCGCGGCAGGGGCCACAGCGCCGGACGCCGAGGCGGGGGCGCTGCCGACACGGGCGGTCACCGCCGTGCCTGCGCTGCGGCGTTCGAGGTATTCGTCGACCCCGCCCGGCAGCAGCACGAGCTTGCCGTCACCCAGCAGCGCCACGCACCGGTCGGTCACCCGCTCCAGGAAGTAGCGGTCGTGGCTCACCAGGATCAGCGTGCCCGGCCAGCCGTCCAGCAGGTCTTCGAGCTCGTTGAGCGTCTCGATGTCGAGGTCGTTGGTGGGCTCGTCGAGGAGCAGCACGTTGGGGTCGTCCATCAGCAGGCGCAGCAGCTGCAGCCGCCGCCGCTCGCCGCCGGACAGGTCGCCGATGACCTTCCACTGCGCGTCGCCCTTGAAGCCCAGACGCTCCAGCAACTGGGACGCCGTCCACTCCCGCTTGCCCAGCTGGAGGTACTTGCGGATCTCCTCCACCGACTCCAGCACCCGCCGCGACGGGTCGAGCTCGGTCAGTTCCTGGGACAGATGCGCCAGACGTACGGTCTTGCCCCGGATCACCCGGCCCGAGTCGGGCTGGACGCCGTCGGCGAGCAACCGCAGCACCGACGACTTGCCCGACCCGTTGACGCCGATCAGGCCGATCCGGTCGCCCGGCCCGAACTGCCAGGTGCAGTGATCGAGCACCAGCGGCCCGTCGCCGGGGCCGCCCGCGTGCAGGGTGACGTCTTCCAGGTCGTAGACGGTCTTGCCGAGCCTGGCCGCGGCGAACCGCATCAGCTCGACGGTCTCACGCGCCGGCGGCTCGTTCGCGATCAGGGCCTGTGCGGCGTCGATCCGGAACTTCGGCTTGGACGTGCGGGCGGGCGGACCGCGCCGCAGCCAGGCGATCTCCTTGCGCATGAGGTTCTGGCGGCGTTCCTCGGCGGCCTGGGCGATGCGCGCGCGCTCGGCCTTGGCCAGCACGTATGCGGCGTAGCCGCCCTCGTAGCGCTCGACCCGGCCGTCGACGACCTCCCACGTGCGGGTGGAGACGGCGTCGAGGAACCAGCGGTCGTGGGTCACGACGAGCAGGGCGCTCTTCCTGGCCGCGAGATGGGCGGCGAGCCAGGCGATCGCCTCGATGTCGAGGTGGTTGGTGGGCTCGTCGAGCATGACCAGGTCGTGGTCGTCGATGAGCAGACGGGCCAGCGCCGTACGCCTGCGCTCGCCACCGGACAGCGCGGCGGCCTTGGCGCTGAGGTCGAGGTCGCCGATCAGGTTCGCCAGGATCTCGCGGACCTGCTGGTCACCTGCCCATTCGTGCTCAGCCCTGTCCCCCAGGACGAGCTGGCTCACGGTGGCCTCGGGGTCGAGGGTGTCCTGCTGGGACAGGAACCCGACCCGCAGCCCGCGCGTGTGGGTGACCCGGCCGCTGTCGGGACGCACGTCACCGGCGATGACCGACATCAGGGTCGTCTTACCGCCCCCGTTGCGGCCGACGACGCCGATGCGCTCCCCGGCCTCGATGCCCAGGGAGACGTCGCTGAGGAGCGGCTTGGGCCCGTAGGCGTGGGAGACCGACTCAAGGTTGACCAGATTCATGACGTGTCCAGGGTATCGGTCCCCTCAACCGCTTCCCGACGCCCACGACGTCCCTTGATCGTCTACGGGCCAGGGATTGCCGGACCGAATGCTCGCCTTGAGCGCCAGGCTCACGTCCAGCTTCTGCAGGCGTCGTCCCCGCGTGATGAAGCGCCGGCCCTCGCGGTTCTGTACAAGCCGGCCCCCGAACCGATACCCGTGCCCCACCGCTGTTCAGATCCGGGGGCCAGCGGATGATGACGGCACCCACCACAAGAGCGACCACGTGCCTTTCGCCCGCTCCCATAGGCCGCCGCCCCAACAAGCACCGCGAACCAGCGCCTCAGGCTGTTGCCCCAGGTAGCCGCCTCGGGCTGCCCAAAGCCGCCACCCTCAGGCCACCACCTCAGGCCGCAACCTCGGACCACCGTGCCGTCTGTCGTGCCATGCCCAGCCAGGCGGCCCGTGCGGGCCGGCGGGGTTGGTCGTGGGGGCGCTGGAGGGGCGCGTCACCAGGGGTTAGAGCAGGGTGGCGCCGGTTACGGGGCCGTGGGCGGCGACCGTGGTGGTGGCGGCGCCGGTGGCGGTGAGGCTGTTGGCGAGGTCGCGGGCGTGGGTGGCGTCGATGGCCAGGAAGGCGCAGGTGGGGCCGGAGCCGGAGACGATCGCGCCCAGCGCGCCGTGCTGGCGCCCGCTGTCGAGCGTCGTGGCGAGCTCGGGACGCAGGGCCAGGGCGGCGGCCTGGAGGTCGTTGCTCAGGTGGGCGCCCAGGGCGTACGCGTCGCCGGTGCCGAGGGCCTCGATGAGCGGGGCGTCGAGCTCGGGCCAGGGCACGCGGGCGTTCGACGCCTCCCGCTGGCGGTCGCACTCCGCGTAGACCTTGGCGGTCGACAGGCCGCCGTCGGCCAGCGCGAACACCCAGTGGAACGTGCCGCCCGTGGGCAGCTCGCTGAGCTGCTCGCCGCGCCCGGTGCCGACCGCCGTGCCGCCGAGCAGCGAGAACGGTACGTCGCTGCCCAGGTCTCCGGCGATCTCCATGAGGTCCTCGAACGGCAGGCCGAGCCCCCAGAGCTCGTTGCACGCGACGAGAGCCCCCGCCGCGTCGGCGCTGCCGCCCGCCATGCCGCCGGCGACCGGGATGGCCTTCTCGATGATCAGGTCGGCGCCGTACGAGCGGCCCGCGTGCTTGGCGAGGGCGCGGGCGGCGCGGATGGCGAGGTTGTCGTCGTCGACGGGCACCTGGTCGGACCATCGGCCGTTGACCGTGACGGTGATCGACTCGGCCTCCTTCGCGACCACCTCATCGAAGATCGACACTGCGTGGAAGACATTGACCAGGTCGTGGTAGCCATCTTCCCGGAGCGGGCCGACTGAAAGCTGCACGTTGACCTTCGCGGGCACACGTACGGTCACCGAACTCATCGATCTTCTGCCACTTTCATCGCTTGCCGGGGTCAAGGACACTCGATGTTATCGGGGTGGGGTGCGCTGACATGCGGTTCTCGGAATTAGACGTGTGAGATGGCCGACTGCGGGCCACGCAGAGTGAGATTCGTCCGCCTTTCTACCGGTCAGGGGTTCATACGCCGATATTGCCGTCTTTCTGCCCCTCACCTCTTCGGGCCGGCCTTCCCTCCGGGACGACGCCGTGCCTTCCGCTTCGGTGACGGTCGCGGCCGTTGTCAGCGGTGGCGCAACAGGCTGGCGGATGCCGGACATTTACCACGGTGTCCGGCACCTTTCGCGAGGAGAACCTGTGACGCAGCGAGATCGCTTCGAGGCGGTCTACGACATGCACTACTCGGCGATACAGCAGTACGCCGCCCGCCGTACCAGCTCCCCCGAGGACACGGCCGACGTGCTCGCCGAGACCTTCCTCGTCGCTTGGCGGCGGATCGGCGACGTCCCTCAGGGGGACAAGGCGTTGCTGTGGCTGTACGGCGTGGCCCGGCGGGTGCTTGCCAACCAGCAGCGCGGCGCCTCGCGGCGGGCCGTGCTGACCGAACGCCTCCGCGACGAACTGGCCGCCGTCCGGACGGTGACGCCGGTCGAGTTGGACCACGTGCGCAAGGCGTTCGACGAGCTGCCCGAACGGGACCGTGAGGTGCTGGCGCTGGCGTGCTGGGAGGGGCTGAGCGGCGAGCAGATCGCCCAGGTCATGGGATGTACGGCGATCGCCGCCCGGACCCGGCTGCATCGCGCGCGCAGACGGCTGGCGGCGCTGCTGGAGCGGCAACCGTTGACGATGGTGATGAGGAAGGCATGAACGACATAGACGATCTGGTGCAGGCCATCGATCCCGCTCCGTACGCGCTTCCCCAGGGACCCGGCGCGCGCGAGCTGCGCGACGCCATCATGGCGGACGAGCCGCGGCGCGCACGCCGCCTGCCGCACCTCCGTCTACGGATCCTCTTGGCGCCGGCGGCGACGGCCGCGGTCGTCGCCCTGGTCGTCACGCTGGTCGTCACGCTGGTGACGAGCTTGACCGCGGCCCCGCCCGTGCTCACGCCGTCGAGACCCAACCAGGAGCTGTACGACCTCGCCGACAGGATCGAGAGGCTGCCGGCGAGCAGCGGCGCGTATTGGCGTGACGTTCGGATCGAGGGGAACACCTGGTCGGCCGGCGGCAGGTACATGATCATGGTGGTCGAGCGCCGGGAGACCTGGCAGCCGCGCGATCCCGCCGACGTGGTGATCAGGCGGTGGTCGTCGGCCGCCGCCCATCCGGCCACGGTCGCGGACGAACGTGCCTGGCGCGCCTCCGGGGCGCCCGCCCAGGTGGCGGGCCCGTGCTACGGCGGCGGCAGGACGTCGTGCCGTCCGGTCCCCATGAGCGATGGGGATGTCGTAGGCGGGCCGCCGTCGGCCCGTGGGGGCGGTGTGGGCGGTTCCAAGGGCTGCGGGTACAGCTCGGGGCTGGAGCCTCGTGGGATTTACCCCGATATGACGGTCGCCGAATTCACCATGGCCGATCTGTCCGGGTTCCCGGCCCGTCCTGACGCTCTGCTGAAGCGGCTGCACGCCTACCACGAGCTCTCGACGGCTCGCGGGTTCGCCCAGTCCTTCGAGGAGTTCTTGCCCGTCACCGTGAACCTTCTGGCCATGCCGCTCGGTCCGGCCCAGCGTGCGGCGGTGATCCGGGTGCTGGCCGGGTCGCCGTCCACCAAGGTCGTCGGCACGGTCAGAGACCCGCTGGGCAGAGCCGGGCTCTCGGTGGACTTCGGCGGCGCCGGAAGCCAACTGCTGTCGCCGGACAGGACGGCGACGGTCCGCGACAGGCACATCCTCGATCCCGGGACGGGCGAGCTGCTCGCGTCGGTCTCCTACGCGGCTCGTACGGGTGCGGGGGTGAGCGAGGGCCAGGTGCTGGGCTATCGGGCACGCGGCCCCGAGTCCGGCTGGACCGGCCCGCCGGCTCGGGCGCCCGAGGGGTGCAAGCGGGGTGGATGACCGGGCCTGGAGTGGTGCTGCCTCGTCGGACCCCTGGGCCTGACGCCGGGGACGGTCAGGGTCAGGGGTGCTCATGGCGCATCCCCACCCGCCTGGGAGCTGAACGTGCGGGATCCGGCCGGCCGAGGCGGTCCCGGGGCGGCGGCCGGGAGGCATCCACCTTGTCCAGAACGGCGGCCGGGGCTTCCATGTGGCTCTCGTCGATCGGGTTCAGCAGGGTTTGTGGTGGTCCGCATGGGTTCGTCCTTGGGATGCTGAGGGGGACTACTTGATGTGGAGGTGCTCGTGTCCGAGGTGACGGTTGTCGAGGTGCCGCAGTGGCGGGGGTCGGGGGCTCGTACGGCTGAGCGGCTGCGTGAGGGGGCTCGGCTGGTCGCCCAGATGGTGGACGCGGATCGTCGGATTCAGGTCGAGGTCGATGACGATGATCTGGTGGTCACTGCTGCCAGGGTTCGGGATGCGGTCGTCGAGGCTGGGTGGGACGGGCTTCTGGTCACGGCGGGTGGGGACTGCGGGGTCGAACTGGAGCCGGTGGCGGCGGCGCGACAGAGGTTCGGGGATGGGCTGGTCGTCGTCTGGTTCGATGCGCATGGGGATCTGAACACGCCGGAGTCGTCGCCGTCGGGGGCCTTTCATGGCATGGTCCTGAGGGCGTTGACCGGTGAAGGGCCTGACGGGCTGGTGGCCGGGCAGCCGGTCGGGGCCGGGCAGATCGTGCTGGCGGGGGTGCGTGATCTGGATCCGGCCGAGGTCGCGTTCGTCGAGGCTCAGGGTGTGCGGTGGGTGCGGGCTGCGGATGCGGACGCTCTGGTCGAGGCTGTCGGTGCTGCGGCTGCGGCGGGGGGCGGGGAGCGGACGGCTGTTTATGTGCATGTCGACTTCGATGTGCTTGATCCGCAGATCTTCGGAAGCGTGGGGTCTCCTACGCCTGAAGGGTTCCGGCCTGAGGAGCTTGTGGGGCTGGTGAGGGCCATTGCGGAGCGGTTCGAGGTGGTGGGGTTGGGGCTCATGGAGTACGAGCCGGCGGGGGCTGCGGATCAGGCATTGCTCACGTCGGTGGTGAAGGAACTGGTGACGGTCTGCGCCGGACGGTAGGTGGCGCTCGTGGTGGAGTGGTTCTTCTGGGTGCTGGTCGGGCGGGCGCTCGCCTGTGGTGCCGGTCAGGGTGAATGGTGGGCGCCCGCGGTGCTGGTCAGGTGAGCGGCAGTTGCCTGTGGTGCTGGTCCAGGGGTGAACAGCCCAGTTGATGGGCTCCCGTGGGTGGTGGACGCCTCAGGTTGCTGGACGTCTATGCGGAGGGCGTTCTGGGGGACCTGAGTCGGCCGTTCTTGCTGGTCGGGGGGTGTGGTCAGGCGGGGCGGATGGTTCCTCGGTAGGTGGCTCGGTAGTAGGCGGAGTTCAGGAAGTTGGTTCTTCGGACCACGTCGCCTGTGCGGGGGGCGTGGATCATGACGTTGTCGCCGAGGTAGAGCGCTACGTGGGTCGGGTCGCCGGTGCCGCCGAAGAAGAGGAGGTCGCCCTTGCGTCTGGAGGCGAGGGGGACTCTGCGGCCCTGGCGGAACTGGGTGCCGGTGTAGTGGCCGAGCCTCACTCCGGCCTTGGACCAGGCGTAGAGGGTGAGGCCGCTGCAGTCGAAGCCTCTTGTGTTCGCGCCGGTGCCGACTCCGATGGTGGGGCCTCTTGAGGAGCCGCCGCCCCACGAGAACGAGACGCCCAACTGGGTGAGGGCTGCGGCGGCTGCGATTTCGCCCTTGTGCTTCGGGCGCTTTCTGGGTTTCTTCGGCTTCGGTTTCTTGGGGTGGTGGGGGGCCGGGCAGCGGGTGGTGGCGGTTGCTCCGGTGCCGGTGGCGGGGATGGTGACGGTGGCCCGGAGGCATGGAGTGGGGGTGGCTCTGGCGGGGGCGGGGTGGGCTCCTGTGACGGTCAGGAGGCCGCTGCTGAGGATGATCGAGAGTTGGGTGATGGGGTGGCGGGGGTTCATCGGTGGCTCCTTCGTCGTGATGAGGGGACGGGAGCCAGGATCACGTGGGTGAGGCGGGGTCGGAGGGGCCGAACGGGGTTCTGTGGATAGGTGGGGGTTGAGCGTCTGAGGGTTGTGGAAGACCGCCGGGGGCGTCCTCTGTGGGCACCTGGTGGGGCTCTGCGGGCCCGCATTGGACGCGTCCAGCCAAGGCGCGGGTGGTGGATGCCTCGGGCTGAAGGGTCCCTGGCATGGCGAAGCTCCGGGAGCCGCAGACCCCAGAAGCCGGGGGTGCAGGGAACCTGGTGGTGGGGGGCGCGCTGGTGGAGGTTGCGTCCACGGGCACGCTGGTGGGGCGCGCTGGTGCAATCCGAGGGGTGCGGGCGCTCTGGTGCGGGCGTTCCTGTGCGGGCCTTCTGGGGGGCGCTTTGGGGGGTGCGCTGGGGGTTAGGGCTTTTGTTCGGCTATTCGGGCGAAGGAGTCGATGGTGAGTTGTTCGCCTCTGGCTGAGGGGTCCACGCCGGCGGCTCTCAGTGCCGTTTCCGCCTGGGACGGGCTGCCCGCCCAGGACGCCAGGGCGGCCCTCAGGGTCTTGCGGCGCTGGGCGAAGGCGGCGTCCACGACGGCGAAGACCTCTTCCCTGGTGGCCGTGGTGGCGGGGGGTTCGCGGCGGGTCAGGGAGACCAAGCCGGAGTCCACGTTGGGGACGGGCCAGAACACCGTACGACCGACCGGGCCCGCCCGCCGTACGTCGGCGTACCAGGCGGCCTTGACCGACGGCACGCCGTACACCTTGGAGCCGGGACCGGCGGCGAGGCGGTCAGCGACCTCCAGTTGCACCATGACCAGGCCCTTGCGCAGCGAGGGCAGCGTCTCCAGGAGGTGGAGCACCACGGGGACGGCCACGTTGTACGGGAGGTTGGCCACCAGGGCCGTGGGGTCGTGACCGGCGAGGTCGTCGAGGCCGATCCTCATGGCGTCGGCGTTGACGACCGTGAGCCGGTCGGACGGGCCGCGCTCGGCGACGGTGAGGGGCAGTTGGGTGGCCAGGACCGGGTCGATCTCGACGGCCACCACGTGCGCGGCCTCGGGCAGGAGCGCCAGGGTGAGCGAGCCGAGGCCGGGCCCGACCTCGATGACCACGTCGTCGGCCGACAGGTCGGCCACACGGACGATGCGCCGGACGGTCCCCGCGTCGATCACGAAGTTCTGGCCTAGCTTTTTGGTGGGGCGAAGATCTAGCTTGTTCGCCAAAATACGTATTTCTGCAGGGCCCAACAGCCTCATCATCCAACCAGTCTCCCGCATCGAAGAACCTGCGATGGCGGATGGGGGAGACCTAAGGAGAGGATGGCGTGGAACAGGAAGGGACGTCCCTGATGGAGCCAACGGGCGCCGCGCCGCTCCGTCCGACCGATCTGCGGGAGATCGGGCCCTACCGCCTGCTCGGACGACTCGGCGAAGGCGGCATGGGGACCGTCTTCCTCGCCAGGGCCCCGACGGGGCGGTTCGTCGCACTCAAGGTGGTGAAGGCGGAGTTCGCCAACCAGGAGGGGTTCGCCGCCCGCTTCCACGCCGAGGTGGACAACGCGCGCCGGGTGGCGTCGTTCTGCACGGCGCAGGTGCTCGACAACGGCAACACCGGCGACGGGCGTCCCTACATGGTGACCGAGTACATCGCGGGCACCCCCCTTTCCGATCAGATCGTGACTTTCGGGGCGCTCGACCCGGGGCCGCTGCACGGCGTGGCGCTGGGGGTCGCCGCGGCGCTGGCGGCGATCCACGTGGCGGGGCTGGTGCATCGGGATCTGAAGCCGGCGAACGTCATCCTGTCGCTGTCCGGGCCGCGGGTGATCGACTTCGGGATCGCCAGGGCGCTGGACCGGGAGACCGGGTTCACGCTCTCGGGTGAACTGCTGGGCAGCCCCGGCTGGTGGGCCCCTGAGCAGGTGCGGGGTGAGCTGGTGTCCCCTGCGGCGGACATCTTCGCCTGGGGGTGCCTGGTGGCGTACGCGGGCAACGGGCGGCATCCGTTCGGGCGGGGCGATCCCATCACGATGGCGACCCGCGTGCTGAACACGCCGCCCGAGCTCGGCGCGCTTCCCGCGCCTCTCAACGAGTTGGTACGCCGGGCCACGGCCATGGACCCCGCCCATCGGCCCACGGCCCAGGAGCTCCTGATCGCGCTGGTGGGCGGGAGCTCTCCGGCGATCTCCGACAATCCGCCCACGTTGGTCGCCACGGAGATGCTAACCGACTGGGAGCCGCCGCAGAACGTCGTGGACGAGCCGGACGTCACGGCCACGTTCACGACCCCGCCGCCGAGCGACGCGACGGGCGCACGCAACCCGGGTTTCGGGGGCGCCGCGGGTCCGGGAAGGGGCTCGGGGCTCGGAGGAAGCTCAGGACCGGGAGGGGGCTCGGGGCTCGGAGGAGGCGCGGAACCCGGTGGGGGCTTGGGGCCAGGAGGAGGCTCGGGGCCAGGAGCCGGGGCACGAGGCGGGCCGGGGGCTGGAGCAGCCCCCGGGGCGGGGGCGGGACGGCCCAAGGTGCCGGGGGCGTTCGGGGCGGAGGCCGGGCGCGATGTTCGGAACGCCTCCGGAGGGGCCGCCGATTTAGCGGGCGGGCAGGCGGGGGCACGGCAGGCGTCCCCGGAAGAGCTGGCGCGGCGCGAGGAGCAGGCCGCCCGCGAGGAGCTGGCCCGCTGGGAGGCCGAGGCGCAGGCCCGTCGCCAGGAGCAGGAACGCCAGCTTGAGCAGGCCCGCCAACTGGCCCGCAGGCAGGCCGCCTCGGGCGGCCAACCGGCACGGGCCCGGCCGACCACCGAATCACGGCCCCCCACCGAATCACGGTCCCCCATCGAATCACGGTCCCCCAACGAGTCGCGGCCCTCGAACGAGTACCGGCCAACCCCCGAGTCCCGGCCAACCCCCGAGTCCGGGCGCGCCTCCGACACCCGGCCCGCCACCGAGACACGCCCCGCCACCGACTCCGGCCCCTTCACCGGCCCCCGATCCACCACCGACCGTCGATCCACCACCGACTCCCGGCGGGTCGCCGCGTCCCGGAGCGGCGAGGGCACGGATCCGGGCGTCCTGACGTACGCGCCCGACGAACCGGACACCCTGGGCGGCACCCGTACGAAGGGCACCCGCTGGCTGATCGCCGCCGCGGCCGCCGTCCTGGCGATCGTGGTCACCGTGACCGTCCTGATCGTGAACTCCGGCCGCAACTCCTCCACCGTCGTCACTTCTAACAGCCCCTCCAGGGCCGTGACGAACCCGCGTCCGGGCGACGTGGGCCGCAGGTTCGCGCTGGGCGGGAACTTCGACGACCCGGTCGCGGTCGTGCCGGAGGCGCCGGAGTGCGGGCTGAAGGAGTTCCAGGGGCAAACCACCACGAAGGGGCAGCTCTGCGTGGTCCACTGGACCGTGATCAATCCAGGCGGTGAACGCCGCCGGCTCGTCCGGCCGGTCGTCACCATGGTCGACGACAAGGGCGGCGAGCACGACCCCGCCCCGGTCACCCTGCCCCCGGCCCTCCAGCCGGGCGGCCGGGTGGACGGCGCCTTCGTGTTCGACCTGGCGCCCTATCGCAGGCCCGTGAAGCTGTCCGCGACCATGCTGGAGAACGGCCGACAGATCGAGGTCGCCCTGTGAGCCCCGTCCGAACGCTTCCCGCCGGCGCCCGCAGGATGGCCGTGGCGATGGCCGTGGCGATGGCCGTGGCGATGGCCGTCCTGCTGGCCGCCGGCGGCGTCCTGCCACCGGCGGCCGCCGCCGGGTCGGCGGCGGCCTGCGCGGGAGCCGCCGACTTCGACGGTGACGGCGCGGACGACGTCGCCGTGGGCGACCCGTTCGGCGACGGGCAGAAGGGGTCGGTCCACCTGCTGTCGGGCGCCAAGGTGACCCCGGTCGCCGTGCCGGGGCCGGTCAAGGGGGACGGGCTGGGCTGGTCCGTACGGCTGGCCGACGTCAACGGCGACTCCTGTGCCGACCTGCTGGTCGGCGCCCCCTTCGCGGACGTGGACGGCGAGCAGGACGCGGGCAGCGTCTACGTCGTCTACGGCGGCAAGGCCGCGCCCCCGCAACGCCTGACCGCCCCGCAGCCGCAGCGCTTCGCGCACTTCGGCTGGTCGCTGGCGGCCAGGGACGACCTGATCGTGATCGGCGCGCCCTACGAGGACGACGGCCAGATCGAGGACGCCGGCGCGGTCTACGTGCGTCAGGGCTCGGACGCGCTGCGCCGGATCAGCCAGGAGACCGTGGACGTGCGCGGCAACAGCGAGGTCGGCGACCAGTTCGGCTGGTCGCTGGCGATCGGGCCGCGCAACGGCCTGGTCGTGGGCGTCCCGTACGAGAACGACGACGGCGCGGGACGGCAGGTCCAGGCCGGCAAGATCGACTCGGGGTCGGTGGTCTTCATCGACGACGTGCTGGCTCCCCGGATCGCGAGCCTGAAGCTCGACTCCCCCACCAAGTCCTCCGGCGACCGGTACGGCTACGCGGTCGCCTACGCCGAGGGCAACGGGTATGCGGTCAGCGCGCCAGGCCCCGGCTACGTGCAGCTCCTCGACCTGGGCAGGAAGCAGACCCGGATGGTGAAGCAGGGCGGCAGGCAGGCGTTCGGCTTCTCGATGGCCGCCTCCTCGGACGGCAGGCTGGCCGTCGGCGCGCCCTACGGCGGCGGCGTCCAGGTGTTCTCGTGGAAGAACCCGGCCGATGACCGGAAGCTCGCGACGGCCGAGGGGCTGTTCGGCTGGTCGGTGGCCTTCAGCGGCAACAAGCTCTTCGTGGGCCAGCCGGACGGGCCGCCGTACGGGAAGGTCGCGGTGGCGCCGCGCAACGCCGACGACGTGCAGTCCGTGCAACCCCCCAGGGGCACCGACTTCGGCACCGCCCTGGCCGGCTGAACGGGCCGGGCCCCGGCAGGGCCCGGACAGAGGCCCAGCCGGGGCGGTGTCAGGCGAACAGGCGGTCGCCGCAGTTGGGCCACTGGGTCTGCCACCGGCCGCCGACCCGCTGGTAGAGCAGCTGCGCCCGGTAGGTCTGCTCCTCCTCGGGCCAGGCGCTCGGCAGGCCGACTCCCCCGACCGCCTGCCACGAGGGCAGGCTGAACTGGTACATCCCGTAGTAGGGGCCGTCGGGGTTGTACGCCTGGGGGTCGCCGCGCGCCACGCAGGCGGCCAGCGCCTGCCAGTCGAGCCGGGTCACCTCCCACGGGATCTGTACGGCTCTGGGCGGCATGACCGTGATGACCGTCCCGTCCTCGGGGAAGCTGCCGAGCGGCGGGCGCACCATGGACCCGCGCCGGACGACGACGCGCTCCTGCCTGAGCACCTGCCGGACGGTGCGCGCGGTGGTGCGCGCGGCCAGCCGGGTGGCGCCCGCGACCACGTAGACCCTGCGCTCGGTGTACGCCGTGAGCGACATGCCCGACAGCGGCACCGGGCGGCCGGGCGGCGCGGACAGGCTGCCGGCCGCCGCCTCGACGTCGAGCTCGGCCAGGGCGTCGCGGACGTTGGTGGCGGTGACCAGGTGGGTAGTGGTGTGGCCGTCGAGGGTCAGCGTGATCAGGCGGGCGTGGCGCACCTCGATGGTGGAGCCGTCGGCGATGCCCTCGCTCAGGGCGGGACGCACGACGTCGCCCTGACCCACGGACACGCCCGCCTCGCCGAGCGCGCCGGCCACCCGCGCGGCGAAGCTGCGGATCGCCACCGGCGTGCCGTCGACGACCACGACGACGTCCTTGACCAGGTACGAGGCCGCGACCAGCAGGCCGGCGGCCAGCGTACCCACGACGCACACCACCGGCGTCCACGGAGAACGCCAGGGGATCCGCGGACGCGGCGCACGCCTCCTGCCTCGCACGAACCACCTCCGGAAACGGCCAGGGACCGCCCGAACGCTAGCGGCGGCGGCGCGCCCGCCTCCACCGCTTCACGAAAAGCAGCACGGAAAGATGGTCACCACTCGCCGAAGACCGTGACTCCGTTGGTACTGATCGCCGCGCACAACTCGTCCGGATGGACGCCCTTGACCTCGGCGAGGCAGCGCAGGGTGAGCGGGATGAGGTAGGGGGCGTTGGGCTTGCCCCGGTACGGGACCGGCGGGAGGTAGGGGGCGTCGGTCTCGACGAGCATGAGCTCCATGGGGGCGACGGCGGCGGCCTCGCGCAGGTAGCCGGCGTTCTTGTAGGTGACCGGACCGGAGAAAGACATGAAATATCCAGCTTCCGCGCACTTTTTCACCATTTCGGCGTCGCCTGAGTAGCTGTGGAACACCACCTTGTCCGGCGCGCCCTGCTCGGCCAGCACCTTCAGGACGTCGTCGTGCGCGTCCCGGTCGTGGATGACCAGCGCCTTGCCGGTGCGCTTGGCGATCTCGATGTGCGCGCGGAAGCTCGCGTGCTGGTCGTCCTTGCTCGCCCAGTCGCGGAAGTAGTCGAGGCCGGTCTCCCCCACCGCCCGGACGTCGGCCTGCCCGGCCAGCGTCTCGATCTCGGCCAGCACCTCGGGGGTCGCCTCGTGGGCCTCGTTGGGGTGGATGGCGACCCCGGCGTACACGCCTTCCTGCCCGGCCGCCACCTCGGCGTTCCAGCGCGAGGAGGGCAGGTCGTAGCCGATGGTGACGAGCCTGGTCACGCCGACCTCGCGGGCGTCCCGCAGGATGGACCGTACGGTGGCCGACGCCGCCTGGGCCGCCTGGGCCACCGGGTCTCCCGAGGACGCCTGCCTGTTGCCGACCATGATGTCCAGGTGGCAGTGGCTGTCGAACACCGGTGCGGAAAGCGGCTCGGGCGCGGCGGGAATCTTGCTCACGCATCTAAAGTAGCCTCCATGCGCTTCGGCATTCTCGGCAGCACCCGGGCATGGGACGCGGCCGGCGTCGACGTACCTCTGGGCGGTCCGGCCAGGCGCGCGCTGCTGGCGTTGCTGCTCGTCCGTCCGGGCGAGATCGTCAGCCAGGACCGCCTCGTCGACCTCCTGTACGGCGACCGCTCGCCGAAGAACGCCCAGCACGCCCTGCACTCCCAGGTCTCCCGGCTGCGGGGCGACGGGATCCCGGTCGAGCTGACCCCCGCCGGCTACCGGCTGCCGGCAGCCCCCGACGACATCGACGCCGGCCGTTTCCTGCACCTCGCCGACACCGGCCGCGCCGCCCTCCTCGGCCACCACCCCGCCGAGACCGGCAGGGCGAACGAAGGCCGGGCCGACGCCGCCCTGGCCGGGACGTTGCTGCGGGAGGCGCTGGCCCTCTGGCGCGGGCCCGCGTTCGCCGACCTCGACCCCGTGCACGGCGCGCCGCTGGAGGAGCGCCGCCTGGCCGCGCTGGAGGACCGCATCGAGGCCGACCTGCGCTGTGGCGGCCACCAGGGCGTCATCCCCGAGCTCGGCGAGCTGGTCCAGCGCCACCCCCTGCGCGAGCGGCTGCGCGGCCAGCTCATGCGGGCGCTGCGCGCCGACGGCAGGCCGGCCGAGGCGCTGGTGCTCTACGAGGAGACCCGGCGGCTGCTGGCCGATGAGCTGGGCGCCGACCCCTCCCCCGAGCTCGCCGCCCTCCACCGGTCCCTCCTGCGCGGCGCGCCCAGCACGCCCCCGCCCCCGCCCGCGGCCCCGGCGCGACAGGCCGGGACGGGCACAGCGGCGGCGCCGTTGCCCGGCAAGCTCACCAGCTTCGTCGGCCGCGACGGCGACCTGGCCGAGGTGCGGGCGCTGCTGGCCGCCGCCCGGCTCGTCACGCTGCTCGGCCCCGGCGGCGCGGGCAAGAGCCGGCTGGCGGTCGAGCTCGCCCGGGAGCACCGCGACGCCGTCCTGGTCGAGCTGGCCCCGCTCGGCCCCGGGGCCGACCTCGCGCGGGCGGTCCTCGCCGCGCTGGGCGTGCGCGACGGCGCGCTGCTGGGGGCCGCGGCGCTGGGCGCGTCCGATGAGCCTGATCCCCTGGCCCGCCTCGTCGCGGTGCTCGCCGATCGGCCGGCCCTGCTGGTCCTGGACAACTGCGAGCACGTCGTCGGCGAGGCCGCGGCCCTGGCCGAGCGGCTGCTGTCGGCGTGCCCGGCGGTGCGGGTGCTGGCCACGAGCCGCGAGCCGCTCGCGATCACCCCCGAACACCTGTGGCCGGTACGCCCCCTCACCCCCTCCGACGCCCGCACGCTCTTCACCGACCGGGCCAAGGCCGTACGTCCTGGTTTCACCCCTGGTGAGCCGGTCGAACGCATCTGCGCCGCGCTCGACGGCCTCCCGCTGGCCATCGAGCTGGCGGCCGCCCGCATGCGTACGCACGAGGCCGGCGAGCTGGCCGAGCGCCTGGCCGGTCAGGGCCGGTTCAGCCTGCGCGGCAGCCGTACGGCCGAGGCCCGGCACCAGACGTTGCGCGCGGTCGTCGCCTGGAGCTGGGAACTGCTCACCGAGCCGGAACAGGCCATGGCCATGCGCCTGACCGTCTTCTCCGGCGGGGCCACCGCGGCCGCCGCGGCGGCCGTCTGCGGCCTGCCCGAGCACCTGCTCGACTCGCTGGCCGACAAGTCGCTCCTGGAGGTGGCGGGCGGCCGCTACCGCATGCTGGAGACGATCCGGGCGTTCTGCGCCGACCGGCTCGGCGAGGAGGCCGCGACCTTCCGGCGGGCGCACGCCGCGTACTTCCTGGCCCTGGCCGAGGAGGGCGACCCCCGGCTGCGGGGCGCGGAGCAGTTGCCGTGGCTGGCCCGGTTCGCGGCCGACCACGACAACCTCCAGGCGGCGCTGCGCTGGGCGGTGGAGCAGGGCGAGGTGGCGCTAGGCATGCGGCTGCTGGCCGCGCAGACGTTCTCGCTGTGGATGCGCGGCATGCGCACGGTCCCCGCCAAGGCGGCGGCGGCCCTGCTGGAGGCGGCCGGTCCACGGCCCGATCCCGCGCTGGGGGACGCGTACCTGCTGACCCTGCTCACCGCGGCGAGCGGGCGGCGCGAGCTGTGGGAGCGCCACAAGGACGGCGCCGAGACGATGATCGCGGCGGACGGCCTGCGCAACCCGGTCCTCACCTGCCTGTGGCCGATGGTCACCTCGGCGTCGGTCGACCCCGCCGTCACGATCGCGCTGATCCGGCGCGGCGAGCGCGGCCCCGACGCGTGGGAGCAGGCCGCCACCCGGCTGATCTGGGCCTACCCGCGGATGGCGGCGGGCGAGTTCGCCGCCGCCGAGGCGGACCTGACGGCGGCCCTCCAGGGTTTCCGCGGCCTCGGCGAGCGCTGGGGCTCGGCGATGACGCTCGACGCCCTGGCCTGGCTGGCCAGTACGTGCGGCGACGAGGCCACCGCGCTGGCCCGCACCGAGGAGGCCATCACGCTGGCCGAGCAGCTCGGCGCGGAGGAGGACCTGGCCGACCACTACTGCAACCGGGGCGATTACCGCATCCGGCTCGATCTGGCCGGCGCGCGGGCCGACTACGAGCGCGCGGCGGAGCTGGCCGGGCGTACCGGCGGCGCGATCCTGCCGGCGGCCCTGCGCGGCCTGGGCGACGTGGCGGTCCGCGAGGGCGACCTGGCGCGGGCCCGCGAGCTCTACGAGGAGGCGTTGCGCCGGTCCGACCCGGTCTGGGTGAAGACGTCCGGGAACATGGCCAGGCTGCTCGTCGGGCTCGGACGGCTGGCCGCGGCCGAGGGCGACCCGGCCGGGGCGCGGGCCTCCTACCTGCGGGCGATCGAGAGCACGGTCACGTCGGGCGCGCTGTCGGAGAGCGTCAGGGCGATCGAGGCGCTGGCGGTGCTGGCCTTCGACGACGATCCGGCCGCGGCGGCCACGCTGCTCGGCGCCGCCGTCGCGATCCGCGGCATCGACGTGCCCGAGGACGAGCACGTCGCCGGGCTGCCGGGGCGGCTGCGCGAGGCGCTGGGCGAGCAGGCGTACGCGGCGGCGCGCCGGGCGGGCGCGCGGCTCTCCCACCGGGAGGCGCTGATGCTGGCGGGCGTCCCGGCGGAGGTCATCGACGCCTCCCCCCTGCACTTCCTCGACGACTTCCCGCTCCAAGCCCCGGCCTGAGACGCGGAAGGCCGCGAGCAGGGGCGCAGAAGGCGGTGAGCGGGAGCGTAGAAGGCCGCGAGCAGGAGCGCGGAAGGCGGTGAGCGGGGGCATCGCCGGCGGTGAGTGCGGGGTGAGGGCGCGGTGAGCCGGGCCCGGCAGGCTCTGGGGCATGGACATCCTGATCTCCGGCGCGAGCGTCGCCGGCCCCGCCCTGGCCCTCCACCTCATCCGCTCCGGCCACCGCGTCACCGTCGTCGAGCGCGCCCCCGCGCTGCGTGAGGGCGGCTACTCCGTCGACTTCCGCGGCGAGGCGCACATGACCGCGCTGCGCGCGCTCGGCGTCCTCGCCGACGTCGAACGCCTCCAGACCCACATGGGCGACATGTCGTACGTCAACGAGTCCGGCAGGAAGCTCGCCTCCGTGCCCGGCGACCTGTTCTCCGGCGACGTCGAGATCCTCCGCGGCGACCTGGCCCGCATCCTCTACGACGCCACCAAGGACCGCGCCGAGTACGTCTTCGGCGACTCCATCACCTCCCTCGCCCAGGACGCGGACGGGGTGACGGTGACGTTCGAGCGGGGCGCGACGCGCAGGTTCCACCTCGTGGTGGGCGCGGACGGCCTGCACTCCAACGTGCGCTCGCTGGCCTTCGACGCGCCGGAGGCCGCCGTCACCAGCCACCTCGGGCTCTACTGCGCGGTGTTCACCCTCGACAACTACCTGAACCTCGACCACACGGGCCTGCTCTACAGCACGCCGGGCAAGACGGTCGGCCTCTACAGCGCCAGGAACAACACCGAGGCCAAGGCCATGTTCTACTTCGGCTCACCGCCGCTGGAGCACGACCGCCGGGACGTCGCCCGCCAGAAGGAGCTGCTGGCCGAGGCGTACCGGGGGGTCGGCTGGGAGACGCCGAAGCTGCTGCGCAGGATGTGGGACGCGGACGACTTCTACTTCGACTCGACCAGCCAGGTGCACCTGGACGCGTGGTCGCGCGGCCGGGTGGTGCTGATCGGCGACGCCGCCTGCTGCCCGTCGCCGCTGTCGGGCATGGGCACGGGCCTCGCGCTGATCGGCGCGTACGTGCTGGCGGGCGAACTGGCCGCGGCCGGCGGCGACCACCGGACCGCGTTCGCCCGCTACGAGCAGGAGGTGCGCGCCTACGCCACCGGCTGCCAGAAGTCGGCCGTGGGCGTCAGCAAGTTCATGGTGCCGGAGAGCCGGCTGATGGCCTGGTTCATGAACCAGAACTACAAGATCATGCCGTATCTGCCGTGGAAGGGCATGATGGCGAAGTCCGTCAGGAAGACGGCCTCCGCCATCACGCTCAAGGACTACGGCCTCAGTCGGCCAGCCGGCCAAGCTCCTCTTCGACGACCTTCTGGTCGAGCTTCTTGAACAGCGGCACGGGCGGCGCGAGCGGGGTGCCCGGCTTGATCGGCCGGTGCTCCCAGCGCGCGGCGCCGTCGTACTCGCCGGTGATGACGGGGTAGGGGGCGCCGCCGTCCTCGTCGACCTCGCGGATCTCCGGCATGCCCGACCAGACGCCCTGGCCGCCGAGCATCGAGAAGACCTTGTTGGACGAGCCCGGCAGGAACGGCGTGAGCATCGTCTTGGCGTCGTCGACGACCTGGAGGGCGACGTGGAGGATCGACTTCTGCCGCTCGGTGTCGTCCTTGAGCTTCCAGGGCTCCTGCTCGGCCAGGTACTTGTTGGCCTCGCGGACGACGTCGAACGCCTCGGTGATCGCGTTCTTGAACCGCGACCTGCCCAGCTCGGCGCCCACCGGGGCGAACGCGTTGCGCGAGCGCTCCAGCATGGCCCGGTCGGCGTCGGTCAGGTCGCCGGCCTCGGGCACGACGCCGAAGTTCTTGGAGGCCATCGAGATCGACCGGTTGACCAGGTTGCCCCAGGCGGCGACGAGCTCGCCGTTGTTGCGGTTGACGAACTCCTGCCAGGTGAAGTCGGTGTCCTGGTTCTCGGGGCCGGCCACGGCGATGTAGTAGCGCAGGGCGTCGGCGTCGTAACGCGCCAGGAAGTCGCGTACGTAAATTACTACTTGCCTGGAGGAGGAGAACTTCTTGCCCTCCATCGTCAGGAACTCGCTGGAGACCACCTCGGACGGCACGTCGAGCGCGCCGAGCGCGCCGGGCGAGCCGCCGCGCGCGCCGATGCCGCTGTAGCCGAACAGCATCGCCGGCCAGATCTCGGCGTGGAAGACGATGTTGTCCTTGCCCATGAAGTAGTAGCCGCGGGCGTCGGGGTTCTGCCACCACTGGCGCCAGGCGTCGGGGTCGCCGGAGCGCCTGGCCCACTCGATGGAGGCCGACAGGTAGCCGATGACCGCGTCGAACCACACGTAGAGGCGCTTGTTGGGCTGGTCGCGCCACCCCTCCAGCGGGATCGGCACCCCCCAGTCGAGGTCGCGGCTGATCGCGCGGGGCTGGAGGTCGCCGAGCAGGTTGAGGGCGAACTTCAGCACGTTGGGCCGCCACTCGCCCTGCTTGGACTGCAGGTAGGAGCCCAGGACCTCGGCGAAGGCGGGCAGGTCGAGCATGAAGTGCTCGGTCTCGACGAAGACGGGGGTCTCGCCGTTGATGCGGCTCTTGGGGTTGATGAGCTGGATCGGGTCGAGCTGGTTGCCGCAGTTGTCGCACTGGTCGCCGCGCGCGCCGTCGTAGCTGCAGATGGGGCAGGTGCCCTCGATGTAGCGGTCGGGCAGGGTACGGCCGGTCGAGGGCGAGATCGCGCCCATCGTGGTCTTGGGGAAGATGTAGCCGTTGTCGTAGAGGCCCTTGAAGATCTGCTGCGTGACGGCGTAGTGGTTCTTCGTCGTGGTCCGGGTGAACAGGTCGTAGGAGAGCCCGAGGCCGGTCAGGTCTTCGGCGATCACCCTGTTGTACCGGTCGGCCAGCTCGCGGGCGCTGACGCCCTCCTTGTCGGCCTGCACCTGGATCGGAGTGCCGTGCTCGTCGGTGCCGGACACCATCAGCACCTTGTTGCCCGCCATCCGCTGGTAGCGGCTGAAGACGTCGGACGGCACGCCGAAACCCGAGACGTGCCCGATGTGGCGGGGGCCGTTAGCGTACGGCCACGCGACGGCGGTCAAGATGTGCTGGGACATGTGCTTAGCCTACGGGGCGCGGCCCTGCTCCTCGTCCAAACCCCCAACCCCCACGCGGAAAGACGGAAGCCGGCGCCGGCACGTGGCCGGCGCCGGCTCCCACCGGGACGCGGAGGACCCTAGCGCTTGGACTTCTCCAGGGAGACCGCCTCGGCGGCCTCCTCGGCCGCCTTGGCGGCCACGTCGATCGAGCTCTCCTTGGTACGGCGGATGCCGAGGATGCTGATGAACAGCGAGGCGAAGATCGTCTGGAAGCTCATGACGAGCGCCGTGGCGGCCGGGACGACCATGCGCAGCGACTCGCGCGGGTCGAGCGCGCCGAAGCTGCGCACCTGCCAGTGGACCAGCGACATCACCAGGCCGACGAGACCGGCCAGCGCCAGCAGGCCGCCGACCACGAGGCCCTTCTCCAGGGTCACGATGTCGATGATCTTCCGGATCCGCCGCGACTCGGGCAGGAAGCCCTCCTCGGCCGCGTAGACCTTCGTGAACACCGCGAACAGCGCCGCCTGGAAGCCGATCACGACCAGCGCCGACGACCCGACCAGGGTGTCGACGTCGAAGGCCAGCTCGCCGATCTCCACCGGCCCGAACGTCAGCGCCGTGCCCGCGACCAGGCCGAGGGCCATGAGGAACACGCCGGGGTAGAAGAACAGCCACTTGGGGCTGTAGAGCAGCAGGAAGCGCAGGTGGCGCCAGCCGTCGCGCCAGGAGCGCAGGTGGGGCGGGCGCGAACGGCCGTCGGGCGAGAGCGTGGTGGGCACCTCGCGCACGTCGAGGCCGGACAGCGTGGAGCGGACGACCATCTCGGAGGCGAACTCCATGCCGCCGGTCTGGAGGTGCAGGCGCAGGATCGAGTCGCGCCGGAAGCCACGCAGGCCGCAGTGGAAGTCGCCGATGGCCGACGGGAAGAACAGCCGGCCGATGAACGACAGCACCGGGTTGCCCAGGTAGCGGTGGAGCGGGGGCATGGCCCCGGGGGCGATGCCGCCCTTGAAGCGGTTGCCCATCACGAGGTCGGCGCCGTCGCGGAGCTGCTCGACGAACGGGAGCAACGAGGTGAAGTCGTAGGAGTCGTCGGCGTCGCCCATGATCACGTACTTGCCGCGGGCGGCGCGGATGCCGCCCATGAGGGCGTTGCCGTAGCCCTTCTCGTCGACGTGGACGACACGGGCGCCGGCATCACGAGCGAGCTGCTGCGAGCCGTCCGTGCTGCCGTTGTCGGCGATCAGGACTTCCCCTTCGATTCCGTGCTCCTCCATGCACGCCAATGCCTTGCGCACACAGACTTCCACGGTCTCCGCCTCGTTGAGGCAGGGCATGACCACCGTCAGTTCCACGTCTCAACCCTTCAGTAATAAGGCTCTTCCAGTGAACCATCATGCCCTGTGCCCGGCGTGCTCGGGTCAAGACCTAAAAACGACTGGCATTCTTTACAGCATGGTGAGCGTCGCGGAGATTACCCCTGTGGACCACTCCGCTCCTGGCCGGGCAGCTCGCGTGCTGTCCCTCGTGCGCCGTCATCGCGTGTTCGCCGTGGCCTTCGGCGTCGGCGCCGTGCTGCGGCTGATCACCATGCTCGGTTACGGCCCGGCGATGTGGTTCAACGACTCCTACGAGTACGTCAACGTGGCGCTGCACCCCAGGCCCCACCCGATCAGGCCCGACGGCTACAGCTTCTGGCTGATGCTGCTCAAGCCGTTCCACAGCTTCACGCTGGCCATCTTCACGCAGCACCTGATGGGCCTGGCCGCGGCCGCGCTCATCTACGCCCTGCTGCGCTGCAAGTTCGCGCTGCCCAAGTGGGGGGCGACGCTGGCGGCGGCGCCGGTGCTGTTCGACGCCTACCAGATCCAGCTCGAGCAGATGGTCATGTCCGACACCCTGTTCACGCTGCTGGTCGTGGGCGTGGTGACGCTGGTGCTGTGGAAGCGGCGGCTGTCGTGGCGGGCCGGGATCGTGGTCGGGCTGCTGCTCGCGCTGACCTGGCTGACCCGGTCGATCGGCATGCCGATCCTCGGGCTCGTGGTGCTCTACCTGATCGTCCAGCGCACGGGGTGGCGGCCGATCGTGGCGGTCATCGCGGCGTGCGCGGTTCCCGTACTTAGCTATATGGGGTGGTTTTCTACAAATTACGGCAAATTCGCCATGACCAACAGCGACGGGCTCATCCTCTACATGCGTACCGCGATCTTCGCCGACTGCAACGAGATGAAGATCGACAAGTACAAAGAGGTCCAGCTCCTCCTGTTGTGCATCAACGACCCGGTCAACCAGCGCAAAGACTACGCACAGTGGTATCTGTGGGGTCAGGGCAACGGCGACGGCACGGGCACCGGCGAGGTCCTCCACCGGTGGGGCATCAACAAGAAGTTCAGCGGCATCACCAACGACGCGGCCAGCGCGTTCGCGACGCGGGCGATCCTGTCCCAGCCGGGCGACTACCTGAAGGTGGTCGCGCGCGACTTCTTCCGCTCCTTCCACTGGGGACGGCCGCGCTTCCCGGACGAGTCGACGTACAACATGTACCAGTTCAAGCCCTATTACGAGGTGGACGACACCGGGCGGCCCAAGCGCCTGCCGAAGTGGTCCTCCTACGGGGGCGGCCACACCGACACCGACGCGTTCAGCTACGAGCAGGGCCCGCCCGAGACCAGGATCGTCCACCCGTGGGCGGATATCATGAGCGGCTACCAGAAGATCTTCTACCTGCGCGGCATCATGCTCGGCGGCATCATGCTGATCGGCCTGTACGGCATCGTCGTCCGCTGGCGCAGGTTCGGCGGCCCGGTGGCGCTGCCCTGGCTGGGGGCGTTCGGGCTGTTGCTGGCCCCGGCGGCGACGGCCGAGTTCGACTACCGCTACGTGCTGCCTGCCGTCCCGCTGGCCTGCATCGCGGCGGCCATCACGCTGCGCAAGGGCGTCACTTGGGGGCGGCGGTCACCCAAGAGCGCATCAGCATCCGAGCCCACCACTGTGCCTGCGTGAGCGTCTCGCCCGTGAGCACCGGCTGCAGCCACCAGAAGTTGATCAGCACGATCATCGCGAACGCGCCCGCGAACGCCGCCCCGACGGCCCTGCGCGTGGGCGGCGCGTCGGCCCGGCCGAGCACGAGCCCGGCCATCAGCACCACCGCCAGCACCATGAACGGCACCACCGGCAGCATGTAGAACAGGTACATCGTGCGGTCGTCGGCCAGGGCGTAGTAGAACCAGGGCAACCACCCCATCCCGTACGCCAGCAGCACCGCCCCGGCCCGCCAGTCGCGCCTCCTGACGTACAGGACGGCCGTGCCCGCCAGCGCGATCAGCGCGCCGAACCACAGGGCGGGCGTGCCGACCCCGTGGATCGCCTGCGCGCACGCGGAGGCCCCGCACGCCGACGGCGGCACGTCGGCGGGGTAGTAGAACGACACCGGGCGGACGAGCAGCGGCCACGTCCAGGGGTCGGACATGTACTGGTGATACTCGTGCACCCCGCTGTGGAAGGTGAAGACCTGCCACTGGTACTGGACCCATGAGCGCATGGAGTCGAACAGGAAGAAGAAGGGGCCGGAGGAGGTGGCCTGGTCCCAGTTGCGGCCGTAGCCGTTCGCGGAGGCGAACCAGCCGGTCCAGGTGGCCATGTAGGCCACGAAGGGGATGACGGTGAAGGACAGCAGGGCGTGGGGGAGGTCTTTGTTCCAGGCTCCGGCGTAGGGGCGTTTGAGTCCGATGGCTCGGCGGGCGCCGAAGTCCCACATGAGGGACATGATGGCGAAGGCGACGGCGAAGGCGAGTCCGGACCATTTGACGGACATGGCGAAGGCGAGGCAGACGCCGGCGGCCAGCCGCCAGGGGCGGGCACCGAGCCAGGGGCCGTGGGGTGTGACGGGCGAGTTCTCGTACCAGGCGACGAGCCGTTCGCGGGCGCGGTCGCGGTCGACCACCAGGCAGGCGAACGCGGCCAGCACCCAGAACATGAGGAACACGTCCAGCAGCGCGGTCCGCGACAGCACGTAGTGCAGGCCGTCGAGCGCCAGCAGCAGACCGGCGAAGCAGCCCAGCAGCGTCGAACGGGTCATCCGGCGCGCCACCCGCGCCAGGACCAGGATCGACAGCGTGCCGACCAGCGCCGCGGCGAACCGCCAGCCAAACGGGTTCATCCCGAACAGCCACTCACCCGCGCCGATCATCCACTTGCCCAGCGGCGGATGCGCGACGAACGAGGCGCAGTCGGACGACCGGGGGCACTGGCGGAAGATGTCCAGGTTCCCGGCGATGAGCCGCCGGTCGGCGACCGGGTTCTTGGCGTCGCCCAGCATCGCGCGCTCGACGCCGTGCCTGAGCAGGGACCAGGCGTCTTTGGCGTAGTAGGTCTCGTCGAAGACGACGGCCTTCGGCTCACCGAGGCGGAGGAAACGCAGCAGCCCGCCGAAGAGGGCGACCAGCAGCGGCCCCGCCCAGCCTAAGAGGGGCCGCCCCTGGAACGGCGGGACCAGCCGTCGTGCCGTCTCCCCCATGTCGATCACCCTATGCGTTTGTGCACCAGGTCATAAAGCTCGCGTCTCGGCACGCCCGCGCCCTTGGCCACGTCGGCGATGGCGATCTTCCGCTGCTCGCCCTCGGCCACCCGGCGGTCGACCTCGGCGACCAGCTCGTCCATGTCGGGCTCGCCCGCCCCCGGCACGCGGCCCGCGACGACCACGGTGATCTCGCCCTTGACGCCGCCCGCGGCCCACTCGGCCAGCTCGCCGAGACCGCCGCGGCGCACCTCCTCGTACGTCTTGGTCAGCTCGCGGCAGACGGCGGCGGGCCGGTCGGGCCCGAACGCCTCGGCCATCGCGCCCAGCGACTCGGCCAGCCGGTGGGGGGCCTCGAAGAAGACCATCGTCCGCTCCTCGGCCGCCAGCGCGGACAGCCGCCGCGCCCGGTCGCCGGTCTTGCGCGGCGGGAAGCCCTCGAAGCAGAACCTGTCGCTGGCCAGCCCCGACACGGCGAGGGCCGTGGTGACGGCGCTCGGCCCCGGCAGCGCGGTCACCGTGATGCCCGCCTCGACCGCCAGGTGGGTCAGGCGGTAGCCGGGGTCGGACACCCCGGGCATCCCGGCGTCGGTGATGACCACGACCGTGCGGCCCTGTCTCAGCGCCTCGACGAGCTCCTGGGCGCGGCCCGCCTCGTTCTGGTCGTAGTAGGACACCACCCGGCCACTGATCTCCACGCCCAGCTCGGTGGCGAGCCTGCGCAGCCGTCTGGTGTCCTCGGCGGCCACCACGTCGGCGTCGGCGAGCACCTCCCTCAGCCGCGGCGAGACGTCACCCGCCTGACCGATGGGGGCTCCGGCCAGCACCAACCTGCCTTCTCCAGTCACCCGACCATTGTGGCAGGGCATACCAATTAGACCGTGATTCTTGCAGTACCTAACGGCTTGGGGCCCGTACGATGTCCGAATGGCGGTGACCGATTCCCCGTACCAGGCCTACGACAACCCGGAGGTCGGCGAGAGCCAATCGCAGACGCGGTCCCTGCGTGACCGGGTGATCCCCCCCATGCGTGGCAGCGTCCTGTGGGGGTGGGTCGGCCCGCTGCTGGTCACGCTCTTCGGCGGCATCCTGCGCTTCGTCAACCTGGGCCACCCGCGGGCCGTGGTGTTCGACGAGACCTACTACATGAAGGACGCCTTCTCCCTGATCAACTGGGGCGTCGAGCGCGTCACGATCAAAGACGCGGACAAGGCGATCCTGGCCGGGAAGACCGACATCTGGCAGTCGTGCACGCAGGAGACGCTCGACAAGTGCGCCTCGTACGTGGTGCACCCCCCGCTCGGCAAATGGATGATCGGCGCGGGTGAGTGGCTGTTCGGGCTCAACCCGTTCGGGTGGCGGTTCGCCGCGGCGCTGGTCGGCACGCTGTCGATCCTGGTCCTGGCCCGGGTGGCGCGCCGGATGACCCGCTCCACGCTGCTGGGCTGCTTCGCCGGTCTGCTGCTCGCCCTCGACGGCCTGCACTACGTGCTGTCGCGCACCGCGCTGCTGGACGTGTTCCTCATGTTCTGGGTGCTGGCCGCGTTCGCCTGCCTGGTGGTCGACCGCGACCGGGCCCGCGAACGGCTCGTCGCCTGGTACGAGAACTCGCCCGTCACACCCCACGGCCCCTGGCTCGGGGCCCGCCCCTGGCGGCTGGCCGCCGGCGTCTGCCTCGCCTTCGCCATGTCCGTCAAATGGTCCGGACTCGCCTTCGCCGTCGCCTTCGCCATCATGTCCCTCATGTGGGACTTCGGCGCCCGCCGAGCCATCGGACTCAAACGCCCCTACGCCGGAGCCTGGAACAAAGACCTCCCCCACGCCCTGCTGTCCTTCACCGTCATCCCCTTCGTGGCCTACATGGCCACCTGGACCGGCTGGTTCGCCTCCGCGAACGGCTACGGCCGCAACTGGGACCAGGCCACCTCCTCCGGCCCCTTCTTCTTCCTGTTCGACTCCATGCGCTCATGGGTCCAGTACCAGTGGCAGGTCTTCTCCTTCCACAACGGGCTGGAGACGTCCCATCCGTACATGTCGGAGCCCTGGCAGTGGCCGCTGCTGCTGCGTCCCGTGGCCTTCTTCTACGAGGGCAAGCAGAACGTCTGCGGGGCCAAGGACTGCTCGGAGGCGGTGCTCGGCGTGGGCACGCCGGTGATCTGGTTCGGCGCGCTGGCCGCGCTGGTGGCCCTGATCGCCTGGTACGTCTCCTCGCGCGACTGGCGGGCGGGGGCCGTGCTGCTGGCGTACGCGATGGGGTGGCTGCCCTGGTTCTACTTCGCCATCTCCGAGAACCGCACGATGTTCCTGTTCTACGCGATCCCCATGGTGCCGTTCATGATCCTGGCGCTGACGTTGTGCGCCGGGTTGCTCATCGGGCCCGCCACGCCGACGGAGAGCGGGGCCATGCCGATGCGCCGCACGCTGGGGGCCGCGGTGGTCGGCGCGTACGCGCTGCTGGCACTGATCAACTTCTGGTGGTTGCACCCGATCCTGTCCGCCGAGGTGATCCCGTACACCGAGTGGAAGGCCCGGATGCTGTTCGACAAACGATGGATCTGACCCGCTCACTGTAGGTAAACATCGGTTTCGTAGGGTAGTCGCTGTGCAAGACCCAATACGCACCGCATTCGGTCATCGTCATAGCTGGGTTCGATACGGCAAACTTCGAGGCATGAGTGCACCGGATGTCACCGCCCTTCTCGCCGAGTTGGAGCGATCTCAGCCGGACCTGGCCGAGGAGGCCAGGACCGCCGTCGAATGGTTGACGGGTGGGGAGCCGCTGGAGACGGTGACCCAGCTCGACGTCTGCGAGTTCCTCTGGTACACGCTTCCGATCAAGGTGGGCCCGCTCCGGCCCGGAGGCGACCACGAACGCCTGTCCCGCTCGCTCGGGCGGCTGCTGCAACTCGGCGGCATGGAACGTTACGCCGCCCTGTGCGTGTCCCCCACCACCGCGCAGATCCTGCGCACCTACGCCCAGGAGGGCGAGGACGCCGGCACCAGCGCCTACCAGAAGGCCCTGGAGGCCACGGGCGTGCTCCCACCCGACGTGCCCGAGCTGCAATGGAGCATGATCATGGGCCCGGAGGAGCTGGGCGCGCACGTGGCCTGCTCCGCGGCGCTCGAACTGGCGATCGTCGCCGGCGACGACCTCGACCGCACCGCGCTCACCCGCCGCTGGCTCACCGAGCCCCGCGCCGAGCTGGGCGGCGACAGCTGGCTCAACCGCGTGCACGGCGAACGGCTCAACCGCTGGGTGCTCGGCCGCGGCCCGGCCAGGCGGGAGCTGGCGCAGCCGTTCGAGGTGCGCCTGCACGCGCCGGTCACGCCGCAGCCCCTGCCCGCCCTGCGCAAGCTGTTGTCCCTGGCCGCCTCCGAGGGCAGCCTGCCGCTCCGGCTGGCCCCCTCGCCCGCGGCGCTGCGGCTGCGCGGGCTGGCCGAGCGCGAGCTCGGCGCGATCAGCCGCGACGGCGCCCGGCTGGCCATCACCGACTACGGCCGGCACCTGCTGGGCTCGCCGGAGGCCATGTGGGAGGCGGTCACCCGGCTGCTGCTGGCCAGGGGCGAGCACGAGTTCGAGGTCTCGGCCCGCGAGGCCACGCTCATGCTGCTGGCCGACGGCGTCCTGATGTCCCCCGCCCAGTTGCGCGAACGGGTGGCCGAGGTGGTGGGCGGTGAGGGCTGGCATCCGGCCACGACCCTCGACGACGTCACCGCGCCGGTCGCCGACCTGGTCTCCCAGCTCACCGCGCTGGGCCTGGCCTACAGCGACGACCTGGTCGTCCGGATGGACCGGCCCGGCCAGTACGCGGCCCTGGCCGCGCTGCGCGCCCACGCCCTGCGCCCGCGCAAGTACGTCAGCTCTGGTTGACGGCCTTCACGGCGCGCTTGAACTCGGGGCACTCGACCAGCGGGTCGTGCTCGCACACGGCGGCGTGGCGCAGGCTGTCGCGCAGCCGGGTGAGCTGCTGCACCCGCTGGTCGACCTCGCGCTCCTTGGCGGCCATGCGCTCGCGCAGCCGCGTGTCGGCCGGCCGGGCGCGCAGGAACTCGGCGATCTCCGACAGCGTGAACCCCGCGTCGCGGGCGCAGGTGATCAGCGCCAGCCGGTCGAGCGTCTCGGGCAGGTAGACGCGGCGCAGGCCGTTGCGGCCCTCGGCCTCGATGAGCCCCTTGCGCTCGTAGAAGCGCAGCGCGGACGCGGCCAGCCCGGTACGCCTGGCCACCTCGCCAATGTCGATCAACGTGTCCCGCATGCCCCGGCTCCTCGACTTGAACCACCCTTCAAGCCGGATATTAGCGGAGACCCACCGAAGAATGGTTACGCAGCGTAGTTACGATGGACACATGGAGCTCTTTCCGGCCATGCCACTCGAAGAGTGGGCCGACACCAAGGAGACCTTCCACCGCTTCGCGCAGATCGTCGGGAAAATCCGGCTGACGGTGAGTAACCGGCGTAACCACTGGTGGCAGGTGCCGTTCCATCTGACGGGGCGCGGCCTGACGACGCGTCCCATGGGCGGGCTCGGCGAGCAGCCGCTGTTCTGCGTGGACTTCGACCTCGTCCGCCACCGCCTGGTGATCGACGTGCTGGACGGCCGCAGCGCCGAGTTCAGCATGATCGGGCTGTCGGTGGCCGCGTTCCAGTCCCGGCTCTTCCAGACGCTGGCCGACCTGGGGATCCGGCCGGAGATCTGGGCGGTGCCCTACGACCTGGACGACGAGACGCCGTTCGCCGAGGACACCCGCCACGCGCACTATGACCCCGTCCTGATCAACCGGTACTGGCGGATCCTGTCGCAGGTGGCGCAGCTGCTCGACCGGTTCGCCGCGGACTTCGGCGGCAAGATCAGCCCGGTGCACCACTTCTGGCACACCTTCGACATCGCGGTCACCCGCTTCACCGGACGTCCGGCCGAGGTGCCGGAGGAGGCCGACCCGGTCACGCGGGAGGCGTACAGCCGGGAGGTGATCAGCGCGGGGTTCTGGTTCGGCGACAAGGAACGGCCCTGGCCGGCGTTCTACTCCTACACCGCGCCCGAGCCGGAGGGGCTGGAGCGGGAGCCGCTGCTGCCCGAGCAGGCCGAGTGGCTGCCCGCGCGTGGCAGCCATCTGGCCGTGCTGCGCTACGACGACGTGCGGGCCATGGGCGATCCCGTGGCGGGCGTGCTGGAGTTCCTGCAGAGCGCCTACCAGGCCGGGGCCAAGCTGACCCACCTGGACGCCGAGGAGCTGGCCTGCCCCGGCGGCATCACCGACCCGTACTACGTGAAGAACCGCCCGGCCTGAACGACGCGAAAGCCCGCCCTCCGGAGAGGGCGGGCTTTCACGTGTGCGTGTACCGGTGTGCAGGTCGCCTCTCGGCGAAAGGCGCAACGCGGCTCCAGCCGAACGGTAGTCCGCGAAGGCAATAGGTGAGGCCCGGGGACACTGGACACACCGGTCACGGTTTATGTAACGGGGGTCCCCCCAGGAACATTCCCCGTGTGCCCCCCGACTCCGCTCAGGTCCGGGCGGCGGCCGGCTGCCGGGCCGGCAGCCCGCTCTCGCGGACCAGCAGCAGGACGGCGAAGGCCAGCAGGCCCGCGACACCGCCGGTCCAGGCGACGGTGGAGCCCACGGCCGCCGCGCTGACCTGCGCGCCGATGAGCGACTGGGCGCAGGCCAGGCCGAAGGAGCCGCCGAGCTGCTTCGACAACGCCGAGCCCGCGGTGGCCGTGCCCATGTCGGCGTGCGGGACGCTCCCCTGCGTGGCGATGGTGAGCCCGCCCATGGCCGGACCCGTGCCGAGCCCCACGAGCAGCAGCCAGACCCCGACCAGGTACGGCGAGGTGCGCGGCCCGAGCGCGGCGAAGGCGAGCGTGCCGGCGGTGACCAGCGCCGCCCCGGCCAGCAGCACCGGCCTGGTGCGGCCGGACCGCAGCACGAGGACGGCCGTCAGCCGGTTCCCGGCGATCATGCCCACCAGCATCGGGAGCAGCAGCAGGCCGGAGACCGTGGCCGAGTAGGCGCGTACGTGCTGGAGGTAGAGCGGCAGCAGCACGCCCGCGGGCAGCCCCGCCACCTGGAAGAAGAACCCGCCCGCGAGCAGCGCCGCGTACGTGCGGCGGCGCATCAGCCGCGGCGGCAGCACCGGCGTGTCCGCCCGCCGCTCGACGGGGACGAGCGCCACCAGCAGCGCCACCCCGCCGAGCAGCGAGCCGAGCACGGCCGGATCGCTCCAGCCGCGGCCGGTGTTGCCCTTGAGGCTCAGGCCGACAAGCACCAGCGACAGGCCCGCGGTGAGCAGCGCGATCCCGGCCGCGTCGAGCCTGCCCGAGGCGCGCGGCGGACGCCGGTCGGGCAGCAGCAGCGCGATCAGCGCGGCCGCGAGCGCCCCGGCGGGCAGGTTGACCAGGAACGCCCAGCGCCAGCCCGCGTGGTCGGCGAGCAGGCCCCCGAGCAGCGGCCCGCCGACCATCCCGACGATCATCATCGCGGCCAGCAGGGTCTGCATGCGGATCAGGCCCTCTCCGCGGTGCGGCGGATGGAGGTCGCGGATCAGGGCCATGCCCAGGGTGAGCAGCGCGCCCGCGCCGACCCCCTGGACGGCCCTGCTGACGATCAGGACCTCCATCGAGCCGGCGAGCCCGCAGGCCAGGGAGCCGGTCAGGAAGATCGCGATGCCGGAGAGGAGGAGGCGGCGGCGGCCGTACAGGTCGGAGAAGCGGCCGTAGATGGGGACGCTCACGGACGAGGTGAGCAGGTAGGCGGTGATCAGCCAGACGTACCAGGAGGTGGTGCCGCCGACCTGCGCGACGATGCGCGGGAGCGCGGTGCCGACGACGGTGCCGTCGAGCATGCCCAGGAAGGCGCAGCCGAGTAAGGCGAAGGTGGCCGCCGCGCGGCGGCGGGGCGCGAGGTCCTCGTAGAGGTCGGTCAAGGGCGGTCGCCCGCCGCGAGCGCGCCGTTCAGGAACAGGTCCACCAGCTCGTCCGAACCCAGCGGGGACGGGCCGCGGCCGGCCGCCATCACCAGGAACTGGAACGCCTCGGCCAGGCGCTCGGGGGCCAGCCTGAGCCGGTCGCGCTCGGGCTCGAACAGCCCGGCCAGGGCCTCGCGGGAGGCCGCCATCGACTCCTCCCGCCCGGACCCGGGCCGCTCGCCTTCCGCGCGGGACTCGCCTGCGGGGGCGGGCCGGCGCAGGCCGCCGGTGGTGGCGAGGGCGCCCGCGACCGCGCCCATCCTGGCCAGGTAGCCGCGCAGCGCCTCGGCGGCCTCCACCAGCCGGTCGGCCAGCGGCAGGTCGAGGGAGATCGCGGACACGTGGGCGAGGGTGTCGTCGGGGCGCAGCGCCTCGGCCATGCAGGCGGCCAGCAGTGCCTCCTTGTCGCCGAAGGCGCGGAAGATCGTGCCCTCGCCGATGCCGGCCGCGCGGGCGACCTGGGCGGTGGTCACGGAGGTGCCGTACTCCACCACCAGGGGGAGTGCGGCCCTCACGATCATCTCGCGGCGTCGTTCCGGGCTCATCGCCGGTGCTCTCCGCCGGCTCGTCTCGTTCGTCATACCGGCGACGATACGGAGTGAGTACTCACTCCGTCAAGGGCACGACCGTCGCCGTGGCACCATCGAAGGCGTGCCTTTCGCCATGACGACGGGCGGCGTCAAGCTGTCCTACCAGGTCCGCGGCAGCGGCCCCGCGCTCGTGCTGCTCCAGGGCCAGGCCAACGACCACCGCTGGTGGGACCCCGTACGCGACGACTTCGACCGCGCCCACCGCACGATCACCTTCGACTACCGCGGCACCGGCGACAGCGACAAGCCCGACGAGCCCTACACCACCCGCGGGTTCGCGGAAGACGTGCTGGCCGTGCTCGACGAGCTGGGCGTCGCCCGCGCCGACGTCTACGGCACGTCGATGGGCGGCCGGGTGGCCCAGTGGCTGGCCGCCGACCACCCCGGCCGGGTGGGGGCGCTCGTGCTCGGCTGCACCTCGCCCGGCGGCGTCCACGGCCTCGAACGCGGCGCCGACGTGCGCCGGGCGCTCGCGCAGCCGGACCGGGCCGCCGCCGGGCGGGCGCTGCTGGAGCTGATGTACACGCCGAGCTGGCTGGCCACGCATCCGGGGCCGTACCGGACGGTCGGCGATCCGGGCATGCCCGCCCACGCGCGCCGCCGCCACCTGGCCGCCAGCGCCGGGCACGACGCCTGGGCCGTGCTGCCCGCCATCGCCGCGCCGACGCTGGTCGTGCACGGCGCCGACGACGTGTTCAACCCGGCCGCCAACGCCCCGCTGCTGGCCGGGCGCATCCCGGGGGCGGAGCTGCGGCTCATCGAGGGGGCGCGGCACGCCTACTTCGAGGAGTTCCGCGAGGTGGCGAGCCCGCTGGTGCTGGAGTTCCTGGCGCGCTCGCGCGGGTGAGGCGGGCGGCCAGCCCCTGAAGACGGGCGACGAGCTCGGGCGGCTCGTGCACCTCGAACTCGCAGCCGAGCGCGATCAGCCGGAAGGCCAGCCAGTCCAGGGTGTCGGCGGAGGCGCGCAGGAGGCAGGTGGCCGCGTCCAGCGGGGTGAGCTCGCCGGGGATCGCGCGGGCCACGGCCTCGGCGGGCGCGTGCAGGGTCACCACCGCCTCGTACGTGGGCGCGCCCGAGTACAGCTTGGCGGCGACGTACGCGGCCGGGTCCGCCGGCTCGGTCGTGGTGATCCGCGCGCCCGTGGCCCGTACGTCGTCCATGCGGTCGACGCGGAACAGCCGCCGGTCGTCCCGGTCGTGGTCGTGGGCCAGCAGGTACCAGCGCCGCCCGGCCGCCACCAGCCGGTACGGGTCCACCAGCCGGGCGCTCTGCGCGTCGTCGGCCGCCCGGTACCGGAAGCGCACCCGTTCGCGGTTGGCGGCGGCCATGGCCAGCGTCGTGAGCCGGCCGGGATCGACGTCGAACCCCTCGGCGCCGGGCAGCGGGACGGTCGCCGCGCCCAGCGAGGCCACCCGGTGACGCAGCCGGGACGGCAGCACCTGCTCCAGCTTGGCCAGCGCGCGCACCGACGCCTCCTCGATGCCCTGCACGGGATGCCGGGCCGCGGTGACCAGGCCCACGGCGATGGCCACGGCCTCCTCGTCGTCCAGCAGCAGCGGCGGCATGGCCGCGCCCGCGACCAGCCGGTAGCCGCCGTCCGCGCCCATGGTGGCCACCACCGGGTAGCCGAGATCGCGCAGCCGCTCGACGTCGCGCCGGACCGTGCGGCGGCTGACCCCGAGCCGCTCGGCCAGCTCGCCGCCCGGCCATTCGCGCGGGGTCTGGAGCAGCGACAGCAGGCTCAGCAACCGCAAGGACGTCATGCGTCCAAGAATGCCGCCGATGTAGGACGGAAGTTGACCTACTGGCCTCCTAATGTCGTCTCGACGCACCGAACGAGGAGGCACCTCATGACCGTCAACCCCATCCCCGAGGGCTACACCACCGTGACGCCGTGGATCATCTCGCGGGACACGGCCGGGCTGATCGACTGGCTCAGGGCCGCCTTCGACGCCGTCGAGCTGGGCCGGGTGACGGGCCCCGACGGCGACGTCCAGCACGCCGAGGTGCGGATCGGGGACGCCGTGGTGATGATGTTCGACGCCCGGCCCGAATGGCCTTCGACGCCCGCCTTCCTGCGCCTGTACGTGCCGGACGCCGCCGCCGCCCACCGCCGCGCGGTCGAGGCGGGCGGCACGTCCGTCACCGAGGTCACGCACCTGTTCTTCGGCGACCTCGTCGGCCGGGTGCGCGACCCGTGGGGCAACCTGTGGTGGTTCCAGACCCGCGTCGAGGACGTCTCTGCCGAGGAGGCCGAGCGCCGCCTGACCGACCCCGGGTTCGTCAAGGCGATGGAATACGTCCAGGGCGCGGACTTCTTCCCCGGGCGGTGAGCGCGGCGATGGCCGGCAGCGGGAAGATCAGCAGGTAGAGGTTGGGGATCCACCAGGCGGGCGAGAAGTCGCCGCGCAGCGTCCAGAAGGCGATCGCCATCAGCCCCGAGGCCGCCGTCAGCACCAGCGAGACCAGCATCAGCGGCTCGCCCGCGGGCGAGCGCCGGCGCAGCAGCCCCAGGCTGGTCAGGCCGGTGGCGCTGGCCAGGAGGTCGATCCAGAGGAACGACCAGTTCCAGTCGGCCATCAGCGGATCGGCATAGTCGGCGAAGGCCCACTCGGGCGGGATCAGGCCGAGACCGGTGATCGTGAAGTAGGCCACGAAGCCTAGGTCCGTCAGCACCATCAACGCCTTAGTCGCGCGCAGCACGGTCGATGGCCTCCATCAGGTAGCGGCGGGTGGGTTCGTGCAGGCCGGGGCCGGGTTCGCCGAGGCCGAGCAGGCGGGCGGCCCACCACCCGTCCACCGCCAGCCGGACGGCGGTCGCGGCGGCCGGGTCGATGCCGTCGTCGGCCAGCCGGGCCTGCCAGGCGGCGAACCGCTCGCGCAGCGGCTCCAGCCCGGCCGGGTCGACCAGCACGCCCGCCAGGAGCGCGACGGTGACCCGGTCGGCCGGGACGGAGGCGGTGTGCCGTTCGGGGATCGTGGCCCGGACGTAGGCCCGCAGGAAGTCGCCCGGCCGGCCGCCCGCCGCCGCCAGCGCCTGGTCGAAGGCGTCGGTCAGCCGCGCGACCATGGCGGCGACCAGGGCCTGCTTGGTCGGGAAGTGGTAGAACAGGCCGCCTTTGGAGACGCCCGCCCGCCGGGCGACCGCCTCCAGCGTCAGCGACTCCGCGCCTTCCGTCAGCAGCACGTCGGCGGCGGCGTCGAGCAGCCGGTCCTTGGAACTGGGTCGTGGCATGGCCGTTACTGTACCGGCTGACCGGTACAGTTTCGAGCCGTTCCGTCCCGCGCATAACGTCATCCGACGTCCGCACCTAGCTGATCGGAGCGAGCCCATGGATCATGTCGCGCACTTCCAGCGAGAGGTGCGGGCGTTCGAGGCGGCCGCACGGCGGGCGACCGCGTCGGGCGGCGCGCCCCTCGTGCCGTCCTGTCCCGGGTGGTCGGTCGCCGACCTGGTCATCCACCTCGGCGCGGTGCACCGGCACGTGCACGCGGTCATCGACGAGCGCCTTCCCGGGCTGCCCGACCCCGCCGACCTCGCCGTCCTCGGCCTGCCGGCGGACTTCGGCGACTGGCCCCACCCCGACCGCGCCCCCAACACCGGGCCGGTGCCCCCGGCCGTGCTCGACTGGTTCGCCGAAGGCGCCGCGCGGCTCGCCGCGCTCTTCGCCGCCGCCTCGCCCGGCGACCCCGCCTGGACGTGGTCCGCCGCGCAGACCGTCGGGTTCTGGCAGCGCATGCAGGCCATCGAGGCGGCCGTCCACCGCTGGGACGCCGAGAACGCGCTCGGCGCCGCCGCCCCCATCGACGCCGCGTTCGCCGCCGACGCCGTCACCCAGGTCTTCGAGGTGATGGCCCCGGCCCGCCGGTCCTGGACCCAGGCCCCGCCCGGCGCGGGCGAGCGCTACCTGTTCCGCCAGAGCGACGGGCCGGGGGTGTGGGCGGTGTGCTTCGACGGCGACGACGTCCGGCTCACCGGCGACTCGAAGGCCGCGGTCGAGGTGGCCGGAACGGCCTCCGACCTGCTGCTGCACCTGTGGCACCGGCTGCCCGCCGACCGGCTCGACGTCCGCGGCGACCGGGCCCTGCTCGACCGCTACTTCACGCTCGTCCCACCGGTGTGAGCCGCCGCGGCCTCACGCCTCCTCGCCGAGGCGCTCGACCACCACCCCGCCCGGGTGCAGCGGCAGCCGGCGCCCGGAGACGCGGTGCAACGGCAGCCGGACGAGCACCGGATCGGCCAGCTCCGGCCAGGGCGCGCCGGTCAGCCGCTCCAGCCGCCCGGCCTCCTCCCGATCCCGGACGACCTCCGCGACGCCGGTCACCAGCACGCTCCACCCGGTGCGCATGGCCGGCTCCATGTCGTCGATCTCGAACGCCATCGGCACGCGGTGCTCGATCGCCTCCAGGATGCGGCCCGGCGGGATCCGGAACACGACGGTGTCGGCGTCGAGCGTGAAGTTCACCGGCAGGACGATGATCGTGCCGCCCGGCCGCGCCCACGCCACCCGCCCCACCGGAACCGTGGACAGCAGCGTCAGGCACTCCTCGCGACTCATCGTCCGGATGGCCCCCTGATCCATGCCGTCCATCCTCTCACCTGGGCGGACGCCGCCCTTCTGCAGGCTCGCGGGCGATGGCGAGCATGGAGTCGAGCGCCTTCCGCGAGGCCGCCAGGCGGCTGATCTCGCCGCTGATGCGGGCGCGCTCGCGGTTGAGGTTGGCCATCATCTCGGGGCAGGAGGAGGGCACCATCTCGGCGCCGTCGTCGTGGACGCAGTGCAGCACCCTGGTGATGACCGACGTGGGCAGGCCGGCGTCGAGCAGCGCGCGGATGTGGCGCACCTCGGCGACGTCGGTCTCGGCGTACTCGCGGTAGCCGTTCGGCAGGCGCAGCGGTTTGAGCAGGCCCTGGTCCTCGTAGTAGCGCAGCAGCCTGCGGCTCACTCCGGTCTGCCGGGCGAGATCGCCGATTCGCATGGAGCCTCCGGGTTGACCTTCACATGGATGTGACCCTTTATCGTCCCCATTGTCGCCACTACAGATGGGAGATGAAGGTGTCCGGAGCAGTGATCATCGCGGCGGGGCCGGGGATCGGGCAGGCGGTGGCGCGCCGGTTCGCCGCCGAGGGGCTGCCGGTCGGCCTGATCGCGCGCAGCGCGCGGACGGTGGAGTCGGCGGCGGCGTCCCTGTCCGCCTACGGGGTGCCGGTCGCCACGGCGATCGCCGACAGCGCCGACGAGGACGCGCTGCGCGCCGCGCTCGACAAGACGGCCGCCGAGCTGGGGCCGCCCGACGTCGTGGTCTACAACGCCGCGATCGTCCAGGCCGACCGGCCCGGGGAGCTGCCGGCGCGGGCCCAGCTCGACGCGTACGCGGTCAACGTCGTCGGGGCGCTCACCGCCGCCGCCCACGTGGCGCCGGGGATGGCCGGGCGCGGCGGCGGCACGTTCATCGTCACGGGCGGCATGCCGCAGCCCAAGCCGGGCTACGTGAGCCTGTCACTGGGCAAGGCCGGCGTCCGGACCCTGGTGACCCTGCTCGACCAGGAGTACGGCGCGGACGGCGTGCACGTGGCCGGCGTCACCGTGGGCGGCGTGGTCGCCCCCGGCACCGCCTTCGACCCCGACGACATCGCCGAGCACTACTGGCGCCTGCACACCCAGCCCCGCGACCAGTGGCAACACGAGGCCCAGCACCTCGGCACCTGACCCCTCACCAGGCGACGACCGCCGATCGCCCCTCTCTCGGCTGCGTGCTCCCCGTGTCGATCGGCATCGAAGACGCCGAACCGTCGGCGAGAGCAATCCGGTAGGCGCGCCAGTCGTGCGTGTAGATGAGGTGCCGGCCGCTGCCGTCGATGCTGAACCGCAGACCCGGCGGCGCGCCCTGCGGCACCTCCGGCCGTGCCGCGAGCCGCGGCTCCCCACCGTCCAGAGACAGCCGGTCGACGTTGTGCCCGGCCGTGTAGAGCAGCGCGCCGCCGTCGGGCGTGAAGGCGATCGACTGCGGCAGCGGCACCTCCATGGACGATCGGAGCAGCCGCGACGCCTTCCGCAGGTCGGACCCTCCGGCGGCCAGATCGAGCAGGCCGATCCCCCATCCGAGCCCAGTTGTCGCCACGCGGCGCCCGTCCGGCGCCCAGGCCAGACCCATGAGCTTGCCGTAGGTGATCCATTCGTGGCGCCGGCCGGTGGCGACGTCGAGGACGGCCACCTTGGCGCCGCCTCCGGCGACGTCACAGGCGTAGGCGAGTCTGGTGCCGTCATGGCTCAGGGCCAGCGTCACGACCCGATCGAGCTCGGGCTCGACCTCAGGCACGAGCCGCGGCTCACCCGGCTGCCCGTTCTCGTCCAGCCGGACGAGGAAGAACCGGAACGGCTTGCCGACGGTCCCCCCGGCCAGCGCGAACGTGCGGTTGTCCGGCGCGGCGGCGACCAGTTCCCAGCCGGAGGGGCCCGCCTTGGGCCGCGGCACGGCCGCCACGAACGCGCCGGTGGCGGCGTCGTTCACGACGGGCGGCACCTGCGCGGGCTCCCCACTCGGGGTGGGGCCGGACGAAACACCAGGCGCCCCCACAGTGACGAAGAAGCGCGGCGGGCCGGCCGCCTTCAGGGGCGCACCCGTCGCCATGGGCTCGGCCAGCGAGGCGACCGGAGCCCCCGTCGGGATGACCGGCCCGGTCGCGCTCGGAGTGGGCCCGGACGGGACCGGCGTCGGCCCGACGGCCGGGGAGTCCGTGGCGACGCGGGGCATGGCCGGCGCCAGGCTGGCGGACGGTGGCGGGGACGGGTCGTTCATCAGGGACACCCGCTGGGTCGCCGGGTCGGCGCAACCGGCGGTCAGCGTGAGCACGATCAGCGCTAAGGCCACCTCCGTACGGGATCGCATGCCTCGATCGTGCCACAGCCGCCGCCTATCCGGCGGGCGGACCGGCGGCGATCGCCACCCGGTTCCAGACGTTGATGGCGGCGATCGTCCACAGCAGGTGGGCCAGCGCGGTCTCGTCGAAGTGCTCGCGGGCGGCGTCGAACACCTCCTGCGGCACCCCGGCCTCGGAGATCCTGGTCATCGACTCGGTGAGCGCCAGCGCCGCGCGTTCGGGCCCGGTGAACAGGGTGCTGCCGCGCCAGAGGGCGAGGGCGTGCAGGCGTTCGGCGTCCTCGCCCGCCTCCAGGGCGGCGCGGGTGTGCATGCCGAGGCAGACCGCGCAGCCGTTGAGCTGCGAGGCCCGCACCCGGACGAGCTCGGCGAGCGCGGGATCGAGCTCCCGGCTCGCGGCGGCGTCGAAGCGGGCCATCGCGGCGTGCACGCCGGGCGCGGCGCCGTGCAGGTCGATGCGCATCACGCCACCTCCAGGGGACGGCGGCCCTGCACGGAGTAGGTCACGCACGAGGTGGCGCGGAAGTCCGGATGGGCCAGCAGCGCGCGCACGTCGGCCAGCTGCCGGTCGGTCAGGCCCTCCTCGGCGAACCGGTCGCGCAGGTGCCTGGTGTGGTGGGCGACCAGCCGCGCCCCCGGCGAGCGCGCGTCCCACAGCTCCACCCGGGGCCTGGGGTCGACGCCGGTCAGCCCGGCGCGCCGCATCGCCGCCGCCGCGTGACGTCCCCAGGCCACGTCCACCCCGGCGCGCGTCATCACGCGGATCTTGGCCTGCATGAACGTCTCGTAGAGCTCGGCCGAGGCCGGGTCGGGCGTCAGCAGCCCGGGGCCGTAGGTGATGTCGAACTCGTCGAGCTGCAGCACGCCGCCCGGCCGCAGCGCCCGGACGAGCCGGTCGAGCACGGCCAGCCGCTCCGGCAGGAGCAGCAGCACCAGCCGCGCGTGCACCACGTCGAACGCGGCCTCCGGCAGCGGGTCGCGGACGATGTCGTGCCTGACCACCTCCAGCCGGGGGGCGACGGGCTCGAAGGCGGGCTCGATGTCGGTGGCCAGCACGCTCCCGGCCGATCCGACGCGGCGGGCCAGCCACTCCGCCACGCTGCCGCCGCCCGCGCCCACCTCCAGGCACCGCATGCCGGGCCCGACGCCCGCCTCGGCCAGGCGTTCGATGGTCATCGGGTCGTAGGCCAGCTCCAGGCAGCGGTGCTGCTCGGCGACGTGGTCGCGGCGGTCGCCGAACACGTAGGCGGTCCGGCTCATCGGCCGCTCCTCATCGGGCTGCGCGGGACGGGCACCGCCGACTGCGCGGCCAGGCGGGTGAGGGTGGCGGCGCAGACCTTGCCGGTCGGTCCGAGCGGCAGTTCGGGCAGCCAGAGGAACCGTTCGGGAAGTTTGCGCCGGTCCAGGCCGCGTTCCTCGCGCAGGTAGACGATCAGCTCGGCCGGGGACGGCGGTCTGGCGCCGGGCCGCGGCGACACGCAGGCGCACATGCGCTCCCCCAGGTCGTCGTCCGGCACCGGGACGCAGAAGGCGTCGGCAACGTCGGGATGGGCGCTGAGCTCGCGTTCCACCTCGGCCGGGGAGATGCTGAGGCCGCCGCGCATCACGACGCGCTTGATCCGGTCGAGGACCCACAGCGTGCCGTCGGCGTCGAGACGGCCCAGGTCGCCGGTGCGGACCCAGCCGCCGGGGGCGCGGTAGCGGTCGTCCAGGTCGGGGGCGGCGACGTAGCACAGGGGGGTCATCGGCCCGAGTGCCCAGATCTCGCCCGGCTCGCCCGGCGGCGCCGGCTCGCCCTGGGCGTCCCGGATGGTGATCTCGGCGACGGCGGGGTCCGGGGTTCCGGCCAGGCCGGGGGCCCACCGGTCCGGGGCGCGGCCGGTGTGGCAGTTGACGCCGTCGGTGGAGCCGTACACGTTGACGAGCGGCACGCCGAAGCGGCGGGCGCACGCCTGCCTGGCCTCGCCGTGCAGGGGCTGGGCGCTGCTGACGACGCGGCGCAGCGACGACAGGTCAGCCTCGGCCGCCGAGTCGGCCATGCGGCGCAGCATCGTCGGGACGCCGTACAGGTGGGTGGGGCGGTGCCGCTCGACGGCGCGCAACGCGTCGGCGGCGTCGAAACGGGCGCGCAGGATCAGCGTGCCGCCGTGCCGGGCCAGCAGGACGGAGGTGCCGCAGGAGCCGTACGAGGAGGCCAGCGAGACCAGCAGCAGGTTGCGGGTGGGCCCGTCCTCGCCCAGCACGGCCCGCAGGTAGGCGCCCCGGCCGCCGGCCATGGCGTTGTGGGAGTAGGCGACCATCTTGGGCTCGGACTCGGTGCCGGAGGAGAGCAGGATCCGGGCGGGCCACTCGGCGTCCGGGCACGCGGGCCGCCACGCGCGGACGTCCTGCCCGGCCACCTCGTCGAGCGATCGGGTACCCGGCATGGGCGGGCCGAACGTCCACGTCTGCTCCAGGTACGGCAGCCCGGCCCGCAACCCCAGGGCCAGCTCGGGCACGGTGATCAGCGCGGCCGCCCGGGACCGGTTCAGCAGGCCCGCGATGTCGCGCCGTCCCCGCGTGTGCGGGATGGGCAGGGCCACCGCGCCGACGGCGGCCACCGCCAGCTCGGCCACCACCGCGTCGCGCCCGTTGGGCAGCAGGACGGCGATGATGTCGGCCGTGCCCCGCCCGGCGGCGGCCAGCGCGGCGGCGGCCCGGCGGACGCGGGCGTCCAGCGCGGCGAAGTCGAGCGAGCCGGTCTCGTCGGCGACCGCCTCACGCTCCGGGGTGCGCCGCACGTGCCGGCTGAACAGGCTGTACAGGTCCAGGCCGGGGCACAGGCCGCGGGCGGTCCAGGCCGCGCGCACGCCCGCGGGCACGCGGTCGGCAAGGACGATCCCGTTGGCCGACGTCCAGGGCAGGGGTTCGGTACGCATTCAGAGGGCCTCCTCGTGGTGGGGGGCTGGCGCGAACGTCCAGGGGGCACGGCTGTAGGCGGCTTGCGGGGTGCGGTCGAGCACCCGGTCGAAGGCGGGGTCGTCGGCCATGGCGGCCAGATCCGTCACGGAGGCGGCCTCCCGGCCGGCCGGCGGCGTCCCGGACGGGGTGGCGCGCAGCAGGCGGGCCGCGTCGATGAGCGCCGTCCCCGCGCGCACGCCGGCGCCGGTGCGGGCGCGCGCCACCAGCGCCGCGACGACGGCTTCTGCGCTGATCAGCGCGCCCAGCACGTCGGTGAGCGTCATCAGGGACGGCGCGGGCTGCTCGCCGGGTCCGGCCAGCCGCGCCGCCACCCCGCTGTAGGCCTGCACCAGGTAGTCGGTGCCCATGGGCTGCGGCGCGGGCAACGCCTCGGCCCACCCCCCGGCCTGCGCGTACACCAGGGACGGCCGGACGGGCGCGAGGTCGTCGTGGTCGAGCCCGTACGAGCAGGCCCGGCCGGGCGGCCAGTTGTGCAGGAACACGTGGGCGCAGGCGATCAGGCGCAGGGCGGCCCGGCGTCCGGCGGCGGACTTCAGGTCGGCTTCGAGGGCGCGTTTGCCGCGGTTGAGCGCGAGGAACCGGGCCGAGGTCGGCCCCGCCATCGGCGGCACGCCGCGCAGCGGGTCCCCGCCGGGCGGCTCAAGGCGGACGACGTCCGCGCCGAGCAGGCCGAGCACGTGCCCGGCCAGCGGCCCCTGCACCCGGTTGGTGGACTCCACGACGAGCAGCCCGGCCAGCGGGCCCCGGGCGTCCCGGTCGAGCGGCGGCAGGACGGACGGCTCCCCTGCGGCCTCGGCCAGCGCGCGCAGCCGCCAGGGCGAGGCGGGCGGGGGCGCCAGCGGCGCGTCGGCGTCCCGTACGGGCAGCACGCTGACGCCGGCCTCCGCGGCGGCCGCCACGACGTCCCGGTAACCGGCGGCGGCGGCCGTCCGGCCAAGCCCGGCCGGCAGCGCGCAGGTCGCCGTCGCGAACCGCTGCTGGAACGGCGGCCAGCCCGCCGCCGCGGCCCTCGGCTCGGCGCCGAGCAGGTCCCAGAACAGCCGCCAGCGCTCCGCGTCGAACGTCTCGATCTCGAACGGCACCCCGTCCGCCGACCGGAACGGCGGCACCCGTCCCTCTCCCGGGGACGGCGCGCGTCCCGCGGAGAGGGGCGGGTCGGAGCGCTCACAGGTGGCGACGGCGATGTACTGGGTGAGCGCGAGCAGCGCCGCCTGCGCGACGGACGTGCGCGCCGCCAGCGCGGGCCCGCCCCGCAGCAGGGCGAGCAGGACCGCCGTGACCGCCTGGGCGGTGAGCACCCCCGCGCACACCGACGCGTAGTCCAGGCGCAGCGCCCTCGGCCCTCCGGCGGCCCGCCCGTGCACGTGGGCGATCCCGCAGGCCGCCTGCACGTCGCGCTCGTCCGCCATCGTCACCCCGACCGGCCCCGACCAGCCGATCCCGCACTCCGGCAGCGCCTCCCCCGGCCTGCCGAACGGCGCGGACGCGACCCCCAGCCACCCGGCGGGCGCCCCGTCCGGCGGCGGCGCGCCGTCGAACCTGACCTCGCAGCCCAGCGCGCACAACCGCTGGACGGCCACCCGCAACGCGACCGACTCGCCGCGCGCCCGCACGACCACGCCCGCCAGCGGCCAGGCGACCGCCTCCCGCTCGGCGACGGACCGGCCGGCGGCCCGCGACCCCGTCCTCACGTCCACCGCCCGGTGCCGTAGGTGTCGGGAGTCTCGCCCAGCAGCTCGCGCAGCGCCGTTCTGCGGACCTTGCCCGTGCCGGTGCGGGGGACCTGCTCCCAGGTGATCACGACCGGGTCGGCCAGCTCGGGCAGGTCGGCGACGGCCCGCCGCCACGCGTCGCGGTCGAGGCCGCCGTCCTCGGTGACCACGACCGGCACGGAAGGCCGCCCGGGGACGCCCAGGATCACGCACTCCAGCACCTCGGGCAGCCGGTCGTCGATCACGTCCTCCAGCTCCACGCAGCTCGCGCCGGGGATCGTGTCGGTCTCCCGGTCCACGAACCGCACCCGGCCGGTACGGCTGAGCGCCCCGACGTCCCCGGTGTGCCACCACCCGCCGAGCCGTTTGCCCAGCCACCGTTCCTGCTCGCCGACGTACCCGAGGCACAGGGCCTTGGTGCGGCAGACCACGAGCCCGGTCGCGCCGCGCGGCAGCGGACGCAACGTCTCGCGGTCCACCACCCGCAGCCGGGTCCGCGTGGGCACCGGACGTCCGAGGTCGCGCGTGGTGGGGTGGCGGCCGTCGTCGTCGGCCATGGACCGGCGGGTGAGCAGGCGGAAGGTCAGCGGCCCGGTCTCGCTCTGCCCCCAGCCCTGCATCCACACCGGCCGCCGGCGCCGGGTGGCGTTCAGGAAGGCGCGCACGGTGGGCGGGTGCACGGCGTCGAACGTGCTGATGTACAGGCGCACCCGCGCGAACGGGCCGGCCTCGCCGAGCGTGCGCCGCTGCCATCGCACGTACGTGGAGGGCAGCGCCTCCAGCGTCGTGGGCCGGTGCCGGGCCAGGAACGGGCCGGCCTCCTCCCAGCCGGGCGCGGAGACGGCCAGCACCTTGGCGGGGCCGAGCCACAGCACGCTCGCGGTCCAGGCCAGGGCCCGGCCGTGGGCGAAGGAGATGGCGCTCGCCACCACGTCGTCCGGACGGCTGCCCAGCACCGGCCACCGGTGGGCCTCGAACCCGGCCAGGCGGCGCAGCAGCGTCCGGGTGGAGTGCACGACGAGTTTGGGCACCCCGGTCGTCCCCGAGGTGTGCATGACGGCCAGCGGGTCGTCCAGCGCGGGCCGGTGCACCGGCGGCACGGCCCAGCCGCGGACGTCGTCCAGCGACAGCAGTCCCTTCGCCGTGCCGTCGAGGATCAGGGTGCGCGGCGCGTGGACGGCCACACCGGGCCGGGCGGCCAGGGCGGAGTCGGTGACGAGCAGCGCCGGCTCCAGCCGTTTGAGCAGGATCTCCAGCACGTCGGGCGGCAGGTCGGCGGACAGCGTGGCGGGCACCGCCCCGATGCGCGCGGCGGCGCAGGACAGCAGCACGTAGTCCCAGTGGTTGCGCTTGACGACGGCGACCCGGTCGCCCCGGCGCGCGCCGGCGGCGGCCAGCCAGCCGGCCGCCTCCCTGACCAGCTCGGCCAGGTCCGGCAGGTCCAGGTCGGTGCCGAGGTGGGGGGCGATGTCCAGGGGACGGCTCACGTGCACGCCGGTCCTGCGTCCGCGTTCGGCGAGGTCGTCGAAAAGGGTGCCCAACTCGATGGGCCGGGTGAAGAAGGCCATCTGCTTTCTCTCCATGCGCGTACGTCATTGACAGGCGGGCGGCCCCGGCGGGCGGGCGGCTACGACAGGCGGGCGAGCACCCGCGCGGCGGCCTGCTCCCCCGCCGCGACCGCGCCCTCGCTGCACGGCCGCAGGGCGACCCAGTCGCCGGCGTAGTCGACCGCCGCCCCGGGACGCCCCTCGAACGCCGCCCGCAGCGCCACCGCCCGCGGCGTCGCCTCCGGCAGCCCGTGCGGGAAGCGGTGCACGTGGAAGCGGGCCACCCGGCCGGCCAGGCCGGGCACGAACCGCTCGGCGCGCCCGACGAGCTGGTCGGCGACCTTCTCGTCGCGCTCCCCCATGAGCGCGGCCGTGCCCTGCGGCGAGGTGATGAGCGAGATGAGCCCGGTACCGGCGGGGGCCCGGCCCGGGTGCTTGTGGTGGTCGACGGTGATCACGTTGAGGACGGGGTCCTCGGCCGCGGGCACGAGCGTGGCGAACCCGCGCCAACCGGGCGCCGCCGGCCGGGACAGGACGAGGCTGAGCCGCAGCATGGGCGCGTACGTGCACGCCTCCAGGTACGCCCGCTCCTCCGGCGGGGCGCCGGGGTGCAGCCGGGCCGCCACGGGGGCGGGCACGGCCAGGATCGCCGCCCGCGCGCTCACGCTCCCCCGCGGCGACTCCAGCCGCACCCCTCCCGGGCACGGGACCACCCCTGTCACTTCGTGCCCGGTGACCACGTCGAGCCCGGCGGCGAGCACCCTGGCCAGGGTGTCCATGCCGTCGCGGTAGGTGTGCCAGGTGGCGGTGCTCCCGGCGGTCGTCAGGTGCTCGGCGAAGACCGCGGCGGACGAGCGCCCGGCGTCCCAGCCAAAGAACCCGGCGACCAGCGGCTCGACGAGAAAGGCGCGCAGGTCGGGATGGTACTTCCCGACCAGGTCGGCGACGGTGGCCTCCGGGCCCGGACCGCCGCGGGCCAGGCGCAGGCGCAGGCGTGCCAGGTCGAGGCGGGCGCGCGGCGGCAGGCCCGCGCCGGTGAGCAGCCCGAGCGGGCGGCCGACGTGCGGATGGACGCGCCCGTCGCGCCACACGCCGACGGCGTCGCGCACCCTCGGCACGGCCGCCGCGTCGAGGCCGAGCGCCCTGATCAGCCGCCAGGTGGCCGGGTAGCCGTCCGCGGACGGCAGCATCTCGGCGCCGGTGTCGATCAGGCAGCCCCGCGCCCGCAGCGTCCGCATCCGGCCGCCCACCGCCTCGGCCGCCTCCAGGACGCGGACCGCGAGCCCGGCCCGGTTGAGCTCGTACGCCGCCGCCAGGCCGGCCGGCCCGGCGCCCACCACCGCGACGTCCACGTTCATGCCAGGACCAGGTTGGCCAGGATCAGCACGCCGACGGTGACGCGGTGGGTGCGGATCGCCACCCGCCGGGCCCGCAGCACGTCCCCGCGGACGAACCCGATCACGAGCTGCGTCACCCGGAGGGAGACCAGCGGCACGAGCACGCCCAGGAACCACCAGGGCGCGACCCCGGCGGCCACGGCCCACACCACGACCAGGCTCTCGGCCGCGCTCACCGCGGTGACGAAGGCGGCGTTGGCCCGCGGGGACGTCCGCGCCGCGACGGTGAACCGCCCGGCCTCCCGGTCGCCGCGGGCGTCGTTGGTGTTGGAGTACAGGCCGAAGATCATGGGCCCGAGCCCGAAGAGCACCGCCTGCACCGCCACGAACCCGCTCGCCTGCCCGGTCAGCAGCCCGTACGGCACCAGCACCCACCCCACGCCGAGCCCGACGAGGAACAGCTCCTGGAACCCCCGGTAGCTGAGCTTGAGCCCCCAGGAGTACTGGACGGCCGCGACCACGCACGCCGCCGCCGTCACGACCACCCAGGCGGGCCGGTGGGGGGCGGCGGCCACGACCGCGGCCCAGAGCACGGCGCTGATCGCGGTGGCCGTCCAGGCGAAGCGCAGCGCCTGCCGCTCGGTGAGCGTGCCGGCGACCAGCGGTTTGCGGGCCAGTCTGCGCCGGGCGGCGTCGGAGGAGTAGTTGGCCGCGTCGCTGCCGTCGCGGTGGCCGGTGATGTCGTCGAACCCGACCATCGCGGCCACCACGGCCGCCTCGGCGATCAGCACGGACAGCAGCAGGCCCACCGCGTACGGCTGCCACCGCCCGGCCACGGGCAGCAGCGACCACACCAGCGGCAGGCCGAGGTAGTAGTCGTAGATGTCGAGCTTGGCCAGCCGCGCGTAGGGGCCGAGGCCGCGGGTGACCACCTGGTCGGTCATGGGTTCTCCTGCGGGGAGCCGTGGGCGAACGCGCAGACCGCGTCGGCGATCCGTTCGACCTCGGCGTCGGCGAGCCGCGGGTGCAGCGGCAGCGACAGGTTGCGCCGGGCGGCCGACTCGGCCGCCGGCCAGGACGCGCCGGGCGGGGCGAAGCGGGCGAAGGCCGGCTGGGCGGGCAGCGTGCGCGGGTAGTAGACGTGGGTGGCGATGTCGTGGGCGGCCAGGTGGGCCGCCAGCGCGTCCCGGTGCTCGGTGAGCACGGTGTAGACGTAGGGGAACCGCCCGTCCCCTCCGACGGGCGGCGCCACGATCCCGCGTTCCGCCAGGGGCTCGAAACGCCGGGAGTAGTAGGAGGCGATCTCGGCCCGGCGCGACAGGCGGTCGTCCAGGCCGGCGAGCCGGTGGAGCTGGAAGGCCGCCATCACCTCGTCGAAGCGGCTGTTGTGGCCGACGCGGCGGTGGTGGAAACGCCGGGCGCCGTCCTGGCCGTGGTTGCGCAGCATCCGTACGTGCGCCGCCAGGGCCGGGTCGTCGGTGATCACCACCCCGCCCTCCCCCGGCATGCCGAACGTCTTGACCTGCACGAACGAGTAGACGCCCGCGTCACCCCACCGGCCGGCGGGCCGCCCGCCCAGCGTGCCGCCCTGGGCCAGCGCGGAGTCCTCGACCAGCCGCAGGCCGTGCCGGTCGGCCAGGTCGCGGAAGCGCGGCATGTCGGCCATGACGGAGAACATGTGGGCCGGCATCACCGCCTTCGTCCGCCCGGTGACCAGCGACTCGGCGGCGGCGGGGTCGGCGGTGAGCGTCACGGGGTCGACGTCGGCGAACACCGGCCGCGCCCCCGCGCCGACGACGGTGGCGGCCAGCGGGGCGCAGCCGAAGGCGGGCACCACGACCTCGTCGCCGGGGCCCACGTCCATGGCGGCCAGCACCAGCGTGAGCGCGGACGTGCCGCTGGAGCAGGCCACGACGTCGGCCGCGCCGAGACGGTGGCGCAGCTCGCGTTCGAACCGGGCGGTGTGCTCGCCCAGGATGAACTTCTGGGCCTCGCCGGTGCCGACGGCGTAGACCGTGCGCAGCAGCGTCGCCCGGTCGGCCTCGAACAGGTCGGCGGCGAAGAACGGCACCCGGCTCATCCGCGCCGCCCTCGGTAGAAGCCCTCGATCTCGTCGCACACCCGGTCGGCCGCGGCGTCGGACAGGTCGGGGTAGAGCGGCAGGGCGAGCGCCCGCGCGCAGGCCGCCTCCGCCCTCGGGAAGTCGCCCCGGACGTGGCCGAGGTGGGCGAAACAGGGCTGGAGGTGCAGCGGGACCGGGTAGTAGACCTCGGTGCCGATGCCCGCCGCGGCCAGGTGCGCCGCCAGGGCGTCGCGGGACTCGACCTCGACGAGGTAGACGTAGCAGACCCGGTTGCCGCCCGGGTGCGGCGGCGCCGCGCCCGGCACGGCCAGCACGCCGGGCACGTCGCGCAGCCGCGCGTCGTAGCGGGTGGCCAGCTCGGACCTGCGGGCGATGTCGGCGTCCAGCCTGGCGAGCTTGGCCAGCAGGACGGCGGCCTGGAGGTCGTCCATCTTGCTGTTGCAGCCGGGCAGGATCGTGGGGTTGGCGATGCCGGGGAAGTGGTCGAGGGTGCGGCCGCCGCGGCCGTGGTGGCGCAGCGCCCGCGCGGTCTCGGCGATGCCGTCGTCGTCGGTGAGCAGCGCTCCGGCGTCGCCGATGGCCCCGAGCGTCTTGGACGGGAAGAACGACAGCACGCCGCCCGCGCCGACGAGCCCGGCGTGCGTGCCGTCGAGCCGCATGCCGATGGCCTCGGCGCTGTCCTCCAGCACGATCAGGCCGCGCCGCCGGGCCACCTCGCACACGCCGCGCAGGTCGGCCAGGCGGTCGAACAGGTGCGCCGGCATGACCATCGTGGTGCGCGGGCCGGCCACGGCGTCGACGGAGGCCGGGTCGATGCCGTGGCCGTGCTCCTCGATGTCGGCGAAGACCGGCACGCCGCCGGCCAGCACGACGGAGCTGGCCGTCGCGATGAAGCTGTAGGCGGGCACGATGACCTGGTCGCCGGGTCGCAGGCCGGCCGCGCGCAGCAGCAGCACCAGCGCGTCGGTGCCGGAGTTGACGCCGACGACGTGCGCGGCGCCGGTCCACAGGGCGAGCCGGCGTTCGAGCTCGGCGACCTTCGCGCCGTGGGAGAACCTGCCGCGGTCCAGCACGTCGACGCACCCGGCGCGGATCTCCTTCCACAGCCGGTCGAACGTCGCGGCCTGGGAGAAGAAGGGGATGGGAGCGGCGGCGCGGGTCGGCGATCCCCCGGGCGGAGAGAGCGTTTTCTCCAAGGTTCCCGTCCTGATGCGGTGGTGGCGGCGGGGCCGCCCGGGGATGCGGCCCGGACGGCCCCTTCTTCGGGCGGAGCCGCCCGGGGACCAGGCCCCCGGACGGCTCCCTCGGCGGAGCCGCCCCGGAGACAGCGGCTCTGGGCGACCCTTTCGGCCTGCTCGGGCCTAGGTCACCTGCCGAGCAGAGGGATGTCGTTCTTGCCGAGGTGGTAGTCGCGGACGGCGTCGACCAGCTCGGAGACGGAGAGTCTGCCGGTGCCGTCGGTGTCCATCTGCCGGAAGGCCTCGGCGGCGACCTCGCCGTCGAGCCCGATGGCCGCGAACCACTTGGCCATCTCGGAGGAGTCGACCTCGCCGTCGTCGTCACGGTCGAGGACGTTGACGATGGCCTGGATGGTCGGGCGCACGACCTGGGCGAACCCGGCGTCACCCTTGCTGATGATCTCGCGCTCGGCGGCCTGGACGAACTGCTCCTGGTCGAGCCGCGACGCGCCCACCGCCCCCGCGAGGTGGTCGAACATCGCCAGGTACGCCTGCTTCAGCTGCTGTGCCTGCGGCGTCCCCTGCACGCCGAGGCCCTCGATGATGCCGTCGGCCTCGTTCTCGAAGTCGGAGCGCTCGATCGCGCCGGAGCCGTCGTTGTCCCAGAGCCGGAAGCGCTCTTCCAGCCGGCTGGTCGTCTTGGTGCCCGCAGCCATTGTCTGTCCTTTCGTGACACGCGCCCGCCCGCCGTCGGTGGGGATCATCAGGGGGAAGGACGCGACCTCTAGTGGGGCTCGAAAACGAGTGGTTCCCACTACTGTGCGCAATCAACAGATTACCCTGAGTGACCGAAGGTAAACCAGAGGTCACGGAAAGTAATCGGAAGTCTCTCGAACGGTCTCTACAGCAGGGGCCAGCGGAGGACGCGGGCGCCGCCCTCGTCGGGGTCCTCCGGGAGGGCCTGGCTGAACACCAGCGGCTCGCCCGGCATGAGTCCCAGCTCCCGTCCGGTGACGGCGGGGTCGCTGTGGATCAGCACGTTGTAGTGGTTGGGCAGGTGGCAGCCGTCGAAGCCGAGCACCACCCCGACCCGGCGCCCGCCGATCCACACCTCGTCGCCCCGGTCCAGCACGCCGGCCGCGACGATCTCGGCGAAGCCCAGGAAGGCGACCCGGTCGATCCTGGCGCCCGCGTCGGTCTCGGTGTGGTCGGTGGCGACCAGCTCGTGCACCTCGCCGGCGCGCACGCACCGGCTGGCGTGCGGTTCGAGCCGCATGCCGCGGTCCTGCCTGCGGTGCACCAGCACCTTCAGCAGGGTCCCGGTGACCGCGGTCTTGGGGCCGTCCTCGTCGGGGTTCACGCGGCACCCCGTCCCGCGCCGGCCTTCTCCAGGCGGTAGACGTCCTCGACGAAGCGCAGGGCGGGCAGGCCGCCCTCGCCGTCGGGGGTGCCGTAGCGCACCGAGCGTTCGAAGGCGGCCAGCACGCCCTCGTACTCGTGCCACAGGGAGTTCTTGAAGCCGGAGTGGCCGGCCAGCATGTCGGCGTACAGGGTGCGGCCGTCGGACAGGCGCACCTCCAGGTCCTTGCGCTCGCCCGGGTAGGACCAGTCGAGCAGGATGCGCGCGCGGGCCGCGCCGGCGCGCAGCTCGACGTCCGCCTGCCGGTCGGCCCCGGCGGCGTCCCGGTCGACGTGCGCCGAGACGACGTGCGCCGGGCCGAGCAGCAGGTCCACCAGGTCGTAGGCGTTGGGCCCGTTGTCGGCGACGCAGCCGCCGCCGCAGCGGCGTGCGTCCAGGTACCAGGAGTCGTCGCCCGCGTGCTCCTCGATGCGTTCCAGGTAGCGCACGGTCAGCTCCTCGACGCGGGCGCCCGCGCACGCCGCGCGCAGCCGTCCGACGGCGGAGTTGTAGCGCCGGTGGAAGGCGGTGAACAGCGGCACGCCCGAGCTGGCGGCCAGGTCCGTGAGCCGCCTGCCCTGCGCGGCGTCGAGGGCGAGCGGCTTCTCCACGCAGACCGGGACGCGCCGCTCCAGCGCGTCGGCGCAGACCCGGGCGTGCAGGTCGTTGGGGACGGTCACCACGACGGCGTCGGGCCGCTCCTCCTCCAGCAGCCGGACGTGGTCGCGGTAGCCCGGGACGCGATGCCCCTCCAGGACGCGCGGATCGGTGTCGCACACCGCGGCCAGCCGCAGCCCGGACGAGCTGTGCAGGGCCGCCAGGTAGAACCGCGAGATCACGCCGAGCCCGATGACCGCGACGCGCAGCCGGGCGCTCACCGCGCCACCACCACGGCGGGGGCGTCGAGCCCGGTGGCGGCGGCGAGGGCGGCCAGCTCGTCGTACAGGTCCGTGGCCAGCGGGACGCCCGAGCGCCGGTGCTCCTCGGCCCGGCGATGCTCGTGCCAGCCGGGATAGCTCACCGGCGCGCCGGGGCCGGCCGGCGGGCAGCCGAGCAGCGCGCCGAACATCGTGGCCGCGTCGCCCTCCACGCCCTCGCGCAGCGCCCCCGGCGCGACGGCCAGGGCGAGGAAGCCGATGTCGTCGTCGCGCCCGCTCGGGCCGCCGTCGCCGTCGTGGGCGTCGGGGTGGGCGCCGAGACCCGCGCCGGACACCAGCGCGGCCAGCACCTCGACCGCCACCCCCAGCCCGAAGCCCTTGTACTGCCCCGCCTGGCCGCCCAGCCAGAGCAGGTGCGCCCGCCCCTCGTCGAACGCGGCAGGATCGGTCACGGGAGCGCCGTCGTCGCCGGCCAGCACCCCTTCGGGCAGCTCGTCGCCGTGCCGCGCGGCCTGCCTGACCCGCCCGGTGGGCATGGCGGTGGTGCTCATGTCCAGCACGAACGGCGGGTGCCCGCCCGCGGGGGCCGCGACGCTGATCGGGTTGGTGCCCAGCATCGCCACCGCGCCGCCGGGCGGCCTGGCGATGCGCTGGCGGCCGCAGTTGCTCGCGACGACGCCGACCATGCCGTACTCGACCGCGCGCAGCGCGTGGTGCCCGGCGCAGCCGAAATGGGTGCCGCCGCGTACGGACACCAGGCCGACGCCGTACGTCGAGGCGCGGCCGGCGGCGATCTCCATGGCCAGGCCGGCGGCCCACAGGCCCAGGGCGCGATCGGCGTCGAGCAGCACGGCCGCGCCCCGGTCGGCCAGCACGGACGGCTCGGCCAGCGGATCGGCCCGCCCCTCGTCGAACAGCGGCAGGTAGAGCCGGGTCAGGTTGGCCAGGCCGTGCGAGGTCATGCCGACGAGGTCGCCGTAGCACAGCGCGGCGGCGGCCTCGCGGGCGCGTTCCGGGGCCAGGCCGCGGGTGGTGAACACGGCGGCGACGAAGTCCAGCAGGTCGTCGTGGCGCACCCGTACGACGTCCCGCGCCGGCCGGGCGACCACCGGGACCGGCGGGTACGGCTGCGGGGGTGGTGCGTCCGTCGCGGGTGAGGCGGTGGGGTTCATGCTCGTCGTCCAATCCTGTCGTCGGTGAAGGCGATCATCAGCCGGGCCACGGCGGCGGCGAACCCGGCGAGTTCGGCGGCCCGCGCGAACTCCCCTTCGGCATGGGCGTTGTTGCCGGCCAGGTCGCCCGGCCCCAGGACGACCGTGCAGGCGCCCCCGACGCCCGCCATCCAGATGGCGTCGCAGGTGAACGCCGGCTCCCCGTCGGGCCAGGGCGGGATCCCGGCCCGGTCGCGCAGGAGCGCGTGCCCCCACGCGTCGCGGTCGTCGAGCACGGGCAGGCCGCGCTTGCGCCACTCCAGCCGGGTGACGGCCCTGGCGTCGCGGGCGGTCCTGGCGAACAGGGCGGTGCCGCCGAAGGCCGCCGCGAAGGCCGCGAGCCCGTCGTCCAGGGCCAGTGTGAGGTCCCGTTCGAGGCGGCGTCCGGTGGCGGGGGTGGCGTAGGGCAGGTTGAGCAGGAGGGAGCCGCGGCCGTAGACCTGGTTGTGGCGGGTGCCGGTGTGCAGGCCCGCCACGCACACGGTGTCCGGGTCGAGCGCCCTGGCCAGGTGCTGGGCCAGGAAGCCGAGCAGGACCGTGGCGTTGTGCCCGGCGGCCGGGCGGTCGTCCACGGCGTGGTCGCCGTCCACCACGATCCGCGCGGTCGCGGCGGCCGTGCTGCGCGGCAGGAACCGTACGCCGGTGGGCTCGCAGAAGACGTTGAGCCGCCCGACGTAGCCGCGTTCGACGAGCGGACGGGTGCCGAGCACGCCCATGGCCCCGCCCTCCTCGCCCGCCACGGCCTGGATCAGCACCCCGACCTCGCGCCCGATGGCCGGACGGCACGCGCGCGCCGCCCGCAGCCCGGCCAGCAGCGCGACGGCCGGGCCCTTGGCGTCGATCGCGCCGCGGCCGTGGAAGCGCTCGCCGTCGAAGCCGGCCGGTCCGCCGCCGGCGACCGTGTCGAGATGCACGTTGAACATCACCGTGCGGGACGCCGGGAGGCCGGGGCCCAGCCGCAGCACCAGGCTGGGCTGGCCGTCCAGGAAGCCGGGGAGGTCGAGGGCCTCGCGCACGGGTGCGGGGACGTCGGCGCGGTCCAGCTCGGCCGGGCGCACCGAGGTGTGCCGCACGGTTCGGAAGCCGAGCGCCGCGGCGGCCCGCGCGTACTGCTCCTGGGCCTCGCGCAGCCGCGGCGGCGGCCCGGCCGGTCCGGTCTCCAGCGGGCCCGCCGTGGGCAGCCGCAGCAGCCTCAGCAGCAGGTCGCGCTCCGCCGCGTCGAGAGGCACGGCGTCAACGTCCATCGACCTGCCCCACCAGCCGTTCCAGCGCCCGCCCGTACCGGACGAACGCGGCCCGGTCGCCGGCGCCCGGGTCGTCGAGGTGGGGGCGCAGCCGCAGGTGCGGCTCGATGGACAGGGCGCCGGTGTAACCGTGGGCGGACAGCAGGCGCAGGCACTCGGCGACGCCCGCCCGCCCCTCGCCGGGCAGCACGTAGACGACCTCGCCGCCGGGCCCGGTGACGGCGTCCTTGACGTGGACGTGCGCGACGTACGGGACGACCTCGCGCAGCATCGGGGCCGCCGGGTAGCCGTGGGCGACGCCGTTGCCGATGTCGAACAGCAGCCGCAGCGCCGGGCTGCCGATGCCGGTGACCAGCTCCAGCATGCGGTCGGCGCGGTCGCCCGCCCAGCCGGCGCAGTTCTCGTGGACCAGCAGCAGGCCGGCGTCCTCGGCCCGGCGGGCCAGCTCGCGCAGCCGGTGGCGGACCCTTCGCCCCCACTCGGGCTCGGGCAGGCCGCCCGAGGGGAAGGACATGATCCGCACCAGCCGCGTGCCCAGCACCGGGCAGCGGCGGGCCAGCACGTCGAGCTCGGCCAGGTCGAGCGCGAAGTCGCCGGTCACCGGCCGCGACCAGTCGCCGATCTTCGAGGCGACCGCGACGACCTCGGCCCGCGCCTCGCGCAACCGCCGCGCGGCGTGCCGGAACGCCTGCTCGCCGAGCGCGGCGACCGGCACGCCGTCGACCGTGCGCAGCTCCAGCCGGTTCCAGCCCAGCTCCCCCACGGCGGCGAGCTGTCCGTCGAGGTCGGGGGCGGCCTCGTCGCCGATGCCGGCCAGCTCAGGAGGTGGTGCCTGCACGCGGCGCCTCCTCACGCCCCGGCTCGTGCGCCGCGCACAGGTGCTTGGCCTCGGTGAGCAGCCGCACGGCGTCGACCTGGACGGGCAGCGCCCCGGGCGAGCGGCGGGCGCGGGCGTAGCGGCGGTAGGCGGCCAGCAGGAAGGCGGGCAGGGCGTCGTCGGTGAACACCGTGCGCCGTTCGCCCTCGGCGGTGGCCACCCGGAGCTGGGCGGTGTGGTCGGCGTCGCTGCACGGGTAGTGGCCGGTGAGCGTGCCGCGGTCGAAGTGCAGGGTGATGCGCCGCTCCCGTACGGGCGAGGTCAGGTCGGAGTCGATCTCCGTGCGCACGCCCGAGTAGTGGTCGAGCCGCAGGCTGGCCCGTCCGAGCCGGGGCAGCCGCAGGCGCTCGGTGACCATGTCCTCCCAGGACGCCGCCGAGATCCGGGCGCCGCCGGCCAGGCTGAGCACCACGGCGAGCGCGTGCGGCATCTCGATGTCGAAGGCCGTGGTGGCGTCGGGACGCGCCGCGCTGCGGGTGAACCTGGGCTTGTTCTGCACGACCCGGATCTGCCGCAGGGGGCCGAACTCCTCGGCGCGCATCGCCGCCCGCAGCCGGCCGGTTAGCGTGCTGTCGAGCCAGTGGGTGGCGACCGTGAGGTCGAGGCCCCAGCGCCGGCGCACCCGGGCCACGGCGGCCAGCCCGACCAGGTCGAGCGCGAGCGGCTTCTCCACGATGAACTTGCGGTAGCCGAGCGGCGCCAGCCGGGCCAGCATCCCGGCCCTGACGTGCGGCGGGGTGCACAGGTGCACGACGGTCCGGTCGGGCGGCGCCAGCGCGGCGGCCTCCTCGGGCGACCCGGCCGTCACCGCGCCCCGCACGCCGCCGGGCGGCAGGAGGGGGTCGAGGACGACGACCGGGTCGGGCGCCAGCAGCCCGGGGGCCGCCTCGCGCACCTTGGTCAGGGACGGCAGATGCAGCCCTGCGCCGGATCTGCCCATCCCGACGATGAATGCGTGCAACATGCTGGCGAGCGCCTCTACTCCGTCGCGTACTCGGCTTTCCGGCCCGTACTTTTCCCGCCGGAAGGACGACCTCATTTGGCGCTGCCATTGTCGAATAACTTACCGTGACATGTCAATTACTTTAAGTTACGAGAAGGCCCCTGACCAGGAGGGTCGGCTACCGGGACACGAGCTCTCGGAGCGCCTTGGCGATCTCGGCGGGCGACTCCTCGGCCATGAAATGTCCGCTCGTGACCGTGTCGTGCCGCAGGTCGGGCGCCCAGGCCCGCCACACCGCCGCGGCGTCGTAACCGAGGGCGGCGCCCCAGTCCTGCTGGAGCACGGTCACCGGCATGCCCAGCCGGTTGCCCGCGGCCAGGTCGGCGCGGTCGTGCTCGACGTCGATCCCGGCCGAGGCGCGGTAGTCCGCCACGATCGACGGCACGGCGGCCCGGCAGGCGTCCAGGTACGCGGCACGCACGTCGGCCGGGATGGCCGCCGGGTCGTTGGTCCACAGGTCGAGGAAGTGGCCGAAGAAGGCGTCCGGGCTCGCGCCGATGAGCTGCTCGGGCAGGCCGGGCGGCTGGGCCATGAGGTAGAGGTGGAAGCCGACGGCGGCGGTGACGCCGCGCATGACGTCCCACATGTCGAGGGTCGGCAGCACGTCGAGGCAGGCCAGGTGGGTGATCGCCGCCGGGTGGTCGAGGCCGGCGCGGAAGGCGACCAGCGCGCCGCGGTCGTGCCCGGCCAGGGCGAAGCGCTCGTGGCCGAGGGCCGCGGCCAGGGCCACCACGTCGGCGGCCATGGTCCGCTTGGAGTAGACGTCCGGGCCGGTCTCGGCCGGCTTGTCGCTGGCGCCGTAACCGCGCAGGTCGGGGCAGATGACGGTGTGGTCAGCGGCCAGGTCGGCGGCCACGTGCCGCCACATCAGGTGGGTCTGCGGGAAGCCGTGCAGCAGCACGATCGGGCTGCCCGAGCCCCCGACGGCCGCGTGTAGCGTGACGCCGTCGGCGACGGTCACGCGGCGGTGGTCGAATCCGGGGATGGTCATGAGGTGCCCTCCTTCGATGGGTGACCGGTTCGGTTCCCAGCGTGCCGGGCACGGATGAGCATCCGGTGAGCAGGAAGGATGGGGAGCGTGTTCGGGGTGCTGGGGCCGGTGGTGGCCTGGGACGACGAGGGCGAGCCGATCCCGCTGAAGGGGCCGCGGCATCGCGCCGTGCTGGCCCGTCTGATCGTCGCCCGGCGCCGCGTCGTCCCGGTGACGCGCCTGGTGGCGGACCTGTGGGACGATCCGCCGCCGGACGCGGTGGGCGCGGTGCGCACGTTCGTGGCCGCCCTGCGCCGGGCGCTGGAGCCGGCCCGCCCGCCGCGCGCCCCCGCCCGGCTGCTGGTCACCGAGGGCCCGGGGTACGCCCTGCGCGCCGCGCCCGACGCCGTCGACGCCTGGCGCTTCGAGCAGGCCGTGACCGCCGGCCCGACAGAACCGGCCCGGCTGACCGAGGCGCTCGGCTGGTGGCGCGGCCCGGCCTACGCCGAGTTCGCCGACGAGCACTGGGCGCGCGCCGAACGGACCCGCCTGACCGAGCTGCGGCTGCACGCCGTCGAGCTCAGGGCCGAGGCGCAACTGACGCTCGGCCGGGCCGCCGAGGCCGTCGCCGACCTGGACTCGCACGTCGCCGAGCACCCCTGGCGGGAGGACGCCTGGCGGCTGCTCGCCCTCGCCCTCTACCGCACCGGACGCCAGGGGGACGCTCTGGCGGTGCTGCGCCGGGCGCGCACGCTCCTGGCCGAGCACCTCGGGGTGGACCCCGGGCCGCGGCTGCGCCGCCTGGAGTCGGACATCCTGCACCAGGACAGCGGGCTCGCCGCCCCCGCCGACGCCACGGCCCGGGTGTGGGCGCAGGCGGCCGAGGCGTACGACCGCACGGTGGGGGCCGGGGCGCGGGCGCGGCTGGAGTCCACGGTCGGCCTGCTGCGCAACCTCGCGGTGACCGGGGGCGGCGGCCTGGAGGCGGCACGCGGGCACCGGACGGCGGCCATCGCGGCGGCCGAGGAGCTGGGCGACCCGGAGCTGACCGCGCGGGTGATCGGCGCCTACGACGTCCCGGCGATCTGGACCCGGTCGGACGACCCCGAGCAGGCGGCCCAGGTCGTCGCCGCGGCCGAACGGGCGCTGGGCGGCCTTCCGCCCGGCGCGTCCGAGGCGGCGCGGGCGCGGCTGCTGGCCACGATCGCCGTCGAGTCGCGCGGCGTCCGGTCGGCCCGCGGCCCGGTGGCCGCCGCCGAGGCCGAGCGCGTCGCCCGCCGCCTCGACGACCCGGCGCTGCTGGCGTTCGCGCTCAACGGGGTGTTCATGCAGGCGTTCGAACGGGCCGGGCTGGCCTCCTACCGGGACGGGATCGGGGCCGAGCTGGTCGCGTTGTCGGCGCGGCACGGGCTGGTCACGTACGAGGTGCTGGGGCAACTCGTGCGCCTCCAGGCGCTGGGGGCGCTCGGCGACTTCGGCGCCGCCGACCGGCACGCGGCCGCCGCCGACCGGCTGGCGGAACGGAACGAGCTGCCGCTGGTCAGCGTGTTCACCGACTGGTACCGGGTGTTGCGGAAGGCGGCCGGCGGGCGCATCCCGGCGGCCGAGGAGGAGGCGGCCTACCGGGCGGCCGCGGCCCGGCTGGACGACGTCGGCATGCCGGGGCTGCGGCGCGGGCTGCTGCCGCTCGCGCTGCTGTCCGTACGGGTGCGGCACGGCCTGCCGGTCGTGGGCGAGGGCGATCGGGACGCCGTGGACTGGGGGCCGTACGAGCCGTGGGTGCGGCCGCTCGTCCTGCTGGCGGAGGGACGGGGCGCGCAGGCCGCCGAGGCGGTCGGCCGGATCCCGGAACCGCCCCCTGACCTGCTGCTGGAGGCCATGTGGTGCCTGGTCGCGCGGGCCGCCGTCGCGGTCGGCGACCGGCGGACGGCGGCCCGCGCCCGCCAGGCGCTCGCTCCCGCCGCGGCGGAGCTGGCCGGGGCGGGCAGCGGCCTGATCAGCCTGGGCCCGGTCGCCGCCTTCCTCGCCGAACTCGACGCCTGACCCCATGCCGCCGGGACTGTCGGTGGCGGGCTGTTCAATGGCGGGCATGACCACGCACGCGGACAGGCGCGGGATGTTCTGGGACATGGTCGCGGGGCGGGTTCCGCCACCGCCGGCGGCGGCGCTGCTCGGCTGGGAGCTCGTCGAGGTCGATCCGGAGGCGGGCACGATCGAGGTGGCGTTCCTGGCGGGCGAGCGGTTCGCCAACCCGGTCGGCGTGGTCCAGGGCGGCTTCCTGGCCGCGATGCTCGACGACACGCTGGGGCCCGCGCTGGTGGCGACGCTGCCGGAGGGCCAGTTCGCGCCGACCCTCGACCTCCATGTGCAGTTCCTGCGCCCGGCGCGGCCCGGGCGGCTCGTCGGGCGGGGGCGCGTGGTCAGGCGCGGCAAGGACATCTGCTTCCTCGCCGGCGAGCTCCTCGGCCCAGGCGGCGAGGTCGTGGCCACGGCCACCGCGACCGTCATGGTGCGGACGATGGGCCGCCCCTGATCCGGCGCGAGGCCGGGGCCACCCCTGCGCAGGGCGGCCCCGGCGGTGTGCCCGTGGTTACGGCAGGGCGTCGATGACGGCGTCGCGCCAGTCGTAGTTCATCCAGTCGTAGTTGGCCCACATGCCGCCGGTGACGGCGGCGAGCTCGTTGTCGTCGAGCTCGCGGGCGCCGGTCTCGAAGTCGTTCATCTGGGAACGTCCCCCTCTGTCGTGGTGAATGTCGCGCACTCACGGTCGCAGGAGGCACTTGGCGGCGTCTTGGCGATCACTGGGCGCGGGCGGCGGGCCCGCTTGCGCGTCACTGAACGAGCGGCCAGGTGACGGCGCAGACCGCGAGGGCGGCGCCCACGGTGGCGACCGGGACGGCGCGGGGGACGTGCGGCATGGTCGCCCAGGCCGCCGCGGGGTAGGCGAGCACGCCGCTGAGCAGGATCAGGCCGAAGCCGCCGGCCGAGCCGTCCGCGATGAGCAACAGCGCGAGTTGCCAGACGGCCGGCAGGTACAGTGCGGCTGTCAGGGCGACCTGCCACGACGGGCGCACCCGCAGCAGGCGCAGCAGCGGCCAGGCGGCGACCAGCGCGATCCACCGGCCGTACTCCCAGGTCACGAAGAGGTAGCCGAGGCAGCCGGTGTACTCGCCGCAGTAGCGCGCCTGCGACGAGGGCATGAGGACCGGCATCAGGAAGGTCCAGGCGAGCAGAGCCGCGGTCAGGACGCCCCCCGCCACGGCGGCCAGGACCAGCCTTCCGGCCACGCGCGGCCCCGGCTGCGTGATCACCCGCGGAGCGGTCATCCTCGCATCGTGACACCCGCGGCCGGCGATGTCGACAGGGCGGCGGGTGGGTCAGGGGAGGTTCCACTCCAGTTGGCCGGCGACCGCCTCGGGCTTCCAAAAGCCGACGGTTCCGCCGGTCTCCAGGGCGTCGGCGGTCGCCTTCAGCAGGGCGTGGTAGGAGCGGATGCGGATCCCGCCGGGGGTGAAGCTCATGCTGTCCTCGAGGTCGGTCTCGCCGACGTCCCGGCGTACGGAGTCGATCACCAGGCTGTTGCCCCCGCCGTCGGAGCCGACGGGGATCATGCGTCCGTCCCACCATTCGGTGCGGGGGTCGTCGGAGTCGTCGGTGGCGTCGATCCCGCACAGGGTGCGCCAGTGGTCGCGGATCTGGCGGACGGTCATGTTCACGTTGTTCAGGAAGCCGAAGGGCCAGATGCCCTCGGCGAGGGCGGAACCGTTGTGGCGCAGCAGCGAGGCCCGCAGGTCGTCGGGGAAGGTCAGGCCCGTCTGCGCCTCGGCGACGGCGATGGTCCTCGCCCGTCCCGGCCTGCCGAGCGTGCGGTAGCTCCTGGGGGCGTGGGCCTTGAGCCAGGTCTCGATCCGCCGCCACTGCCGGTTGACCGCGCGGGTGACCTTGGGGTCGATCGCGCGTACGTGCGGCTCGGCCGTCCGTGGGCGGCAGTCGGCGTCCACGGCCTCCTGGGCGAGCGGCGGGTCCTGGGACTCGGCGCGCTGCTGGTCGCCGGGGGCCGGTTCGAGGGCCGGGGACCACTCGATGCCCGGCTCCGAGCCGGAATCCACCTGCCACCGCGGTTCGGTGAAGCAGCCGACGCCGGCGTCCGCGTAGACCGGCGCGCAGCCGCCGAAGTGTTCCTTGGTCGAGTGGTCGCCCTTGGAGAACACCGCCGACTCCAGGACCTGCGCGCCGCCGGCCAGCACGACGACCGCCACCGCCACCGCGGCCCAGCGGTTCAGCCGCCGCCGAGTGGGGCCGTCGAGGGGCGGCTGCTCCGCGAAGAAGGCGGCGACGGCCGGTCTGTCGAAGAAGCCGGCCGGTCTGGTGGCGTAGCGCTCGATGTCCGCCTTCGTCGGCGTGCCGAGGATCGGGACGGGCGGCCACGGCGGCGAGACGTCCCGCTCGGGAGGCGGCCCTTCCGGAGCCGGACGCTCGCCGGGCAGGTCGGGGTACGGCGTGCGCGAGCGGCGGACGAACACGACCGCCGCCACCGCCACGGCCGCCGCCGCGAGCGCCCACCACAGACCCCGAGAGATGATCATCCGCCGCACGTGCGGCACAGTACTCGAAGGCACCGACATGCCCGGAGAAATCACTCCAAATGGTCCGGCGCTGCGGGGGCCGGACGCGTCAGAGCCAGTGCCAGGTGATCCGGGCCTCCCGGGCGGCGCCGGTCAGCCACTCCTCGAAGGCGGCCTCGCCGGCGGCCTTCAGCGTGGCCGCGTCCGCCACGGCCTCCTGCCGTTCGGCGACCTGGCCGGTCAGGAAGCCCCCCTCGTAGGGGACCGGACCGGCGACGCCACCGGCCGGCACCTGCCGCAGCGGTTCTGGCAGCTCGCCCGCCCACGTCCGGGCCCTGGTCAGCCGCAGGTCCCAGCGGCCGGCGAGCGGCCCGTCGAGCTCGGCCGCCTCGACCGGGTCGTCCGACAGGACCCAGGCCGCCCGTACCGCGGCGAAGCGGTCACGGTGGCGGTCGAGGTAGGCGGGAGCCAGCTCGGCCCGCTTCCGGGCGCGGAACCGCTGGTCCTTGGCGGTCATGGTCATGTGGTCGTGGAACGCCTCGGCGCTCATGCCCATCCGGTCCAGCCACTCCGCCATCGTGTCGTGGCCGAGCAGGCCGCGCCGCCTGCGGAACCCGTCCGCGGCGGCCTGGACGTCCGCCAGGCCGACCTCCTCCCGTTCGGCGGCGTTGCGCAGCACGCAGAACCGGACCAGCTCCTCCTGCGGCGACATCCCGGGACGGGCCAGCGAGCGCAGCATGAGCATCGCCTCGGACACCGACACGTGCGTCCCGTCCACGGTCAGCACGTAACCGGCGGCCCAGTGGGTCGAGTGGTCGACCAGCCAGGACGCGCCGTCCTCGGCCTGCACGCCGAGCATGATGGTGCCGCCCGACGGGTGGTCGAGCAGCAGGTCGTAGTCGACGACCGGCGAGCCGGGACGCGGGCTGGTCACGAGCTGGACCCCGAGCAGCGGGTGCGCCTGGGCCCAGGCGGCGGCGGTGCGGCGGGCCTCCTCCACGGCCGAACGCCGGCGGGCCAGCCCGTGCAGCAGGTTCACGCCGCTTTCGAGGGCCGGGCCGAGGGAGAGCTGAGTCATTGCGCGTCCGTTTCTCCGGCGGTGAGCCAGTCGGCGACGGCGTCGCTGATGGGCAGGCCGGTCAGGTCTTCGATCCAGGCCCACTGGCCGTTGGGGTTGATCTCCAGGAAGACGTACTCCCCGTCGGGGGTGAGGATGAGGTCGATCGCCCCGAAGGACAGGCCGAGCGCCGCGACCAGGTCGGCGCAGCGGCGGGCGACGTCGTCCGGCAGGCGGTGCACGCTGTGGCGGGCGCGGGCGAAGTCGTAGTGACGCCAGTCGTCGCGGGTGCGCGGCGAGTCCTGGGAGGCGATCTCGGCGGTGAACGCCTGCCGCCCGACCACGGTGACCCGCAGCTCGACCGCCTTCGGCACGTACGGCTGGAGGATGACCGGTTCGTGGACCATCCGCGCCCGGCCGCCGAGCGACCGCCGGGTGACCACGGTCGTGTAGACGGCGTGCGCGCCGCCGTCGATCTCGAACAGGGTGTGCTCCATCGCCTTGGCGATCAGCCGCCCGTCCGCGTGCTCGTAGGCGGGCACCAGCTCGGACGGGTCGTTGGTGATCACGGTCCGCGGCGCGGTGAAGCCCAGCCGCCGGGCCAGGGCCAGGTGGACCAGCTTGTTGTGCGCCCTGCGCAGCACCGGCTGGCGGGCCGGCAGCCAGCGCGCGTCCAGCAGCTCCCACAGGCCGTCGGTGAACCACTCCGACAGCTCGGCCGCCCGCGCCCGCAGGTCGTCCGCGGTGACGTCGTCCGCGGCGCGCGGGCGTCCGGGGCGCCGGGTCCAGACGGCCGTCGTGCCGGAGAGGTCGAAGACCTGCCCGTCCCTGGTCAGGGTCAGTTCCTCACCGTCGGCGCCGAAGCGCGCGGTCAGCCGGGCCGCGGACGGGTACTCGCCCGGATCCCACCACAGGACGTCCGCGCCCCGGGCCTTCAGCTTGGGCAGGACCAGGTCGACGGTCGCGTCGCCGGGCTCGCTCAGAATCAGTAGCACGTGTCCCCCCAGCCGCGCGGGAGGAGAGCGGGCTCCCCTCCCACGCGACCGCGAATCGTCTCTATCAGTAGTCGGAGACCCAGTCGGTGGGCGGGTTGCCGTTGGTGCCGTAGCAGCGCTGCATCCGCATGCCGCCCGCGACGAGGCCGAGATCGGCCTCCTCGATCACCGCCAGTTCCTCACCCAGATCGTCCAGACTCACGATCTTCTTGCTCATGGTCGTAACCTCCCTTCACCTCGAGCTGCGAGCCCCCCGGCTCGCGGACGTGCGGGCACGTCCTCAGCTCATGCGCCAAGCCCACCATCGGGAGATTGGAAGTGGCTTGGATGTGACTTGAGAGGCGGAAGTGAAAGAAGTCCGGTTCAGCCGCGGGCGGCCAGCGCCACGCGCACGACCTCGCGGGCCAGCAGGCGGGCGGGGTCCACGACGGGGACCGGGACCGTGTCCGGGTCCAGGGCGAGCAGCACCTCCGTGCACGCGGCCACCACGCGCCGCGCGCCGCGCGCGGCCATCGAGCGGGCCTGCGCGGCCAGCGTGTCGGCGTGCTCCCGGCCGGCCCGGCCGCCCTTGACGGCGGCGATGGCGGCCATGACCTCGCGCTGGCCGGGCTCGTCCGGCTCGATCGGGGTCACGCCGTGCCGGCGGAGCGCGGGGCCGTACAGGTCGGCGCGGAGCGTGCCGGTGGTGGCCAGCAGGCCGGCGGTGCGGACGCCGTCGGCGGCGAGGGCGGCGGCGGTGACCTCGACGATGCTGACCAGCTCCAGCCCGGCCTCCTCGGCAAGACGCGGCACGAACGCGTGCGCGGTGTTGCACGGCACCGCCAGCACCTCGCACCCGGCCCGGCCGAGCGCCTCGACGCCGCGCCGCAACTGCGGTGTCGGGTCCTCACCCTGCCCGAGCAGGCTCGTCGACCGGTCGGGGACGCGGGGGTCGCCCCAGATGACGACCGGCACGTGCTCCTGGTCGCCGGTCGCGCCGGTCGCGGCGGTCTCCGCCACGAGCTTGCCGTAGAAGTCGACGGTGGCGGCCGGGCCCATGCCGCCCAGCACGCCGACCATCCTGGTCCGGCCGAGCGAGGTCATCCGCGGGTCTCCCTTTCCGGTGGCTGCGCCTGACGGCGGTCGGGGCCCAGGATCCCGGTATAGGGTGTCCCGACCGCTGGAACGCAGCAATCAGACATCGAGGGAGGATCCATGCAGGATTCCGGCGTGGAGCCGCCGTCGTTGCTGGCCGAGTCCGACCTTGAGCTCATCGACGCCCTGCAGATCAGTCCGCGGGCGAGCTGGGTGGAGGTGGGGGCGGCCGTCGGGGCCGACCCGGTCACGGCGGCGCGGCGCTGGCAGCGGCTCACGAGCACCGGCGAGGCGTGGACCACGGTCGCCCTCGGTCCCCGCCAGATGCACGCGCTGAGCATGGCGTTCCTGGAGATCGACTGCGCGGCCGGCGCGGCGGCCGAGGTCGCGGCGGCGCTGGCGCGGGAGCGGCATCTGATCACCGTCCAGCACGTCGCCGCCGGGCACGACCTGTTCGTGATCGCCGTGGCCCCGTCGATGCCGGCCCTGGCCGACCACGTGCTCACCGCGCTGCCCCGGGTGCCGGGCGTGGCCAAGGTCCGCACGCACGTCGCCACGCGGGTGTTCGAGGCGTCGTGCCGGTGGCGGCTGCGGGTGCTGCCGCCGCGCACCGCCGCCGCCCTGGCCAGGCGGCCGGCCGCGCCGGAGTCGACCAGGGAGATGGACGAGATCGACCGGCGGCTGTTCACCGCCCTGCTCCCCGACGGCCGCGCGCCCTACGCCGAGCTGGCCAGGGCGGTCGGCACGTCCGAGCGCACGGTGCAGCGCCGGCTGACCAGGCTGGTGGCCACCGGCGACCTCGACTTCCGCTGCGACCTGGCCCGCTCGCACGCGGGCTGGCACTCGGCCGCGCTGCTGTGGCTGCGGATGCCCGACGCGCTGCTGGAGGAGACCGGCCGGGCGCTGCTCGGCTGGCCGGAGACGCGTACGTGCGCGGCGCTCGCCGGGCCGCGGAACATGCTGCTGACGGTCGGCCTGCACGGCGTGGCCGACCTGCATCCGCTGGTGGTGCGGCTGGAGGAGCGCTTCCCGCACGTCACCGTGGCCGACCGGCAGATCGTGCTGCGCCAGTCGAAGCTGTACGGGCGGCTGCTCGACCCGTACGGCCGGTGCGCCGAGGTGGTGCCGGTGGATCCGTGGAGCCTGCCCGGGGCGGCCTGACCAGCGGATCCCCGAGGGTCAGCGCGGCTCGGGGATCGTCCCGCCGCGGGCCTCACGGCACATCCCCGCCCGGAGCACGGCGGCCTCGCTCGTGGCGACGAGTTGCAGGTCGCCGACGGCCAGGGCGGGCAGGCCGAGGGCCGACACCGTCGCGGTGATCCGGCCGACCGCGCCGCGCACCCGGGCCTCGTCGCAGCCGACCCGGGGCGCGGGGGCGCCGAGCGTCGGCATGACCAGCAGGTCGATCCCCTCGACGGCGGCCGCGAACGCGGCCTGCAGCGCCGCCAGCCGCTCGACGGCCCGCCGGTACTCCTCGTGGCCGACGCCGCCGGCGGCGGCCAGCTTGGCGCGCACCCCGGGGCTGTAGCGGGCGGCGCACTCGGGGTAGGTGCCCTCGTGCGTCCGGCGCGCCTGCGCCCCGACGATCGTCCAGTACGGTTCCAGCACCTCGGCGGGCAGGGCCACCTCCCGCAGCCGCGCGCCCAGCTCGGCGAAGTCCCCGGCCTGCCCGCAGCCCTCCACGACGCCCACGACCAGCCCGGCCAGCGAGTCGGGCGGCTCGACGGCCTCGCCGGTCAGCGCCTGCCAGACGCGGGCGCAGTCGGCGACCGAGGTGGCCATCGGGCCGACCACGTCGAAGGACGGCGCGAGCGGCGCCACCCCGGCGGCGGGCACGGCCCCCGAGCGCGGGCGCAGGCCCACGACGCCGCAGCAGGCGGCGGGCATGCGCACCGAGCCGCCGGTGTCGGTGCCGAGCCCGAACCGGGCGATCCCGGCGGCGAGCGCCGCGGCGGTGCCGCCGCTCGAACCGCCGGGGGTCAGGTGGGGGTGGCGCGGGTTGCCGACGTCGCCCCAGTGCGGGTTCTCGCTGGTCACGCCCCAGGCGAACTCGTGCTGGTTCGCCTTGCCGACCAGCAGCGCGCCGGACGCGTCCAGCAGCTCGACGCAGCGGGCGTCGGCCAGGGCCGGTTCGGCGCCGTACAGGGCGGAGCCGCGGGTGGTGGGCAGGCCGGCCACGTCGATCATGTCCTTGACGACGTACGTCCAGTTCCGCAGGGGGCCGTCCGGCGTGCGGCGGTCGTCGCGCCCGAGGCGGCCGAGGACGGGCTCGGGGCCGGCCTCGATGAGGATGTGGCGCCCGCTGTGGAGGCGGATTGCCTCGGCGGACTGGGCGATCGCCGCCTCGCGTTCCACGGTGGAAGATCTCCTTAGCCTTGCGCGGGCACGGCGACGCCAGGTGGCCGCGGCCCGGGGGGTGATCCGGCACATGCTGGCAGATGCGCCCCGGCCGCGTCGAGCAAGGCCGCGTCGAGAGCGGTTCAGACGGTCAGCTCGTCCAGCAGCCACTGCAGGCGGGCGGTCTCGCGGTCGGGGTGGACCAGCGTGAAGATGCTGCGGCTGATGTTGAGCCACGGCACGTCGACCACCACGACGTCCTCGCCGTGGCCGCGCAGCGCGAGGTCGGGGATGAGGGCCGCGCCCACGCCGGCGCCGATCAGCGACATGGTGATCTTGAAGTCGTCGGAGTGGCAGACCACCCGCGGGTGCAGGCTCCAGTGGGCGAACAGGGCCTCGAAGAGGGTGGCGTCGCTGCTGGCCGGATGGTGCATGATCCATGGCAGGTCCACGAGCTGCTCGGCCCGGTACGGCGACAGGTCCGGCCACAGCCGGGGCAGCACCAGCCGGTACCGGTCCTCGGCGATCCACCGTCTGGTCAGCACCGACGGCCACGACAGCCCGGTGTTGCCGACCTGGTAGACCACCGCGGCGTCCATCTCGCCGCCGCTGCCCAGACGGGCGATGAGCTGCGACGACTCGGCGACCGACAGCCGGATCCCGGCCCGGTCCTCCGGCTCCATCCGCCGCATGACATCGGCCAGCACGCCGGTGAAGCTGGGGAACAGCCCGAGGCGGATCTGCGGCTCGCTGTTGCGGTGGACCGCCTGGACGGTGGCCACCATGCGCTCGATGTCGGCCAGCACGGTCTCGGCCTGCCGGGCCAGCACCTCCGCCGCGCTGGTCGGCAGCACGCTGTGGGCGAAGCGGTCGAACAGCCGCACGCCGGTCTCCCGCTCCAGCGCGGCCATCTGCTGGGAGACGGCCGAGGAGGTGTAACCGAGCCGGTTCGCCGCCGCCGCGAACGACCCCAGACGCACGACCTCACGCAGTGTGCGCAGATGTTCCGGCTTGAGCATAAGCGTTCCTTGCCCTCAGCGTTGCTAAATGTCGTGTTTATATCGCTTCCTACTTCTTTCCGCCACTTCTACAGTGAGCCGCACCACCCCACCCGAACCCCTGAGAGATCCATGACATGCGCGTATACCGCAACGCCACCATTCGCACCGGCACCAACGGCGCCCCCGCCGCCCAGGCCATGGCCGTGGACGGCGAGCTGATCGTCGCCGTCGGAACCGAGGCCGACGTGCGCGCGGCGGCGGGCCCGGGAGCCGAGCTGGTGGACCTCGACGGCGCCGCCGTCCTGCCCGGCCTGTACGACGCCCACATCCACACGGCCCAGTACGCCCAGAGCCTCGGCGCGGTCGACCTGCGCGACGTGCGCTCGCTGGACGAGGCCCTGGCCAAGGTGGCCGAGCACGCGGCCACCCTGCGGCCGGGCGCCTGGCTGTTCGGCGGACGGTGGAACAGCAACATCTGGAACCCGCCGGTCCAGCCCGACCGCCAGGCCCTCGACTCGGTCTGCCCCGACCTGCCCGTGGCGCTGCCCAACGTCGACGGCCACACCGTCTGGGCCAACTCCGCCGCCCTGCGGATGGCCGGGATCGACGCCTCCACCCCCGACCCGGTCGGCGGCGAGATCGTCCGGGACGCGTACGGGGAGCCCACCGGCATCCTGCGCGAGTCCGCCTCGTACCCGCTGCGCGCCCTCATGGTCTCCGGCGACCTGCGCGACCGGCTGCGCGCCGGCCAGGAGGAGCTGCTGTCGTTCGGGCTGACCAGCGTGCACGACATCGACGGCGAGGACTGCCGGGCCGCCTACCTGGAGCTGCGCGACGCCGGCGAGCTGAAGATCCGCGTGCACAAGGCGATCCCCACGGTCGCCCTGGAGGCCGCCATCGCCGAGGGCCGCCGTACCGGCCAGGGCGACGACTGGGTCCGCACCGGGCCGGTCAAGGTGTTCAGCGACGGCGCGCTCGGCTCGCACACCTGCCACATGCACGAGGCGTTCGCCGGTGAGCACGACAACACCGGCATCGCGGTCACCCCGTACGAAGACCTCGTACGGATCTTCAGCAAGGCGGCGGCGGCCGGCATCGCGGTCGCCACGCACGCCATCGGCGACCGCGCCAACCGGCTGGTCCTCGACGCCTACGAGGCGATCGGGCCCACCGCCGGCCTGCGGCACCGCATCGAGCACGCCCAGCACCTGCGTCCCCAGGACCTGACCAGGATGGCCAGGCTGGGCGTCGTCGCCTCGATGCAGCCGGTGCACTGCACCACCGACATCGCCCTGGTGGACTCGCTGCTCGCCGGCCACGACCTGGCCTCCTACGCCTGGCGGGGCATGCTCAACGCCGGGGTCGCACTGGCCTTCGGCTCCGACGCGCCGGTGGAGAGCCCCGACCCGTGGGCCGCACTGTACGCCGCGGTCACCCGTACCCGGCAGGACGGCACGCCCGCCGGCGGCTGGCAGCCCGAGCAGCGGCTGAGCATGGCCGAGGCGATCACCGCGCACACCCTCGGCGCCGCGTACGCGGCCGGCGAGCAGGACCGCAAGGGCGTGCTCGCGCCCGGCATGCTCGCCGACTTCCTCGCCGTGGACACCGACCCGTACCTGGAGCCGCCGGAGGCGGTGCTGCGCACCCAGGTCCTCACCACCGTCGTCGGCGGCGAAGTCCGCTGGCAGCGATCCTGAAGGAGCACCCCCTCGTGAACATCCGCACTCTCTCCGCCCTCGCCGCCGGCGCGCTGCTGGCCGCCACCACCGCCTGCGGCGCCCAGTCCCTGGACGGCGGCGGCGGCGACGCCACCGCCCCCGCGGACGGCGGCGCGGCGGCGGTCACCCTCGACCAGGCCCCCACCGAGGAGAAGGCGGCCGACGTGATCAACGCCATCACCCCGGACCAGGCTCTCGCCGCCAAGGCGCCCGCCCGCCTGAAGACCCAGGGCCTGAAGGTCGTCACGTCCGTCGGCTACCCGCCCATGGAGCTGTACGCCACCGACGGCAAGACGGCGATCGGCTTCGACCCGGCGCTGGCCAGGGCCATCGCCAGGAAGCTCGGCGCCAAGGTGACCATCTCCGACGAGGAGTTCAACTCCCAGATCCCCGGCGTGCTCACCGGCCGCTACGACTTCGTCATCTCCTCGATGAGCGACACGCCGGAGCGGCAGAAGCAGGTCACGTTCGTGGACTACGTGCAGGCCGGCGCCGGTCTGCTGGTCAAGAAGGGCAACCCGGCCAAGATCGGCGGCCCGGCCGAGCTGTGCGGCAAGACGGTGTCCGTCGTCGACAACGGCTCGTCCATGGAGCTGGCCGAGCAGTACGACGCCGACTGCAAGAAGGCCGGCAAGGCGGCCGTGAACATCCTGAAGTTCCCCGGCGACCAGGAGGCCCTGATCCAGGTCACCGGCGGGCGGGCGCAGGCCACCATCACCGACTACGTGGTGGCCGCCAGCAAGGCCGCCGACCCCAAGCTCGACGTCGAGGCGATGGCCCTGGAGGGCACCGAGAGCCCGTGGGGCATCGGCATGAAGCCCGACGACAAGGAGCTCGTCGACGCGGTGAAGGGCGCGCTCGACTCGCTCATCGCCGGTGGCGAGTACGCCAAGCTGCTGAAGGCGTGGAACCTGGACAAGCTGGCCGTCCAGTCCGCTGTCGTCAACGGCGGTAAGTGACCATGCGCACGGAACCCTTCACCGGGCCGTCCGGGGAGCACGTCCCGGTCGCCAGGACCCGCCACTGGGGCCGCCTGCTGGCCGCGGCCGTCGTGACGGCGATCGCCGGCTGGCTGGTCTACCTGGTCGTGGTGAACCCGCGCCTCGACTGGGGCAAGGTCGCCGAATACCTGTTCAACGACCGCATCCTGGCCGGGGTCTGGGTCACCATCGAGATCTCGGTGCTGGCGACCGTGCTGGGGCTGGTGCTCGGCGTCGCCGTGGCGATCATGCGGCTGTCGCACAACCCGGTGCTCAGCGGGCTGGCCACGCTCTACATCTGGTTCTTCCGCGGCACGCCGGTGCTGGTGCAGCTCATCTTCTGGTACAACCTGGCCTTCCTGTTCCCCGAGCTGGTGCTCAAGGTGCCGTTCACCATGATCGGCGTCAAGTGGGACACCAACGAGGTGATGACCGGTTTCACCTCGGCCATGCTGGGGCTCGGGCTGAACCTGGCGGCGTACTTCGCCGAGACCGTACGGGCCGGGATCCAGGCCGTCGACCACGGGCAGACCGAGGCCGCGTACGCGCTGGGCATGACCCCGGCCAAGCGCATGCGCGTGATCGTGCTGCCGCAGGCGCTGCGGATCATCATCCCGCCCACCGGCAACGAGTTCATCTCCATGCTGAAGACCACGTCGCTGGTCTACGTGGTGGCCGGGCACGACCTGATGACCAACGCCAGCCAGATCTACAAGGCCAACAACCTGATCATGGAGCTGCTCATCGTGGCGAGCCTGTGGTACATGCTGATGACCGCCGTCGCGACCTTCCTCCAGGGCCGCCTGGAACGCCGGTTCGGCTCCGAGGCCGTACGGCTGGTCCGCGGCGGCGGGCTGGCGGCCCGGATCCTGCCGAAGGCGGCGGCGTGAGCCCCGTCGTGCACGCCACGGGCGTGCGCATGGGCTTCGGCGACACGCAGGTGCTCAACGGCGTCGACTTCACCGTCGCGCCGGGCGAGGTGAGCTGCGTGATCGGGCCGTCCGGATCGGGCAAGTCGACCTTCCTGCGCTGCGTCAACGGGCTGGAGCCGGTGCTCGGCGGCAGCCTGCGGGTGCTCGGCGAGGAGGTCGGGCACAGCCTGCGCGAGGGCCGCTACCGGCCGTGGACGCCCAAGGAGTTCGCCGTCTTCCGCCGCCGGATCGGCATGGTGTTCCAGCGGTTCAACCTGTTCGCCCACCAGAGCGCCCTGGAGAACGTGGCCTGCGCCCCCGTCCACGTCCTCGGCGTCTCGGCGGAGCGGGCGCGGGCGACCGCGATGGAGCACCTGGAGCGCGTCGGCCTGGCCGCGCACGCCCACAAGCGGCCCCACCAGCTCTCCGGCGGCCAGCAGCAGCGGGTCGCCATCGCCAGGGCGCTGGCGATGAGCCCGGAGCTGATGCTGTTCGACGAGCCCACGTCCGCGCTCGACCCCGAGCTGGTGGACGAGGTGCTGGAGGTCATGCGCGGCCTGGCCGCCGACGGCATGACGATGGTCGTGGTCACCCACGAGATCGCCTTCGCCAGGGAGGTCGGCGACCGGCTGGCCTTCTTCGCCGACGGGGTCGTGGTCGAGAGCGGCCCGCCGGCCGAGCTGCTGGCCAACCCGGGGCACGAGCGGACCAGGGCGTTCCTGTCCAGCGTCCTGACCCAGGACCGCACCTGACGGCGAGGGGGCTCCGCCCGCCGGAGCCCCCTTCCCTCCCTTCTAGCGCGCGCTGAACCGCAGGAAACCGGCCGTCTGCGTCACCAGGACGAGCAGGGAACCGGCGATCAACGCCAGCCACAGGCCCCGCAGCCCCCACGCCCCCGCCGCCGGACCCGCCACGGACGCCAGCAGGCCGTTCCCCAGGACGGCCGACCCCAGCGTCCAGGACGACCGCCTGAGCGCCGTCAGCCCGGCCGACATCACGATCGCGCAGTGGTCGGCCAGGGCGTACGCCACCGACAACGGCGCCAGGCCGACCGCGGCGGCGAGCACGGCGGCGTCCGAGGTGAACAGCCCGAGCACCGCCTCCCCCGCGATGACCAGCACCAGCCCGCCGGCCAGCACGCCGGCGGCGGCGATCGTCAGGGCCGCCCGGTTCAGCCGGCGGGCCTCGCCCGGCAGGGCCGCCCTGGCGATCTCCGGCGTCGCGGCCTGCGCGACCGCGACGGCGGCCAGCCCGAGGAATCCGTGCAGCGACAGCAGGATGGCGTGCGCGGCGGCCCCCTGCGCCCCGGTCCGCGCGGCGGCGTACGTCACCCCGCCCATGACCGCGAACTTCACGACGAGCGTGGCCGACAGCGGGACGCCCACCCGCGCCATCCGCGCGATCTCCCGCCACCGCGGACGGCCCGGCCACGACGACCGCCCGGCCAGCTCGGGCAGGCGCAGCAGCAGCGTGTTGGACACCGCGACGGCCACCGCGGTGGACGCCAGCAGCGCCACCCCGCTGCCCTGGACGCCCATCCGCGGCACCAGGACGAGTTGCAGCACCACCCCCGTGGCCGTGCTCGACAGACCGGACCAGAGCACCAGCCGGCCGCGTCCGAGCGCGACCAGCACGCCGCCGGCGCCGCTGCCCGCCGCGTACAGCAGCACCTGGAGCGCCAGCAGCGGCGGCAGCGCCCCGAACTCGGCCACCACCTCGCCGGGCGCCCCGCCGATCCGCGCGATCACCGGGACGCCGAGCATGACCCCCGCGCCGGCCGTGCCGAGGGCGGCGGTGAGCCACCGCGCGTCCTTCAGGACGAGCAGCGCCTCCGCCGGACGATCCCGGCAGGCGGCGACGAACGGCGTCATCCCCCGCAGACCACCCGACACCGCGGCCGTCACGGGGATGAGCACCGCGTTGACCAGCGCGAAGGCCGCCAGTTGGGCGGTGGCCTGACGGCCGAGGAGGGAGGTGGTGACGAGCTGGGCGACGATCCCGGCGCTCATGGACAAGAACAGCGGGCCGGCCGCGGCGAGCAGCGCGCGATGAGGTGAGGAGGGCATGAAAAGCAAGATCCCGGGAGCGCCTGCTCGCCGGGATGCATGATCATTATATCGGTTCCTCTCCTTTTCTGCCTCTCAGCCGCCTTGGGGGCGGCCCGGGTTCAGGGGGCGTCCGGAACGGGGGTCGAGGATGACCGTCCGCCTGTCATCACGAGCGCGACGACGGGCCCGCGCGGACCGCCGCCGAAGGCGAGCGCCCCCGAGACGACGACCAGGCTCGCCGCCAGCGTCCCCAGTAGGAGCGGCCGGTCGAGCAGCACGGAATGCCCGAGACCGCCGACCAGGGCGCCCGCCGCCACGACCGCCGCCAGGACGAGCAGGCCGGCGGCCACCCGCCCGGGAGCCCGCGAACCCGTACCGGCCGCCGGCTCCGAGCGGTCGTCCAGACCCGTGCCGTCGTCCAGGCCCGTGCCGTCGTCCAGGCCCGTGCCGTCGTCCAGACCCGTGCCGTGGTCCGAGTCCATCTCGTCGTCCACGTTCATCTCGTCGTCCACGTTCTTCGGGCGCGGCACGGCCGGGTCAGCCGAACCTGACCTCCAGCCTGATCCGCTGGTTGGTCCCGCTCTGCTCGAAGTCGGCGGTGACCTGCGGGCCGAAGGAGGCCGATCCGGTCAGCTTCACCTGGAGCGGGTAGACCTTGCCGCTGGTGGCCGAGCGGTACGTCGCGGTGATGCGGTAGCGGCCCAGGGGCACGTCGACCACCGCCCAGCCGCTGTCGGTGTAGACCGGCGCGCGGCCGGAGACCACCTTGCCGTCGCTGCCGTCGATCAGCGGGCCGACCGGGGTCATCGTCAGCCGTACGTTCTCCTGGTCGACGTCCTCAGGAAGGTTGTCGAACCACAGGTTCGTGGCGACCAGGCCGCCGTAGTACCGGCCGTCGGCGCCCGGCCGCCTGCCCGTGACGCGCCAGGTGAAGTTGCGCACCCCGCCGGCGCTCGCCCGCACGGAGGCGGTCGAGGACGGCTCCAGGTCGAAGGTGTACTGCCGGCCGTGGAACTGCCGCGTCACCGAGGCGCTGACCAGCCAGGACGACGGTTCGCGTGGCAGTTGCGCCCGGTAGATGCCGTTGCCGTCGCTGTGCAGGACGATGTCGCTGTTGTAGTAACGCCGGTCCTTCACCACGACCTTCGCGCCCTGGACCGGCCGGCCGGCGGAGTTCACCACCTTGCCCCGCACCACGTACGCCGCCGCCCCCACGGTCGCGTCGGCCGCGTCGGCGGGGCCCGCCGCGCAACCGAGCACCGCGCTCAGGACGAGCGTCGCCCCCGTCCTGCCCAGAACCGACCGGGTCCTCGTCTGGCCCATCTTCTCCCCGTCCGCCGAGTGCGTTCTGTCCTGACCGGTCAGACCCTGGCCGCGGCCCCTTGGAAACGACTGGAAAGCACTGGAGACGGCCGGTCGGGGGCGCTCGACCGGGCCGTCCGCGGCTGGGGCGGTGGGCGAGCCTCGGCTACAGTGGAGAGGAGAACGTGTATAAGGGACCACGATTCAGGGAGGCAGAGCCCGTTGCGGCGGGCTCGTTGTTTTGAGAGTTCTGAGGAGCAGCCTGGGACAGGACGAGACCGGGGCCGTGTGGCGCGGCGCCCCCTACCCGGTCCTGGTGGTGGACACCGCGGGAGTCATCGCCCAGGCCAACGACGCGGCGCTGCGGCTGCTGCCCGAGGCGGTGCCCGGCGCGACGCTCGCGGACAGCGCTCCCGCCTGGCTCTCCCACGCCCACGCCTCCACAACCCGTCTCCCTGACGTCCCTCCCCTCGACGTCCCTCCCCTCGACGCCGCTCTTCCGGACGCCGCTCTTCCGGACGCCGCTCTTACGGACGCCGCTCTTACGGACGCCGATCTTCCTGAGGGGGTGCGCGGTTCCATCGGGGCGGCCACGTTCGAGGCGCGTCCGGTCCGCGACGGCGACGTGATCGCCTGGTGGCTGGCCGACACCACCGACCTCGAACGCGCCACCCAGGCCCTGCACCTCGAACGCGAGCGGACGTCGTTCCTCGACAAGGCCTCCGGCGAGCTGCTGTCCTCGCTCAACCTCGACCGCTGCCTGGAGGTGACCGCCCGGCTGGCCGCCCGCCACCTGGCCGACGCCGCGCTGGTCATCCTGCCGCCCTACCGGCGCCGGCACCCCATCGCGTACTGCGGGCCGGACGGCGTCGTCGTCCGCGAGGAGCTGGCCGTCGATCCCGAGGCCGTGCCGGGGCTCGCCGAGGCGCTGCAGGGCTACCCGCCGCTGCCCTCCCGCTGGATCGACCCCGCCGCCGCCCCCGGCTGGCTGGCCCGCGAGGGGCTCGGCGAGATCGGCTCGATGGTGGTGACCGCGCTGCCCGGTCACGGCGTCCCGGCCGGGGCGCTCGTGCTGCTGCGCGGCAGCGGCCAGGCGTGCTTCTCCGACGGCGAGGAGGTCTTCGCCCGGCTGTTCGCGGCCCGCGCCGGGGCCGCGATGTCGGCCGCCCGCCTGTACGCCGAGCAGGCCGACATCACCGAGACCCTCATGCGCGAGCTGCTGCCGCCCCGCGTGCGGAGCCTGCACGGCGTCGAGGTCGCCGCGCGCTACCGTCCCTCGGAGCACACCGCCCGCGTCGGCGGCGACTTCTACGACCTCCACCCGCCCGCCGAGCCCGGCGACGAGTCGCTGGTAGTGCTCGGCGACGTGGCCGGCAAGGGCCTGGAGGCGGCCGTGCTCACCGGCAAGATCCGGCACACCCTGCAGGCCCTGCTGCCGATGGCCGGCGACCATCAGCGCGTGCTCGAACTGCTCAACGGCGTGCTCCTCAAGGGCGGCGACCGCTCCCGGTTCGTCACGCTCGTCCTGGCCTCGATCCAGCGGGCCGGCAACCGCGTCCTGCTCCGGGTCACCAGCGCCGGGCACGCGCCGCCGCTCGTCGTGCGCGGCGACGGGCGCGTCGACGTGGCCAGCACCAAGGGCACCCTCATCGGCATGCTCGAACGCGTCACGAGCGTCACCGACACCGTGGTCCTCGAACCCGGCGAGACCTGCCTGCTCTACACCGACGGCATCACCGAGGCCATGGGCGGCCCGCTCGGCGACGAGATGTTCGGCGACGAGCGGCTGCAGGAGGAGCTGCGGCAGTGCGGCGGCATGCCGCCCGAGGCGATCACAGAGCGTGTGGAGATGTTGTCGTCCCAGTGGGTAGGGGGTGGCGATCACGATGACATGGCCGTCATCGCCATCACCGCGCCGCGCGGGGCACATCTGAGCGCGGTGGGAGGACACGGACGGGGAAGGTTCACCGCATGACGCACGCAGACGGACTCTCCGCCTGGCGCGAAAAACTCTGGGACGCCGCCGTCGCCGGCGACGAGTACGCCGCCACGGACGCCGCGCTCGCCGCGCTCGACCAGGACATCTCGCTGGAAACCCTGCTGCTGGACGTGGTCGCCCCCGTACAGGCCCGCGTCGGCCGGGAGTGGGAGAGCAACCAGATCACCGTGGCGCAGGAGCACACCGCCACCGCCGTCAACGAGCGGGTGCTGGCCGCCCTCGCCCACCACCCAGCCGCCCGCGCCGCCGCCGCGAACGGCCCGGCACGCGGGCGCATCGCCGTCGCCTGCATCGACGGCGAGTGGCACGCCATGCCCGCCCGCATCCTGTCCGAGGTGCTGCGGCTGCGCGGCTGGCGGGTCGACTACCTCGGCGCGCAGGTGCCGACGCCCCACCTCATCACCCACCTCCACCGCACGGCCTGCGACGTGGTGGCGCTGTCCAGCTCCATCCCCACCCGGCTGCCCGGCGCCCACGCCGCCATCACCGCCTGCCAGGCGACCGGCACGCCGGTGATGGCCGGCGGTGCCGCGTTCGGACCGGACGGCCGCTACGCCCGCCTCCTCGGCGCCGACGCCTGGGCCGCCGACGGCGCCGCCGCCGCCGACCGGCTCGCCGCCGGCCCGCTGCCCCGCCCCGTCGCCACCCGCCAGGCCGTGGACGACCTGCCCCACCTGGACGACCAGGAGTTCACCATGGTCAGCCGGTCGGCCCGGAGCCTGGTCAGGGACGTCATGGGCGGCCTGGAGGAACGCGTCCCGGCGATGGCGCACTACACGCCGCAGCAGCGCAGGCACACCGCCGAGGACATCCTGCACATCGTCGACTTCCTCGCCGCCGCGCTCTACGTGGACGACCCCGGGCTGTTCATCCGGTTCCTCACCTGGACGGCCGGCGTCCTGACCGCTCGCGGCGTCCCGGCGGGCACGTTGCTGCCGGCTCTCGACCTGCTGGACAGGCGGCTGGAGGACTTCCCGCGCGCCTCGGCCCTGATCGCTCAGGGGCGCGACGCCGTGAGCGCCGCGGCCTCCCCGACCCACGAAATCCCGCTCCCCGGCCACGGAAAGATCGCATGACCGCCTTCGCCCCCGACCCGCTGACCCTCGTCCAGGCCACGCCCCGCCCGGGGGTGCTGCGCGTCGCCGTCACCGGTGACCTGGACTACAACACGGCGCGAGAGCTCCTGACCACCGCCGTCGCCGCGCTCGCCGACGGCGGCCTGACCGACCTGCACCTCGACTTCGACGGGCTGCACTTCTGCGACTCCAGCGGCCTGTCGGCGCTGCTGATGATCCACCAGCACGCCGTGACGGCCGGCACCCGGCTGCACCTGGAGCAGCGCCCGCGGGTGCTGGAACGGCTGCTGGACGTCAGCGGCACGTACGAGCACCTCACCGGCGCCCCGGCCGGCGCCACCCAGCACTCCTTCACCCAGGACTGACCCCGCCGCCCGCCCGCCACCATCCGGCCGGCCGGGTTCAGGTTCAGCCGGCCGCGGCCTGGTCGCCGGCCGCGTCACCCCTCGTGCGGCGCAGGATCGCCGCCCCGGCCACCGCGGCGGCCACCGTGTCGCCCATGGCGATGTGGTCGGCCAGCCCCGTACGCCGCATCATGTTGGCGCAGATCGGCGGCGGACCGGCCACCGCCAGATCGCCGCCGGCGTCACGCGCCTGCTTCCACAGCGCGATGACGACGGACAGCCCGGTGGAGTCGAAGAACTCGATGCCCCTGAGGTCGAGCACGACCATCGGCGCCGCGCTCCCGCCGTCGCTGCTGTTGTCGCTGTTCCCGGCGTTCCCGGCGTTCCCGGCGTTGTGGCCGGCGGCCACGACGCCGAGCGCCCATTGCCGGAACTCGGGTTTCTGCATGAAGTCGAGCTCCCCGCTCAACCCCATGACCAGGCACCCGTCCGCCTGTCTCGTCTCCGCCCGCAACCGGGGCCCTCGCCAGCTCGTCTCGTCTTCTCCGCCGTCGATGCCACTCACCTCCCGGTGGGTCCTCTTCTACCCGGCCGATCCCCGGCCACGCCGCCGCCTTGTGAGAAGCGTACGCATCCCAAGTGCCGAGTGCCGCCCGGCGGAGCGATACGGGGTGAGATATCCGGTATGAAGCCGTGATGCAGGTAGGTTGGCCGACCATGGACGATCTCCGACGCCCGTTCCGCGCCCGCCCGCAGAAGCCCCGCACCGGCCGGGGCCGTACGCTCGCCTGTCTCCTGCTGGTGAGCGCGGCAGTCGCCGGGACGGGCGGATGCGGCGCAACGGCCACGACCGCCGCCCCCTCTTCGCCCTCCCCCGCCTCCGCCCCCTCCCCGGCCTCCGGGAAGGCGACGGGCGCCGCCCCGTCGGCGACGGCGAGCGCCGGCGCCTCCTCCGGCCAGGCGCTCCCCGCCCCCGGCGCGCCGCTCCCCACCGACCCCGCCCGCCTGGCGACGGCCCTGCGCGACACGACCACCGCGCTGAACGCGGCCATCGACCGCTGGCGCCCCCCGACGGGCACCCCGCCGCGGGACGTCGAGCTCCTGGCCCTCTACCAGCAGCGCCTCTACCGCCACGCCGCCCGCCACCGCGCCCTGGCCGACCGCGCCTTCGCCCGCCTGCCCGCCGCCCTCGCCGCCCAGGCCAAGGACAACGTCAGCGCCCTGCGCGGACTGCTCGCCCTGACCCGGCCCATCAAGCCGTCGGCCGTGTTCAAGGTCCAGCCGGCCCGCCCGGCCGCCGAACTGCTCGGCCACTTCAAGCGGGCCGAGCGCCGCTTCGGGGTGGAATGGGAGGTGCTGGCGTCGGTGATGTTCGTCGAGACCAAGTTCGGACGGGTACGCGCCGACAGCCACGCCGGAGCCCAGGGGCCCATGCAGTTCATGCCGGCGACCTGGCGCGCGTACGGGATGGGCGGCGACGTCCAGAACCCCCGGGACGCCGTCATGGCCGCGGCCAACTACCTCCACGCCAGCGGCGCGCCGCGCGACTACCGGCGAGCCCTGCACGCCTACAACCCGTCCCAGGCGTACGTGGACGCCGTGCTCCTGCACGCCCGCCAGATGCGCCGCGACCCGCGCGCCTACCACGCGTACTACAACTGGCAGGTCTTCGTGCTCACCACAGCAGGCGAACGCCGCCTGACCGGCCCCAAGTAACCCGCCGGTCGCGCTATCGGACCGGGCCGTAGTCCGGCAGGGGGTGGGTGGTCCTGGTCTGGACGTGGCGTTCCACCGCGCTCATGGCCCTCATCAGCGGGAGGCGGACCAGGGCGTCCCGGACGCATCGGCCGCCCTCGGTTCTCGGCACCATGAGACGGACGTTCGGGCCGATCTGCTGCTTCCTGGTCACCAGCGGACGATGGGCGGCCTCGTACCGCGCGAAGGCGACCCGGTGCTCGCCACCGGCGGCGGCGAGCTCTCCCGCCAGCCGGTACGCCCCCACCAGGGCCAGCTCCGCGCCCGCGCCCGAAGCCGGCGAGGCGCACCAGGCGGCGTCGCCGACGAGCGCGACACGGCCCTCGGACCACGCGTCCATGTGCACCTGGCCCAGCGCGTCGAAGTAGAAGTCGGGGTCGGCCAGGGCCGAGTCGAGCAGTTCCCGGGTACGCCAGGCCGTCTCGTCCCCGAACGTCCGACTCACCAGCCGCTTGTGCTCGGCGACGTCCCGGCGGTCGTAGTCCAGCGGCGCGGAGCGGAAGATGAAGTACGCCTTGGCCTGCGGGTGGTTGCCCGACCGGTAGACGCCGGCCATGCGGCCTGGCGTGTTGAACATCGTGACCCAGCGGTCCTCCCCGAGCGCGGCGTCGGCGTCGGCGAAGGCGAAGTAGTGGTCCTTGTGCCGGACGAACTCCTCCTCCGGCCCGAAGGCCAGCCGCCGCACGCGGGAGTGCATGCCGTCGGCGCCGACGACCAGGTCGAAGGTGCGGGCGGGCGCGTGCTCGAAGGCGACCCGCACACCTTGCCCGTCCTGGTCCAGGCCGCTGATCGCGTCGCCGAACATGATCTCCACGTCGGTCGCCCCGCGCAGCAGCGCCACCAGGTCGCCGCGCATGATCTCCACCGAGCCGGGGTCGCGGGTGTCGACGCGGGCGACGGGCCGGCCGCCGGCGTCCACGAACTTCATGCCGCGCACGTCGGCGGCCAGCGCGCGCACCCGCGGCATGATGCCCATCCGCGTGGCCACCTCGACGGCGTGGTCACGCAGGTCCACACCGTTGCCGCCGGCGCGCAGGCGCGGGGCGCGCTCGACGATCGTGGGCCGGAAGCCCAGCCTGGCCAGCCAGTGGGCCAGGGCCAGCCCGGCGATGCCGGCCCCGGAGATCAGGATGCGCTCGTTCACCAGGGCTCCTCGGGGTACAGTAACTGAAATAAGCGTTCCAGTTAACTATGTGGAATGAGCATTTCAGTTGTCAACACCCGCTGAGCCCAAGCGCCGCGCCGACGCCGTGCGCAACCGCCGACTCGCCCTCGACGCCGCCATGACGCTGCTGGCCGAACCCGGCGCGATGCTCACCGTCGAGGCCATCGCCAAGCAGGCGGGGCTCGGGGCCGCGACCGTCGTACGCGCCTTCGGCGGCAAGGACGCCCTGCTGGACGCCGCCGTCTCCCGTCTGCTCGAACCGGTCGTCCAGCGCGCTCGCGACCTGCTCGCCGAGACCACGGCCCACCAGGCCCTGCGGACCTTCCTCCGCGAGCTGATCGCGTTCCAGACCGCCCACCACGCCGTCAACGACCAGCTCGACGGCCTGGACCTGCCGGCCACCACCGCCCTGCGCGCCGGGCTGGCCGCCGCCGTCGAGGAGATGATCGAGGGGGCGCGCCGCGAGGGAGCGATCCGCACCGACCTCGACCCCGCCGTCGTCACGACGCTCCTCGGCCGGACCGCCCTGGCCGTCGCCCGCGCCCAGCCTCCCTCACAGGCACTCGCCGACGCCTACCTCACCGTCTTGCTGGACGGCCTGCGCCCCGGCCGATGACCGCTCAGCCCGGCGATCACTTATTGACGCAGTACTCGATCTTCGCGGCGGCCATCGTGATTTTGACGACCCGCTTGCCCAGCCATTTGTTCTGGAAGTCGCAGAAGTAATCCCAGGTGCCGTCGCTGTAGTCGATGTAACCGGACCAGCCGCCGGGCTCCAGCTTGTAGCCCTTGGAATTGAGCGAGTAGTCACCGCTGCAGTTCTTGCTCCAGCTGCCGATGCTGCCGTCCGACTTCCAGTACTTGTAGACCAGGTAGCTCGACTGGCACCACGCCGACGCCGACGCGGCGGCCGAGCCGGGGGTGGCCACGATCGTCAGAGCCGCTCCGGCGGCGGCCGCCGTGGCAAGCAGTTTCCTCGTCCGATTTCCCGTTCCGAACATTTCTCGTCCTCTCCGGCCGTGCGGAACCACGGCGACACCGCTGTTCGGCGATATCACCGGACCCGGTGCGCCCCGATGACGGGAAGCCTGCCCCACCCGCAACACGCCCCACAATGCCTTTTAGCCCAGGCTAAAAAGGGTCGCGCCCGGCCCGGGAGGTCGAAATGCCGAATCGCAGAACATTCCTGAACGCAATCACCGCGTCATTCTTGGCATTCGCCGTTCAACCGGCCGCGCTCGCCGCTGCGGACCACAATCGCGACCGGCTCACCGCACGGTTCCCGGGCCGCCGGCACCGGTCTCTGGGCGTGCGATCCGCTCCCCGGTGGGCCGCTGGCGGTCTGATCGGCCTGCGTCCGGCGCAGCCGGCGGGAGGCGTCGGGCCGGTGTGGGTGCTGCTGTCGCCCCCGGACGCCGTCTGCGCGCCGCCGCCGACGCTCGCCGAGGTCAGGGGCTGAAGGCATCGGCGGCTTCGTCCAGGGCGCGGAAGGAGATCCGGGTCGCGGCCAGGTCGGGATCGCGGACGTACTTCTTCGCCTCGGACACCGGAACCACCCGCCGGTGCCGGATCTCGAACCGCGGCGCCCAATCGTCAAGCCGGACCTCCGCACGCCAGTAGGAGCGGACGAGGACCAGGCCGAGCTCGCGCCCGCGCACGCACTCGCTGCGGGAACACCCGAGCAGGCGACTGCCGGTGACCGTGACGCACGCTTCCTCGAGCATCTCCCGGCGCAGGGTCTCCTCTATCGTCTCCGTGCCCTCAGGCCGTCCGGCCGGGAAACCCCAGTGCTCGCCGTCATGACTGATGAGGACCAGCCCGCCGGCAGCCGTCACGCAGACGCCGGCGGCGCCGTTGGACCGGCCTTCCTGCGGGTCGTCGACCGGGTGCCAGGACACCAGCCAGTCCTGGCCGTTCGAACGCATGGGCATGCGCTCCCCGTCACGAGCAGCGACCAAAGCTGCCATACGACCCTCCTCGGACGCGCGATCACCGACAGACATCGAAGACGGCATTCGGACCACCTGGAACCGCCCTCCGACTGTCTGTCCCGGACCGGCAGCCTCCCAGCCGGACGGCCCCCCACTCCGCCTCGCACGGACGTGACGCACACCACAGGGGAACAGCGTCACAGGATCCCCTGGATCGGAGTCTCCATGGACAAAGCGGCGACACCTCAACCGCCCGACTCGGAAGGAAACCCCGCCCATGAACGAGCACACGTCACAGCCGAAGGTGGCCCTGATCACCGGCGCGAACAAGGGAATCGGCCGCGCGGTCGCCGAACTGCTGGCCGCACGGCAGGTGACCGTCCTGGTCGGCGCCCGTGACGCGCGCCGCGGCGAGGAGGCCGCGGCGGCGATCCGCGCCACGGGCGGCGACGCACACGCGCTCGAACTGGACGTCACCGCCCCCTCCACCGCCCGGGCGGCCGCTTCCTGGATCGACGAGCGCTTCGGCCGCCTGGACGTGCTGGTCAACAACGCCGGCATCACCGGATCGGGCCAGGCCGCGCCCCAGGACGCCCTGGACCGTGTCCCCAGTGCCGTGGACGTGGAGCTGGTCCGCGAGGTGTTCGAGACCAACGTCCTCGGAGTGATCAACGTGACCAACGCGGTGCTCCCGCTGCTGCGGCGATCCCCCGCCGCACGGATCGTCAACCTCTCCAGCCACGCCGCCTCGCTGACGCTGACCGCCGAGGTCGACGGGCCCCTGTCGGGGCTGACGTCAGCGGCCTACTCGCCGTCCAAGGCCGCGCTGAACGCGCTGACCCTGCAGTACGCAAACGAGCTACGTAAAGAGAACATCCTGGTCAACGCCGCCGCCCCTGGTTACGTCGACACCGACATCAACGGCCACAGCGGCTTCCTCACCCCGGCGCAGGGCGCGGCCGTGGTGGTGCGCCTGGCCACCCTCGGCGAGGACGGCCCCACCGGCGGATTCTTCAGCGAGGACGGCCCCCTGCCCTGGTGACGATCCGGCAAGAGGACGCGGCCGATGCATCGTCATCAGAGGAGGCTGCGGCGGCGGCCGTCCGAACCGGTCACGGCCGGGCGGTCGCCGCCATGGTGGCCGCGGTCAGCGCGGCGAGCAGGGCCCAGGCGGGCGCGAAGCCGCCGGTCAGGTCCGTGAGCAGGCCGAGCACAGGTGGCGTCAGGACGATCGCCACCTGGTTGACGGCCATGGCCAGCCCGAGGACGGATCCGGTGTGGTCCGGCGGCGCCGATTCGGCGGCGTAGGCGATCCAGGGGCCGTACCAGCCGATTCCGAAGAAGCCGAGCCAGCTGAACAGCAGGCACGCCGCGACGGGAGATCGGCCGACGGGGGTGGCCAGCAGCGTCATCCCGATGATCACGGCGGCCAGGCACGTCATGACGCAGGCGTAGCGGCCGGAGCTGTGCCGGTCGCTCCACGCCGCCAGGCAGACCCGGCCCAGCGCGCCCGCGCACTGGACCGCGACGTAGACCAGGGCCGCCGAGGCGGCGTCCATGGACGCCACCTCATGCGAATACAGCACGGTGAGGACGCCCACGCCGCTGTGCACCGCCACCATGCTCGTGCCGGACAGGATGACCTTCTTCAGGTACGGTCCGCGCAACAGCTCCAGCCGCACACGGGACGCGCCCGGCACCGGCCGCCGGTCCGGCGGATGACGACAGAGGGCCATGAAGACGACGGCGCCCGACAATGCGACGAGCGCGCCGGCCACGAACGTCGACCGCCGGCCGAAGCTCGTCGCCAGCGTGGGAAGCACGAACGCGGCGAGGACGCCGCCCAGCGGAAGCCCCGCCTGACGAATCCCCATGGCCAGCCCGCGCTTCGAGGCATCGAACCAGGACGCCACCAACTTGCTCCCACCCGGCTGAACGGCGCTGTACCCCGCACCCACGACCAGCAGGACGACGACCAAGGAGACGTACCCCGTCGTCGCGCTGCCCGCCGCCAGCGCGGCGGCGACCACGAGAGCGCCGATCCCGACGACCCAGCGTTCGCCGTGGCGGTCCAGCAGCCGTCCCGCCACGAGCAGCCCGGCCAGCGGAAGCAACTGGGCCGCCGACTGCAGCAGGCCGAGCTGGGTCGTGTTCAGCCTCAGGTCCCGTTGCAGGTGGACGCTCATCGCGCCGATGCCCTGCACGAAGAACGCGGACGCGGCCTGCGTGAAGGTCGCGACCCCCAGAATGATCCAGCGGTATCGCGATGTCCTCACGGCTTCCAGCACAGCAGGGGATCGGGGTGGTCGGCGAAGCCGAGTCGCCGGTAGAGCGGTTCCGCCTCGCGGGAGGCGGTGAGATCGACCCGTACGGCGTCCCGGTCGCGGAACCAGTCGAGCAGGCCGAGCATGATCGCCCGGCCGTGCCCACGCCGCCGGTACGACGGGTCGGTGACCATGCCGATGACATGGCCGATCCTGCCGTTGCGGGAGTGGGGGCCGGGGAACCACTGTTCGATCGTGCCGATGCCGCAGGCGGCCAGGCCGGTGTCGCCGTCCACGACCAGGATCCGGCAGTCGGGTTCGGCCAGCTTCCGCTTGAAGACCCGGGCGAGCGCGTCGCGCCACTCATCATCGGCGTCCGCGGGGTTGAAGAAGTCGCCGCCGAGGTCGTCGAAGAGCAGCGCCCGGAGGCGGACGAGTTCCGGAACATCCTGTTCCGTTGCTGTTCGCGTCATGACGTACAGGCTGATGTAATGCCCTTGTGCACCTCAACCCTTACGGCGCGGACGTGGTGAACTTCGCCGCGGAACTGGCGAACCGCCCACCGGCGACCGCCGACGAACTCGCCCATCGCTGCCGTACGGCCGGTCTGGTGCTGGAACGCCCGGTCGAACCGTCGGATCTCGACCAGACCCTCGCCGTCATCGCCGCCTGGACCAACGTCGTCGACGCCACGGGCGAGCGCGAGAAGGCCGAGCTGGTCAACGAGATGCTGGCCCAGTCGGCCGCCTACCCCCGGATGACCGACCACGCCCACGGCTGGCACCTGCACTATCGCGACGACCTGCAGCCGCTCGGCGCGGTGCTGTTCGCGCTGATCTCCGTCGGCACGGCGATGCACCTGGTCAGCCGGGGCATGGACCGGCTCGGACGGTGCGCCGCCGCCGGCTGCGACACGATCTTCGCGGACACCTCACGCACCGCACGCCAGCGCTACTGCTCCCCCTCGTGCGCCAACAGAGACGCAGTACGCCGCCACCGCGCCCGCCACTCCACCCCTCTTACCTGACATTCACGTCGTCACCTGTACCACCGCCCTGCTGTCCGCCTTCGCGCTCACCCCCAGGCCGGTGAGCCACTTCGAAGGCAGGCCGAGCCCCTCCCCCCGCACGCCTCAACCGCCTGAACCGACACCGCCCTCCTCACCGAGGACCCGCCACGTCCTCGAACATGCACACAGGAGGGAGCCCCTTCGCAGCGATCCCGCCCTGGTGACCGGGCCAACGGGTGCCGAATCCGGGCGAGGGGTGACGGCGCAAGGCGGCTAGGGCGCGGATCCGGACATGTCCCGACGTTGAGCGGGATCAGCGGCTCCGGCGGCGCACTGACGTCGTAACGAGGTCGTGTGCACTCAACACCCAGCCAGTGCACTGGCGTCGTAACGAGGTCGCGTGCGCCCAGCGTCCAGCCAGCACACGCCTCGACCTCCGCCCTGATGAACCCCTCCCCCTCACCGCCGACCTCCACCCCGCAGGCGGACGTCGCAAAAGTCAGTCATCCGACTAACTACAGGAGCGCAAGTCGTGCTACCTTGTACTCAGTCAGTCAGCCAACTAACTCTTAACATCGAGGTACTGCCATGATCGTCGTCACAGGAGCCACCGGAAATGTCGGCCGCACGCTGGTCCGCATCCTCGCGGAGCAGGGCCACGAAGTGACCGCCGTCTCCCGCCGCATCACCAATGCCGACGTACCACCCGGAGTCCGCACGATCTCCGCCGACCTCTCCCAATCGCCCGCCGACCTGCCTTCCGCGCCGGACGCGGTCTTCCTCCTCATCGGCGGTGACCTGATGATGGCCGGCGACCCCGCCCGGGTCGTCGCCCAGTTCGCGGACTCCGGAAGGATCGTCCTGCTCTCTTCCCAGGGAGTGGCCACCCGCCCGGACTCCTTGTCACACGGAAAGGCCTTCGCCGCCTTCGAACAGGCCGTCATGGACTCCGGTACCGACTGGACCATCCTGCGCCCCGGCGGCTTCGCCTCCAACGCCTACGCCTGGGTCTCGTCCGTCAGGACGAGCCGCACGATCGCCGCGCCCTTCGCCGAGGTCGGCCTCCCGGTCATCGACCCCGACGACATCGCCGCCGTGGCCGCCACCACCCTGACCCAGCCCGGCCACACGAAGGCGATCTACGAACTGACCGGCCCCGCGCCGACCACCCCACGCGAGCGCGCGGCCGCCATCGGGGACGCCATCGGCGAGCCCATCACCTTCATCGACCAGACCCGGGAAGAGGCCCGGGCCCAGATGCTCACCTTCATGCCCGCCCCGGTGGCCGACACCACCCTCGACATCCTCGGCACCCCAACCCTGCGCGAACAGACCGTCAGCCCCGACGTCCAGAAGATCCTGGGCCGCACTCCCGCCACCTTCGCCGACTGGGCCAAGCGCAACGCCACAGCCTTCCACTGACGGCATGAAGGATGTCGCATGAGGCCGTTCCGGAGTAGAAGCAAGAGCCGCTCGATGGAAAAGGGAAGCCGCCTTGACGTGGCGGGTGACGGGCAGCAACGGCCGGCCCCCTGAGGCGGTTGCGGGCTCTACAGAGATCCCGGCATCACCTTTCAGGAGGCCCCCTCCAGACGGCGGCAACAGCTTCCGGTCTGACAGTCGGCCAAGGCCGATCTGGCCAACGGTGGGCATCTCAACGCAGTTGAGGCGTGGGAAGATCGTCCCCTCTTCCGCAATCGCCGCGCAGCGGCACAGACGCACACGGGCACTGAAGCCACGACTACTCTCATGGGAGTCGTGCACGCGCCGGCAGTTCTTCGTTATCGCAGATTCCTGGTCCGCGCGATGATGACAAAAATCGCGACCAGGGCGACGGCGATCCCGGCGAACAGACGGCTCAGCCCCGTCTGTCTTCGAGTCGTCACGATCGAGGCCGTCACGGCGCATACCGCGGCCAAGGCGGAGACGACCCCGATCACCCACAGCGCGTCCAATTCCACGACCTGCAATCTCTCGCTGCAACTGGTTCGTGTTCCAGGATGAGCCGGTTGCGGCGGACTCTTGATCACTTATGTCTGCAGCGATCCGATCAATCGGGCTCGCGGGCGCGGCATTCGGGAGTGTCGGGATGTTTCAAGGAAATTCCTACCCGCCGCCTCCGCCGAGACGTGTCAATACAGAAACAGCTCCAGCAGCATATCGGGCGCCACTATGTCATTCAAGGCGTGCTCGCGATACCAACCCCGGTGATACCAAGACCGCAGAAGCCTGGTTGCATCGTCAGAACCGGAATCAGCTATTGACTGACGCACTGATGAGCACTGTGATCCAGGCATCGACGGAAATCGATCTGGAGCACGCTGCCGCAGCACGTACAGAGCCCAAAGACTCCGCAGGGAGCTGATCGAGCAGGCTCGCGCCGACGCCCTGGAACCGGTCGGCTGCCTGCGCAGATGGCCCATTCAGCCCTCGCCCCACTACGAGTAGGGGGCACAGACACCCCTTCGACGATTGAGCGTTCGTCCTCCTCGTCAGCTTCATGGTTTAGATCACGAACCCACAGAGATCCCATCGACCACACCGAGAAGCCCGCGTGGAAAGTGAATCCGATGTCAGAAGAAGTGCTCGTGCAGCCCTTCCCCGCCAGATCAGAAACCACCTCATCCATGAATCGGTAGGTCAACTGCACGCCCTCGAAGAACCCGATCCCCGCCCTTTACCAAGGCCACGCCTGCGCCGGGAAGTATTTCCATACGTCAAAGTCTGTCGCGGACTACCTGGCCAACCTGAGGCGTGTCCTCGGCGACACTGGCTCATTGTGTGTGGCCGCTCAAGTCCCGCATTCGCACGTCGCCGTCACCGTCTCCGGTGACGGCGACCACTCTTCCAGCCACATGTCCGATCGCCACGTTCCCGACCCAGTTGGCGTATCTCATCCGTCTGCCCAGTGGTTCATGCGTACCGAGATCCCAAACCTGCACGGCACCGCCGTCATCGCCGTCACCACCACCGGCGAGGATGACTGACCGGCCGTCAACCTCTTCAATCACTACTGTCCTGACCCCATAGGTGAGACCTGTCGGTATCGGTGCACCGATGAGTCGGTGGGTGGCCAGGTCCCACACCGATATGTTCTCGTCGTCGGTGGAGACGACGACCTGTCTGCCGTCCACCTTCCCGAGCGCGACGTTCCCGACACCGGTAGCGCTGACTATCGGATCGCCCATCTGCTTGCGGGTGACCAGATCCCATATGCGTGTCGTACCGTCAACGCTGCCAGTGACGGCAACCGCTCGACCGTTCACCTCTCCAAGGGCCACGCTCAAGACGAGGCCGGTGTGTCCGACCAGCGGTTCGCCGACGGGCTCATGCGTGGCCAGATCCCAGACCCGCACAGGTAGCTTCCGGGTGGCGGCGTCGCCCCAATCTCCCGCAACGACGACGACGGCCCGACCGTTGACCTCCCCGACCGCCACCGCATCGACGCGGTCAGACTTACTGAGCCTCATCGGTTCGCCCACGAGTTCGCGTGTGGTCAGATCCAACACCCGTACGGCATCGTCGTAGCCGCCTATGACAGCTACCGGCCGACCGTCCACCTCCCCGAGCGCCAGCGTCAGGACACCGACCGGGTGAGCGACGATCGGTTCGCCGACGGGATCGCCCGTGGTCAGGTCCCACACCCGTAAGGCGGTGTCGTCGTAGCCGCTACCAGCGCTCACGGCGACCGGCCGGCCCTCCAGTTCCCCTACCGCCATCGCCACGACGGGGTCGTCGTGATGCCCCAGCAGAACCGAGGAAGGCCACACAGCGATGGTCAACGCCGCCACAAGCGCCAGCGCGACGATCCACGGGAGGTCTCGACGAAGGAGTGATGGCCGCGTCGATGCGGCTGACATACCCACGCCTTCACCGGCGGGGACCGTGTAGCCATCAGCCCAGAAGCCCATGGAACCGGGCGAAGTAGATGGGACAAATCGGTCGTCCACCGGGGGATCACTCACGCCCCGCCTGGCCGCACCATGTCCGGACGCGTCGTCCATGTCCAGCCGCACCAGATCAGACACCGCTCACCGTCCTTGTGGCCGGCTCTTACCTCGGGGCGGCCGGAGGAGTCATGCGATCACAGATGGCCGACAGTAATGGGAGTGGCCCGAGTGCGCTAGATCATGCGAGCGACTCGAACGCTCCGAGGGCTGAGCTCGAAGAAGGAAACCGTAGTCACCCGGCAACGCAGAAGGCCGCTCCCGATCACTCGGAAGCGGCCTTTGACCTGGTGGAGATGAGGGGATTCGAACCCCTGACCCCTTCGATGCGAAGGAAGACAGGCAGGTCCGGGTATGTCGATGTGAGTCGATCGGGGCGCCTCCTACCTCTTGGAAGGCCCCAAGGAGGAAGCGGAACGACTGAAGGAGTCGCAAGGCGGTGGCTCCCCAAATTGGCTCCCGTGGCTCTCCTCCCATGCCGAGGGAGAAGTCCTCATTCCTACCAGCATCGATGGCTCAGTGCGCGAACGACTCCCCGGCGCCTGCGAGGCCGAATGATCTCGCATTCGGCGCCAACATGCGCCTCTGCAGCTCGCACCCATACAGAGCCGGGGTGATCCCTGCGCGTGCGGGGCTGACGGGCCTCACCCCTTCCAGGCGTTGCCGGACTTCGGAAGATCCCCGCGCATGCGGGGCCGATCTGAGGGTGGTGGCAGAGCCTGCATGAACCAAGGGAAGATCCTGCGAGTGCGGAGCCGACACCCACCCGCCTGTGCCGCGGTCCGGTGGCCAGGGAAGATCCCTGCGCGTGCGGGGCCGCCCCCTCCAGGACCTTGCGGATGCTGCGCGCCGCGGGAAGACCCCCGCGTGTGCGGGGCCGACCGCTGCCAGTCCAGGTAGACGTCCTGGAAATGCGGAAGATCCCCACGCGCGCGGCCGACTTCCTCGCCGAGAGGTCGAGGTAGGTAGCCATGGGAAGATCCCCGCGCATGCGGGGCCGACGGTGAAATGCACGTTCACGTCGGAGTGCCCGAGGGAAGATCCCCGCGCGTGCGGGGCCGACATGATCCGGTAGGCGGTCTGGTCGTTGCCGAACGGAAGATCCCCGCGCGCGCGAGACCAACGTGGTGGCCGCCGCCTGGCGGTCCTTGAGTGCCGGAAGATCCACGCGCGTGCGGGGCCGACGCCAGGGCGGGTGCCGCCTGGAGAGGGAGACCCGGATGATCCCCGCGCGTGCGGGGCCCACCCCCAGCCCCGGGCACCCCTCGCGGGAGAGCGGGGACGATCCCCGCGCGTGCGGGGCTCACCGGTAGGCGGTGGGCGAGTCATCCTGACTCCTCGGACGATCCCCACGCGTGCGGGGCCGACGCCGCCGTGACCTCGTCAGACCCCTCGATGCCTGGACGATCCTCGCGCATGCGGGGCCGACGACAGGCCGGTGGTCCAGGACCTGGCGATGGCGGGACGATCCCCGCGCGTGCGGGGCCGACAGACCCCCATTCCCACGGGGGTCTCTTTGTGTGGGACGGTCCCCGCGCGTGCGGGGCCGACGACGTGGGGGACGGGCTGGGGCTCGGGGTGACCGGACGATCCCCGCGCGTGCGGGGCCGACCCCGATGGATCTGACAGAGACGGACCAGGCGGAGGACGATCCCCGCGCGTGCGGGGCCGACACCCGAAAAAGAAGCGGCGGATCCAGGTCCGCAGGACGATCCCCGCGCGTGCGGGGCCGACCGGACACTCCTAGGTAAACTCCCTAGAACACAGGGACGATCCCCGCGCGTGCGGGGCCGACGCCAGCTCGACCGCGGCCCCGGTGGCGTGGCTCGGACGATCCCCGCGCGTGCGGGGCCGACCTTTGTCAACGACGGCCGAATTCTGACCCCCTAACGACGGTTGAATCTTGACCCCCTGATGTTGTCGTTGACTACTGCTCGTGCTCGGATCGGGTCGG
>NZ_JBITLO010000010.1:0-396243 GCF_044465345.1 Nonomuraea sp. NPDC049684 | reverse complement strand
TGTACACCCCCCTCTTCAAAACCTACGCGCTCCCCGGTCTGTTTCCGAGTTTTTTGGGTCGGTTGGGGCCCCCCGCGGGCCCCGCCCCCCTGTGGGGGCGGTCTAACAGTGTGGGGGCGCCCTAAACGCCGACGGCCCCGCCGGGCGGCGCCGCCGTGCGGGTGGCCCCGGCCGGGGAGCCGGGCGGGCCCGCCTCCCCGGCCGGGGAGGCCGCCGCCCGATCACGGGCGGACGGCCGCGAGGAAAGCCGGCCCCAGGCACTACCCCTTGGTTTGGCCGGCACGCCAGCCGCTACCGCGCCGGCCGACAGCACCGTGCCGACTTTGTCGGGCACGTGACACACGGTGCCGGAGGGATGGGGTAGCGCCGGAGCCGGCCGCATGAGGGCCGCCGGCACGGCCGCGCGCGGCGCGGGCGGTGCGGGCGGGCCGGTGGGCGGCCAGGCCCGGCGGGGGAGCGGGAGCGGCGTCATCGCGCCGTCCCCGGGTCGAGGGCGGCGGCGGCCCTGTTGGGCACGCTGACGCAGACCATGCGCTCGGTCAGCCCCGCGCGCGGCCCGCAGGCGCGCGAGCGGGCGGGCGGCGCGGTGCCGGCCACCGTGCGCGCGACCCTGGCGGCCAGCGCCAGGTGCTCGGCGCAGCGCCGGCTCACCGTCGACTCCAGCCCGGCCACCTGGGCCAGCCTGAGCCTGATGGGCTCCAGCGACGACGGGCGTTCGAGCCCGTCGAGGTCGGCCAGCCGGGCGGGCCAGCGCAGCGCGTCGCGGCAGCGCTCGACCACCGCGGCGGGCAGCTCGGCGGCGGACAGCCCTTCGTGCCGCAGCCGGGTGGCGATCATGACGGCCGCGAACGACGTGCGGTCGAAGTGGGCCAGCCGCCCGGACAGGGCCGCGCCCAGCATCCTGGCACGGTGGCCCAGGCAGACCGCGCTCCAGCCGAGCAGCAGCAGCCGGTCGGGGCCGGGCTCGGTGTGCCAGCCGGCCAGCCGCAGCTCGCGGGCCATGCGGTGGTGCAGGCGCCAGCGGTGACGCGGGCTGTCCAGCCAGATCTCGACCCCGCCCAGCGGCAGCTCGGCGACCTGGACGTCGCGGCTCGTCAGCGGGCCGGCGACCCGCGCGCAGATGCGCCGGACCGCCTGCTGCTGCCCCCGGGAGACCGGATCCTCCAGGAAGCGTGAGCCGTCGAGGGAGTCCATGGTCACGTCCGGCCACCTCCTTGCCGGAGACTCTCGCGAATCGTCCGGGCTGTTAAGCCACAGTTACCACGCGCTCCGATACTGTGCTGGAAAGAGGGGCTATGTCAACTCACACTTTGCGAATAAGTTGATACCTACCCGCCGGGCAGAGCTGGCCCGCGTGGCAGGGGACACCGGGGGTCTCGTACCTTAGGCTGGGAAAAGTTCACGGGCGGTAGGAGGTGCGCCGTGGCGAACTTCGCCGAACGGCTCGATCTCGCGCTGACCAAGCGCGGCTTCACGGGCGCCCAGGTCGCCGCCGCCCTCACCGAGGCGGGCATACCCATCACGCGCGCCTACGTCAGCCAGTTGCGCACCGGCAAGCAGACCAACCCCACGCTCCAGGTGCTGCGGGCGCTGGCCGCCTGCCTCCAGGTGAGCGTGGGCTGGCTGGTGGGCGACGAGCACTACGAGTCCGGCGCGGTGGAGGACCTGCAACTGCGGGCCGCCGCGATCGGCCTGTCGGCCTCCGGGCTGTCGGAGGGGTCGCTGGCCGTGCTGCGCGGCGTGGTCGAGCTGGCGCGCCGGGCCGAGGGGCTGCCGGGCGAGCCGGAGCCGGTCGCCGAGATCCCCGACGCCGCCCCGCCGCTCAACGACTCCCAGCGCCGCGCGCTCGGCAAGCGGCTCCACGGCCTGCGCATGGGCGTGCGGCTCTCGGTCGAGCAGGTCGAGGGCGCGCTCGGCAAGGGCGCCGCCGCGATCCCCGCGATCGAGGAGGGCCGCCTCGCGCCCACGCCGATCACGGTCGAGCGCCTGCTCGGCCTCTACGGCGTCACCGCCCCGCCCGTCCGCGAGTACGTGCTCTCGCTGGCCAGGGGCGAGCGCGAGGCCGCCTGGTACGACGCCCAGTCGGTGCCCGTCTGGCTGGCCACGGCCTACGCGCTGGAGCAGCGGGCCACGGTGATCCGCACCTACCATCCCCAGTTCGTCCCGCCGATGTTGCAGACCGAGGACTACGCGCGGGCCGCGATCACCGTGGCCGGGCCGGCCACGCTCGGGCAGTCGTCGGTGGAGGAGGCCCTGGCGCTGGTCATGGCTCGCCAGGAGGCGCTGGCCGGTGACACGGTGTTGTGGGCGGTGATCGACGAGGCCGTGCTGCTGCGCTCGATCGTCGGCCCGCACGCCCAGCTCCGCCAGCTCGACCTGCTGCTCGACCACGCCAAGCGGCCCAACGTCTCGCTGCACGTCGTGCCGATCGACGACCCGGCGTACGTGCCCCGCACCGGCCCGTTCACGCTGTGGCGCTTCGCCGAGGCGTTCGAGCCCGACGTCGCCTGCGCCCACGGCGTCGAGGCCGACGAGCTGATCACCGACGTCGCCGCCGTCGAGACCTACCATCAGGCGTTCACGAAGCTGTCGGTGACGACCACCACCCGCGAGGAGACGTACGAGGTGCTGGAGGCCCACCGCGAACGCCTCTCGCGCTCGACCGGGAAATGATCTCCGGCCGGCGGTCATTCAGGTAAGGCATATTTCCGCAGAATTCATGCTTTTCCTGTTGTCTTCCGGCCGGTAACGAGGATCATATGGTCTGGGTCATCGAGTGGGGTCCGAAAGGACCGGCTTTTCCCGAGATAGTGGGCGAGGGGAAAGGGGCAACACTCAATGCGTCAGCGTGCCATCCGAAACTTGGCGAAGCTGGAGATGACCCGAGCCATGACCACCCGGGTGCTCGACGCGGCCGCGGGCGGGAAGAACAACTTCTCGGCCGACCGCGATCTGGTACGCCGATATGACCAGGCCGCGTCCGTGACGACCACCGCCGCGCGGGCCGTGCTGCAGTTCCTGGTGCGCGTGGTCCGGCATCTGGCGGCCGAGGGCGTGGACCAGTTCGTCATCGTGGGCAGCGGCGTGCCCAGCGGCCTGCCCCCGGGCGGACGCCTGCACGACGTGGCCGCGGGCGGCCCCGGCGGCGTGCCCGCGCGGGTGGTGTACGTCGAGAACGATCCGATGGTGCTGGCCGGCGCGCGGGCCACCATCGAGCCGGGCACCGATCTGGTCCGCGTGGTCGAGGGCGACGTGCGCGAGATCGACGCGATCCTCGGCGACCGGGTGGTGCGCGCCTTCCTCGACTGGGACCGGCCCGTGGCCGTGCTGCTGCTGTCCACCCACAGCCTGGCCGACGACGAGTACGTCCACTACGTGATCAGGCGGGTCCGCCAGGCGGCGTCCGACGGCAGCTACCTGTCGCTGCTGCAGACGACCTTCGACGGCGTGCCGGGCGAGCTGCTGCCGGCGGTCCGGGACCTGCTGGCGATGACGCTGCCCGGCCACGCGATCCGCGGCAGGCGGGAGGTGGCGGCGCTGCTCGACGGGCTGGTGCTGGTCGATCCGGGGCTGGTGTGGGTCCCGGAGTGGCGGCCCGACGACCACGGCGCCGCCTGCTCCGCCCGGCCGAGCTCGTCGGGCACGTACGGCGCCGTCGCGCGCGTCCCGTGAGCGACCGGAGGCCCTGGGCGTCAGGCCCCTGTGAACGCCGAAGCGCCCTCAGGCCCTGGTCGAGGCGGCGGCGGGCGTGGCCGGGTCGCCGGCCGCGCCCTTGGGCGGCTCGACCCCGAAGACCAGCACCGCCACCACCGCCAGGACGAGCGGGACCGCCCCGAGCAGCGCGGTCGTGCCGATCGACGGCGCCGCCGCCCCCGCCACGAGCACGGCGGTCACGGCCACGCCGCCGGCCTTGCCCATCCCCGCCGACAGCCCGGAGCCGCGCGAGCGCACCCGGGTCGGGTAGATCTCCGAGCTGTAGGCGGCAAGCACCGCGGCGATCGTCGCCGTCCCCACGATCGGCCCGGCCAGCAGCAGGTACAGCCAGGTACGGTCGTGCGCCAGCGTCTCGCCGGAGAAGGCCAGCACCGCCAGCGCCACGCCGACCAGCGCCGACAGCGTGACGATCGTCTTCTTCGCGCTCCACAGGCCGTACATGGCGGCCGAGACGAAGATCAGCGGCAGGCCCAGCAGCGTCGAGTCGCGCAGCGCCCGGTCGGCCGTCTGCTGGTCGAGGCCCAGCTTCTGCAGGTTGGACGGGATCCACAACTGGAAGCCGTAGGTGACCAGGCCGATGCTCAGCCCGAGGATCACGACGGCCACCGTCAGCCCGGTGAACGGACGGCGGAACAGCCGCGAGTAGCCGCCCGCGTGCTCGTCCTCCACCCGCTCGACGCCCGCGGTGGCCTCCTCGGTGGTGGCGGCCGCGCCGTACCTGGCCAGGACCGCGCGGGCCTCGGCGTCGCGGCCGTGCGCGAGCAGGAAGCGCGGCGACTCGGGGATGAACCGGTTGAGCAGGATGAGGAACACGCCGGTCGGCAGTCCGACCAGCCACAGCACCCGCCAGGAGAACGTCGGCGCCAGCGACGCCGACAACCAGCTCGCCGCCAGGTAGGCGACCGCCAGGTTGCCGCCGATGAGCACCATCACCCAGCCCTTGTGCCGCGGCGGGATCGTCTCGGCCAGCAGCGAGAACGTGATCGGCAACATGCCGCCCGCGCCCAACCCCATGGCCACGCACATGGCCAGGTTCCACTCGAAGTCCGGCATGACGCCGCAGATCGCGGTGCCGATGAACAGCACCCCGGCGAACAGGATCGACGGCTTGCGCCCGATCTTGTCGCCCATCCAGCCCCACAGCAGCGAGCCGAGCACCGTCCCGGTGAGCCCGGCCAGCGGCAGCAGCGCCACGGGCAGCTCGCCGGCCGGGTTGAGCGCCGACTTCAGGCCGTACTCCTTGGCCATGCCGGGCGCGACGAAGCCGAGCGTGATCGGCTTCATGGCGTCGATGATCACCGCGACCGACATGACCACGATCAGCCCGATGTGCGCCGGTCGCATGCGCGCGTCGTCCAGGGCGCGGACGCGTACCTCGGCGGCCGGCCTGGCCGTCAGCGCGCCGGGCGGGATCAGCCCGTACGCGGTGACCGCCAGCCCCACGACGATCAGCCCCATGCCGATCGTCATCGGCAGGTCCATCGGCATGCCCGCCAGGCGGTAGTGCATGTCGGCGCCGTGCAGGTACATCGGCAGATGCAGCACGACCCCGGCCACCGTGGCCAGGAAACCGAGCCAGAAGTACAGCGGTCGAGCCAGCTCGACGCCCCCCATTGCCCCCCCCGTAAGCAGAACCGTAAGCAGAACCGTGAGCAGATACCTGATCAGAGCAGGCGGCCGCCGCGCAGCCGCCATTCGACGAACAACACCCGCATCGGCCCGTTCACGAACAACCACTGGCCGAGCCAGACGAAGGCGAACATCACCGCGAACGCCCACGCCCTGACCGGGCCGGCGACGCCGGGGACGAGCCCGCCGTCCAGCAGCACCCACATCAGCAGCCCCTCGGGCACGGCCGTGACCAGCCCGAACAGCGTCGGCCAGTCCTTGTCCCAGCGGAACTGCATGAGCAGGTGGTACAGCAGCTCCCACCCGGCGCCCACGACGGCGACGGCCAGCAGCACGAGGAAGGCGTCCCGGAAGGACATCGGCAGCACCAGCGTGATCAGCGCGGTGAGCGCCGCGCCGACGGTGGCCAGCGTGAACAGCCGGGTCTGCAGCCGCCCGGCCAGCGTCGGGATCAAGCGAGCCTCCTGTTCCCCGCCCACCGCAGCCACTGGGCCGTGGACCGCACCGGCCCGAGCCCCTTGCAGAACCCGCGCCTGGTCAGGTCGGCGGCGATGTCGAGCGCGGCGGTCTGCATGCCGAGGAAGCTGTCGACGGCCAGGAAGTGGTTGCCGGCCGTGGCGGCGCCGGAGGCGTACAGGACGCCGCCCTCGCTCTCGGCGCCGAGCACCTCGAAGTTCTGGCCGACGCTCAGCCGGCCGGCCTTGTTGGGCCGGGCGCCGCCGTGCCGCAGCAGGTCGTCGAGGACGCGGTGCTCCGGCATGTCGGCCTCCAGGCCGGTGCAGTCGATGATGAAGTCGGAGACGTACTGCATGGCGGCGGCGTTCACGCTGCGGGTGTGGGTGACCAGGCGGCCGTCGGGGGCCCGTTCGATGCGGTCGACGACGGCCTGCGTGGGGTGGTACCAGTTGCCCTGCCGGCCCCTGCGCATCTGCTCCTGCCAGCGGGCCAGCTTCGGGGTGGTGGTGCCGGCCACCGTCTTGGAGATCACGGCGCGCTGCTCGGGCGTGGCCTTCCTGAACCGGGCCTTGAGCTGGCCGCCGAAGGCCGACTTGGGCATCGTGAACGCCTGGTAGGCCCAGCCGTCGCCGCCCTTGCGCCGCATGAACACGCTCGGGCCGTGCGGGCCGGCCACGTACGTGCGGAACAGGTGGACGATCTGGGTGTGCAGGCCGTACCGCTCGCGGTCGTCCATCAGGCGCTGGAGCACCCGCGAGGCCACGATCCCGGCGCCGCGCACGACCACCACGCCGGGCCGCTTGCGCAGCTGGTCGTAGACGTGCTCGTGCGGCTCGTAGGCGTTGACCACCCGGTACCGCTCGCCCTGCGCCTGCCGGAACTCCTGGAGGTCGTCGAGGAACTTCAGCCCCGGGTAGCCGACGGCCAGGTGCACGTACTGGGAGCGCAGCACCACCCGCTTGGTCGGCGAGGTGCCCGGCGGCGGCGTCAGCACGGTGAAGTAGCCGCCGCCCAGCCGCTTCCTGACCATGCGCACCTGGCCCTTGGCCAGCATGTGCCAGTAGCCGATGCGGTCGGCCTCGCGCCGTACGGTCTGCGTGACCAGCCCGGCGCGCGGGCTGTAGAAGTCGGTGAACAGCGGCTCGGCGAGCACCTGGAGGATCGGCTTGAGCGAGCCGTCCTGCCAGGCCTCCTGCACCGCGTAGGAGGGGAAGCCCCAGATGTTGTCCGGACGCGCCCCCGCGTCGGACCGGATGCGCTCGTGCGCGGGCAGCTGGGAGACGCGGGTCAGGTACTCCCACGTCTGCCAGGGGGTGTCGCTGGTCGAGAGCACCCGCATGGCCGGGATCGGCACGCCTCTGATGCGCAGCACGTCGACCAGCGTGAACGAGCCGAGCCCGCCGCCCACCGACACCAGCGGCACGTCGTGGACGGGGATGCCGGCCGACTGCACCAGCCAGTCCGTCCAGGACGAGGAATGCAGTAGCTCCGGAGTCAGGTCTCCCCGTGACATGCTGTGACCAAGCCCTCCCTGTCGCGGTTAAAAGTAGCGTAAAAGCCGGGGATTCAATCCCACCAGAACGACCAGGCGTGTCGCCCGATGATCTGGTCGGCGTACCCCTGGAGGTCGCCCGGCCCCTGCACGACGTTGTCGGGGCAGAACGCCCAGTGCTCGGCCGCGACGTGGAGGGCGTGCTCGGGGTCGGCCGGCGGCGCGGCCACGCTCAGGTCGAGCGTGTTGAACCCGACGCTCACCACGCGGGCCCCGAACCGGTCCTCCCAGCTGCGCACCACGGCGGCCATCGGCACCATCCACTCGTTGTGGTGCAGCGCGCCCTGCCAGCCCATGACGGCCAGCGCGTCGGCCCCCCGGCCGGCCGCGACCAGCCCGAGCGGCATGCCTCTGGGGGCCAGCTCGCGGGCCAGCCAGTCGGCCACGTCGCCGGGGTCGGCGCGGGGCACCCCCGGCGGCGCCAGCCCCGGGCAGAGCGCCCCGTACGGCTCTAACTCCGCCAGCGCGTCGCGCGGCATCTGCGAGACCCACTCCTGCCACACCTCGGTCATGAACCCCTCGGCGGTGAAGTGGCCGATCAGCATCGGGTCGTCGGGCACGATCTGCCCGATCGCCCACGGCTGGGCCGACTCGTCGAGCAGCACCGGCCACAGGCCGCTGTGCGCGTGCCAGACCCGCATGAACGACCAGTCCTCGCCGGCGGCGTGCTCGTCGCTCATCCAGAACGCCGGCCGGGCCGCCACGACCTGCCGGGTGTAGGCGGGGTCGGGCCAGACCACGTCGCCCGCGGGCAGGCCCGGGGGCAGTCTGCGCCCCCTGCCGCCGTCGGCGAACAGCTGGCACAGCTCAGGTGGCAGCTGGTGATCGTCCATGCCCTACCGTTCCGATACCGAATCCTGTCTCGGAGATGGTAGTGCCGCCGGTCGCCCCGGGGCTTTGGTGGCACGCGAAACCTTCTCGGACCAGCGGATGCGGTACTTCACGGCACAATGATGGCTGTGTTCCCCTTTGATGCGGTTCTCACCGATCTTGATGGCGTGCTCCGCCTCTTCGACCACACCGTCCAGGCCGAGATCGAGGCCCGGTACGCCCTGCCGCTCATGGCCACGGCCTTCGCCCCCGAGCTGATCGAGCCGGCCATCCTGGGCCGGATGACCGAGCGCGAGTGGCTGGACGCGGTCGCGGTCGCCCTCGGCGGCGACGAGCGGGCCCGCCGGGCGGTGGCCGAGTTCGGGGCGGTGCCGTTCCGGGTGGACGAGGAGGTCAGGGAGCTGCTGGCCAAGGCGCAGCAGCACGTGCCGGTGGTCATCGTGACCAACGCCATGGACACCGTGGAGGAGCACCTCGACCGGCTGGGGCTCACCTACTTCGCCGACGACCTGGTCAGCAGCGCCAGGGTCGGCGTGATCAAACCCGACCCGCGCATCTACGAGATCGCCGCCGAACGCGCCGGGGCCGACCCCGCGCGCTGCCTGTTCGTCGACGACCGGCTGCCGAACGTGGAGGCCGCCAGGGCGCTCGGCATGACGGGCGTCCACTACCGCGGCGTCGCCGACCTGGCCTCCGTGCTCGGCGGGCTCTGAGGACGGGGCTCTGAGGACGGGGCTCTGAGGACGGGGCTCTGAGGACGGGGCTCTGAGGACGGGGCTCTGAGGGGCGGGCATGCGTCGGCCCCGCCCGCGGGAGCGCGGGCGGGGCCGGCGGGTGAGTCAGTCGGCGCAGATGGCGAACACGCTGATGCCGACGTCGTTGTAACCGATCTGGCGGCCGAGGGCGATCCAGCCGCGGGCGTCGTCGGTGGGGAACGACCCCACCAGGATCGCGCCGTTGCCCCGGGCCTCGCCGCCGCCGCCGAGCACGTGCTTGGAGCCCGGGCAGTAGACCGTGCGGCGCTGGAAGTTGGGGACGTTGGAGTTGGGCAGGGTGACGAGCTGGTAGCCGGGCGGCAGCGCGGCGCGGGTGGCCGCCGAGACGGGACTGGACGCCTGGAGGGCCACGACGGTGGCCGTCACGCAGGCCGCGGTGGCGAGGGCGATGACGGAAAGGAACAGAGACTTCTTGGCTGGCATGGTCTCTCCTTGTCCTGTTCCCTGACAGGCACGGGTTCCGGGCAGCACGCGACACGCCGGCTCATGCGGTGCTTAAGGGGGCGACGTGAGAGCAGGGATGAGGGTGTTGACACGTTGAGTATCTGCTCCGTCGCATTCCGTGTCCATATGTGGTTCGCAGGTTTTCCGGAAATCCGGGTTTCCGGCGCGGCCCGCGCCGGCCGCGCCGGAAACGTCGAGGGGCCCCTGTCAGTAGCCGCCGCCGTAGGGCGACTTCGTCTTGGGGGCGGCCGAGCGGGTGGGCGCCGGCGTGCTCGCGGGGGCGGCGGCCGTGGAGGTCGGCTTCGTGCCGGCGGGGGCGATCACGCCGATCAGGCCGTGCTTGGCGCCCTCGATGCCGGCCGAGAACCACAGCGTGTTCACCCCGCCGGTGGCCGCGGTGCCGGGTTCGAGGTCCCACAGGCCGGGGAGCTTGACGGGCCGGCCACCGGACGTGGTGATCGCGCCCAGGTGGCGGTTGTTCTTGTAGGCGTGCACGGTGCCGTCGCCGAAGTTGCCGACCAGCAGGGCGCCCGCGTACTGGCCCCAGCCGCGCGGCGCGGCGGTCATGGCCCAGGGGGCGTCGAGCCCGACCCTGGAGATGCGGCCGGTCAGGCGGCCGTCGGCGTTGAAGCGGCTCACGAAGCCCTTGCCGGCGCCGAAGACGGGCTTGCCGGTGGTCCGGTCGCGCAGCGCGTACGCCACCCACACGCTGCCGTTGACCACGGCCACGTTGTAGGCGTTGTAGCCGCGCGGCACCCGCGAGTCCTGGAACTGCCAGCCGGCCAGGCGGATGCGCCGGAAGTTCTCGTCGAAGGCGTGCACCCGGCCGTGGGCGAAGTCGGCGGCCAGCAGGAACTCGCCCTCGCCGGTCCGTACGAGCTCCAGGCCCTTGTAGTCGGCGCCGCGGGTGAACGCGGCGATCACGGCGTTGGCCGGGTCGGCCTCGGCGTTCCAGCCGGTGATCGCGCCGCTCGGGCTGCAGAAGATGAACGTGGCCGGCCTGCCCTTCACGGTGAAGCCGTCACCCGGGTTGAACACCTGGCCGGTCGGGGAGCCGCCGGGGATCCACACCTCCGTCTTCTCCTTACGGCCCGTGCCGGAGTAGACGGTGGCGGTGCCGGTGCCGGTGTTGGAGACCCACAAGGTCTTGCCCATGGCCAGGCCCCACGGGTTGACGACCTTGGGGTCGGTGACCGGGGCCTTGCCCTTGACGTCCGACACAAGGTTGATGACGTCGAAACGGGTCCTGGTGGTCGCCTGCGCGGGGGCGGTGAGGGTCGTCCCCGCCACGACGGCGACAGCGCAGAGCGTGATGATGCGGAGCCGCATCCGTGCCTCCTAGTGAGCGCTTGTGACGCGAGATACGCGGTGGGCGCGGAGCGGGTTCAGCCGGGCCGGAAATATGGGCGCGCGAGTTTTCCCGTCCAGGGCGGGGGAGAAGGAGAGTCATGAACGTGTTGGGCATCGACATCGGCGGTTCGGGAATCAAGGGCGCCCCGGTCGACACCGAGGCCGGAGAGCTCGTCCAGGAGCGGTTGCGCATCGCCACGCCCCAGCCGGCCAAGCCCGAGGGGGTGGCCGAGGTGGTGGGCGAGATCGTCAAGCATTTCGACTGGGACGGCCCGGTCGGCGTCACCTTCCCCGGCGTCGTCGTCGACGGGGTCGTGCAGACGGCGGCCAACGTCCACCACTCGTGGATCGGCGTCGACGCCGCCGCGCTCTTCGGCGGCGCGACGGTGCTGAACGACGCCGACGCCGCCGGCATCGCCGAGATGACCTTCGGCAGGGGCCGCGACCAGAAGGGGACGGTGCTGATCCTGACCTTCGGCACGGGCATCGGCAGCGCCCTGTTCGCCGACGGCACACTCGTCTGCAACACCGAGCTCGGCCACCTGGAGCTGCGCGGCAAGGACGCCGAGGAGCGCGCGTCGGCGCGGGCCCGCGAGGAGCACGACCTGAGCTGGGAGAAGTGGGCCGAGCGGGTCGAGGAGTACCTCAGGCACGTGGAGATGCTGTTCTCGCCTGGCCTGATCGTGATCGGCGGGGGCGTGAGCAAGAAGGCCGACAAGTTCCTGCCGCACGTCACCCTCGACACCCCCGTCGTCCCCGCCGCCCTGCAGAACGAGGCCGGCATCATCGGCGCCGCCCGCCACGCCGCCACCACCAGGCCGGCGCGGTAGGAGGCTCCGGCGCCGCGGGCCCGCCGATATTGGGATGCGGAAGGCGGGCCGCGTCGGGCACCATGGGCCGTTGGCTCCGGGGCCACGGGGCTCAAATATCCTGAAAGCAGTATGGGAACGCCTTCGTTGTCCTCTCCGCTCGCCGACCTCCAGTCCCGCCTGCCCGAGCTCATGCCGCGCGACCAGCGGCGGCTGCGGCGCAGGCTCGACGGCATGCGCCGGGTCCGCTCCCGCGACGCCCGGGACAAGATCGTCACCGAGATCCTCGCCGACGTCGAGCGCGCCGAGCAGCGGCTGGCGCGCCGCCGTGAGGCCGTGCCGCAGGTCCGCTACCCGGAGAACCTGCCGGTCTCCCAGCGCAAGGACGACATCCTGGCCGCCATCCGCGACCACCAGGTCGTGATCATCGCGGGCGAGACGGGCTCCGGCAAGACCACCCAGATCCCCAAGATCTGCCTGGAGCTCGGGCGCGGCGTGCGCGGGCTGATCGGCCACACCCAGCCGCGCCGCATCGCCGCCCGCACCGTCGCCGAGCGCGTCGCCGAGGAGCTCGGCACCGAGCTCGGCGAGGTCGTCGGCTACAAGGTGCGCTTCACCGACCAGGCGAGCGACCGCACCCTGGTCAAGCTGATGACCGACGGCATCCTGCTGGCCGAGCTGCAGAACGACCGCATGCTCGACCAGTACGACACCCTGATCATCGACGAGGCCCACGAGCGCAGCCTCAACATCGACTTCATCCTCGGCTACCTCAAACAGCTTCTCCCGCAGCGCCCCGACCTCAAGGTCGTCATCACCAGCGCCACCATCGACCCCGAGCGCTTCTCCCGCCACTTCGGCGACGCGCCGATCATCGAGGTCTCCGGCCGCACCTACCCGGTCGAGGTCCGCTACCGCCCGCTGGCCGAGGACGACGACCAGACCGGCGGCATCGTCGACGCCTGCCGCGAGCTGGTCACCGAGGGGCCGGGCGACATCCTGGTCTTCCTGTCCGGCGAGCGGGAGATCCGCGACGCCGCCGACGCGCTGACCAAGGCCGACTTCCGCAACACCGAGATCCTGCCGCTCTACGCCCGGCTGAGCGCCGCCGAGCAGCACCGCGTCTTCCAGCGCCACACCGGCCGCCGGATCGTGCTGGCCACCAACGTGGCCGAGACCTCGCTGACCGTGCCCGGCATCAAATACGTGGTCGATCCGGGTTTCGCCCGCATCTCCCGCTACAGCCACCGCACCAAGGTGCAGCGCCTGCCCATCGAGCCCATCTCGCAGGCCAGCGCCAACCAGCGCAAGGGCCGCTCGGGCCGCACCTCCGACGGCATCTGCATCCGGCTCTACGAGGAGGAGGACTTCCTCTCCCGGCCGGAGTTCACCGACCCGGAGATCCTGCGCACCAACCTGGCCTCGGTCATCCTGCAGATGACCTCGATCGGGCTGGGCGACATCGAGGCGTTCCCGTTCGTCGAGCCGCCCGACCGCCGCCAGGTCAAGGACGGCGTCAACCTGCTCCACGAGCTCGGCGCGTTCGACGCCCAGGGCAAGCTCACCGGCGTCGGCCGCAAGCTGGCGAGCCTGCCGGTCGACCCGCGCCTGGGCCGCATGGTGCTGGAGGCCGAGAAGAACGGCTGCCTGCGCGAGGTCATGGTGATCGCCGCCGCCCTGTCCATCCAGGACCCGCGCGAGCGGCCGTCCGACAAGCAGCAGCAGGCCGACGAGAAGCACCGGCGCTTCGCCGACCCCGAGTCCGACTTCCTGACCTACCTCAACCTGTGGAACTACCTGCGCGACAAGCAGAAGGAGCTGTCCTCCAGCGCCTTCCGGCGGCTGTGCAAGGCCGAGTTCCTCAACTACCTGCGGGTCCGCGAGTGGCAGGACATCTACAGCCAGGTCCGCCAGGCGCTCGGCGCCCAGCCCGGCAGCGCGCCCGCCGACCCCTACCAGGTGCACGTGTCGCTGCTGGTCGGGCTGCTGTCGCACATCGGCGTCAAGGACGTCATGGACAAGCAGCGCGCGGCCGACGGGCGGCGGCCGATGCAGGAGTACCTAGGCGCGCGCAACGCCCGCTTCGCGATCTTCCCCGGCTCGGCCCTGGCCAAGAAGCAGCCGCAGTGGGTGATGTCGGCCGAGCTGGTCGAGACCTCGCGGCTGTGGGCCCGGGTCAACGCCAAGATCGAGCCCGACTGGGTCGAGCCGCTCGCCCAGCACCTGGTCAAACGCACCTATTCCGAGCCCCACTGGGAGAAGAACCAGGGCGCGGTGATCGCCCTGGAGAAGGTCACCCTGTACGGCATGCCGCTCGTGGTCGGCCGCAAGGTCAACTACGGCCGCATCGACCCCGACCTGTCGCGCGAGCTGTTCATCCGGCACGCCCTGGTCGAGGGCGACTGGGACACCCACCACCGCTTCCTCAAGGACAACCGCCGGCTGCTCGAAGAGGTCGAGGAGCTGGAGAACCGGGCCCGCCGCCGCGACATCATGGTCGACGACGAGGCCCTGTACGACTTCTACGACCAGCGCGTCCCGGCCGACGTCGTCTCGGCCAGGCACTTCGACTCCTGGTGGAAGAAGGCCGGGCAGGAGCAGCCGGAGCTGCTCACGTTCTCGCCGGAGATGCTGGTCAACGAGGGCGCCGACATCAGCGCCCGGGACTATCCCGACACCTGGAAGCAGCTCGGTCAGCGGATGAAGCTGACCTACCAGTTCGAGCCTGGCGCCAACGCCGACGGCGTCACCGTCCACGTGCCGTTGCAGGTGCTCAACCAGGTCAACTCCGACGGCTTCGACTGGCAGATCCCGGGCCTGCGCGAAGACCTGATCACCGCGCTGATCCGGTCGCTGCCCAAACACCTGCGACGCAACTTCGTGCCCGCCCCCAACTACGCCAGGCAGGTGCTGGCCGGGGTCAGGCAGGGCGGCGAGCCGCTGCTGGAGGCCGTGGAGCGCGAGCTGCTGCGGCTCACCGGCGTACGGGTGCCGCGCGAGGCGTGGCAGCTCGACCAGGTGCCCGACCACCTGCGCATCACCTACCGGGTGATCGACGAGCGCAAGCGCACGGTGGCCGAGGACAAAGACCTCGACGCGCTCAAGCGCCGGCTCGCGCCGCGCCTGCGCAAGACCCTGTCGGAGGCCGGCGACGACCTGGAGCGCACGGGCCTGCGCACCTGGAGCTTCGGCGCCCTGCCCAAGGTGTTCGAGCAGGGCCGGATGAAGGGCTACCCGGCGCTCGTCGACGCGGGCGAGTCGGTCTCCGTCAAGATCTTCGAGACGGCCGCCGAGCAGCGTCGCGCCCACTGGCCCGGCACCCGCCGGCTGCTCCTGCTCAACGTCACCAACCCGGCCAGGTCGCTGCTCGGCGGCCTGTCCAACCAGGCCAAGCTGGCGCTGTCGCGCAGCCCCCACGGCGGCGCCGTGGCGCTGTTCGACGACGTCGTCAACGCGGCCGTCGACAAGCTCATGCTCGACCTGGGCGGCCCGGCCTGGGACCCGGCCGGCTTCGACCGCCTCCACCAGCACGTCCGGGCCGAGCTGCACGACACGGCGGCCGACGTGCTGGCCAAGGTCGAGCAGATCCTGAGCGTCTGGCACGCCGTGGGCACCCGCCTCGACGGCCTGCGCGCGAGCGCCTCGACCGACGACGTGCGCGACCAGCTCGGCAAGCTCGTCTTCAAGGGCTTCGTCACCGCCACCGGCACCCGCCGCCTGCCCGACGTCCTGCGTTACCTGCGGGCCATCGAGCGCCGTCTCACCAAGCTCCCGGAGGAGCCCTGGCGGGACGAGGAGTGGATGGACCGCGTGCACAAGATCGAGGACGACTACCACGACCTGCTGGCGAGCCTCCACCCGGCCCGCCGGGGCGACCCCGACGTGACGGAGATCCGCTGGATGATCGAGGAGCTGCGGGTCAGCTTCTTCGCCCAGCCCCTCGGCACCCCCACGCCGGTGTCGGAGAAGCGCATCGCCAAGGCGATGGAGAAGCTGCGGCCCTGAGCTCGGGGCGGCACACGGACGTACAGGGGGAGTGATGGGCAAGGCCGTCAAAGCCGTCGTGCTCGACGTCGGCGAGACGCTGATCGACGAGACGCGCATCTGGTCGCGCTGGGCCGACCGGCTGGGGGTGAGCAGGTTCGTGCTCATGGGCGCGCTCGGCGGCATGGCGGCGCTCGACCGTTCCCACCGCGAGGCGTTCGAGCTCGTCCGGCCCGGTCTCGACGTGGAGGCGGAGATCGCCGCTTGGGAGCGCGACGACCCGGCCGGGCTGCGCAACCACTTCGACGCCGACGACCTCTACCCCGACGTGCGGGAGGCTCTGGCGGCGCTGCGCGCGGCCGGGTTCCAGGTGATCATCGCCGGCAACCAGCCGCGCAGGGCCTTCGACGCCCTGGTGGCGATGGATCTGCCGGTCGATTCCGTGCACACCTCCGAGGGCTGGGGGTTGTCCAAGCCCGCCCCCGAGTTCTTCGCCAAGGTGGCCTCGGTGGCCGGTCGCGAGCCCGGCGAGATCCTCTACGTCGGCGACCGGCTCGACAACGACGTGCTGCCCGCCGCCCGTGCGGGCATGCGCACGGCGTTGCTGCGCCGCGGCCCGTGGGGGTTCCTGCACGCCGAGCGCCCGCAGGCGAAGGCCGCCGACCTGATCGCCGACGACCTGCACGCCCTGCTGCCCGCCCTCCGCCGGCTCGCCTGAGGCCCGCGAGCAGGCCCGTGAGCCAGGCCCGTGAGTGAGGCCCGCGAGCCAGGCCCGTGAGGGCGCTGTGCGGGTCAGGTGAGCCGCGCGAGGGCTCCGCGGGTCAGGTGAGGTCCTCGTCGGGGTCGATGCGCAGGGCGCGCTCCTCGGCCGACAGGTCCTCCCGGTCGGCGTCCCAGTCCACGCCGATGGCCTCGTCCTCGGTGTCGGGGTGGGCGCCCTCGTCGGGCTCGGTCAGGCGGTGCTCCTCGCGCGGGGCGCGGCGCGGGCGGTCGGGCAACTCCTGGCGCAGCCGTTCGTCGAGCGTGGCCTCGTGCTGGGGGTCGTCCTCTTTGACCTCGTGGTTCAGGCCGAGGTCGTCGGTCCACTCCCTGACCTCGATGTCCTGCTCGTCGGCCATGCCGAATCGGTCCGGAGGTAGTTCGCTCATACTGCGCCCTCTACCCACCGTACGGACCGGAATCCTACGACTTGGCCCGGCTTAGGGCCTCCGGTAGCCCATCCTTGTCCATCTAGCGGCCGATCGCGGCGCCGACCAGGGAGCGGGGGTCGGATGCCCCGGCCAGCATGCCGTCGGGGCGCACGTCGATGAGGTGGGCGTGGCCGAAGGAGCCGCCGTACGGCAGCGTGCGCACCGGGTGGCCGAGCGCGGTCAGGCCGTCGGCCCAGGTCGTGCCCTCCTCCAGGTCGAGCACGGCGTCGTCGGGGGCGTCCCAGGTGTCGAAGCCGGTGCCGCCGCCGCCCAGCCGCCAGCGCGGCGCGGCGAGCGCCTGGCCGGGCTCCTCGCCGTGGCGCAGCAGGCGGGTGATGACCTGGGCCAGGATCTGCGGCTGGGCGTCGCCGCCCATCGTGCCCACGACCGTGCGCAGCCCGCCGCCGGGACGGGTGATGAGCGCGGGGGCCAGGGTGTGCGGCGGACGGCGGCCGGGGCCGTACTCGGCCGGGTGGCCGGGACGCAGCGAGAAACCGATGCCGCGATTGTGGAGGTTGATCCCGGTACGCGGCTCGAAGAGCATGCCGCCGAACCCGGACGCGTTCGACTGGATCAGCGACACGCCCATGCCGTCGCCGTCGACCGCGCACAGGTACGTCGTGTCACCGTCGCCGGACGGGGCCCGCAGGCGGCTGCGCCTGACCGGGTCGACCAGGGCCCGGCGGCGGGCGACCTCGGCGGGGTCGAGCAGGTCCTTGGCGTCCTCGTGCAGCAGGTCGAGCCGGTCGTGCCCGGCGGCCCTGGCGGCCTCGGCCAGCAGGTGGGCCCAGGCCGGATGGCGGGGCGAGCCCGGCAGGTCGAGCCCGTCGAGGACGGCCAGGGACATCAGCAGCAGGTAACCCTGGGAGTTGGGCGGCATCGACCAGACATCGTGGCCGAAGGCGCGCACCCGCAGCGGCTCGACCCAGTCGGCGCCGGGGGCGGCCAGGTCGGCGGCGGTGTACTCGCCCGCGCCGAGCTCGATCAGGCCCTGCCCGAACTCGCCGAGGTAGAAGCCGTCGCGGCCGCCGTCGGCCACGGCCTGAAGGGCGCGGGCCACGCCGGGGCGGGTGATCCGGTCGCCGGCCTGACGCACGTGGGCGAAGTCGCCGCCGCCGGGCCGCGCGGCGGCCGTACGGGCGCCGGGGACCAGCAGCGGGGAGGCGGGGAAGCCGTCGCGGGCCAGCGCGATCGCGGGCCGCAGCAGCTCGGCCATGGGCAGCCGGCCGTGCCTGGCGTGCAGGGCGAGCCACCCGTCGACGCAGCCGGGCACCGGCACGGACCTGATGTCGTGCAGGTGCGGCATGCGGGTGTGCCCCTCGGCGCGCAGCTTGGCGGGGTCGGCGCCGGACCCGGCGCGGCCGGAGGCGTTGAGCGCGGTGACCGTGCCGGTGACCGTGCCGTCGTGGACGAGCGCGAACAGGTCTCCGCCGAGCCCGCACATGTGCGGCGCGACCACGGCGAGCACGGCGTTGGCCGCGATCGCCGCGTCGGCCGCCGACCCGCCGCGATCCAGCGCGCCCACCCCGGCGGCCGAGGCCAGGTGGTCGACGCTGCAGACCATGCCGTTCGGGGCGTATCTGGTGTTGTGCACGTGAAGAGACTAAGCCCGTTCCGGGGCCAGCCGGTTCTCCAGGCGCGGGCGGAAGGCCGCCTGGCGGACGGTCCGTCCGGACAGGCGGGCCAGCGCGAGCGCCGCGAGCAGCGTCGCGGCCACGCACGACACGCCGCCGATGCCCAGCGACAGGCGCGGCCCGAACGCGTCGCTCAGCCACCCGAGCAGCGGCCCGCCGATCGCGCCCGCGCCCGCGCTCACCATGCCCAGCGCGGCGATGACCCGCCCGCGCATCTCGTCGGGGCTGTCGAGCTGCGCCCGCGCGGAGACCGTGGTGTCGATGAGCACCGCGCCCGCCGCGATCGGCAGCATCATCGCGGCGAACGTCCCGAGGGCGGGCATCAGGCCGCTCAGCGTCTGCGCGACCCCGGTCAGGAACGCGGTGATCAGCAGCAGCCGGATCGTCAGGTGCGGCCGGGCGGCGGCCAGGAAGCCGCCCACGACCGTGCCGGCGGCGAACACGCTGGACAGCAGGCCGTAACCGGCGGCGCCGGCGGCCAGCGGGCCCGCGCTCATGGCGGCCATGGTGACCTGGTAGTTGCGGCCGAGGCTGCCCAGCACGAGCGAGAGCGCCAGGACCACGAGCAGCCAGGGGGTGCGCAGCACGTACCGCAGGCCGGCCGCGACCGCGCCGGGCTGCCGCTCGGAGCCGGCGAGCCGGTGGAACTCCGCGCGCCGCATGAGCGCGACGGCTGCGATCACGACGAAGAAGGTGGCCGCGTTGAGCAGGAAGAGCCCGCCGTTGCCGGTCAGCGGCAGTAGCACGCCGGCCAGGCTCATGCCGAGGATGCGTCCCGCCGAGTTCAGGATCGAGCCGAGCGCCATGGCGTTGGGCAGGTCGGCCGGTGGCACCACCTCGGCTCCGAACCGTCCGAGCGCGGGCCCGCCGAGCGCGGAGACCACGCCGCCGGCCAGCGCGACCGCGTAGATCGGCACGACGGAGCCGGCGCCGGAGAAGGCGATCACCGCCAGGACGACGGCCAGCGCGGCCTGCGCGAGCTGCGCGGCGACGACGACGGGCCGGGTCGGCAGCCGGTCGGCCAGCGCGCCGCCCCACATGCCCAGCAGCAGCGTCGGCAGCGCCTGCATCACCAGGCTCAGCCCCACGCTGGTGGCCGACCCCGTCATGGTGAGGATGAGCCAGTTCACCCCCAGGACCTGCATCCAGGTGCCGGTGACGGAGACGATGTCGGCCCCGGCCCAGAGCCGGTAGTTGTGGTGGCGCAGGGCGCGGAAGGTGGAGGAGCGCGGTGGCAAGACTGGTCCTAGCCTCGGTATGGGGAAACGCGGGAGTCAACGCGCCACACGATCGCGACGATTCCGATTTGCCCGAAATGTGAGGTAAGACACGGTTAAAACAGGTTTAGCGTGAAAAATTAGACCAGTTCGAGGGGGCGGTCCCGGTCCACCAGGGCCGCGTAGTGGCCGCCGAGCGCCATCAGCTCGTCGTGCGTGCCGCGCTCGACGACCTTCCCGTGGTCGAGCACGACGATCTGGTCCGCGTCGCGGACGGTCGACAGGCGGTGGGCGATCGTGATCGTCGTACGCCCCCGCGCCAGCGTGTCCAGGGCTTCCTGGACGGCTCGCTCGGTCTGGGTGTCGAGGGCGCTGGTGGCCTCGTCGAGGACCAGCACCGGCGGGTTGCGCAGCAGCGTGCGGGCGATGGCCAGGCGCTGCTTCTCGCCGCCGGAGAACCGGTAGCCGCGCTCGCCCACCATCGTGTCGTAGCCGTCGGGCAGCGAGGCGATGTGGTCGTGGATGCGCGCGGCCCGCGCCGCCGCCTCCAGCTCCTCGTCGGTGGCCGCCGGACGGGCGAAGCGCAGGTTGTCCGCGATCGAGGCGTGGAACAGGTACGTCTCCTGCGAGACCACCCCGACGACCTCGCTCAGCGTCTCGAAGGTCAGGTCGCGCACGTCCACGCCGTCGATGGTGACCCGGCCGCCGGTCACGTCGTACAGGCGGGGGAGCAGGTAGCTGAGGGTGGTCTTGCCCGAGCCGGTCTCGCCCACGACGGCCAGCGTCGTGCCCGCGGGGACGGTGACGTCGACGGCGTGCAGGGTGCGCTCGTCCTCGTAGGCGAAGTCGACCTGCTCGAAGCGCACCTCGCCGCGTACCCGGTCGAGGGTGCGGGTGCCGGGGTGGATGTCCACCGACAGGTCCAGGTACTCGAAGATGCGGCCGAACAGCGCCAGCGAGCTCTGCACCTCGACGCCCAGCCGCAGCAGTGACACCGTCGGCCGGAACAGGCTCGACTGGAGCGTGGTGAAGGCCACGAGGGTGCCGACGGAGATGATGCCGGTGTGGCCGACGGCCCAGTAGATCAGGGCGGGCATCGCGGCCATGATGATCTGGATCGACGACTGCCGCCAGCGTCCGGCCATGCTCGTCCGTACGCCGAGCTCGGCCAGCTCGTCGGAGGCGCGGCCGAACCGGTCGGTCAGCTCGGCGGAGCGGCCCATCGTCCGGCCCAGCAGGACGCCGCTGATCGACAGCGACTCCTGGACCATCGAGGAGATCACGGCGAGCTTGCGCTGCCGTTCGCTGGTGATGCGCTTGCGCTCGGCGCCGACCTTCCTGCTGATCCACACGAACACCGGCAGCAGCAGCAGCGAGATCACCGTCAGCCGCCAGTCGAGGGCGAGCATGGCCACGATCGCGGCGATCACGGTGGTGAGGTTGGAGATGATCGAGGTCGCGGTCGAGGTGACCACCGACTGCATGCCGCCGATGTCGTTGGCTATGCGCGACTGCACCTCGCCCGTCCTGGTGCGGGTGAAGAAGGCCAGCGACATGCGCTGGAGGTGGGAGTAGACCGAGATGCGCAGGTCGTGCATCACCCGCTGGCCCACGGTGGTGGAGATGAGCGTCTGCAGCACGTCGAACACGCTCGTGGTGACCGCGACCGCGACCATGCCGAGCGCCAGCAGCGTGAGCAGCAGCGCGTCGCGGGACGGGATCGCCACGTCCAGCACCTCGCGCAGCAGGAACGGCGAGGCCAGCCCGACCAGGGACGACAGCAGGATGAACGCCCCCACCAGGACCAGCCGGCCGCGGTAGGGGGTGAAGAGTCCGATGATGCGCCGCACCGGCGCGCGTGGTTCGTCGGCCAATATGGGGCCTCCTTTCGGATGTCCACTCAAACAGAGGTTAACTCATAATTGTTCCGGCTAAAATCGTCGGTATGGGAGAGAAGGAGCTCGCGGAGCTCTTGCACCTGGTCAGCAGGCGTCTGCGGCACGGATACGTCCATGGGCTGGTGCCGCTCGGGCTCAATCCGGGGCAGGCGCGGGCGTTGCGCGCGCTCGGCGAGGCCGGCCGGCCGCTGCGGATGGTGCAACTGGCCGACGAGCTGCGGATCGTGCCGCGCTCGCTGACGCCCGTCGTGGACGCCCTGGAGGAGGCCGGGCTGGTGCGCAGGGAGGTCGATCCGGCCAACCGCCGCTCGACGCTCGTCGTGATCACCGACGCGGGCAGGGCCATGGCCGAACGGGCCAGGGACGCGCGCAGGGAGGCCGGCGAGAGCCTGTTCGCGGTGCTGTCCGAGGAGCAGCGCGACCAGCTCAGGGATCTGCTCGGCGCGGTGGAGGGCCAGTTCAGGTGAGCGCGCCGCCGACTGGGCTCAGGGGCCGGTGAGCGTGCTCAGGGTCCGGTGAGCGCGCCGCCGACGACCGTGGCCAGGCAGGGTGGGCGGGACAGCAGGGCCGAGTACGGGTAGCGTCCCCGGGCGTCGAAGACGGCGAAGTCGGCCCGGCTGCCCGGCCCGAGGGAGCCGATCCGGCCCGGCCCGGCGTCCAGGCCCAGTGCCCGCGCTCCGCCCAGCGTCGCGGCCTCGACCAGGCGGCGGTCCAGCCCCCGCACCCGCAGCCCGAGCTCCCGGGCCCGCCGCCGGACGCCGGCCGCGAGCCCGAGCAGGTCGCCCGGCCCGAGCAGGTCGCCCGGCCCGAGCAGGTCGCCCGGCCCGAGCAGGTCGCCCGGCCCGGCGCCGGCCGGGCCGAGGCTGCCGGGGTCGAGCCTGCCCGGGTCGAGGCGGCCCGCGGCGAGGCGGCCCCGGGCCGGGTGGTCAAGGTCGGGGTGGTCGAGGTCGGGGTGGCCCAGGGCGTGGCTGCCCAGGGCGAGGTGGTTGCCCTCCTCCAGGAGGGCCAGCACGTCGGCGGCCTGCTCCTGCCCCGGCGGGCAGATCGCGACCACGCTCCGGCGCAGGCGCAGCAGCTTGCGCTCGCCGGGGTCGAGCGGCCGGGCGCAGGCCACGTGGCAGTGGGGGCCGAGCGCGCCGGCCTCGTCCAGCGCCATGGGCGAGTGCCGGTCCAGCCCGGCCAGCAGCCGCAGGCCGAACGTCCTGGCCAGCACGGCGACCTCCTCCAGCACGTGCGGGTCGCGGGTCCGGGCCGCGATGCCGACCGGGCACGGCCGGTCCACCTCGCGCAGGGCCGTGATCAGCGCGTCCCGGTCGTGGTCCTCCCACTCCTGCTCGCCGGCGCTGGACGCCTCGACGTACGAGATGCCGGGAACGCCGGCGAGATCGGCGGGGTCGGCCACCACGGCGGCCCGCGTGGTGACGCCGGGGCCCGGGGGCGTCGGCGCGCAGCAGGCGTCCACCAGCCCGGCCACGATCATGCCCGGCCAGCGGACCTCCTCCGTGACGCGGAAGCGGGACAGCAGCTCGGCCCGTGAGCCGACCTGGAGCACCCGCCCGCCCCTGATCACCACCGTCCCGTCGCGCACGGGCTCGGCGCAGACCGGCAGCACCAGGGGAGCGGAATGGGCCACGACGGGCGAGGGCGCGCGCCTCCCCGGAAACGGCCCTCGAACCCGCGCAGCACGCTTCGCACCCGCCATCGGCGCTCCCGTCGGATTTGCCCTTTTGGCATTAAACGCGAGCGACGGCGGCGAAGGCAATCAGTCGCCGCGGGCGTCCCGGGGCTGGTAGCGGCCGGACAGCCGGGCCAGTTTGAGGCCGAGGTGCAGGGCCAGCCGCTCGCCGCCGTCCTTGAGGTCGGTACGCGCCAGCTCCTCCACCCGCTGCAGCCGGTAGTACAGCGAGGTGCGGTGCAGCCGCAGCGCCCGGGACGTCGCCACCGCGCTGCCCGCCAGGTCCAGGTACGTCTCCAGCGTCTCCAGCAGCGGCAGGTACTGCTCGTCGGCCAGCAGCCCGTCGAGCCCGGGATGCACCTCCTGGTCGGCGAGCTGGGTGAGCATCCGGTAGACGCCGAGCCGGGCCCATTCGGCCGACCGGCCGAGCCCCGGCACCCGCGCGGTCACCTCCGCCGCGTGCCGGGCCTCCGCGTACGACCCCGCCGCCTGCGCCAGTTCGAGCCGGGTGCGCCCGACCCCCACCACCACGGGCACCGGCATGGCCGCGTGCAGCTCGTCGGGCGGGACCGGCGGCCCGGCGGTGAGCAGCACGGCGTGGTCGTAGCGCACCAGGTGCAGCGGGTGGTGGCCGCTCAGCCGCCGGCGCAGCGCCAGCAGCCCCTGTTCGAGCGCCAGGCGCAGCCCCTCGTCGGGCTCGGCCGAGCGGGGCCGCGCCACCAGCACGGTCACCGGCTGGCCCTGCGGGAAGGCGCCCGCCTCGATGAGCTGCCTGGCCGCGTCCCGCTCGCCGCGCAGCAGCCCGGTGACCGCCTCCAGCTCCCGGTGGGAGGCCAGCCCGGTCGCCAGGCTCTCGTGGAACAGCGCCAGCGCCAGCCCGGGGACGGCCGCCGCGGCCTCGGCCACCCTCTCGTCGGACATGGCCGGCCCGGCGTCGATGAACCACAGGAAGCCGAGCAGGCCGTCGGCGTGCCGCAACGGGACGCACACGCGCGGCAGCAGGCCCAGGTGCGGCGCGCCGGCCGTGCGCAGCGGGGCCTGCGCCTCGTGCACGCCGGCCGCCCGCAGCCACTCGCGCACCTCCGGGGTGGTGTGCCGGCGCAGGATGGAGTCGCGGCGGATGTCGTCCATGGCGCCGTTCTGCTCGCTGTAGGCGATGACGCGCTGCACGCGGTCCTCCAGCAGCAGCGGACGCCCGAGACGGACGGCGAGGTCGTCCACGATCCGCTGGAGATCCGCCACAGCTCCACCTAGGTCACGCTGGATATTTCGACAAATGTCGGAAGGGTTGCTACACGTCTTCCCTACAGCTGATCGGTGATCTCCGTCAATAACGTCTATACCGTCAATCCGTGAATGCCCCGAAGAAGCTGCTGAAGGGTTTGCTGGCGGCCATCGTGCTGTTCCCGGTGAGCCTGATGGCGACCCCTGCTTCCGCAGCACCCCCCACCGTCGATCCCGAGTTCCCCTGGCGGCAGAACCACTGGCCGCAGACCCAGCCCTGGCAGCAGGACGAGTCGGCCGACGCCCAGACGTTGCGCGCCCGTCCTCCCGGCGGCCTCACGCCTCTCGATCCGCAGAACTGGGAGAACCCCGACCACATGACGTGGGCGGACTACAAGAAGCCTCCCGGCACCAACTGGAACGACCCGGCCGTCAAGGGCTCCAAGCGCACCTTCAAGGGCGCGCTGGTGTTGCTCGACTACCCCAACCAGGCGTTCGTCGTCACCCAGCCCAAGGGCTCGACGATCTACGCCAACCCGAGCGCCGAGGCCCACGACGTCCCGCGCGACCAGGTGGCCAAGTTCTACCAGGACTTCCTCAACACCCCGAACGACCTCAACAAGGGTCACACCATCCACGAGTACTGGATGGAGGACTCCGGCGGCCGGTACGGCGTCGAGCTGACCGGGTTCGGCCCGTACACGATGCCGGGCAAGGACCACGAGTACGCGCTGGAGCCCGGCTTCAACGGCACCTCGGGCTGCCCCGCGGGCGACACCTGCAACAGGAACCTGCGCACCGACGGCCACAACGCCTGGATCAACGCCGTCGGCGAAGAGGTCGCCAAGCAGTACGACTTCGTCTTCTACCTCAGCGCCGGCCAGGACGAGTCGTCCACCTGGCAGGAGTTCGGGATGATGAAGTTCCCGACCAAGGAGGACGTGCCCGACGAGTGGGGCCCGCCCGACCCGGCCCTGCCCAACTGGCTGAAGACGCGCTACGTCGAGTGGTCCTCCTGGCAGGCGGCCTCCAACTTCTGGCCCAACGCCAACATCGGCGTCGACTCCGTCCAGGCCGAGAGCTCCGGCATGGCCGTCTACGCCCACGAGTTCAGCCACATCCTCGGCGTGCTGGACAACTACAACAACCCGTACGGGGTGCCGCCGGTCCGGGCGTACACCGGCGTCTGGGAGATGCTCAGCCGCGGCAGCTTCAACGGCCCCGGCGGGCCGCACTCCCGCTGGCTGATCCCGCCCACGGCGGGCGCGTCCATGGGCGCCCAGCACATGCTGCGCAACAAGCTCAAGCTCGGCATGGTGGACGAGCAGAACGTCCTGCGCCTGTCGCGTGAGGCGCTCGACGAGTCCGGCCTGGTCACGGCCAAGATCCTGGCCCGCGCCGTGCGGCCGGGGCAGGGCGACCTGTCGGGCGTCAACATCTCCTTCGACGCACCCGGCGACAAGAGCACCTGCTCGGCGACCGACCCGCTGTGCGACCGCGGCGGTTACCAGAACTACACGGTCGAGGTCGTGGACCGGATGGGCTCCGACTCCTTCACCCCCGACTCCGGCGTGCTCCTGGCCAAGACCAAGAACGAGGACCGGGCGCCGTTCGAGTGGGTGATCGACGCCAACCCGCAGGACATCGGCATGACCGACTACGTGATGCCCGACGGGACCAAGGTGCCGATCACCGTCGGCGACTACCGCCAGCTCTCCGACGCCCTCTTCCACGCCGGGACCGACTCCGGCAGCGAGTACGAGTACGTGGACCAGGCCAACCGCCTGCACTTCTACGTCACCGACCTCAAGCGCAACCGGAACGGCGAGCTGTCCTACACCGTCGCCGTCCGGTCGCTGGACGGCTCGGGCCCGCAGAAGCGCGGCGTGCGGGTCCTGCCCGCGGCCGGCGTCCCCACCGGCAAGAACGTCTCCACCTGCACGTTCCCGGTGTTCAACACCGGCAGGGCGGCCCCCGCCCAGGGGCAGCACCCCGAGGACGTCAGCGCCTACCTCAACTCCGACGTCTACCGGGTCAAGGCCGAGGTGCAGGGCAAGGGCTGGACCGCCCAGGTGCCCAACGCCCTGGCCTCCGTCGCCTTCGGCAAGCAGGCGCCGGTGACGGTCAACGCGGTGCGCGCGCCCGGCGGCGACCGTCTGGCCCGGGTCAAGCTCACCGCCGTCTCGGAGAGCGACCCGACCAAGACCGCCACGGCCACCTGTCACGTGATCGGCCTGTAGCGGAACGATGGGGCACGGCTGGCGCTCGCCGTGCCCCATCGGCTTGAATCACCCCCGGAAGGGGGTGTTCGGTGCCGGGAAACTTACCGGACAAACCGCGACGTAAGCGGGTGACATGGGCGGCGCCCGTCTCGGCGGGGCTCGCCGCCGGCGCCGCCAGCGTGCTGGCCGCCTCGCTGGAGTGGGACATCCCGCCCATGGCCAAGATCGGGGTGACGCTCGCGGCGGCGCTGCTCGTCGGCGTCACCACGTGGGCCACCACCGAGGCCACGCCCCGGCGGCGCGCCGCGCCCGCGCCCGAGCCCGGCGGGCGGCCGCCCGACCAGTGGCCGCCCGTGCCCGAGCACTTCACCGGGCGCGCCGACTCCCTCGCCACCCTGCGCGAGGTCTTCGCCGCCCGCCGCAAGTCCTCCGACCTGTCCCCGCCCCTGGTCGTCTCCGTGTACGGCCGCGGCGGCGTCGGCAAGTCGGCGCTGATGACCAGGTTCGGGCAGGAGGTCGCCGACTGGTTCCCCGACGGCCGGCTGCACGCCGACCTGCGCGGCGGCGTCGACGCCCCGGTACGCCCCGAGGAGGTGCTGATCGGCTTCCTGCGCGGCCTGGGCGTGCGCCTGGCCACCGACCCCGGCGGCCTCGACGAGCTGCGCACCCTCTGGCTGACCTGGACCAAGGGCCGCAAGATCCTCATCGGCCTGGACAACGCCCACGACGCCGCCCAGGTCAAACCGCTGATCCCGGCCGAGCCGGGCTGCGCGGTGCTGGTCACCTCGCGCTCCCCGCTGTTCCTGGACGGCACCCACGACACCCGGCTCGGCGTGTTCACCGAGGCGCACGGCGTGGAGCTGCTGGCCCGGCTGGCCGGCGGCGCGCGGGTGGTGGACGACCTGGAGTCGGCCAAGGAGATCGTCCGGCTCTGCGACCACCTGCCGCTGGCGATCAACATCTGCGGCGGCCGGCTGGCCACCCGCGAGCAGTGGACCCTGCGCGAGATGGCCGGGCGGCTGACCGACGAGCGCCGCCGTCTCGACCAGCTTGAGGTGGCCCAGGGCGTGGACAAGAGCGTGCGGGCCTCCGTGCAGCTCAGCTACGACGACTGCACCGGCATCCAGCGCCGCCTGCTGCGCCTGCTCAGCGCGCTGCCGGCGCCCGACGTGCCGGGCTGGGTGGCCGGCGAGCTGCTCGACATCTCCGGCCTCGACGGCGCCGACCAGCTCGAAGCGCTGATCGACGCCCAGCTCGCCGAGTGCTCCGGCACCGACCAGACCGGCGCGATGCGCTACCGCCTGCACGACCTGGTCCGGGTGTTCGCCGCCGAGCTGGCCGGCCAGGACGAGGAGGAGCGCCGCAGGGCCGCCGTCGAGCGCGTCCTGCACGGCTACCGCCGCCGGGCCGAGGAGGCCGCCCAGAACCGCTGGCCCCAGGACTGGAGCAAGGGCGGCCGGCGTGCCGACGCCGAGGGGCAGCTCGGGGCGGGCGACTGGCTCAACGCCGAGCGGCTGTCGCTGCTCGGCATGATCAACCTGGCCGCGCAGCTCGGGCTCTGGGAGCTGACCTGGGGGCTGTCCAGGGCGTTCTGCTCGTTGTGCCACTCGCTGCGGGCCTACTGGGCCGACTGGGCGGAGGTCGCCGACATCGGCTGCGAGGCGGGGCGGCGTACCGGCGACCGGCGCGCGCTGGCCATCGCGCTGCTGAACAGCGCGATCGTGCGCGGCGGCATGGGCCTGCGCGAGCGCGCCCTGCACGAGGCCGAGCAGGCGCTGGAGATCTTCGGCGACCTCGGCGAGACCTGGTGGGCGGCCCGCGCCATGCGCACGGTCGGCATGACGCTGATCAGCGGCGGGCACCTCGACCGCGCCCAGGACTACCTGATCGGGGCGATCAACGCGTTCAAGGGCGAGGACGACCTGTGGTGGATGGCCCGCACCCAGCGCAACCTGGCCGAGATGCGCATGGCGGAGCGCCGTCCCGAGGAGGCCCGCGACCTGCTCGAAGACGCCCTGGAGATCTTCCAGCGGGCGGGCAACCGCTACTCCGAGGCCCAGACCCTGCGCGTGTACGGCGAGGTGCTGGCCGCCCAGGCGCGCGGCGAGCGCCGGGCCGGCGACCACCGGGCCTCCGACGCCCTGTTCGTCCGGGCCGGGTTCAGCCTCGACCGGGCGGCCGAGATGTTCCGGCAGCGCGGCGAGCTGTGGGAGGAGGCCCGCTGCCTGCGCGCCGCGGGCGAGGTGGGCGATCCGGCGGGCGGTCTGCGCGAGCTGGAGTACGTCCGGCGGGCCGAGGAGATCCTGGTGGCGCTCGGCGACTCGTGGGGGGTGGCGCGCACCGCGGTGTCGGCCGGGCGCGCGCTGGCCCGGCTGGGCCGGATCGAGGAGTCCGGGCACGAGCTGCGCCGCGCCGTACGCGGCTTCCAGGAGCTGGAGGACCGCTGGTGGATGGCCAGGAGCCTGCGCTACCTCGGCGAGGCGCACCTCGACGCGGGCGGCCCGGACGCGGCGGTCGGGCCGCTGGAGCAGGCCAGGGAGATCTACCGCAGCCTGGGCAACGAGGCGGGCATGCGCCGCACCCTGGAGCTCCTGCGGCAGGCCCGCCCCTGAGCGCCGCAGATCATCAGGCGGGCGAGGGGGTGCCGGAGGTCAGGAGTCGCGTGAGGGGTGCCGCTGGGGGCCGGTCGTGCGGTGCGCGGCGCGGTCGTGCCCGCCCGTGCGGGGGCCGAGCGCGCCGGTGCCGTAGGCGTCGCTGAAGGGGCTTCTCAGCAGCTCGCCCGCCGCCTGCCTGGCCTGCAGCACGCTCTCCTCGAACAGCTTGCGCACATGGGCCGCCTGGTCGGACAGCTCCCTGATGCGCTCGCGCGCCAGCTCGTCCCGTACGGTGTCGGCGAGGAGCTGCTGGTATTCGGGGGTCTTGGCGGCCAGCGCCTCCAGGCGTTTGTGCGCGTGGTACACCTTGTCGGCCTTGAGCACCTGCTTGGCGTACTTCTCCAGGTGGCGTACGCGGTGCGAGAGCGAGGTCCAGGCGGCGTCGAGGGCGCTGGTGTACGGCTTGAAGGCGTCCTCCATGCCCGGCGGCAGCTCATGGGGGATGAGCCGGCCCTGCTCGGCGTGCATCGACGACAGCCGGCGCAGCCGGTGGGCGATCTGCCAGACCTCCTCGGGCAGCGACACCTGGTTCTCCACCGAGTCGATCAGCCCGGCCTTGTGCACCTTGGAGTTGAGCACGGCCGTGGCCGCGTCCTGGGCGCGGCGCAGCAGCACCTGGCAGGGACGGTCGAGGTCCTCGGGCAGGACGTAGCGGTCGGCGTGGGCGGTGGCGAGACGTAGCCGTCGTTTGACGACCCGGTGGGAGCTGTCCAACGCCATCCACCGGATCAGGGCGATCAGCCCCATGCCGAGCCCGGCCACGAAGACGGCCTCAAGCTCGCCGGTCACGACCAGGACCATCACCAGCAGGGCCGGAAGCACGAAGAGCAGGGCGGGGCTGAAGTTGGGATCCATCCGCCTGCCGGAACGGGCCATGTGAAGGATGTGCGGGCTCGACCGCAACTCGACCGAGACGTCCGGGGGCAGCGATGGATCGATCACCAGCCGGGGAGGCAGCGCGCGTGGATCCATACGTTCATGCTGCGTTATGAACAAGGAATCCGCTCATGATTGGCCGACATATAAGGTCGAAGTAATGGATGAGATGACAAGATGGATCGATCTGGAAGGCGCCGTCAACGTACGTGACCTGGGCGAGCTTCCCACCCGTGACGGCGGGCTCACCCGCCGCGGCCGGATCTTCCGAGCCGACAACCTGCAGGGCCTCACCCCGGCGGACGTGTCGCTCCTGGTGGGCGAGCTGAACCTGCGCCATGTCGTGGACCTGCGCTCGACCGCCGAGGTCAACCTGGAGGGCCCCGGCCCGCTCACCCGGGTGCCGGAGGTGACCCACCACCACCTGACGCTGTTCGCCGAGGGCGGCAGGCACACCGACGTCGAGGCCGACTCCATCGACATCGACCGCGTGCTGCCCTGGCAGGACCGGGGCGTCGACGAGGAGCTGCGGGTGACCGGCTTCTACTTCGGCTACCTGCGCGACCGTCCGGACGCCGTCGTGGCGGCGCTGCGCGCCATGGCCCTCGACGACGGCGCCGCGCTGGTGCACTGCGCGGCGGGCAAGGACCGCACCGGCGTGCTGTCGGCGCTGGCGCTGGAGGTCGCCGGAGCCACCCGCGAGGCCATCGTGCGGGACTACGTGGCCACGGGCGAGCGCCTGGAGCTGATTCTCAAGCGCCTGCGCGCCAGCGACACCTACCGGGACGACCTCGACTCCCGCCCGGCCGACGACCACCGGCCCCGCGCCCGCTACATCGAGCAGTTCCTCAAGGTGCTGGACGACCGCTTCGACGGCCCGATGGGCTGGCTGCGCGGCCACGGCTGGACCGACGCCGACAATACCGCCCTGCGCGCCCGCCTGCGCGACTGATCGCCACGATCAGCTCAGGTGTCGGCCCGGGTGCCGGCCCGGGTGTCAGCCCAGGTGGACGACCATGCGCTGGGCGGCCGACAGGTGGGCGGCCTCGATGACGGCCAGCGTGTCGATCGAGCCGCGCGGGTCGACCGGCGGCGGCGCGCCCTCGCGCACGGCGCGTTCCACCCCGCGGTAGAAGTCCAGGTACGCGCCCGGCTCGGTGGGAACGGGCCGGGCGTCGTCGTCGGTGCCGAGCCGCCCCCAGCGGCTCTCCTCGTCGGCGCCGAAACCGGGGGAGTCGGGGGTCAGGCCCGCCCGCAGGCGCTCCTCCTGCACGTCCATGCCGTGCTTGACGTACGCGCCCGCCGAGCCCAGCACCCGCAGCCGCGGGCCGAGCCGGGCCGTCACCGAGCTGGCCCACAGGTGGGAACGCACCCCGCCCGCGTGCCGCAGCGCGATGAACGTGTCGTCGTCGGAGGCCACGCCGGGCCGCCGCACGTCGCTCTCGCAGTAGACCTCGTGCGCCGGGCCGAACAGTTGCAGCGCCTGGTCGACCAGGTGGCTGCCCAGGTCGTAGAGCAGGCCGCCGATCTCCTCCGCGCCGCCGGTCTCCCGCCAGCCGCCCTTGGGCACCGGCCGCCAGCGCTCGAACCTCGACTCGAAGCGCAGCACGTCGCCGAGCCGCCCCTCGGCGATCAGCCGCCGCACGGTGCGGAAGTCGCCGTCCCAGCGCCGGTTCTGGAACACGGTCAGCATGACGCCGGCCTGCTCGGCCAGCCGGACCAGCTCGCGGGCCTCCTCGGCGGTGCGGGCGACCGGTTTGTCCACGACGACGGGCAGGCCCTCGGCGAGCGCGGCGGCGGCCATGCTCACGTGCGTGCGGTTGGGGGAGGCGACCACCACGAGGTCGCTGTGCTGCCACAGCTCACCCACGTCCGGGACGCCGGCCGCGCCGTACCGGTGGGCCACCTCGGCCTGCCGCTCCGGGTTGCGCGTCACGACCGCCGACAGCCGCAGGCCCGGAGTGGCGTGGACGAGCGGGGCGTGGAAGTACGCGCCCGCGGTGCCGTATCCGATCAGGCCGACCCGGATCTCGCTCATCCGCCCAGGTTATCCGGTACGGCCCGGGCCGCCTGCCGCACGTCGTCGCGTCGGGTTCGGACCGCCTGTCACTCGTCGTCGCGCTCGGCCCGGACCGCCTGTCACTCGTCGTCGCGCTCGGCCCGGACCGCCTGTCACTCGTCGTCGCGCTCGGCCAGGAAGCGTTCGAACTGGGCGGCCAGCTCGTCGCCCGTGGGCATCTGGGTCGTCTCGGCCATCAGGTTCTCCCGCTCCGCGCCGCCCGCGAACGCGTCGTACTGCTGCTCCAGCCCGCTGATGGCGGTCGACAGCTCCGAGGACGCCTGGATCTGCTCCTCGATCTCCGCCGTCGTACGGTGGGCCGCCTCGCGCAGCGCCTCCATCGGGAACACCAGGCCGGTGCCTCGCGTCACCGCCTCCAGCCCGGTCACCGCCGCCGTCGGGTACTCCGCCTGCGACAGGTAGTGCGGCACGTGCACCGCGTACCCGACCGCGTCGTGACCCTTCGCGCCCAGCCGCAGCTCCAGGAGCGCGGCCGCGCTCCCCGGAACCTGGACCCGGCCGAAGGCGCTGGTCTGGGAGTTGATCAGCTCGGGGCGGCTGGCGTGCATGGTGATGCCCAGCGGACGCGTGTGCGGCACCGCCATCGGGATGCCGTGCAGCGTGACGATCTTGCTCACCTTCAGCCGTTCCAGCAGCTCTCCCACCGCGCGGGTGAACAATTCCCACTCCCGGTCCGGCTCCGGGCCGCTCATCAACAGGAACGGCGTGCCCGTGGCGTCATGGGCGACATGGACGGCGAGCTCGGGGCTCTCACACTCGACCCAGCGGTCGGTGTCGAAGGTCATGATGGGCCGCCGGGACCGGTAGTCGAGCAACCGGTCCACGTCGAACGTCGCCACGACCCGGTGCTCCAGCTCGGCCAGCAGGTGGCCCAGCGCGAGGCGTCCGGCGCCGCCCGCGTCGACGAAACCGTCGAAGTGGTACAGCAAAACCGGATCAGTCAGCTCGGGCGCGTCGTCTGCGAGCCTGTAGAGATCCTTCGGGTCGAACACGGTTGGACAGCCTTTCCCTAGGTACTCTTCCCCAGAACCTATGGCGAGTCGGATCGATTCCGCGCAAGGCACCCTATCGAGGCACAATCCGGCATCCGGTCGGAGGCGGGGGTCCGCCCTGGCCGGCGCGGCGGCTCCAGGATGTCGCCCGCCGACGCCGGAGGCTGCCGTTCCGGTCAATCTCGCCATCATCAAAGGTGACATTTTGCTGATGGTGGCGACCGATCATGGTCGCGGGGAGCCCGGTGAATGATCGTCGCGTCTGAATTCGGCGCCGGCCGCGCCTGCGGCCGCGCGCGCGGGCCGCTTCCCCGGGGCGCGCTCACGCAGGAGTCGGCCGTGGTCAGAGCGCTGCCGGGGACGGGAGTCGATCAGCGGGACGGCCCCCCGTCGGCATTGGACCCAGCCTGAATGTTGGCAAATGCCCAGTTTATCCACCAGTTCCCTTGGAGGGATCCATAGTGTGAAAAAGGCATTAAAGGGCTCCAAGTTGACGAGTGTGGCCTTTTGAACAGCCGATCGTCATGCTGAAGGACGTGGCAACTTCTGCGCATTCCTTCAGTAGGCGACCGCTCCACATCCCTCCGCTGCCGTGCCCGTTCCCCAACGAGATCAACGTGCATGCCGCGGAGGTCGACGCGGAGAGCCATACGTGGCTGGCCGCCTCCAACATGCTCAAGGACGCCGACACCATCGAGCACTTCCGGCGTTCCAAGATCGGCCTGCTCGCCGCCCGTACCAACCCCGAGGTGCCGCGTGACAGCCTCCGGCTGATCAACGACTGGTACAACTGGCTCTTCGCGTTCGACGACGCCTTCTGTGAGGGTGAGCTGATGGGCCACCGGGCCTCCGCGCTGGCCCGCGCCCTGCCGCCGCTCCTGGAGATCCTGGACGACCGCAGGAAACCCGACGACGACGACCCCTTCGGGCTCGCCCTCAACGAACTCCTCCACCGCATCGTCTCCACCTCCACCCCGGCGCAGGTGGACCGGTGGCGCATCACGGTCAAGGAGTACCTGTTCGCCCAGATCTGGGAGGCGGCCAACCGCGAGGCCGACCTGATCCCCACCCCGCAGGACTACATCCTGATGCGCCGCATCACCGGAGCCACCTACACCTGCTTCGCCCTCATCGACGCCGGCGGCGGCTACCGTCTTGAGGCCGAGGAGTGGCACCATCCCGACGTACGGATGTTGTCGGACCTGGCCTGCGACCTCATCGGCTGGGACAACGACCTGCTCTCCTACGCCAAGGAGCGCGACAACGACAAGGCCCGGCACAACCTCGTCACCGTGCTGGCCACCCACCGCAACCTCAGCCTCCAGGACGCCCTCCTGGAGGTCTCCGACATGCACAACCAGGCGCTCGCCGCCTTCCTCGACCGGCGCGCCGCGCTGGAGAAGTGGGCCCCGCCGCCCGTCCGCACGTACGTCCGCGGCCTTGAGCACTGGGTGCGCGGGCACATCGAGTTCTCGCTCGGCAGCGCGCGTTACGTGCACGCGTGGCCGGAGGGCACCTGCTGGCCGCAGGCCGTGTGAGGCGCCGGGATCAGTCCTCGGCCGGGGCGTCCAGGTCGCCGAGCGCGAGCGTGGACGCCTCGTCGAGGTCGAGGCGGGCGCCGTTCTCGAAGGCGTTCTTGTAGGCCAGGTCGCCCATCATCGACTTGCAGTCCTCGACGCACGCGTCGTGGTCGTCGGTCAGGAACGGGGCGCCCATCTGCGGCAGGCCGGCCGTCCGCCAGTTCTGCTGCAACGCGCCCAGCAGCTTGGCCGCCGTCGGCGCCTGCTTGAGCGCGATGAGGATGCGCGCGGTCGTCTCCAGCACCAGCAGCGTGCCCAGCGTGTCGTGGAAGTGCCGCTTGATCCGCAGGCCCTCGCGGGCGTTGTGCAGCGCCTCGCCCGGCCTGCCGGTGGCGAGCCTCGTGCGCGACATCGCCCACTGGGCGTACGAGCTGACCCACAGCTCGCCGCGCTCCCGGCACACCTGAAGGCAGTCCTGGAGCAGCGACTCGGCCTCGAACAGCTCGCCCTGCGCCGACAACACCAGCGACAGCTCGACGATCGCGGGCAGCAGGCCCGGGTTGAGCTCCTTGTTGTCGGTGTTGAACTCGATCGCCACGCCCAGCAGCGCGCTGGCCTTCTGCAGGTCGCCCTGGAGCAGCGCGGCCGTGCCCTGCATCTTCGAGGCCAGGATCACCGCCCTTGAGTCGCCCACCCGGACGGCCTCCGTGCTGCACTGCTCGGCCGCCGCCAGCGCGCCCTCGCTGTCACCCTGCGCGCTGCGCACGTAGGACAGCACCCACAGGGCCTTGCAACGCTCCTTGCTCGGCGAGGGGTTGGCCTCCAGCGCGCGTTCGAGGTAGAGCCGCCCCTCTCGGACGAAACCGCAGCACACCCACATGAACCACAACGACGCCAGCAGCGTGAGCGCCGAACCGCTGCGCATGGACGAGGCCAACGCGTGCTCCAGCGCGACCCGCACGTTGTCGTGCTCCTGGCGCATGCGTACGAACCAGTAGATCTGCCGCGGACCCGACCACGCGTCTTCGCTGCGCTGGGCCAGGCTCAGGTAGTACTCCAGGTGGCGCTGCCGCATCTGCTGGGCCTGGCCGAGCTTGTCCAGCCACTCCTCGCCGTACTCGGCCAGCGTGTCGATCAGCTTGTAGCGGACGCCGGAGTGGTGGCTCCTGATCATCAGGATCGACTTCTCCACCAGCCCGGTGACCAGATCGGTGATGTCCTCCGACGGCAGGCGCCCGTCGGAGCAGACGAACCTGGCCGCGTCGAGCTCGAAGTCGCCGGCGAACACCGACAGCCGCGCCCACAGCAGCCGCTCGGCGGGCTCGCACAGCTCGTGACTCCAGCCGATCGCCGCCCGCAGCGTCGCATGGCGCGGCAGCGCCGTACGGCTCGCGCCGGCCAGCAGGCTGAACCGGTCGGCCAGCAGGCCGAGGATCTGCTCGACCGACAGGGCGCGCAGCCGCACCGCCGCCAGCTCGATCGCGAGCGGGATGCCGTCGAGCCTGCGGCACAGCTCGGCCACCGCGCCGATGTTGTCCTCGTCGAGCTGGAAGTCGGGCACGACCGCCCCGGCCCGCAGCGCGAACAACTGCACCGACTCGTTGGTGAACAGGTTCTCCGCCGGGTCGTCGCCGGGCACCAGCAGCGGCGGCACCGGCACCACCTGCTCGTACGGCAGGTGCAGCGACTGCCTGCTGGTGGCCAGCACCTTCAGGTTGGGCGCGGCCTCCAGCAGCTCGTGGACCAGCTCGGCGCAGCCCTGCACGAGGTGTTCGCAGGTGTCGATGATGAGCAGCATGTCGCGTTCGCCGACCCACTCCGACAGCGACTCCGACTCCGCCCGCGAGGACTGGTCGGCGATGCCGAGCGCCGAGGCGATCGTGTGCTTGACCATGCCCGCGTCCTGCAGCCGGGCCAGGTCGGCGAACCACACGCCGTCGGGGTACTGCGTGCGGACCTGGTGCGCCAGCCGCAGCACCGTGCGCGACTTGCCCACCCCGCCGATGCCCGTGACGGTCACCAGCCGGGACTCGGCGAGATGCCGCTTGAGGTTGGCGAGTAACCGGGTCCGCCCCACGAAGCTGGTGAGCTCCGCCGGTAGATTGCCTTCTCTCCGCCAGCCTGTAGGGGTGGCCATGCGCAGCCTCACGGGGGATCGGCGACACCTGCCCTGGCATCGTACCGCCGGGCGCGAGGGCTGTCCGTGGAGCCGGGAAGACGACCGGTGTTGGTTTGTACATCTCGGTAGCATGTTTTCCGTGGACGAATTTCTCCCGGAGCAGACTTCGGACGACACCGACCTCGGCTGGGGCGACTGGCGTGAAGCCGACCCCGACGCCTTCTACCTCGACAACAAGCCTCCGCACTGGGGCTGACCTGGCCGCCCGCGCCCTCCTGCGGCCGGGCGCCCGCCTTCCTGAACCCGGGCCGTTCCTGAATCGGCCCTCCTGATCCCCCTTTCCGGCCCATCGCCCTCCGGCCCGCCCTATCCCGGTACATCACCTCCTGTCGCGCCGAATCCCGCCTGCCCCATTCATGGAACCTCCGGCGCCGGGACGCCGATCGCGGAACGGGCGGAGGTCCGCTGCACGCGCCTCAGAACATCCCGGGCGGAACCCGCGCCGCCTCCGGCACCGGCTGCACCACGTCCCGGTGCTCGACGATCCGCCCGTGGGCCAGCCGCCAGATGTGGACGACGGCGACGCCGCGCGGGTCGTCGTCCGTGGTCATCAGGTGGTGCGGCACCACGTGATCGTCGTCGGCGACGACCCGCTTGAGGTCGAGCCGGGCCCGCGCCACGGGAGCCGCGCGGATGTGGGCGATGAACGCCTCCCGCCCGGAGGGGTTGCCCGGGCTGTGCTCGACGAAGTCCTCGTGCAGCAGTGTGCACGTCGATGTCCCCGGCCGCGAACCGGGTGAAGCCGTCGAGGACCAGGCGCTTGTTGCGGGTGGTCGTGCTGCTGTCGTTCATGGGGGACACCGTCGCGGCGGACCATGCCGAGCAGTGCGATGGTGCTGCGTCTGGCCGGGCATCCGGGCGTCCCGCTGCGGGAGCGCAACCGCCTGCCGGTCGCGGCCGGTCACGCGCCGGTGGTCCGCGAACGGCCGCGGGCGGGCCCGCACCTGGCCTCGGCGCGGAACGTCCTGGAGCAGATCCGCCCGCCAGGTGGCGCGGAGCGGCGACGCCGAGCTGAGCGCGCTGTACGAGGAGGTGCTGTCCTACGGCCTCGCGGGCCATCCACGGCCACCGGATCCGGCCGAGATCGCGCTGCCGGTCCGCATCGGCCACCGCGGAGCGGAGTTGCGTCTCGTCGACACCATCACGACGTTCGGCGCGGCCTTCGACCTCACCCTTGAGGAGATCGCCGTCGAGGCGTGCTTTCCCGCCGACGACGACAGCGCCCGCTTCTTCAGGACGCCGTCCGTCCCGGCATGACCGCCCTTCCCGGATGTCTCAGACTTTTTCCAAAATTCTTCGGGACGCGTGTCGATCCGCCCCCGTCCCGTTCGACGCGTCGATGAAAGAAGGGGGACGGGCACGGACCCGCCCCCGCGACACGCCTCGAAAGGACGACCGGCGACATGCAGAAGATCACGACGTACCTGTGGTTCGACAACCAGGCCGAAGAGGCGGCCGAGTTCTACACCTCGATCTTCGCCGACTCCCGCATCCTGGACGTCCAGCGCTACCCCGAAGGCGCCCCCGGGCCTGCCGGGCAGGCCATGGTGGTCTCCTTCGAGCTGGCCGGACAGCGCTTCCTCGCCTTGAACGGCGGCCCCCAGTTCACCTTCACCGAGGCGATCTCCCTCTACGTCGACTGCGGCTCCCAGGAGGAGGTCGACGACCTGTGGGCCAGGCTCACCGACGGCGGCGAGGAGTCGCAGTGCGGCTGGCTGAAGGACCGGTACGGCCTGTCGTGGCAGATCGTCCCGAGGGCGCTTCAGGAGCTGATGAGCGTGCCGGACCCGGCCGCCGCCCAGCGGGTGATGCAGGCCATGCTGGGCATGCGGAAGATCGAGATCAAGGGCCTGGAGGACGCCGCCAAGGGCGTCAGCTGACCACGTCCTTGCGCCGGAACCTGCGGAAGGCCACGGCGATGAGGATCGCGGCATAGGTGATCGACACCGAGGCGCCCTTGGCCATCCCGCTCCAGTCGAGCTCGGGGGCCAGGGCGTCCAGCCACGCGTTGTTCCAGAACGTCGGCAGGAACTCGCGCAGCGTCCCCAGCGCCTCGACCGCCTGCAGGATGGTGCACACGATCCACAGGCCCACCGCCCCGCCCACCGCGCCGAGCGGCGAGTCGGTCACCGTGGAGACCAGGAACGCCAGGGCCGCCACCACGAGCTGGCTGACCAGGGCGTAACCGATCACGATGCCGAACCGGGGCAGCACGTCGAGCGCCGGGATCGTCTCGCCGGTGCCGGGCACCTGGATGTCGTGCCAGCCGAACGCGACCGTGCCGGCCAGCAGCGCCATCAGCGGCAGGCAGATCACCGCCGCCGCCGAGAAGCCGAGCGCCACGATCAGCTTCTGGCGCAGCAGGCGGTCGCGGGGGACCGGCGCGGCCAGCAGGTAACGCAACGACGACCAGTTGGCCTCGGCGGCCACCGTGTCGCCGCAGAACAGGGCGACCGCCACCACCAGCAGGAAGCTCGCCGACACCGACAGGGCGAAGGCCGCGAAGTTCAGGCCGCTCGCGGTGGCCAGGTCGCTGATCCGCACCGACGACTGCCCCTGGTTGCCCGACTGCGGCCCGAACTGGAACGCGATCACCAGCACCCACGGCAACGCCAGCAGCAGCCCGAACATGACCAGCGTCCGCCGCCGCTTGAACTGCCTGACGATCTCCACGCGCAGCGGCAGCGTGCGGCGCGGCGCGTAGCCGGGCGCGGCGGTCATGATCTGTCTCCGATGAGGTCGAGGAACACGTCTTCCAGGCGCGGGCCGCCGTGCCCGTTGCCGTTGCCCGCCGCCGAGCTCAGCAGCCGCGACACGGGCCCGGTGGAGACCAGCCGGCCGCGGTGCATGACGACCACGTGACTGCAGGTCTGCTCCACCTCCGCCAGCATGTGGCTGGAGACGATGACGGTACGGCCGTCGCGCGCGTAGCGCTTGAGCACCTCGCGCATCTCCCGGATCTGGGGCGGGTCGAGACCGTTGGTGGGCTCGTCGAGCACCAGCAGGTCGGGCAGGCCGAGCATGGCCTGGGCGATGGCCAGCCGCTGGCGCATGCCCTGGGAGTAGGTGCGCACCGCGCGGTCGAGCGCCTTGCCCAGGCCCGCGATCTCCAGCGCCTCCTCGAAGTGGGCGTCGGCGGCGGGACGGCCGGTGGCGGCCCAGTAGAGCTCGATGTTGTCGCGACCGGACAGGTGGGGCAGGAAGCCGGGGCCCTCCACGAACGAGCCCAGCCTGGACAACACGGGCGCGCCTGGCGTGACGGGGTCGCCGAAGATCCGGATCTCGCCGGAGTCGGGGCGGATCAGGCCCATCATCATCCGCATCGTGGTCGTCTTGCCGGCGCCGTTGGGACCGAGGAGGCCGAGGACCTGGCCCTGCTCGACCCGGAACGACAGCCCGTCGACGGCCCGCTCGCCGTTGCGGTACGCCTTGGTCAGCCCGACGATCTCCAACGGCACCTCACGCCCGCCGTCACCGCCGGGCGTCCGCGACGCCGGATCGCCGTCACCGCCCGGCGCCTGCGACGCCGGGTCGTCGTCCGCGCTCGCGCCGGTCTTCCCAGCCGGGCGGCGGCCCGCGGGACGGCCGGTGGCCAGGAGGACGGCGGCGGCGAGAACGGCGGCCAGCGGCATCGCCCACACCCACCAGGCCACCCCGGTCGGCGGCGCGGCGAGCGTGCGGACCGTGGGCACGGCCAGCGCGGGCGAGGCCAGGGAGACGCCGAACGCGGCGGGCTCGGCCGGGGTCGCGAACCCCATGTCCGTCGTGGTCACGACCAGCCGCAACCGGTGGCCCACGGCGAACCGGTGGTCGACGGCCGGCAGGGTCACCGTGGCCTCGGCCGACCCGGCGCCCTCGGGGATCGTGACCCGGAACGGCGCCACCAGCCCCGCGGGCAGCGCCGGCGGCTGGACGGCGTCGGCGACGTCGTAGAGCTTGGCGAACAGGGTCGCCTGGCCCTTGCCCGACACCTTGACCTTGACCGTGGGGCTGCCGGTGAGCTGGAGCGGGGCGGTGAGCGGCGGCGACTCGAACGCCGCGCTCTGGCCCGGCATGTCGATGGACAGACCCGCGCCGCCGCCCTGGCCGCTCAGCAGCCCTCCGACGCCGGGGACGGTCGAGATCGAGGCGGGGGCGCCGCCGGGCGGGTTGACGACGTTCTGCTCGGGGCCGGTGAGCTGCACCGTGGCGGTGTCGGTGCCGGAGAGGCCGGGGTAGGCGGCGGCCTCGGGGTGGAGCCTGATGCGCTGGCGGGTGCCGGGGTCGCGGCCGCCGTCACGGGTGACGGTGAACGCGCTCACCGCGGGCGCGGCCTCGCGCTTGAGATGGCGGGCGAACCAGGCCGAGGACTGGTCGTAGAGCCAGTCGGCCTCGCCGTTGCCGCCGTCGTGGCCGCCGTCGAACCAGGCCATGCTCACCGGCGTGCCGGCGGCGGCGATGGCCCTGGCGTTGGCGTCGGCGTGGGCGAGCGGGAACAGGGAGTCGCGCTGGCCCTGCAGGAGCAGGGTGGGCGCCTTGATCCGGCCGGCCACGGTGACCGGGCTGGATCTGCGCAGCAGCGCGACGGCCTCGGGCGTGGCCCGGCCGGATTCGGCGACCTGCTGGTAGATGTCGCAGATCGCCGGCAGGAAGCGGCCGCACCTGGCCTGCTCGACGGTGAGCGGGGCGGCGGCCTCGCGGCGGGACTGGGCGGCGAAGGTGTCGAGGGAGACGCCCTGGCCGAAGAAGATGCCCGCCCACATGCGCTTGAAGACGCCGTCGGCCACGCCCTGCCCGATCGCGGCCTGGGCGCCCGGCCCGGTGGCGGATCCGCCGGCGGCGTTGGGGAAGAGGGCGTCGGCCAGGTCGGCCCAGGTGATCTGCGGGACGATGGCGTCGACGCGCTGGTCGTAGGCGGCGGCCATCAGGGCGATGGCGCCGCCGTACGAGCCGCCCGTGATGCCCACGCGAGGGTCGCCGGCGGTGTCGAGCTGCACCTCGGGCCGCTTGGCCAGCCAGTCGAGGAGCTGCTTGACGTCTTTGACCTCGTAGTCGGGCGAGTTGAGCGCGATCTCGCCCGTGGAGCGGCCGAAACCGCGCGCGGACCAGGTCAGCACGGCGTAGCCGTCCTGGGCCAGGCGCGCGGCCTGCTGGCGGACGCTCTGCTTGCTGCCGCCGAACCCGTGGGCGACCAGCACGGCGGGCGCCTTCCCGCCGCCGGCGGGCGGGAAGAAGGTGGCGTCGAGCTCCACCCGCTGGTCGTCGGCGGGCCCGTCGACGACCGTGATCCGCTGGTCCTGACCGCGCGCCTGCGCGGCCGACGGCCACACCAGCCACGTCGTCACCCCGATGACGGCGAGCACCGCGACCAGCGCGGCCACACGTTTCATGGCGGTGAGCCTACTTTCCGCACCTGAGAGATCCCTGAGACGGCCGTCGCCGGGCGGCCGTCGTCAGCCGAGGATCGCGTAGACGGTCGAGGCGTGCGCGGCCGGGTCGCCGTCGCCGTCGGGCGTCAGCGTGACCTCCGAGAAGGCCAGCGAGCGCCCCAGCTTGGTGACGCGCACGTCGAGCAGCACGTCGCGGCCCACCACCGGCCGCTGGAACGTGGTCGACTGCTGCACGGTGGTCATCGGCACGAACCCGCCCCTGGCGGAGGAGATCGCGACGACGGTGGCGGTGTCGGCGGCGGCCATCATCGCCTGGCCGCACAACCCGCCGCCTTCCCTGGCCAGGGAGTCGGACCAGGGGAGCCGGACGACGGCGTGGCGCTCGCCCACCTCCTCCACCCGCAGCCCGAGCTCCTGGATCCAGGGAGCGAAGTATTGACGGAGAATCGCCTGTGCGTCTTCTGGAGTCACGCGCTCATCATGCACGCTGGAGGGCATGGCGGAGGAGCGGAGCGAGCGTCCTGTGGATAACTCCGAGCAGCGGGAGGAGGAGCGCGACCTGGCCGAGGTGTTCCTGCCGTCCACCTACGCGGCGGACGTCCCCTACGACCTGTACGCCCGGCTCCGCCGGGAGAGCCCCGTGTGCTGGATCCCCGAGCCGGCCGTCGGCCCCTGGCGCGAGGGCCCCGGCTACTGGGGCGTGTTCCGGCACGCCGACGTCAAGCGGGTGCTGCGCAGCCCCGACGACTTCTCCTCCCACCTCGGCGCCACCCAGATCCGCGACCCTGACACCCCTGCCGACCTGGAGTTCGTCCGGTCGATGATGCTCAACATGGACCCGCCCGACCACTCCAGGCTGCGCCGGATCGTGGCGGCCGCCTTCACGCCGCGCGCGGTCCGCGCCCTGGAACGCACGATCAAGGACCGGGTGGCGGCGCTGCTCGCGCCCGGCGAGTGCGACTTCGTCGAGGTGGCCGCCGACCTGCCGGTCTGGACGCTGGCCCACGTGATGGGCGTGCCCGAGCAGGACAGGCGGCTGCTGTACGACTGGGCCTCCCGCGTCATCGGCTACCAGGACGACGACTACGCCGGCCTGTCCACGGCCGAGGTCGAGTCCCTGACGCCCGTGGGCCGGCTGGCGGTCGCCGCCCGTCCCGAGCTCGAACCGGGGATGAACCCCAGGTCCAGGGCCGCGCTGGCGGACATGTTCGCCTATGCCCACGCCCTGGCCGACACCCCGCACGAGTCCGTCATGTCCGCCATGAGGAAGGGCGGCCTGACCGGCGCCGAGTTCGAGAACATGTTCTTCCTGTTCGCCGTCGCCGGGAACGAGACCCTGCGCAACGGCATCCCCGGCGGCCTGCTCAGCCTGCTGCGCCACCCCGCCGAGCTGGCCCGCCTGCGCGCCGACCCGTCGCTGCTGGAGTCCGCGGTCGAGGAGATGCTGCGCCACTGGCCTCCGGTGATGGACTTCCGCCGTACGGCCACCCGCGACCTGACGCTCGGCGGCCGGCGCATCCAGGCAGGCGAGAAGGTGGTCGTCTACCACGCCTCGGCCAACCGCGACCCGGCCGTCTTCGCCGACCCCGACCGCTTCGACGTGGCCCGTACCCCCAACGACCACGTCAGCTTCGGGTTCGGCCCGCACTTCTGCCTCGGCGCCCACCTCGCCCGCGTCCAGCTCCGGGCGGTCTTCACCGAGCTGCTCGCCTGGGACGTCGAACTCGCCGGCCCCCCGGTACGCCTCACCTCCAACTTCCAGAACGGCCTCAAACACCTCCCGGTACGCCTGACCCGCCGCCCGGCCTGACGGCCCCCTCTCGACCAGACAAATGAGACATCTGAGACCGATGGGCCGGATGACCGTAAGATTTGCGCCGTGAAGTCACCAGCATCGTTCAAGAAGGCCGCAGCGTGGGCCTTGCCGTACTGGACCAGAGGCCAGGCGGGGCGCGAGACGCCGCAAGACCTGTTCCGGGTGCTCTACTTCGGATGGCTGGTGGCGCTCACGCTCAAGCTCCTCGGCTCGGCCTGGGACGTCTCGTGGCACTTCAAATGGCTGCGCGACGACCTCGCCCCGCCGCACCTGCTCAACTCCGCCGGCACCGCCCTCGTCGTCGTGCTGACCGTCGTCCACGGCTACACCGGCTACGGCGTCGACAAGGCGGCGCTGCGGCTCATCCAGTGGGGAACCGGGATCTTCCTCGTCGCGGTGCCGCTCGACCTGATCAACCACCGCGTCAACGGGCTCGACATCACCTCGTGGAGCCCGTCGCACATCATGCTCTACGTTGGAACGTTTTTCATGATCATGGGCGTGATCAGGGGCTGGTTCATGGGGGCGCCCCCGGGCCGGGAGCGCACGGTCGTGCTGGGCGCGTTCCTCGCGTTCTTCCTGGAGAACGTGCACTTCCCCGAGCAGCACCAGGAGTACGGCATCCTGTCGCTCGGCGCCTGGGACAACCACGCCACCTACGCCGAGCCGATCCTGCTGCGCTTCGCCGCCGACCAGATGGGCCGTCCGGTCGACCGGATCATGATGGCCGGGTTCACCCTGCCGGTGCCCGACTACCTCTACCCGGTCTACGCCGTCGTCGGCGGGTTGTCGGTGCTGGTCGCGGCCAGGCTGCTGATCGGCAGGTTCGGCGCGGCGACGCTGGTGGCCGGCGCGTACGTCGGGTTCCGCACGCTGATCTGGCCGCTGCTCACCTTCGGCGGCTTCCCGCCGTCGGCGGTGCCGTTCTTCTTCGTGGCGGCCGGGCTGCTGGTTGACCTGGCGTTCCTGGTGCGCGTCCCGGCCGTGCGCGCCGTCGTGGGGGCGGCCGCGGTGACCGCCGGCGCCTACGGCGCGCTGGTCGTGCAGAACGCGGCCCTGGGGCCGGTCTACGGCGCGATCAAGGGCCAGACCGGCCTGTACGGAGCCCCGCCCCTGGTCACGTCGTCGGCCCTGTGGGCCGGGCTCGGCCTGATGGTCGCCTGGCTGGCCGCCGAATGGCTCGCCGGGCGGCGCGACCGGCGGGCTCAGCCGATCGAGGCCCGGGTGATCGCGACCGCCACCCCGTAGGCCAGGCCCATCACGCCCACCTCGGCCGCCGTCCAGCTCACCAGGGCGGTGGCCCCGCCGCGGCGGATCACCGGCAGCAGGCGGAAGCGGATGTGGGCCGCCAGCGGCACCAGCAGCGCCACCAGCGCCGTCTTGATCACGACGAGCACGCCGTAGTGGCTGGTCACGATCGCGCCGGGCAGCTCGACGCCGGGCGTGAGGGCCATCGTGCCGAGCCCCGTGACCAGCCCGGACAGCGAGACCAGCAGCAGGCAGACGGTGGCCATCCTGGAGAACTTCGGCAGCGCCACGGCCAGCAGCCCCCGGTGGGGGGCGACGAACACGGCCGTGGCGGCCAGGCCGCCCGCCCAGGCCGCCGCGCCCATCACGTGGATCTCCATCGAGATCATGATGGGGTCGTGCCAGACGGAGTTGACCGCGTGCCCGGTGACCGGGATGGGCAGCAGCCCGAACAGCGCCACGATGATCCGCAGCTCCGCGGGCACCTTCTCGCCGAACCTGACCGCCATCAGCCCGATGCCCGCCGCCGCCAGCGCGCACGCCGCGCTGAACAGCAGCCCCTGCCCGGTGCCGACCTCCTCGACGTAGGAGGCGATCAGGCCGAACGTGGGCACCCGGCCCGGATTGAGCTCGGCCGTCTGGAACACGATGGTGAGCAGCGCGCAGATCGCCCACGCCCAGGCCGCCAGCACGGCGAGCGGACGCACCCGGCGCAGCACCGGCTCGGTGGCCTCGGGGTCGTCGAAGCCGAGCAGCTTGGGCACCAGGCTCAGGCCGACCACGGCGACGGCGGCCAAGTCGAGCAGCACCCGGACGACCGGCAGGCCGTAGGCCACGACCGGCCCCGGCATGGGGATGCCCGGCACGGACTCCTGGGCGGTGAACGTGGAGGCCGCCACGGCGGCGACGATCCCGCACACGACGAAGGCGCCGGCGACGAGCCGCCCGCCCACCACCTGCTGCCCGGAACGGGAGGAGACGGTCGCGGTCACGCCCGCGTCCCCTCCGACTCCGATGCCGGCTCCGGCTCCGGCTTCGACACCGGCTCCGCAGAGGCGGGCCCGGGAGCCGGGGCGGCGCGGCGGAGGGCGACGGCGGTGCCCGCGGCCAGCAGCAGCAGCGCGGCCACGATCCACACGACGGCCATGCCGGCCCCGCCGTTGGCCGCCGCCTCGGCCGCCTCGGCGCTGTCGCCCTGCTCGGCCTGCCCGGCCGAGACGCCGGTCGCGGAGGCGGCCATGGTGAAGCTGATCTTCCCGGTCACCGGGTGGCCGTCGGAGGACAGGATCCGGTAGCCCACCACGTACGAGCCGCCCGCGGGCAGCGGCCTGACCTTGACGGAGACCCGCTCGGCGGCCACCTCCGCCGCGCCGTCGGCCCACGCGGAGCCGTCCGCCCCCGTCACGCCCACCTGCGCGTAGCCCTGGCGCACCGCCTGGTCGAACACCAGCGTCACCCGCGCGGGCGAGGCGGACAGCGTGGCGCCGTCCTTCGGATCGCTGCCGACCAGCACGTTGTGCGCCTGCGCGGGCAGGGCGAACCCGACCGCGGCGCACGCGAGCAACAGGACCGTGAGTAGCCGCCTCACCGATCAAAACCTTCCATCGAACGAGTCTCGAACCCGTATATGGTCCCACCCATGACGGACCTCTTCGGCGGCGCGGCGCCCTACTACGCCAAGTACCGGCCCGGTCACGGCGATCCGGCCATCGATCGGCTGGCCCGCGCGTTCGGCCCGGACGCCGTCGTGCTCGACCTCGGCTGCGGCCCGGGGACGATCGCGATCCCGCTGGCCGGGCGGGTGCGCGAGGTGCTCGCCGTGGACCCCGACGAGGAGATGCTGGCCGAGGGGCGGCGGCTGGGGGCGGGCGTGCCCGGCGTCCGGTGGCTGCGCGGCGACTCGACGACGCTGCGGGAGCTGCCGCCGTTCGGTCACGTCGTGATGGGCAGGTCGTTCCACTGGATGGACCGCCGCGCGGTGCTGGCCGACCTCGACGCGCTGCTGCCGCCCGGCGGCGTCGTCGCCCTCGTCGGCCCCACCCGCGACCCCGCCGAGGAGCCGTGGGAGCCGGTCATGCGCCGGGTGCGCGAGGAGTTCGGGGTGAACACCTGGACGGCCGCCGGCTCCTTCCAGCAGACCGGCGAGCACCACCACGACGTGCTGGCCGCCTCGCCCTTCGCCGACCTGGAGTCCGGCCGGTACGAGCAGCGCCTGGCCTACGACCTCGACGCCGTGCTCGGCCTGCAGCTCTCCTACTCCTACACGGCCCCGGCCAGGCTCGGCGACCGCCTGCCCGCGTTCGTCGCGGCGGCCAGGGCTGCCCTGGCGGCCGCCGAGCCGTCGGGCCGCTGGGAGCTGACGGCGACCACCGAGGTCCTCATCGCCCGCCGTCCCGCGCCTGACAGCCGTCCCGCCTGACGGGCGGCCGGGGCTCAGCGCCGGGTGAGCCGGCGGACGGCGAGGCCCGCCACCCGCACCGCCGCCGACGGCCACAGCCGGGCGGCGCGCCAGGCGATCCGCCCCGAGGCGGGCGCCACGATCAGCGCCTTGTTCCTGGCCACCCCGCGCAGGACGTCCGCGGCCAGCGCGTCGACGGGGTAGAGCCGCCCCTGCGCCCGCACCGCCGCGCTCCTGGCATGGGCGGCGATCTCGTTCTGCGGCAGCCCCGGGTTGGCGTGGTCGAGCAGCGGCGTGTCGATGAACCCCGGGCAGACCACGCTCACCCGCACCCCGTACGCCGCCGCCTCGGCCCGCAGCCCCAGCGAGAGCCCGACCACGGCGTGCTTGCTCGTCGTGTACGGCAGCATCAGCGGCGCGGGCACCAGCCCGGCCAGCGAGGCGGTGTTGACGATGTGCCCGAAGCCCTGGTCCACCATGATCGGATAGGCCGCGTGCACGCCGTGGACGACGCCGCGCAGGTTGACGTCGATGGTCCGGTTCCAGTGGTCGAGCGTCAGCTCACGGGTGCGGCCGCCGACCGCGATGCCGGCGTTGTTGAACAGGAAGTCGAGCCGCCCGCGTTCGGCCTTCACCCGGGTGAGCAGCGCGGCCACGGCCTCGGCGTCGGTGACGTCGAGGCGGGCGAACTCCAGCCCGAGGTCGGCGGCGGCCTGCTTACCGGCCCGCTCGTCGACGTCGGCGATCACCACCGTCACGCCCCTGCGCCGCAGCTCCCGCGCCACCGCGCGGCCGATCCCGGACGCGCCCCCGGTCACCACCGCGACCTTCACCGGCGCGGCTCCGCCCATATCCCCATGGCCTGCCACACCTTCCTGCTGACGACGTTGACGAGCCCGATCTCGGCGCACAGCTCGCGCGTCCGGCTCACCGAGTCGCGGATCTCCCGCCGGGCGGCCGGGTTGTCGCGGTAGATCTCCGCCACGACGCGGGGCGGGACGCGGAAGTGCCTGATCAGCGGGCCGGGCGGCGCGAGCATGATGCGGGCCATCACGCCGAGCACGACCGGCGAGATCAGGCTCAGCAGCACGCGCCGGTGGCGGGGCATGCGCGGCACCCGGCTGCGGAGGTAGTGGCGGGCGAAGGAGATGTGCCTGGCCTCCTCCGCGATGTGGATGCGCATGATCGTCTCTTCCAGCGGATGGTGGGCCCGGCCGTCCTTCAGCACCTTACGCTGCACGTGGTCGATCGGGTCCTCGCCACCCAGGACGAAGACGAAGAACAGCTCGGTGGAGACCAGCGGGATCCAGGGCGCGATCTGGGCGACCAGGGACAGCGGCCGCGGCATGCCGCGTATCGGGAGCTTCGTGCGGTTCACGAACTCCTGGAACATCATCCCGTGATGTCCCTCTTCGATGGTCTCGTGGTAGACGTACCGGAACTCGGGGGAGCCGTTCGGCAGGCGGTAGGCGTAGTTGAGCAGGCCGCGCTTGAGCAGGTTCTCGAACTGCAGGCCGATCTTCATGGCGGTGGCGACCCGCCACAGGCCGATCCTGGCGCGGACCTCGGGGGAGCGGCTGCGGTACCAGGGGTGGCCGCCCAGCTTGTCGACCTCGGGCAGCTCCCAGCGCGGATCGGCCTGGTCCACGAGGAACTCCGGGTCGTCCCACGGGATGTCGCGGTAGGGCTCCCAGTGCTTGTCGACCGACGCCTTCGACAGGCGTTCGACGACCGCCTCGTAGGCGCTTCGGTCGGTGACCCTCTCGTCGTTCTCCCTGGCGGCGGCAGAGCTCGGTGCGGATGTCATCGCGGGTGCTCCTCTCCTCGCCCCAACAATTGTACGAAGGATCCAATAGGCGGGGAAGAGGTGCCCGGGTCACAGGTTCTCGACGGGCAGCCCCAGCTCTCCGGCGACCGCCGTACGCAGCAGGACGGCGGCCCGGCGGCGCGAGAGCACGTGGGGATGCACGTGCGTCTGGACCGCCAGGCCGTCGATGAGCGCGAAGATGCGCCAGGCCGCCTCCTCCGGGTCGCCGCAGGCGAAGGCGCCCGAGCGGACGCCGTCCTCGATGATCGAGCGCAGCAGCGAACGGCTGCGCGCGTCGATCCGGCGGGAGATCTCCTCCAGCTCCGGGCTGCGCATCGCCTCGGCCCAGGCGTCGATCCACAGCCGCCACTCGTCCGAGGGGATCGCCGGCGAGCAGCGCCGCAGCAGGGCGCGCAGGCGTTCGAGCGGGCCGGCGGGGGAGTCCTCGATGTCGGACAGCGCGTCGAGCTGCAGCCTGGCCGCGTAGCCGAACGCCTGCGCGAACAGCCGGTCCTTGGTGTCGAAGTGGTAGAAGAGCAACGCCTGGCTGACGCCCGCCGCGCGGGCGATGTCGAGGGTCCGGGTGTGACCGAACCCCTGCTCGGCGATCACTTCGCAGGCCGTCTTGAGGAGGTCTTCGCGCCTTAATCGGCTGAAACTGGGTGTCACAGCGAGTAACTCTAACTACTGATCAACGGTATTTGTAGGACAAACCGGGCGCCGCGTTCGGAGGGCTCGATGGTGAGCGTGCCCTCGTGGGCCTCGGCGATCTCGCGGGCGATGGACAGGCCGAGCCCGGTGCCCCCGGCGTCCCGGCGGCGGGAGTCGGCCAGCCGGGTGAACCGCCGGAAGACGGCTTCGCGCTGGTCGGGGGCGATGCCCGCGCCGTCGTCGAGCACTTCGAGCACCGCCTGGCCCTGCTGTTCACCCACAGTCACAGTGATCATGGTATCGGCGTGCCTCTCGGCGTTGTCGAGCAGGTTGGCCAGCAGGCGGGACAGCCGCAGCGCGTCGCCCTCGACGACCATGCCCGAGCGCAGCCGCGTCTCCACCGGCTTGCGCTCCGGACGCCGGACCAGCTCCTCGCGCACCAGCCTGGCCAGGTCCACCGGCTCGCGGCGGCCGGGCGCGCCGGCCTCCAGCCGGGCCAGGGTCAGCAGATCGCCGACGATGTTCTGCAGGCGGTCGAGGCCCTCGATCACGCGCCGGCCGGTCCGGGGCCAGTCGGCCTCCTCGGGGGCGAGCATCGCCTCCTCCACCTGCGTCCGCATCGCCGCGATCGGGCTGCGCAGGTCGTGGGAGGCGTCGGAGGCGAACCTGCGCTGCTGCTCCACCGCGCGTTCGAGCCGGTCGAGGGTCTCGTTCACGGTACGGGCGAGGTCGTCGAGCTCGTCCCGGTGCCGTCCTCTGGGCACCCGGCGGCCGAGGTCGGTGGCGGTGATCTCGGCCAGTTCGTTCCTGATCGCCGAGACCGGGGTCAGCGCCTTGCGCGCGGTCAGCCAGGCCACGCAGGCGGTGACGGCGGCCAGCAGCAGCACGCCGAGCGCGGTGACCGGCAGGTACAAGGGGCTGATGTACCAGGGAAGCGCGGGGGTGTAGGCGTAGACCATCCAGGGCCGGCCCTCGACGTGCGCCCGGAAGCCGACGGTGATCAGGCAGTGGACGCCACGCAGCCGGTTCGTGCAGGTCGTGGTGTCCAGGCGGGCGTCGTCGCCGGTGGCGGTGTCGGAGCTGAGCGGCGGCAGCCCCGTCAGGCGGGGGCTGGCCTGCCGGATCCGGCCGTCGGTGTCGACGACCTGGATGAGGTCGGTGCCCTCGGTGACGGCCACGGGCCGCAGGCGGCCGGGGGCGTCCCGCTCGACGACGAAGGCGATGCGGCGCGCGGCGCCGGCGGTCTGCTCGACGAGGAAGCCGGTGGCCAGCGTGTGCACGAGCGGCATGACGAGGAGCGCGGTGACGCCGTAACCCGCCAGTGCGCACAGCAGGGCGGCCAGCGTCAGCCGCCGTTGCACGGACCAGCGTCTGAACATGCGCACGCACCCCTCCGACGACCAGGTGATCACAGGAGGCGGAAGTGGTCCTAATTAGCGGAGTTTCGGCGACAAATGCGGCCGAAAGGCGCTCCAGAGCATTGCTCTATGCGTGCCGCCGCGACCTGACTAGAGTAAGTGAACACTGATGCCAAGGAGTCGATGTGGACCTTGCAGAGTATCGGCGTGCCGCCGCGGAGTGGCTGCGCGACAACGTCCCGGCCGACGATCAGTCAGGGGACGACGCCCTCGCCCGCGCCAAGGAGTTCATGGCCAGGCTCTACGACGCCGGCTACTCCGGCATCACCTGGCCGCGGGAGTGGGGCGGCCAGGGCCTGACGCAGGCCGAGGAGCGCGCCTTCGCCGCCGAGGCCCGTGACTACACCCTCCCCACGTACGTCTTCTCCATCGGGCTCGGCATGACCGGGCCGACGCTGGTGGACCGGGGCACCGACGCGCAGCGCGAGAGGTTCGTCCGGCCGCTGCTGCGCGGCGAGGAGGTCTGGTGCCAGCTGTTCTCCGAGCCGGGCGCCGGCAGCGACGTGGCCAGCCTCCAGACCCGCGCCGTGCGCGACGGCGACACCTGGGTGGTCAACGGCCAGAAGGTCTGGACGTCGGTCGCCCACCACGCCGACTGGGGCCTGCTGCTGGCCCGCACCGACGTCGAGGTGCCCAAGCACCGCGGCCTGACCATGTTCGTGGTGGACATGCACCACCCCGGCGTGACGGTCAGGCCGCTCAAGGACATGTCCGGCCGGGCCAACTTCAACGAGATCTTCTTCGACAACGTGACGATCCCCGACGAGCACCGCATCGGCGAGGTCAACGACGGCTGGAGCGTGGCCGTCACCACCCTGCTGCACGAGCGGCTGTCGATCTCCGCGGGCGTCGGCATGGGCGGGCAGAAGGACAACCCGGCCACCTTCGAGGCGCTGCGCGAGACGCTCGACACCAGCGACCCGCTGGTCCGTGACCAGCTCGTCGAGCTGCACATCCGCAGCCGCGCGCTGGCCCTGTTCAACCAGCGGCTGGCCCAGGAGACCAGGGCGGGCATCTTCCCCGGCGCCCGCGGCAGCGCCGCCAAGCTGCTGCTGGCCGAGCTGACCCTGTTCCAGGCCGACCTCGCCACCCAGCTCGCCGGCCCGGAGTCCGTGGTCGGCGACCACCCGCTGTCCCGGTCGATCTCGCTGGCCCCCGGCATGGCGCTGGGCGGCGGCACCAACGAGATCATGCGCAACATCGTCGGCGACCGCGTCCTCGGCCTGCCGCCGGAGCCGCGGACGGACAAGACCGTGCCGTTCAAGGACCTGAAGGTGGGGACGCAGGGGTGAAGCTCGTACTCAGCCAGGAACAGCGGCAGCTCCGCGAGGCCGCGCGCGACTTCCTGAGCGCCGCCTCGCCGCTGCGCAAGGCCCGCGAGGGCTACGACCCCCAGGTGTACGCCCGGCTCAACGGCGAGCTCGGCCTGTCCGGCCTGGTCGTCCCCGAGGAGCACGGCGGCGCCGGGGCCGGGCTCGCCGACCTCGCGGTGGCCCTGGAGGAGACCGGCGCCGCGCTGCTGCCCGGCCCCTTCCTCGCCACCCAGTTCGCCGCGCTCGCGCTCACCCAGGTGCCCGACAAGGAGCTGCTGGGCGGCATCGCCGAGGGCCGCGTCGCCGCCACGCTCGTCCAGCCCGAGAGCGACCTCGCCTTCGACGGCACGGCCGTCACCGGCGACCTGCCCCGGGTGCTGTCCGGCATGGAGGCGGACGTGCTGCTCGCGCCCGCGCCCGGCGACGGCGGCGTGCTGCTGGTGGCCGTCGACCTGGCCGGCCCCGGCGTCACCCGGACGCCGCTGGAGACGCTCGACCTCACGCGCGGCCAGGCGCGGGTCACCCTGGAGCGCGCCCCCGCCCGCGTGCTCGGCCGTCCGCCCGCCGGCAGCGGCATCGGCGACCGGCTGTGCGTCGCGCTCGCCGCCGAGCAGCTGGGCGTGCTGCGCGCCTCGCTGGACGCCATCGTCGCCTACGCCAAGATCCGCGTCGCCTTCGGCCGCTACATCGGCTCGTACCAGGGCGTCAAGCACAAGCTCGCCGACATGCACGGCAAGCTCGAACAGGCCGAGTCGATCGTCAGGTACGCCGCCTGGGCCGCCGACGAGTCGCCCGCCGAGCTGCCCGGCGCCGCCGCCCTGGCCCAGGCGTACGTGGGCCGCGCCTGCTTCGAGGTCGCCCGCGACCACCTGCTCCTGCACGGCGGCATAGGTTTCACCTGGGAGCACGACGCGCACCTGTTCTACAAGCGGGCCAAGACCGACGAGGTGCTGCTCGGCCCGCCCCGCATCCACCGGGCCCGTCTCGCGGAACTCCTGGAGTTGTAGATGGACATCAGCGGCCTTCCCGGCTTCTACGCCATCGCCGCCGCCGACCCCGGCCGCCTGGCCGTGATCGACACCGACGGCACGCGGACCACGTACGGCGAGCTGCTCGCCCGGGTCAACCAGGTCTCCCACGGCCTGCGGGCCCGCGGCCTCGGCAAGGGCGACGTGGTCGCCGGCGTGCTGACCAACGGCATCGACGCCGTCGTCATGCTCATGGCGACCGGCCAGATCGGGCTCTACTACGTGCCGGTCAACTGGCACCTCACCGAGTCCGAGGTGTCCTACATCCTGGCCGACTGCGACGCCAAGGTCGTGGTCACCGACGCCGCGCACGCCGTGCCGGGCGCCGAGATCGGCACGTCCGGGCTGGCCGAGGGGCAGCCCGCGGACGCCCCCGGCGACCGCACGGCCGGGGCGGTCATGTGGTACACCTCCGGCACCACCGGCTTCCCCAAGGGCGTGCAGCGCGCGCTGCCCGACGCCGAGCCGGAGGCCATTGTGCCGCTGTACACGTGGTTCCTCGGCGAGGTCGTCGACCTCACGCCGGGCGACGGCGTGCACCTGGTGACCTCGCCGATGTACCACTCCGCGCCCTGCGCGCACACCCAGTTCGCGCTGCACCTCGGGCACACGGTGGTGATCACGCCCAGGTTCGACCCGGTCGACATCCTGGAGCTGATCCAGCGCCACCACGTCACCAACGCCATGATGGTGCCGACCATGTTCCACCGCATGCTCCAGCTCCCCGAGGACGTCCGGGCCAAGTACGACGTGTCAAGCCTGCGCCAGGTCATCCACACGGCCGCGGCCTGCCCGGTCGCCGTCAAGAAGGCGATCATGGACTGGTGGGGCCCGGTGCTGTACGAGTACTACGGCTCCACCGAGTCCACGATCGCCTTCTCCGTCAAGCCGCACGACTGGCTGGCCAGGCCCGGCACGGTGGGCCGCCCGGCGCCGACGTTCGAGGCCAAGGTCTGCGACGAGAAGGGCGAGGAGCTGCCGCCGGGCGAGCCCGGCATGATCTACGTCAAGTCCTCGATGGGCTCCTTCGAGTACCGCAAGGACCCGGCCAAGACCGCCGCCAGCATGCTGGGCGATTGGTACGCCCCCGGCGACATCGGCTACCTCGACGACGACGGGTTCCTGTTCCTGTGCGACCGGCGCACCGACCTGATCGTCTCCGGCGGGGTGAACATCTACCCCGCCGAGATCGAGGCCGCGCTGCTGGAGCATCCCGCGGTGGCCGACGTCGCGGTCATCGGCGTGCCCGACGAGGAGTGGGGCCACAACGTGGTCGCGCTCGTCCAGCCCGCCGAGGGCGTCGAGCCGGGCCCCGCGCTCACCGCCGAGCTGCTCGAACACTGCGGGCCGCGGCTCGCCCGGTTCAAGCACCCGAAGGTCGTCGAGTACCGCGACCGGCTGCCGCGCACCCCCACGGGCAAGCTGTCGCGCTCGAAGGTGCGCGAGGGTTACCTGGCCGAGGCGGGGAACACCAGCTCCTCGCTGTAGTCGCGGCCGTCGCCGAGGTAGAAGCGGGTGGCGAGGGTGCGGCCGGCGGTGTCGAAGAGCGTGGTCCACAGCGTGCGGAACGGTACGGCGGCCTCCTCCGCGGGCCGCACCGCGCGCAGGCTGTCCCGCAGGTCGCCGGCGGACATGGTGGCGCCCTTGCTGCGCTCGTACAGGGTGCGCAGCCGGCCGTAGGTGCCCAGGCTCGCCGGGGTGTCGGCGGGCAGGGCCGTCGGGTCGGGGTGGCGGTGCAGGAGGTGGTTGGTGACGCACAGCGGGCCGTCGCCGAACTCGACGGCGTGCTCGGTGCCGTCCGGGCCGCGCTCCCACACGAACGCCTGGCCGTGGGCGTCGGCGATCAGGTAGTGCAGGGGCAGGCCGAGGTCGTACTGCTTGGCCCCCAGCAGCGCCTGCCTGGCCTGGGCCGCGGTCTCGCAGGTGTCCATGAGGAACCGGGGCAGTTGCAGGCTGCCGAGCCCGACCTGCGGGGCGTCCTGCCGCGGCGGGGTGGCGGTCTCGGCGTCGGCGATCAGCAGCATGACGGCCAGGCCCGCCTCGTTGATCCCGTCGATGCAGCCGTCCAGGCCGTTCATGGTGATGACGGTCGAGGCGAGCCCCTCGTCGGGCACGGTGCTGATCACGTACGGGCGGGCGGCCATGGGCAGCTCGCCGGGGAGGGCCGGCTCGCCCATGAGCCGGCTGGTGGTGTCCAGGAAGAAGTCGTAGTTGCGGCCCACCCTGCCGCGCCCGTCGGCCGAGGCGGACGGCGGGCACCACAGGGCCGAGCAGGCGGCGCCCACGGGCACGAAGTTCCAGCCGTCGAGGGCCAGCTCGTCCTGGTCGGGGTCGAGGCCGAGCGCCGCGGCGGCGCCGTCCATGCGGGCGTGGTGCTGCGGCCAGTTCCGTTCGAACCAGGACATCCTCGCTCTGATCACCGCCGGGTCGGCGGCCCTGGGCGACCAGCCGAGCCTGCGGGCCTCCTCGGTGAGCACCCGGCCGATCTCGAACTGGCTGCCGGTGACGGTCAGGTGCGTGACAAGCTGGAAGTCGTCATTGCCGCCGGCCACGTAGGTCATGTTCGTCATGCCGCCGATGCTGCCGCCGCCCGCTGACCGGGCTCCTACCGCCCGCTGACCGCCCGGCGGAAGGCGATCAGCCGGTCAGCTTCTGCACCTGCTGGACGACCACCAGGACGGTCAGCGTCCCGAAGAACGCCACCGACCAGACCAGCGCCCCCAGCCGGTACGACCTGACCCTGATCGCCGCCGGCAGCGCCCGCCGGTTCAGCACGATCAGCAGGATCGAGTACACGAACATCATCACCGCCGCGAAGCACGCCGAGAACACCAGCAGGATCAGCGGCTGGTCGAGCCCGAGCAGCAGGATCGCGATCCCGACCAGCGTCATCGCCCAGACGGTGACGAAGTACACCCGGTTCACCGAGACGGGCCGGTCGCGCAGGTAGACCGTCTTGATGGTGTCCGAGGCCAGCCGCGAGGTGTAGTCGACGATGCCCATGGCCGAGGCGAACAGGGCCAGCGCGCCGATCAGCCAGAACAGGATCCCGAACCACGTGCCGACCGCGCCCTGCAGCACCTCGCCCTCGACCTTCAGGAAGCCGATGTCGTTCCTGCCCGCCACCTCCGGCCGGCCGAAGACCGTCGAGTAGGCCAGCATCGACATCAGCCCGATCGTCAGGAACGACACCAGCGCGAACGTCGCGCCCTGCTCGGCGTTGGCGAAGCGCCACCACCGGCGCCAGCGCGCCAGGTTGTCGTGCGTCGGCGGGAACTGGAAGCCGGTCGAGGCGGCCGCCTCCTCCTCGCCGGTGACCGGGCTGACCAGGCGCGGGACGTACGAACCCATGCCGAAGCCCTTGTCGCGGATCCAGTTGCTCTGGCACAGGTTCTGGCCGCCGCCCGCCCCGGCGTAGGCGACGGCGCCCATGAGCACGGCGATCCCGAGCTCCCCGGCCGGGAAGCGGGCGCCGACGGTGAGCCCCCTGCCCAGCTCGACCCAGCTGTCGGCGTTGATCGCGAACAGGCTCGCGACCACCGCCAGCGTGGCCACCAGGGCGATCTTCACGAAGATCACCCGTTCCAGGGCCGTGTAGATCACCGGCGCCAGCGTCAGGCCCAGCGCGATCACGACGAGCATGCCGATCGCGATCCAGCGCACCCCGCCCGCCCCGGCCCCGGTCAGGTACGTCACCATCGTGGCCGACGTGGTCACCCACCCCGGCCACAGGTTCGAGGCCAGCGTCATCACGACGAACACCAGCCCCCAGTGCCGCCACATCCGGCTGAACCCGGTCAGCGCGGTCTCGCCGGTGGCCAGCGTGTACCGCTCGATCTCCATGTTCAGGAACCACTGGGTGACGATGCCGACCGCCGCGCCCCAGACGAACACCAGCCCCACCTGGGAGGCGATGTAGGGCCACAGGATGAACTCGCCCGACGCCAGCCCCACCCCCGCCCCGACCAGCCCAGGACCGATGACGCGCCAGGTCGAGCGGGGAGGGTCGGGCAGGTCGCGGACGGCGACGGAGGGCAGGACGCGCGCGGGGACGGTGGGGGTGAAGTCCGTCATGCGGATCTCCTCGTTCGGCTTCCCGTACCGTCACCTTACGCAGATCGCTTACGGCGGTGAACTATCCGGTCAGGGTCACCACGTAGTCCCCGTGGTCGGTGAGCCCGTCCACCCGGCCGCCGGAGTCCATCAGGCCGCCCAGCACCTCGCGCATCGCCGCCCGCCAGGCCCTGGCCGCCGCCGGGTCGTGCACGCGCAGCCGTTCGACGTCGTGCGGCGTGCCCACCAGCACGACGCCCGCGTCCGACGGCCGCACGAGCGGGCCGGAGCCGTCCTCGGCCAGCACCCGGGGGCGGCCTTCTGCCGGTTCCACCCGTGGCCCGAGCGGGCGCTCGTCCAGCGGCCACACCGCCAGCAGGCGGTCGGAGGAGTCGCCCTCGTTGATCGCGTCGGCCATGACGCCGTAGAAGTCGCGCAGGTACTCCTGCGGGCGGGCGCCCAGCTTGACCAGGTTGAACCGGGCATTGCGGCGGACGAGCGGATCGAAGGTCCAGGTGACGCGGTCGAGGCCCCGGTCCAGGCACCAAACCCGCTGGTGCAGCTTGAGCGCGTAGCCGATGCCCCGGCCGATCGAGGCGCCCGTGACGTGCGAGTGCAGCGCGCCCTCCGCCGCCCGGAAGCCCACCGACGCGCCCACCAGCACGTCGTCCTCGTACGCGCCGGCCACGTAGTTGCCGGTGTGCGCGAACCCGGCCATCAGCTCGACGCTGACCGGCGCGTTGCCCGGATCGGGCCGCCAGATCTCGTCGAACAGCCGGAAGACCTGCGCGAACTCCCCCATCTCGTGCAACTCGCGGATCGTCACGCCACTCTTGGCCGCCGCCTCGGCGGCCTCCTCCCGGCTCGTCATGCCCCCACTATGCCCGCCGGACGGCGACATGCCCGCCCGCGGTCCGCGGACGGGCATGGTCAGGGGCTGCCGGGGCTCACTTCACCAGCGGCCCGAGCGTGCGTTCCATGACGCAGTCGTTCTCGAACTTCCTGTCGTAGGACGTCGTGCGGCCGTACCAGTGGCCCCTGACGCGCACGGAGACGGGGGAGTAGTTGCGCGGGCACGCGCCCGGATCGACGTTGAGATCCTTGACCACGCCGTCGACCTCGTGCAACTCCGCGCAGGCCGTGCGCGGGCGCGGGTGGGTGCCGCCGTCGGGGTCGCAGGTGAGCCGCATCGAGTACGCGCCGCCGCCGTTGCTCGGCGTGACGGTGATGAACAGCAGCACGCCCGGCTCGTCGGCGGCGGCGGCACCGGCCGGGCTCGCCCCGAACGGGGCGACGAGCGCGGCGGACGCGCACAGGGCTAGGGCGGCCGTCCTGCGAGCGGCGGTCAGCACGGATTTCATGGAACCTCCCTGGTCAACGTGCGCCCCGAGAGTGGCGGCGCACGTCAAATGACTACAGGCAGTCACCATACCGATACCACTGGTGAAGGAGTGACAGAATGCTGTCTCCGCTGATCACAACCCTCCCGCCGCCGGGCGTGGCCGGCTCAGCGCACGGCCTCGACCAGGGCGCGCAGGAGGGCCGCTCGGCGCGGCATCTCGGCCACCACCACGTGCTCGTGGTCGGCGTGCGCGCCGCCGCCCACCGCGCCCAGCCCGTCGAGCGTCGGGCAGCCGGCCCCGGCGGTGAAGTTCCCGTCGGAGGCGCCGCCCACCGCGGCGGCGGTCAGCGGGCCCACGTCCAGCCCGCCGGCCAGCTCCTGGGCCAGGGCGTAGAGCGAGGCCGACATGGCGGCTTCGAGCGGCGGCCGGTTGGGGCCCCCTTCGACCTCCAGCCGCGTGCCGGGCACCACGGGGGCCAGCGCCCGCATCGCGGCGTCCACCCGCAGCTGCTCGGCGACCGTGCCGGCCCGCACGTCGACCCCCACCGTCGCCTCGGCCGGGACGGTGTTGAGCGTCGTCCCGCCGCGCAGCACGGTCGGGGTGACCGTCGTGTCACCGGCTCCCAGGGCGGCGATGGCCAGGATCTGGTGCGCCAGCTCGACGCCCGCGTTCGCGCCCTTCTCCGGCTCCAGCCCGGCGTGGGCCGCCTTGCCGCGCACCCGCAGCGTGTACATCGACGTGCCCTTGCGGGACGTCTTCAGCGCGCCGCCGTCGGCGCTGGCCTCCATGACGAACGCGGCGGCCAGCCCCCGCGCGGTGTCCGCGATCAGCGGCGCGGAGGTGATCGAGCCCAGCTCCTCGTCACCGGTGATCAACAGCGTGACGCCGTCGAGCGAGCCGAGCCCGGCGAGCGCGTGGAAGGTCTGCACCAGCCCGGCCTTCATGTCGAACACGCCCGGCCCGCGCGCCACCCCGTCGATGACCGACCAGGGGTGGGTCGCCAGCGTGCCGATCGGCCAGACGGTGTCGTGGTGGCCGAGCAGCAGCACCCTGGGCGTGCCGAACGACCAGCGCAGATGGGTGACGCCGTCGATCACCAGGAACTCCGGCCGGGCCCCCAGGTGGCGGGCCCCCATCGCGGCCACGACCTCGGCGCTGCGGGCCACGGCCTCAAGGTCGCGCGAGAACGACTCGCACAGGACCAGCTCCTCCAGATCGTCGATCATGCCAGCCGCTCTCCGAGGAACCGGTGGACGTTCCCTCCGATGATCTTGGCGACATCCTTCTCCGGCAGGCCGCGGGCGAGCAGCCCCTCGGTCACCATGGGCAGCCCGGCGGGCCCCTCCAGGCCGGGGATCGACGCCTTGGGGTCGAGGCCGTCGGGCTCCAGGTCCTCGCAGCACGGGGGCGTCAGGTCGTCCATGACCTCGCGGATGAAGTCGGGGCCGAGGCCGACGTGGTCGATCCCGGCCACCTGCGCGACGTGCTCGATGTGGTCGAGCAGGCGGTCGAGCGTCATGTCCTCGGTGCGCTCGGCCAGGAAGGGGGCGAAGAAGTTCACGCAGACCACGCCGCCCGTGGCGGCGACCGCGCGGAGCTGGTCGTCGGTGAGGTTGCGGTGGTGGTCGCGCAGCGCGCGGGCCGCGGAGTGGGTGGCCATGACCGGCTTGGTCGCCAGCTCCAGCACGTGGGCCACGCCCGACGCGCCGAGGTGCGAGACGTCGAACACCATGCCCAGGCGCTCCATCTCGCCCAGGGCGGCCACGCCGCGGCTGGTCAGGCCGCTGCCGGTGGCGTCCTCCGCGCTGCCGTCGGCCAGCGGCGTACGCCCGAAGTGGGCGATCGAGGCCACCCGCACGCCCAGCCGGTGGACGGTCGAGATCAGCTCGACGCTCTCGTCGAGCCCCGGCATGCTCTCCAGCGCGAGCACCAGGGCGATCTTGCCTTCCTCCAGCGCCGCGTCGATCGCCGAGGCGTCGAGACAGAGCCGTACGGCGTCGGGGTTGCCCTCCGCGATCACGTGGGCGCACTCGATCATGCGCAGCGTCTGCCGCAGCGCGCCCTCGGGCCGGTACTGGTCGTCGATGAAGACCGGCAGGATCTGCAGGTCGACCCCGCCCTCGACGAGCTGCGGCAGCCACCGCTCGCGGAAGAAGGAGGCCCACTGCCGGGGCGGCCGGGCGGCGACCGCCATGAGCAGATCATTGTGGGTGTCGGCCACGACGGCACGCCGATGCAGGGGAAGCGTCATGCGAAGGACGTTACCGCGCGCCCCCGACCTGCTCCAATGCGCCTCAAGTCCGATTTTTCGCCCATATCTTGTTCACCGCACCGAAGACGGGACCTCCTCGATCCTCCGGTACGCCCCGTCCGGCGGCCGGGCGGTGAGCCGCCGGTAGAGCGTCGTCGGGCCGGGCCAGTTGTTGGTGACCCGTCCCTCGGCCGTCTTGTACCAGCTCCGGCACCCCTCGCCCCACACCATGCGGGCCATCGCCGCGTCGAGCTGCCTGGTCCAGGCGGCCATCGCCGCGGGACGCACCTCGATCGGCCCCTGCTCGGCCACCCGCGCCAGGCATGCCATGACGTGCCGCACCTGGCACTCGATCATGTAGATGATCGAGTTGTGCCCGAGGTTCGTGTTCGGGCCGTAGAGCAGGAACATGTTGGGGAAGCCGGGCACCGAGATGCCGAGGTAGGCCTGCGCGCCGTCGCGCCACTGCTCGGCCAGCGACCGCCCGCCGAGCCCGGTGACCTCCATCGGGGCCAGGAACTCGGTGCTCAGGAAGCCGGTGGCGTACACGATCGTGTCGGCCTCGCGCAGCCCCTCGGCGGTCTCCACGCCCTTCGGCCCGATCCGGACGATCGGATCGGTGACGACCTCGACGTCCGGCCTGGTCAGCGCCGGGTAGAAGGCGCTGTCGATGACGACGCGCTTGCAGCCGGGCGGATAGCCGGGCGTCAGCTTCGCCCGCAGGACGGGGTCGGGGACCTGGGCGCGCAGATGGGCCAGGGCGCGCTTCTTCAGCAGGCCGGCGCTCCAGCCCTCGGCCAGGGCCGGGTAGAGCGTGGCCTCGCCGTACCGGTAGATCAACTCCCGGTAGACCCGCTGGAGGCCCGGGACGTAGTGGAAGGCCAGCCGGGTCAGCGGGCCGAAGGTGGCGTCCGGCTTGGGGATCACCCAGTTGGGCGTGCGCTGGAAGACGTCGAGGTGCGCGGCCCGCTCGGCGACGGTCGGGATGAGCTGGGCCGCCGACGAGCCGCTGCCGATCACGGCGACGCGGCGGCCGGTGAGGTCGTGGTCGTGGTTCCAGCGGGCCGAGTGGAAGGAGACGCCCTCGAAGTCGGACATGCCGGGGATCTCGGGCAGGTGGGGGCGGTTGAGCTGGCCCACGCTCATGACGACCACGTCGAACGCCTCGGTGCGCTCGCCGCCGTCGTGGACGCTGGTGACCTGCCAGCGGCGGCCGTCGAAGACCGCTCGCCGTACTTCAGCCCCGAAGCGGATTTTTCGCCTGACGTCGTATTTATCGGCGCAATGCTCTAGATAGGCGAGGATTTCGGGTTGGGCTGGGTAACGGCGGGTCCAGCTCGCGTACTTCTCGAACGAGTACGAGTACAGGTGCGAGGGGATGTCGCAGCCCGCGCCCGGATAGCTGTTGTCCCGCCACGTGCCGCCGAGGTCGGCGGCCTTCTCGAAGACCGTGAACGAGCCGATCCCGGCACGCTGCAGCCGGATCGCCATGCACAGGCCGCCGAAGCCCGCTCCGATGATCGCGACGCTGGGTGTCATGCCGTCCTCCGCGAAGTCAGGATCCACTTACAGTACGCCGGACCGCGTTCTGGCGACACCCTCCGCCACGCCCCGCGCCACCCTTCCGCGGGCCGGTAGTCTGCGCAGGTGGCTGCTGTGACGCTGACTGAAGTGATCGAGGTGCTCGAGGCGGCCTACCCGCCCGCTCGGGCCGAGTCGTGGGACGCGGTGGGGCTGGTCTGCGGCGACCCCGCCCAGCGGGTGCACAAGGTGCTGTTCGCCGTCGATCCGGTCGCGGTCGTGGGCGAGGAGGCCCTCGACTGGGGCGCCGACCTGATCGTCACCCACCACCCGCTCTACCTGCGCGGCACCACCAGCGTGGCCGCCACCACGCCCAAGGGCCGCCTGATCCACCGCCTGATCAAGCACGAGGTCGCCCTCTACACCGCCCACACCAACGCCGACACCGCCAATCCCGGCGTCTCCGACGCCCTGGCCAGGGCCGTGGGCCTGACCGGCGACCTCGTACCGCTCCAGCCCTTCCCCGACGACCCCTGGCGCGGCCTGGGCCGCATCGGCGAGCTGCCCGAGCCCATGACGCTGGGGGAGTTCGCCGCGCAGGCCGCCAAGGGGCTGCCGCGCACCGCCGGCGGCCTGCGCGTGGCGGGCGACCTGGCCCGGCCGGTCTCGCGCGTCGCGGTCAGCGGCGGCGCCGGCGACTCGCTGCTCGGTGCGGCCAGGTCCGCGGACGTCGACGTGTTCCTCACGGCCGACCTCCGGCACCATCCGGCCGGTGAGTTCGTCGAGTCCGGTGGCCCGGCCCTGATCGACGCCGCCCACTGGGCCACCGAATGGCCCTGGCTCGACAGCGCGGCGTCCATCCTGCGCCTAAGTGGCGTTACCGTTGAAACGCGCGTCTCCGCCACGGTCACCGATGCTTGGACAAGAGGATATTGATCATGAAAGCAGCCCCTGAGGCCCAGAAGCGACTGCTCGACCTGGCAGAGCTCGACTCCGTGATCGACCGGCTGGCGCACCGCCGGCGCACCCTGCCCGAGCTGGCCGAGATCGACGAGCAGTCCAAGCGCCTGGCCCGGCTGGTCACCCAGGTCATCGAGGCCGAGACCGAGGCCGGCGACCTCGCGCGCGAGCAGACCAAGGCGGAGACCGACGTCGACGCCGTGCGCACCCGCGCCGACCGCGACCAGAAGCGCCTCGACTCCGGCGCCGTGACCTCGCCCCGCGACCTGGCGAGCCTCCAGTCCGAGATCGCCTCGCTGCAGAAGCGCCAGGGCGACCTGGAGGAGGTCGTGCTGGAGATCATGGAGCGCAGGGAGGCGGCCGACAGCAGGGTCACCGACCTGGCCGCCCAGCGCGACGAGCTGGCCGCCGCCCGCGCCGCCGCCGAGGACCGCCGTGACGCCGCGCTGACCGAGATCGACAAGGAGGCGGGCGAGGTCCGGGGCCGCCGCGCCGCCGTCGCCGGCGAGATCCCCGCCGACCTGCTCAAGCTCTACGACAAGCTCAAGGAGCAGTACGTCGTGGGCGCCGCCATGCTGCGCGGCGGGCGTTGCCAGGGCTGCAAGGTGGCCCTGTCCATCGCCGAGATGAACTCCATCAAGGCCGCCCCCCACGACGAGGTGCTGCGCTGCGAGGAGTGCCGGCGGATCCTGGTCCGCACCCCGGAGTCCGGCCTGTGACGTCCTACGTCATCGAGGCCGACGGCGGCTCGCGCGGCAACCCCGGCCCGGCCGGCTACGGCGCGGTCGTCCGGGACGCCGCCGACGGCCAGGTGCTGGCCGAGGCCGCCGAGGCCATCGGCGTCGCGACCAACAACGTGGCCGAGTACCGGGGGCTGATCGCCGGGCTGACCGCAGTGCTGGGCGTGGGCGGCGAGGGCGCCGAGGTGGCCGTGCGGATGGACTCCAAGCTGGTCATCGAGCAGATGGCGGGCCGCTGGAAGATCAAGAACGAGGGGCTGCGTCCGCTCGCCCTTGAGGCCGGCGCGCTGGCCAGGCGGCTGCGGGTGGTCGAGTGGACCTGGATCCCGCGCGAGCACAACAAGCACGCCGACCGGCTGGCCAACGAGGCCATGGACGCCGCCGCCAAGGGCCTGACCTGGAAGGCGGGCGGCACCCACGACACCGGCGCGGGGGCCGCGGCCGTGCCCGCGGTCCGCACCCCGGCGCCGGTCGTCGAGCAGACCGATCTCCTCGACGCGGGCGCCATCGCCGAGCTGTCGGCCCCGACGGCCTCCGTGGCCGCCGCCCAGCAGCGCTCCAAGGGCACCGGCTGGGCCCCGCCCACCCGCGTGGCCACCTCGTTGCTGCTGCTCAGGCACGGCGAGACGCCGCTGTCGGTCGAACGCAGGTTCTCCGGCCTGGGCGACGCCGAGCTCACCGCCAACGGGCTGGCCCAGGCGGCGGCTGCCGCCGAGCGGTTGTCGCGGGAGCCGTACCGGCCGGACGTCATCGTCTCCTCGCCGCTCAAGCGGGCCAGGCAGACGGCCGAGGCCGTGGCCCAGCGCACCGGGCTCGACGTCGAGATCGACGAAGACCTCAGGGAAGCCGACTTCGGCGCCTGGGAGGGGCACACGTTCACCGAGGTGCAGCGCGAGTGGCCCGCCGAGCTGGCCGCCTGGCTGGCCGGCCCCGACGCCGCGCCGCCCGGCGGCGAGAGCTTCGCCACGGCGGCCCGCCGCGTCCAGGCGGCGGGGGAGCGGCTGGTGGAGCGCTACGAGGGCAAGACCGTGCTCGTCGTCTCCCACGTGACACCGATCAAGATGTTGCTGCGCGACGCCCTCACGGCGCCGCTGGGCGCGCTCTACCGGATGCACCTCGACCTGGCCTGCCTGTCGCTGATCGAGTACTACGCCGACGGCCCCGCCGTGGTGAAGTCCTTCAACGACACAGCCCACCTACGCTGAGCACCTCCGCCGACACACCCCATCCGCCTTGAGCGCACCGGTGGCGCCGTCGTGCTTCGACCGGCCCGGGTGCGTTGAGCGCGGCGGTGGAGCCGTGCTTCGACCGGCCCTGGTGCGTTGAGCGCGGCCGCGCCGGGAGCCGCCAGAACATCCCGGCGCGGCCACTGCTGCCTCCGCCCCCCTCAGGCGGTGACAAGCCCATCCCACCCAATCGATCTTGCGACTCGGTTGGGAACGGCTTGAGGTTTGATAACCTCCCTGAAGACGAGTCGGCCGGGCGGCCGCGTCGGGCCTTCGGGCCCGCCGAGGAAGGTCCGGGCTCCACAGGGCAGGGTGGTCGGTAACGCCGACCCGGGGTGACCCGCGGGACAGTGCCACAGAAAGCAGACCGCCTTCCACCTCGGTGGGAGGTGAGGGTGAAAGGGTGGTGTAAGAGACCACCAGCGCCCACGGTGACGTGGGCGGCTAGGTAAACCCCACCCGGAGCAAGGTCAAGAAGGGACGCTCTCCGGAGCGTTCCGCGCGCGACGTTCGAGGGCTGCCCGCCCGAGTCGCGCGGGTAGACCGCTTGAGGCCGCCGGCAACGGCGGCCCTAGATGGATGGTCGCCCCTTCGTTCGCGAAGGACAGAACCCGGCCTACAGGCCGGCTCGTCTCTCACCTCCCAGTTCCTGGGCCTCGCGGCCGTGCACGATCAGGGCGTACAGCACGAGTACGTCCACCGCGATGACCGCGAGCGACCACCACGGGTTGACCGCGATCCAGGTCAGCTGCGTCATCGCGTTGATCATGACGAGGACCACCGCCACGACGCGGGCCCAGGTCTGCCCCACGGTCACCGCGATGCCGGTCAGGAGCAGGACGATCCCGAACAACAGGTGGATCCAGCCCCAGGTGCCGATGTTGAAGAACAGCAGGCGGGATGGTGTGCGGACGAACAGCCCGCTGTTGATCACCGCGTAGAGACCGGTGATGATGTTGAAAACGCCGGCCATGATCATGAGCATGCCGGCGAACCATACCCAGCCCACCCAGCCCGTGACGGGCCTGCTCTGGTACGTCATCGTCGAACCCTCCCCCGTGAGTTCACGTACACCGGCAGTCACCTGCCCGTCGAGCTGAGCTGTATGCGTCTTCACAGCTCACAAGGTTTCGACCACGCGTCAGGCGCCCGGCGAAGGACCGAACCCCAGCCACCTCCGGCGACGCCTGACAGCCTCAGCCCCCTTGGCGGCCTCGGTCCCCTTGACGGCGCTCACACCGGGCCCTGACGGCGGTCGCGGGGTCAGGCGGAGCGGGCGTCCCAGGCGGCGAGGATGGCGGCCTCCTTCTCCGGGGCCATCCCGTGCACCATCCTGCGCCCGTAGGAACGCTGCTCCTCCGGGATCTCCCGCAGCCACGCCCACGTGTCGCGCACGGTTTCCGCGACCGGACGCGCCCGCAGCCCCGCAGCCTCGGCCTTGCCCGTCGGCACGCTCCAGAAGTTGTCGTTCTCCTCCGACGGCGGCCCGCCCCACAGCGGCAGCTCCACGAACGCCCCGGCCCCCTGCGCGACCAGGAACTCCGCGTCCATCCACACGAACTCCGCGTCGGACCCGGTGACCTGCTTGCACAGCTCCAGCCACTCGCCGTAGGTGGTGTTGCCCGCCGGGCCGGTCACCGCGAACCGGCCGGCGACGCCCTGCTCGGCCTGGTCGAGGGTGAAGATGGCGACGTCGCGGGCGTCGACGAGCTGCATCGGCGCGGCCGGATCGCCGGGCGCCAGCACCCGGCCGCCCCGCGAGATGCGGGTCAGCCACCAGGGCAGCCGGGCCACGTTCTCGTACGGGCCGAGGATCAGCCCAGGCTGGATGATCAGCGCGTTGCCGTCGAAACCCTGCTCGACCGCCCGCTCGCACCCGGCCTTCAGCACGCCGTAGTCGCCGTCGTCGGGGCCGGCGTCGGGCTCGCACGGCCATCCGCCGGTGTCCTCGGTCGCCGCCTTGGCGGGGAACCCGTCGAGGGCCGAGACGCTGGAGATGAACGCGTACGTCGCCGCCCGGCCCGACAGCGCCCGCACCGACTCGCCCACCACCCGCGGCACATACCCGGACGTGTCCACCACGAAGTCCCACGGCCCGCCGTCGGCCAGCCGCTCCAGGTCGGCGACGGACTCCCGGTCGCCGCGCACGGCCTGGACGCCCGGCACGTCGCCGCCACTCTGCCCTCTGTTGAACGTCGTGACCTCATGGCCACGCGCCAACGCCTCCTCCGCGATGGCGCGCCCCAGGAACCCCGTGCCGCCGATGAGCAAAATCTTCATGAACCCATCTTCCGCGCCCGGCGGGGCGCGGGCTCACAACTTCACGGAGAGCGAAGACCGCAGCGGCGGCACCAGGTGCACCCGCGCCGACCCGATGTCGAAGTACAGGCCCACCAGCTCCAGCTTGCCCGCCCTGACCTGCTCGTCCACCTTCCGGTAGGTGCGCAGGTTCTCCAGCTGCTGCTGGACGTTCACCCGGCACAACACGTCGAGGGCCCCCTTGTGCAGCCGGTCGCCCTCGGTCTCGATGAACCTGGCCAGGCTGTGGTTCCCGTGCCGCAGCCACCGCCGCAGCCCCGGCAGGCTGCCGGCCTGCACCCCGGCGCTGAGCACCCCGGCCATGGCCCCGCACCCCGAATGCCCGCACACGGTGATCGTGCGCACGCCGAGCACCTGCGTGGCGTACTCGATCGCGGCCACCACCGAGTCGTCGTGCGGCTCGGAGCCGCGGCGCGGCACCAGGTTGCCGATGTTGCGCACGGTGAACAGGTCGCCGGGACCGCTCGCCGTGATCAGGCTGGGCACGATCCTGGAGTCGGCGCAGGTGATGAACAGGTGGGTCGGCTGCTGCTTGCGCGCGAGCTCGGTGAAGATCGGCCGGACCAGCGGCGCCGTGGTGCGGTGGAAGTCGCGCGTCCCCTCGGTGCAGGTCACCGGGGTCGAGCCGCCGTCGTCGGGGATGGCGCGGCGCTGCGGGCGGGCCCGCCGCTGCGCCCACGGCACCCATCGCCGGTCCGGCGACCCGCCGGGACAGGCGCGGCCCCCGCCGGACGCCAGCGTGTACCACTCGTCGTGCGGCTCGTCGAGATCGACCGTGCCGCCCGCCTGCTCGTGGTCCAGCCGCCAGGAGTGGATGGCCTCGAAGGCCGCGTTGTCCATGAAGTCGATGGTGAGGTCGAGGTCGACCGGCGTGCCCGCGGGGATCGACCGCAGCTCGTGCGTCAGCCTGGGCACGCCGAGGAACGTCAGCGAGCCGCTGATCGTCACGTGCAGCCGGCCGTCCGGCTCCTCGCGCCTGCGCACGCTCACCCAGGTCAGCCGGCGCAGCGCCAGCAGCGCGGCCAGCGCCGCCCCCGCCAGTACTCCCTCGGCCAGGCCCAGCACGATCACCGTCACCGCCGTCACCGCGTAGACCGGCACCTCGCCGTGCCCGCGGCCCTTCCTGACGCGCGCCAGCCCCACCAGCCGCACGCCGGTGAACACCAGCAGCGCCGCCAGCGCCTCCAGCGGGATCAGCCGCACCGTCCAGCCGAAACCCACCGCGAAGCCCAGCACCCACACCCCGTGCAGGATCGCCGCCGACCGGGTGCGGCCGCCCGCCCGCACGTTCGCCTCCGTACGCACGACGCCGCCGGCGACCGGCAGCCCGCCCAGTGCCCCCGACACCATGTTGGCCACGCCCTGACCGGTCAGCTCCTGGTCGAGGTCGGCGCGGCGGCCGGGGTGCGTCCCGTCGGCGGCGGACGCGCACAGCAGCGACTCGACGCTGCCCAGCAGCGCCACGAGCAGCACCGCGCCCACGATCGTGTGCCAGTCGGCGGACGGCAGCACCGGGAAACCCCACCCGGCGAAGCTGCCCGCCAGGTCGACGTGCGTGACGTCCCAGCCGGCCAGCCAGGCGACGCCCGCCGTGGCCGGCAGCGCCACCAGCGGCGCGGGCACCACCCTGACCCGGGCCGGCAGCCGCGTCCACGACGCCAGCACCACGATCGTGAACAGGCCCAGCGCGACCTTGTGCCCGTGGAGGCCGGCGATCTGGCCGGGCAGGTCGGCGAGGTTGGCCAGGGCCGAGAGCTGGGGCTGCCCGCCGAGGACCACGTGGAGCTGGGAGAGCGCGAGGATCACGCCGACCGCGCCCAGCAGGCCGCGCAGGACCGCGGGGGAGACGGCCGGGACGACCCGGGCTGCCTTGACCACGCCGAGCACGAGCTGGACGACCCCCGCCAGCAGCGTGATCATGCACGTGGCCCGCCAGCCGTGGACCCGCACCAGCTCCACGACCACCGCGGACACCCCTGCGGCCGGCCCGCTCACCTGGACGGCAGACCCGCCCAGCGAGCCGGCCACCACCCCGCCCACGACGGCGGCGATGAGCCCGGCGGCCGGCGGGGCGCCCGAGGCCGCCGCGATGCCCAGGGAGAACGGGACTGCGACGAGGAAGACCACGAGCGAAGCGGGTAGATCATGCCGTAGCGTACGCAACCAGCTACTGAGGGTATCGCCGATCATGTCGGAAACCCTAGTGGTGCGCCACCCCCGCTTTAGGGGGTCGTCGCGGGGGTTTTACTCATTCGGTAAGGGGCCGGAGATCACCGGTAGTAGTCGTTGTAGTCCTGCTCGGGGGCGCGGCGACGGCCGCCGCCGTTGTCGGCCTGGCCGGGCGTCGCCGCGCCCTGCGACTGCCCGCCGTACGTCGGCCAGTTCGCCGTGCCGGACGGCGGCTCGGGCCAGGCGGGGCCGGGCCCGGCGGTGAAGTCGCCGGTCTCGTACGCGATGGAGGACGGCGCGGGCGTCGCCGGCGGAGCCGACAGGACGTCGTCGTAGGCCGAGACCGCGCGGGCGGGAACGGTCGGCGTGCCGGTGGCCGGAGAGGGGCCCGTGATGGGGGAGCCGGAGTCGTCGGCCACGGCCCAGCCGGCGCGCACCTCGTACGAGGCCGGGAACGCGGCGGCGGGCGAGGCGGTGGCGGCGGGCTGCTCCACGAAGGCGGGCCAGGAGCTCGCCGGGCCGCCGTAGGAGGCGGGGGAGGGGTCGTCGAGGATGTCGGGCGAGGCGGCGGGCCAGGAGCCTGAGGTGGCCGCGGCGGGCGCGCCCGTCCAGGTGGTCTCAAGGGCGTCGGCCGCGTTGTTGGCGGCGTTGTTGTACGCGGGGAACGGGTCGCTGGTCGGCGCGCCGTGGATCGGCGCGACCGGCGCGACCGGGAAGGACCCGCTGGAGGTGACGCCTGCGTAGGACCCGCCGGCGGCGGCCGGGTGGGCGGGGAACGAGCCGCCGCCCGCTGCCGGGACGGCCGGGTGGGCGCCGCTCGCGGGCAGGGGCTCGGGGCGGGAGGCCGGCACGACCGGCTGGGCGCCGCCGCCGAGAAGGCTGAGCACGTCGGGCGTGGGCGCCGCGAACGTCACCGTGCGCTGGTCGGCCAGGTCGGAGGCGGAGGGAGTGGGCCGCTTGGCGGGCTCCACCAGGTCGGCGAGGTTGGCCGCCGCGGCGGCGGCGGGCTGGCGCTGGGGCAGCGGGGCCTGGACGGTCGCGGCGTTGGGGTCGGCCGCGGCGGCCACGGGCTTGGGCTTGGCGGGACGCTCCCGGCGCTCGGCGGGCTGCTCACGCTCGACGGGACGGGAGGCGCCCTTCCGGGCCGCCACGGTGCCGCCGGCGCCGAAACCGCCCTCCTCCGCGTCGCTGCGGATGTTCGCCCAGAACTCCTCGTCCTCGTGGTCGGTGGTCGGGTTGCCCCACTCGTCGACGCCACGCCTGCCACGCTGGCCGGTGCGGACGGGTTTGGGCTTCACCTCGTCGATCGGGGAGAAGTCAGGGCTGAAATTGGCCATGCGCGGTTCGTGCGCGGCGAACTCGTCGGTGGACCGGGCGTGCGTCATCTCCTCCTTCTCGGCCATCTCCTTCAGCCGTTCCGGAGGGAGAGAGCTCTCCCGGCGGTTCATGGAACGCATGCCCAGTGCCACGACGACGAGCACGAGGAGCACGACAGCGACCAAGCTCACGACGACCGCGATCATTGCACCACCCTCAAAGCCATGGCCTCCCTGTGGCATCGGTGAGATCGCGCGGCCATCGACGCGATCTGCCCCCTTTGATCACCAATGCCTAACAATTGGATCTGATTCTGTCGGACCACTATGAGAGTTGTCACACCCTACGCAAAGAATTGGTCCATCCGGTCTACCTGCGGTGATCGACCTGTCACTGGATGTTCACCGCCGTCAGCCGGCCTCGGGCGATGGTGTGGTCGGCGATCTTCTTCAAGATCTCGGGGAGGCCGCCCTCCGTCACCACGACCTTGTCGTTCAGCGTGTAGACGGTGAACCGGTAGCTGCCCGGAGTGTTGCAGGGCGGTTCGTAGCCCGCCTTCCCACTGGTCACCGTGGCCTGGCTGGAGCCCTCTGGCGGACTCTCGGCGGCACCCGGCCCCAGCTCGGTCGTGGTCGCCGGGATGTTGTAGAGCACCCAGTGAACGGCCGATTCGGAGGGAGTATGGGAGTCGACCACGATCGCGATCGACTTCGCCTTCGGCAAGGGCTCGCTGGACCAGCGCAGCGGGGGGCTGCCCTGGCGGCCTCGGCAGGAGAACTCGCTCGGCAGCGGCATGCCGTCGCGCAACTCCGGACTCGAGACGTTGATCTCCGCGATCTCCTTGGCCTGGGATCTTCCGATGCCCAGGGCGGCGCAACCTGACAGGGTGAGCGCGAAAGCCACCACTGTCACACTGACAGCGGCCCGCCTCACACGTGATGCCGTGTTACACAGCCCCATGCCGGATGATGCTACGCGGCTCTCGGCGGTGCGCAGACCGTTTCCCGATGGTCGGTCGTCGGTAAAGGAGCCGAAACCGGGCCGAATGCGGGGATCCGGGGGGTGAAGTTGGCCACAGGGACGCCGTCGGCGAAGGGCCGGGCGTGACGATCCGATGACCTTCCTGGCCTGCCCGTTCCCCGGGGTGCGCGGTGCCGTCCCGGGGCGCGAGACGACAGGACAAAACGGGCATGGTTTCGGACGTCGCCCAGCACGCAAAATTCAGATGCGTCGAACGAGGCAGATGTGCTTTGCGCAGGGGGTGCGGCTGCCCGGATCTCCACGCCTTGCGGGAGAGCGGCGGCCCAGGTCTCCGCGTCTTGCGGGAAGGCGGAGGCCGTCGCGTCTCTGCGGCTTATGGGAGGGCGGGGCCGTCGCGTTGCTGTGCTTGCGGGGGACGGCGGCTGCCACGCTTCGTGAGGGCGTTTCGCGCGTGGTGCGGTAACGCGCCGCCGGGCCTGGATGGCACGAACGTGGCGCCGCCGACGTGGCCCAGCTCGACAGCCTGCGGCCGGCCGCCACCGAGCATGCACCCGCCGCCCTCGGCCGGCCGTCCGACACGCCGCGCCGCCCGCCCGATCTTTACCTGCCGCCACTCCCTCGGCTCTTGCCCTATGACCCTGGGCGGGCGGGCCGGGGGATGGAGGAGATCTTGGGGGCGGGGTCAGATCGTCTTTCGGGGCGTGCGCCCTAAGCTGGTTCTTGTGACGTCAAAAGGCCCACTGCGTGACCCCGCGCACCGCGTCTCGCCCAAAGCCCGCCGCCTGTGGTTGCTGCAGGCGGCGATCGGGTTCGTGTTGTTCGTGGGCGGTTCGGCCGTGGTGGCCGGGTGGGTAGGCGGCAGCGGCTGGTCGTGGGTCCCGTCGTGGTTCGCCGCGCGTTCCTGGTTGTTGCCGCTGGTGGTCGGGGTCGTGCTGACGCCGTTCCTGGCGGCGGAGCCGTTCATCAGGTACGCCGTCCACCGCTGGGAGTTGTCGGGCGACGTCGTCTACGCCAGGTCGGGGTTCCTGACCAGGGAATGGGTGTTCGTGCCGGTGAGCCGCATCCAGACCGTCGACAAGGGCCAGGGGTGGATGGAACGGCTGCTCGGCCTGGCCACGCTGGAGATCCGCACCGCCTCGCACGCGGGCTCGTCCACGATCAAGGGCCTCGACTTCGAGGTGGCGGCCGGGCTCGCTGAACGGCTCGCCCACCGCGCCGAGGAACTCAGGGACGACGCCACGTGACCCAGCCGCCACCACCACCGACCCCTCTGCCACCTCCGCCCATGCCGCCCCCGCCGCCCGCGCCGAGGCGGCTGAGCCCCAAGGTGCTGCTCATCGACCCGGTACGCATGCTGCCCTCGCTGCTGCTGCCCCTGGTCGGCGTGCTGTTCGTGGGCGGCTTCTCGGCCAGGTCCTATGCGTGGGCGGCGTTCGGCGTCGTCGGCACCGTCGTGTTCGCGGTCATCCGCTGGGCCACCTTCACGTACGAGATCGTCGGCGACCGCCTGGAGACCAAGCGGTCGCTCATCAGCCGCTCGATCCGGACCATCCCGCTGGAACGGGTGCGCGGCGTCGACGTGTCCACGCCGCCCATGCACCGCATTCTCGGGCTCGCCGTGCTCAAGGTCGACACGGGCGCGAGCGGCGACGACGAGGAGGCCGCGCTCGACGGCGTCACGCTGGGCGAGGCCGAACGCCTCAAGGCGGTGCTGCTGCGCCGTGCGGTCCAGGTCAGGGAGGCCGAGCACCTCCCCGGGCCCGGCCCCGCCCCGGTGAACCGGCCGATCATCGCCGTCCCGCGCCGGTGGCTCCTGTACGGGCCGCTGTCCGGGGCGTACCTGCTCACGCCGTTCGCGCTCGCCGGCGGCGCGGTGGGACTGGCCTTCCAGTGGGGCGACGACCTGGGCTTCGGCCAGGACGCCGCCTGGAGCGCGGGGGAGTGGCTGTGGGAGCACCCCTACCTGCTGCTCGTGGTGGCGCTGCTGCTGGTCGTCGCCATGCCGTTCGTCGGCGGCGTGATGTACGCCGTCTTCAACTGGGACTTCCGGCTCACCCGCCGCGACGGCTACCTCGTGGCCGAACGCGGGCTGATCAACCGGCGCAGCGTGTCGCTGGAGTCCCGGCGGGTGCGCGGTTACGAGATCGTCGACGGTCTGGCCGAACGCATTGCCGGGGTCGTCCGCGTCTGGGCGATCGTGACCGGGCTGGGCGACTCCGAGACGCGCGGGCAGCTCCTGCCCGACGTGCCGCGCCAGGTCGCCGTCGGCGTCACCGCCGACGCCGTGGGCCCCTTCCGCTCCACTCTGCGCGCCCATCCGCCGGTCGCCCGCAACCGCCGCCTGTTCCGCGCGGTCTTCCCGTGGCTCCTCCTGGCCACGCTGAGCGCCGCCGGGGCGTGGGCCACAGGAATGATGCTCTGGTGGATCCTGACGGTCCTGGCGGTGCTCCTGGCGGGCGCTGGGGTGTTCCTGGGCCTCGACCGGTACGCCTCCCTGGGGCACGGCTACGACGGCGCCCGGCTGGTCGTCCGGTCGGGCTCGTTGCGCCGCGCCGAGGCCGTGATCGAACGCCGGGCCGTGGTGGGCTGGCGGCTGCGTCAGACCTGGTTCCAGCGACGGGCCGGGGTGCTGACGCTGATCGCGGGCGTCGGGGCGGGCAAGGGCGGCTACGACGCGCTGGACGTCTCGGAGGCTCAGGGGGCGGCGTTCCCCGCCGAGGTGACGCCGGAGTGGCTGGCGCCGTTCATGCAGCCCCACGCCGTCCCGCCGCAGAACTGAACGCCTTCGCCGGACACCGCGGTACTTCCTTCTTGAACGACCGAGGCCGCGCCCTCCTGTCGAGGTGGGCGCGGCCTGTGGTCGCCTGATCGGGTGCGGGTCAGTCCTGGCGGCGGGCGCCGAACATGATCTCGTCCCACGTCGGAACGGAGGCTCGGCGGCCCCGCGAACCCTTGCGCGCCTGACGCGCGGCCGGCGCGGGCGGCGGAGAGGGCACCGGGACGTCGTCCTTGCCGGGGCCCTTGGCGTCGTCCTTGCCGGGACGGGCGGCCGGGACCGGCGGGGTGCCCTTGGGAGCGCCGGGGCCGGGCTTGGGCCTGGGCGCGGGCGCCTTCTTCTCAGCCACCTCGACCGTCTCGGGCACCTCGACCTGCTCTGCCGCCTCCTCGGACGCCTCCGGCACGGCTACGTCCTTGGTGGAAACGTCCTCGGCGGGCACGTCCTGGGCGGCGGGTTCGGGTGCCGTCGCCGGGTGCTCGTGCTCGGCGTCCGGGGACTTCGCCGCAGCCGCCTCCGGAGCGGCCGGGGACTCTTGGCCGGTCTCGGCGGCCGGCTCGTCCTGGGAGGCGGCGGCTGAGGGCTCGTCGGCCGGTGCGTCCTCGGTGGCGGACGTCTCGGCGGCGGGTGCGTCGGGCGTCGCCGCCTCGGCCGGTGCCGGCTCGATTGGGGCCGGCTCTGCCTGGGGGGTGGCGTCCGCCTCGGCGGTCGTGGCGGTTTCCGGGACGTCCTCGGTGGCTGCCGGGGTTGCCGGTGCGCTCTCGGTGGTCGGCTGTGGTGTGGCGGCCTGCGCCTGCGCTGCGGTTGCCGCGTCCTCCGGCTCGGGGGGTGCGGTCGTCGCATCCTCCGGCTCGGTGGAATCGGGCGTCTTGGGCGCGGGCTCCGCGGTGGTCGGTGCGCTTGACGTCACGTCCGCGGCGGTCGCCTCGGTGGTGGTCGGTTCGGTGGGTGCGGTGGGGGAGGAAGCCTCCGCCTCGGCGTCCGGGACGTCCGTCGCACCGGCCGTCGAGGCGTCCGACGAGGGCGCGGGGGAGTCGCCGGCGTCTTCGGGCGCGGGAGAAGCGGTGGTGTCGGTCTCGGGCGTGGTGGAGGCGGACGTGGTGTCGGCCTCCGGCGTCGTGGAGAGCTGAGCATCCACGGCCGAGCCCGTCGGCTGGGCCTCCGTGGCGGCCGCGGTCTCCTGCTGCACGTCGGCCGTGGCGGCGGGCTCCGGCTGGACGGGCGTCGCGGCGGCAGGCGCCGAGGTACTGGGCTGGGCCGGAGCGGAAGCGTCGGGCTGAGCCGTGCGCTCGCCGTGGGCCGTCGGCGAGGACGGCTGCTCCGCCGGCGGCACCCCCGGCCCTTCGGGAGCGGCCGACGTCGGCGGGACCTCAGGAGCCGCCGACGTGGCGGCGCCCTCGGCAGCGGACACCGCCGCCTGCTGACCCAGAGACTCCGAAGCGGCAGGGGACCGAGTGCCGGCCTCAGAAGCGGCGGGCGACTGGGCACCCTGCGACGGGCTGACCGACGGTTGCCCATCCATCGACGGGCTGGTAGGCGACTGCGTGCCAGGTGCCTGGGTCGCAGGCGGCTGCGGGCGGAAGTCCGAAGCAGCGGGCGGCCGGGTACCGAGGTCCGGAGCGGCGGGTGGCTGCGTGCGGAAGTCCGAGGTGGCGGGTGGCTGCGTACCGAAATCCGAGGCAGCGGAAGGCTGGGCGGATGTCGTCGGTTCGGTGGGTGATGGGTGGGAGGTGAGCGGGCGGGAGGGCGGGGTGGCGGGCGCGTAGATGGAGTCGTCGCGCTCGCTGGAGCGGCCGGAGCCGAAGTCGGGCAGCCACGGCGACGTGCCGCCGCGGCGGGAGGAGGCGTCCGTGGAGCGGCCGAAGCCGGTCTCGCGGCCCGCGGTCTCCCCGCGCTGCCCCTCGGCGCGTTCCCCGCGCTGCCCCTCAGAGCGCTCCCCGCGCTGCCCCTCGGCGCGCGACGGGTCCTGGTGGAAGCCCTCGCCCCGGAAGGGGGCGCGGGTGGCGTCGGGCAGGGACGACGAGCTGTCCGACGCGCTCGCCCGCCCCGGGGACGGCCGGTCGAACGGCACGTCACGCCCAGGCACGTCACGCCCGGAGACGTCGCGGCCTGTGAGGTCGCGTCCCGGCAGGTCGGGGCCGCGGCCGTAGCCGCCGGTGTCGGCGGGCCTGGGCGGCGGGGTGTAGCCGACGGCCGGCTCCTCCGGCTCGCGGCGCACGACCGAAGGGAAGGGCAGCGGGTCGGAGGCGAGCGGCGGCACCGGCTGCAGCTTGGCCACCCGCGGCGCGAACGGCGTGACCGTGGTGTCCTCCACCACGGCGGGCTCGGGATCGAAGTCGGCCGACGACAGGCGCATGGCCTCGTCGTCGTGCGGGGAGACGTGGCGCTTGCGCGGGTCGAAGAGCCATTCGGCGTGACGCGTGTGACCGTTCCAGACGTAGCCGAGCTTGACCCGCCACAGGCCGTCGTCGCGCTTGGCCGAGTCCCAGTCGATCTCGTCGGTGGGGACGCCGCGCCTGGTCAGCCGCTCGGCCACCAGCTCGCCGAGGGTGGGACCGGGCGCGGTCTCCCCGGGCATGCGGACGGCGACGCGTTGCGCCTGCTGGGCGACGTACTCCCGCTCCTGCAGCACCGGGCCCTCGAACCAGCGGACTCGTTCGACCGGGATCCCGGCGGTCGCGGCGATCTCTTCCGCTGTCTCTCCGGCGCGGATGCGTGCCTGGATCTCCTTGGGGCGCAACGGGCTCTCCACTTCGATCTCGTACTGGCCGAGACGGGAGAAGTTGCCGCGGACGGCAGCACGGAGCCGGTCGTCCACGGGAAGGGTGAAGCGCGTACCTCGCCCGGCAGTAGCCAGCACGAGATAGGTGCCGTCCTCACTCACCGCGACGAGTCGGAGCTCCTGCATGCGAGTCCCTTCGTCAGCGTCGCCATTCTTCCCCCGGACCCTTGAGTCTCTCGCGTGTGCCGGTTGCCTGCCAGCACCGTACCCGGCATGTCCGAACATCGCCTTCCTGGGAAGCCCCGGGGGCGATGTGACGCCGGTCACATTTGTGGATTCCATTTCCTCTAGTGCCCGCCGCTGTGCATGAGGAGGTTAGAGCTCCTCGACGGATTCTGGCGAATCGCGGCGCGTGCTGTTGTGCACTTCAGCGAACTCGCGACAAGGGAAGGACCGGCGTCCGGACGGCGTTCGAGAAGACGCGCCGCGGCGGCGGCGAGGTACGGGGCGCCGGCCGAGAACGCCGGCCCGCCGGAGGCGACCTGGCACCAGCCCGAGTCGGCCGCGCCCACGACGAACACCCCCGAGCGCACCAGCGACCGTACGGCGGCGCCGAGCGCGGGCGAGTCGGCCCCGTCGGCGGCGAGCGCGACGACGGACGGGCCGCGCGCGTGCCGCCGGATCCAGTCGAGCCCGGCCAGCACGTCGGCCAGCGAGCCCGACCCCGCGCAGCCGAGCACCCGCACCGAGGCGATCCTGGCCTGCGGCGCCCGCGAGGCGACGGCCCTGGCCACGCGCGTGCCGTGCCCGCCGCAGTCGCGCCCGGTGCCGCCGGTGGCGTCGAAGGCGCGCCAGGCCCGGTCGCCGAACTCGGCCCGGGTGACGTCGACGCCGCTGTCCACGACGAACACGGTCGTGCCCGCGCCCGTGTCCGTGCCCGCGCCCGTGTCCGTGCCCGCGCTCGTGTCGGAGGCGGCCTCGGCGGGGGCGGGCGCGTCGGCGGGCATGGCGTGGATCTCGCGGTCGGGCTCGACGGCCAGGACCCGGGGATCGGATCTGAGCTCGGCCAGCTCGCCGACGGTGAGGAAGGTGGCGAAACCCGGCAGGGCCTCGGTGTAGTAACGCCGTACCCGCCATCTCACCTCCGCGACGAGGTCCCGGGCGTCCGCGCGGCTGCGCGCGGTGACGATGTAGGGCCGGGTGGGCTCGGAGGCCGAGGGGCGCAGGGCGAGTCCGGAGGCGGGCGTCATGGCGAGAGGCACAGCGGTCGTCGCGGCCGTCGCCACGGCCGCGGCGAGGTAGACGGAGGGTAGGCCGAATCGTCGGGGCACGAGTTACGAGGATGCCTGTCACGCAGGTCACAGGAACAACGGGACACGCGCTCGCGTCTATTCACGAGGAAGCTCTTTACCGTACGTATGACCAGAGGGGACTGATCCGGGGGATGACCGGCGAGCAGCGGAAGTTCGAGCTGAGCGTGCCACAGATCCTCGGGAGCGCCCTCGCCGCCGTCACCGCCGCGGTGGCCGCCTCCTACCTCGGGGTGGCGGGCACCGTGATCGGCGCCGCCGTGGTCAGCATCGCGAGCACGGTGGCCAGTGCCGTCTATACGCACTATCTCAAGCGCACCGGCGACCGGGTCAAGCAGCACACGCTGTCCGCGTGGCGCGAGGAGCAGGAGGAGGGGCAGGGCCTGCTCGCCGCCGCCGCGAACGCCACCCCGGCCGCGGGCGAGGAGACCGCCGCGCACACCGTCCAAGGAAGCGCCGTTCAGGGAGGCGCCGTTCAGGGAGGCGGCGTTCAGGGAGGCGGCGTCCAGGGGAGCGGTGCTCAGGGAGGCGGCGACCAGGGGCATGACACGCTGGTCATGCCGGTCGCCGTGCCCGCCGGGCGCAGGGGGCTGCCGTGGCTGAAGATGGCGGTCGCGGCCGCGCTGGTGTTCGCGGTCAGCATGGGCGGCATCCTCGCCTTCCAGGCCCTCGACCACCGGACGCTGCACGAGCGGGTCACCGGCAGGCAGACGCCGGTGAAGGAGCAGCAGCGCGCCCCCGTCAAGGACCAGGGGCACGACCGCCAGGACCGCGACGACCGGCCGGCCGGGCCGACCCAGTCGCCGACCCCGACCCCCACCCCGACGCCCACGGACACGCCGCGCACGCCGCCGCCGTCCGAGACCGGCGAGCCGAAGCCGAGCGGCACCCCGGCGCCCACGCCCACGGACACGGTCGAGCCCGTCCCCGAGACGCCCGGCCCCGGCGAGGAGGAGCAGGAGCGTCCCGACCCGGGCGGGCAGCAGTCCAGCGCGCCCCCGGCCACGACGCAGCCGGACGAGCCGCCGGCGCAGCAGGAGGGGCGCTAGCCGAGCACCACGTCGAGGTAGTCGTTGGTGAACACCCGGCGCGGGTCCAGCCGGTCGCGCAGCGCGACGAAGTCGTCGAAGCGGGGGTAGACCTTGCGCAGGTACGCGGCGTCGCGGGTGTGCATCTTGCCCCAGTGCGGCCGGCCGTCCAGCCGGTTCATGATCTCCTCCACGCCCTCGAAGTAGGCGGGGTTGGGCGTGGGCCGGTAGATGTGGCAGGCGACGTAGGCCGAGTCGCGTCCGTACGCGGTGGACAGCCAGGCGTCGCTGGGCGGCGTGACGCGGACCTCGACCGGGAAGGTGATCTTCCAGTCCATCCTGTCGATCAGGTCGCGGGTCTCGCGCAGCGCCTGGGCCAGGTGCTCGCGCGGCACGGCGTACTCCATCTCCAGGAACCGCACGTCCCGGCGGGCCGTGAACACCTTGTACGACGTGTCCACCGCCTCCGAGTCGCCGAGGGCCGCCGCGCTGATCGCGTTGATCCGCGGGATCAGCGCCGGACGCCGCCCGCCGACGGCGCAGGCGGCGCCGAAGACGGTGTTCTCCAGGAACACGTTGTCCAGCCAGTGCTTGAACGGGCTCGGCGGCCTGGCCGGGCCCGCGTCCCTGTTGTTGGTCTTGACCAGGCAGGCGTCGGTGTGCGGCAGCCAGAAGAAGTCGAGGTGCTCGTTGGCCGAGGTCAGCGAGTCGAGCGAGCCGAGGATGTCGGTGAGCGTCATCCTGCGCCGCCGGTTGCGCAGCAGGAACGCGGGCTCCACCCGGAACGTCACGGCCGTCAGCACGCCCAGCGCGCCGAGGCCGACCCGGGCGGCGTCGAACAGGTCCTCGCCGGGCACGGCCGTGACGACCGAGCCGTCGGCGAGCACCAGTTCCAGCTCGGCGACCTGGTCGGCCAGGCCGCCGCTGTCGCGGCCGGTGCCGTGGGTGCCGGTCTGGATCGCGCCGGCGACGGTCTGCTCGGTGATGTCGCCCATGTTGGCCAGGGCCAGCCCGCGCTGGTCGAGCAGCTCGTTCAGCACCTTGAGCGGCGTGCCGGCCAGGACCGTGACGCGGTCCTCGCCGGCGGACCTGATGCCGCTCAGCCCCTCGGGGCGGAGCATGATCCCGTCGGTGAGGGCCACCCCGGTGAAGGAGTGGCCCGTGCCGACCATGCGCAGGCGGCGCCCGGCGGCCGAGGCGTCCCGCACGGCCTGGACGACGTCCGCCACGCTCGCGGGGGTGCGCACCTCGGCAGGGGCGCCCGTCTGATTGCCGGCCCAGTTAGTGAAGACCATGAGGCGCCCCTCCGAGCGTCGTTCCGATTAAACGTGAACGATACTCACTTCTCCCAGCCTTCGGGAACCGGGAAAATCTGACCGGGCTGCAGGTTCTGCTGCTTGATCACGTCGGAGACCGTGACGAGCTGGTAACCCTTGGCCTGCAGCGACTTGACGATCGCGGGCATGGCGTCCACGGTCTGCTTGACCCAGTCGTGCATGAGGATGATGCCGTCGCGCTCGGCCACCTCAAGGGTCTTCTTCTTGATGGCCTCGACGTTCTTGGTGTCCCAGTCGTGCGAGCCGGCCGTCCACAGGATCATGGGCATGCCGAACTCGGTCGCGACGTCCGACACCTGGATGTCGGCCAGCCCGTACGGCGGTCGCAGCAGCTTGGGCTCGACGCCCGCCGCCTTCTTGACCGCGTCCTGGGTCTTCTTGATCTCGCTCCTGATGACCCCGGCGTCGATCTTGGTGAAGTCGGGGTGCTTGTAGCTGTGGTTGCCCACCTCGTGGCCCTCGGTGACCATGCGCTTGACGAAGGCCGGACGGCTGTTCACGTACTGGCCCTCCAGGAAGAACGTCGCCTTGGCGTTGTACTTCTTGAGGGTGTCGAGCAGCGTTCCCGCGTACTGGCCGGGCCCGTCGTCGAAGGTCAGCGCGATGCACTTGACCTGCTCGCAATCGACCTCGGCCTTCTTCGGCGTCTGGGCGAACGCGGGCGCGGGAGCCAGGGTGACGCAAACTGCCGCGATGGCTAGAAGTGAAGTGATTTGTCGGGACATAGCAAAGCTTCCGGTGTGATGGGTGTTGCGAGGGATAACTCCCGACCGTAGCGGATCAGCTCTTCAGGGGTGAAGGCGCTTCCGGAAGTCTCAGCAAACCCGAACCTCCGACGCCCACGACCGCCGCCGTGAGCGCCGCGCACACCGCGAAGCCGAACGCGCTGGAGGCGCCGAAGCTGTCGGTGAGCCGCCCGCCCGCCCACGCGCCGATCGCCACGCCGAACCCGATCGAGGTGGAGATCCAGGCCATGCCCTCGGTGAGCAGGGACGGCGGGACCAGCCGCTCGGTGAGCGAGAACCCGGTGATGAGCGTCGGCGAGATGGCCAGACCGGCCACGAAAGCCACGGCGGCCATGACCCACGGGTCGTCCACGAGCATGATCGGCAGCAGGCCCACCACGAACACGCCCAGCGCGCGGATGAACCGGGCGCGCAGCGAGATCCGCCACTCCCGCGAGCCGAACCACAGCCCCGACACCATCGACCCGCCCGCGAACGCCGCCAGCAGGAATCCCGAGGCGCCCTTCACGCCGTGCTCCTCGGCGAAGGCGACCATGATCAGGTCCACCGAGCCGAACACCGCGCCGAGCCCGAGGTAGACGCACGCCAGCAGGGCGATGCCGGGGATCAGGATGGGCGTGCCGCCGCCCGTCCTGATCGGTTGCACCGGGGGCTGCGTACGCCGCTGCGCCGCCAGGGCCAGGCAGCCGCCGAGCATGCACACCAGCGCCACCACCAGCCCCGCGTACGGGTTGACCGCGGTGGCCAGCACCGTGACGAGCGCGGGCCCGGTGACGAAGACGACCTCGTCGGCCACGGACTCGAAGGCGAAGGCGGTGTGCAGCGTCCCGGTGCCGCCGTGGATCGTGGACCAGCGGGCCCGCACCATAGACCCGATGGACAGGGAGGACGCGCCGATCAGCAGGCCGGAGACGTACAGGGTCCATTCGGGCAGGCGGAGCGCGGCGCTGAGCATCAGCGCGGCCATCGCCAGCGCGTTGACCACCGAGAAGGGGGCGATCACCCGGTTCTGGCCGAACCTGTCCACCAGCCGCCCCGACAGCGGCGCCGCGATGGCGAAGGCCACGTTGGTGGTGGCGCCGACCGCGCCGGCGGTGGCGAAGGACCCGGTGACGGTGGAGATCAGCAGCACGACGCCGATGCCGAGCATGGACATCGGCATCCGGCCGACGAGCCCGGCCAGCACGAATCCTTTGACGCCGGGCCCCTTGAACAACCCCCGGTAAGGCCCGACCACGCTGTTTCCTCCTTACTTGGCGCCCCCACGATGGCGCACCGTCTGTCCGGATGGCAAGTGATATTTCCGGTGAGTGGGTTAACGTGTGCCTGATGTCCGGTCTTCCCTCTCTCCGTGCGGTCCTGCTCACGGTCCTCGGCGTGCTCGTGGTCACCGCCGTGGCCGGGGGAGTCGTCGTGCTCATGGGCGATGACCTGGTCAGGACGGCCCAGGAGCCGGTGCGCAGGCCGATCACCCGCGTGGTTCCGGAGGCCGCTCCCCGCCTCGACCAGCTCGTACCCACGACGGCGCCGGTCAAGGATTTCGGCCAGGGCGGTCCGGGCGTCACCGTGACGCCGCCGCGCGTGCTGGCGATCGCGCCCGCCACGGTCTCGCGGCGCACCAGGCTCGCCCTGGGCGCGCTCAAGCACGTGCAGAAGGCCGCCGTCGTGGACGCGGGCGCGGTCAAGGTCGCCGGCACGTCGCTCAACCTGCTGGCCGTCGACCCGGCCGACTTCCGCTCCTGGACGCCCCAGCCCGTCGCCGACCAGCCGGCCGTCTGGAGCGCGCTGGCCCGGGGCGAGCTGGTCGCCGAGGCCGGCACCACGCGCAGGTACGGCATGATCCTCGGCGCGATGTACCAGGTGGACGGCGGCCCGAGGCTCCGGGTCGCGGCTTCGGCCACGCTCGGGCTCTCCGGCGTGGACGGCCTGGTCAGCACGGAGGTGGGCCGGTCGCTCGGCTTCGCGAAGGGCGTCGCGGTGCTGCTGCACGGCAAGCCGGGCACGATCGCCGAGGCCGGGGTGCGGCGGCTGCTCGGCAAGGGCGCGCAGGTCGTCGTGCTCGACGCGGCCAGCCGCACCCAGCGGCAACAGCAGCAGCAGCCGCAACAACAACAGCAGCAGCCGGTCACCGTCGGCCGCCCGAACAGCTACCTCGACCTCTACAAGGCCGCCGCCACCCGCTGCCCCGGCCTGTCCTGGACGGTGCTGGCCGCCATCGGCCAGGTCGAGAGCAGCCACGGCCGCAACAACGGCCCCTCCAGCGCGGGCGCGCTCGGGCCGATGCAGTTCATGCCCGCCACCTGGAAGCACTACGGCGTGGACGGCGACGGCGACGGCAAGGCCGACATCTGGAGCCCCTACGACGCCGTGCCCGGCGCCGCCAACTACCTGTGCGCCAACGGCGCGGGCAAGGGCGGCGCGAAGCTGCGCAAGTCGATCTGGTTCTACAACCACTCGTGGGACTACGTGGACAAGGTCATGGGCATCGCCGAGGCGTACGCCCGCACCTACGCCTGAGGCCGCCCGCCGGGCCGGACCGGACGCGGGCAGCAGGTGAGCGGGCACGGGACGGGCTCCGGCTCGTCCATCAGCTCCCTGACCATGCGGACGAACGCCGGATGGGTGCCGGCCGTCGCCGCGCGCTCCATCGGCAGGCCCAGCTCGGCGGCCACCTGTCGGGCCTCGGTGTCGAGGTCGTAGACGACCTCCATGTGGTCGGAGACGAACCCGATGGGCACCAGCACGACCGAGCCGGCGTCCGTCTTGCGCAGGAAGTCGCACACGTCGGGCTCCAGCCACGGCACCTGCGGGGGGCCGCTGCGCGACTGCCACACCAGGTGCCACGGCTCGTCGCGGCCCAGCGCCCGGTTGACCAGCTCGGCGCTGCGGCGGAGCTGGGACTCGTACAGGCCGCCCGAGGGGCCGGCGGTCTCGGCCATCGAGACCGGGATGCTGTGGGCGGTGAACACCAGCCGGGCGTCGTCGCGGCCCAGCCGCTCCAGCGCCTGGCGCGTGTGGTCGGCCATCGCCTCGACGAACCCCGGATGGTCGCCGAAGTGCCGCATCTTGATCAGCTCGGGGCCGCCCTCGACGGAGATCCTGGCGATGTCCTCGTAGTACTGGCGGCAGCTCGAATATCCGGCGAACGCCGAGGTGGCGAAGACGGCGGCCCGGCGTACGCCGTCGGCGGCCATCTGCCGCACGGTGTCCTCGCCGAAGGGGTGCCAGTTGCGGTTGCCCCAGTAGACCGGCACGCCCGCGACCGGGCCCAGCGCCTCGACCAGCTCGCGGTTCTGCCGGTTGATCGGGCTGACGCCGCCGAAGCCCTGGTAGTGCTCGGCCACCGCGAGCAGCCGCTCGCGCGGCACGCCGCGCCCCCGCACGACGTTCTCCAGGAACGGCAGCACGTCGTCGGGGCCCTCGGGGCCGCCGAACGACAGGACGAGCAGAGCGTCGTAATCAGCCACGTGTCAAGCCTAGTCAGGAGAGCGGGCGGTCCGGCCGGAGGGAGGGCGAGGCAGCGCAGAGGAGGCGCAGCGGAAACGCGGAGGAAGCGCGGAGGAGGCGCGGAGCGCGGCGTCGCCCGCGGAGCGCCGGTGACCAGGTAGGTTCGATCGAGTGAGCGCATTCGATGACATTCGTGACTATGTGGCCATCTCCCGGGTCCTCTCCCTGAAGCTCTCGCCTGACGGCTCCCGTCTGATCTCGGCCGTGCAGGCCCTCAATCCCGACGGCAAGTCGTACGGCACCGCGCTCTGGGCGATCCCCCTCGACGGTGAGCCGTACCGTCTGACCCGTTCCGCCAAGGGCGAGACGGCCGCCGCCTTCACCGACGCCGGGGACGTGCTGTTCACCTCCGCGCGCCCCGACACCACCGTCAAGGACGCGACCGACGAGGTCCCCGCGCTGTGGCTGCTGCCGCGCGCCGGCGGCGAGGCCCGCCAGATCGCCACCCGCCCCGGCGGCATCGGCGCCGCCCGCACGGCGGGCGACGTGGTGGTGTTCGCCTCCGACGTGCTCGACGGCGACGAGTCGACCGAGGACGAGCGGCGCAAGGCCCGCAAGGACGCCGGTACCAGCGCGATCCTGCACGAGGGCTACCCGGTCCGCTACTGGGACCACGACCTCGGCCCGGCCCGCACCCGGCTGTTCACCGGCCGGCTCGGCGCCGACCGCCTGGAGGACGTGCGCGAGCTGACCCCCGACGCGGGCGAGGCGCTGCGCGACGCCGCCTTCGAGCTCACCCCCGACGGCTCCACCGTTATCGTCACCTGGCGCAGGTTCCTGTCCGGCGGCGACAGCCGTACGGACCTGGTCGCCATCGACGTGGCCACCGGCGAGCGGCGCACCCTGCTCACCGACGAGGCGCACGACTTCGGCGGCCCGATCGCCGTCTCGCCCGACGGCACGCGGGTGGCCTGCGCGCGCGAGCGCATCACGAGCACGGACGTCTCCGTCCGCGTGGAGCTGTGGATCGCCGACCTGGCCACCGGCGAGGGCCGGGCCTACGCCCCCGACCTGTTCCCGATGGACCTCGCCTGGGCCCCCGACTCTTCGGCCCTCTACCTCGTCGCCGACCACCAGGGCCGCCGCCCGGTCTTCCGCGTCCCGCTGGACGGCGAGCACACCAGGCTCACCGGCGACGACGCCGCCTACCTCGGGGTCAACGCCGGCGCCGACGGCGCGTACGTCTACGCCCTGCGCAGCAACATCGCCCTCGCCCCCGCCCCGGCCAGGATCGACGCGGCCACCGGCGAGATCGCCGACCTGCCCTCGCCGGCCCCGCGCCCCGAGGTGCCCGGCACGCTGACCGAGATCTCGGCCACCGCCGACGACGGCGCGACCGTGCGCGGCTGGCTCGTGCTGCCCGAGGGCGCCTCGGCCGACAACCCGGCGCCGTTCCTGCTGTGGATCCACGGCGGGCCGGTCGCGTCCTGGAACGACTGGCAGTGGCGCTGGCAGGCGTGGATCATGGCGCAGCGCGGGTACGCCGTCCTCATGCCCGATCCCTGCCTGTCCACCGGCTACGGCCAGGAGATGATCGACCGCGGCTGGGGCGCCTGGGGTCCCCGCACCCAGGCCGACCTCGACGCCATCGTGGACGTCGCCCTGGCCAGGGACGACATCGACGACGAGCGCGTGGCGGCGATGGGCGGCTCGTTCGGCGGCTACATGGCCAACTGGCTGGCCGGGCACACCGACCGCTACCAGGCCATCGTCACCCACGCCGCGCTGTGGAACCTCGACCAGTTCGCCGGCACCACCGACTCCTCGCTGTACTGGCAGCGCGAGTTCGGCGAGCCCGGCTCGGAGCGTTACGAACAGCTCTCCCCGCACCTGGGCCTGGGCAAGATCACCACCCCGATGCTCGTCATCCACGGCGACAAGGACTACCGGGTGCCGATCGGCGAGTCCCTGCGCCTGTGGTGGGACCTCCAGCGCACCGACGTCGAGTCGAAGTTCCTGTACTTCCCCGACGAGAACCACTGGATCCTCAAGCCGGGCAACATCGTCGCCTGGTACGAGACCGTGCTCGCCTTCCTCGCCCAGCACGTGCTCGGCGAGGAGTGGAAGCGCCCGGACTCGGTGGCCTGATGACCGACTTCCTGCGGCTGGCCGAGGACGTCGCCCGCGAGGCCGGGGACATGCTCCTGGCCAAGCGGCCCACGATGTCGGAGGACGTCGAGACCAAGTCCAGCCCCACCGACGTCGTCACCATCCTGGACAAGGCGTCGGAGGAGCTGATCCGCGAGCGCGTCCTGGCGGTCCGCCCGGACGACCGGTTCCTGGGCGAGGAGGGCGGCGAGGCGCCGGGCGCGTCCGACGTGCGGTGGATCGTCGATCCCGTCGACGGCACCGTCAACTTCCTGTACGGCCTGCCCGACTGGGCGGTGTCCATCGCCGTCGAGGTCGCCGGGCAGGTCGTGGCCGGGGTCGTCAACGTGCCGGCGCGGGGCGAGGTGTTCACCGCCGCGCTCGGCGAGGGGGCCTGGCTGGGCGGCGCGCGGCTGCGCTGCAACAGCGGGGTGCCGCTGGCCCGGGCGCTGGTCGCGACCGGGTTCGGCTACTCGGCGCCGCGCCGCGAGGTGCAGGGACAGGTCGTGGCGGCGGTGCTGCCGCGGGTGCGCGACATCCGGCGCGGCGGCTCGTGCGCCATCGACCTGTGCTCGGTGGCGGCGGGCCGGGTGGACGCGTACTACGAGCGCGGCACCAACACCTGGGACCACGCCGCGGCCGGGCTGGTGGCGACCGAGGCGGGAGCCCGGCTCGGCGGCCTGCACGGCCGCCCGGTGGGCCCGGAGTTCGCGCTGTGCGCGGCTCCCGGCCTGTTCGAGGAGCTGCACGACCTGCTCGTGCCGCTGGACCCCGAACGCGACTCCTGACGGGGCCGCCTCACGCGGTGGGCGGGACATGACAGGACGGCCGGGGCCCGGCGGGCCCCGGCCGTCGCACGCGTATGTCTACCGCGGCAGCGGGACGCCGTGATCGTCGGCCAGGCGGCGCAGGTCCTCGATCTCGGCGGTGAGGGTGTCGGCGAGGTAGTCGTCGCCGGTGCTGCGGGCCTCGGAGAGGCCCTTGTAAGCCTGGTCGAGGCGGCGTTCGATCGTCGTGGTGAACTCGCCCATCTCACCTACTCTCTCAGGGGTTCGATCCGTGCGGGGCGAAGGGACCCCATTGCCAGTGGATGTCCGGGCAATGGGTGTCCCGACGGCATACCCCGGGTTATCGCCCTCTGAAACATGAATTTGTGCGGCCCCTGCCCGGCACACCCCTGGACATGCCTTACCGTGCGCTTATCGAGCCTGTAGGCAGAATGAGACACCGGAACCGGAAAGAGGGTGTACCAGGCGTGCGAGTGCTGGTTGTCGAGGATGAGCGGGTGCTCGCCGACGCGATCGCGACCGGGCTGCGGCGTGAGGCCATGGCCGTCGACGTCGCCTACGACGGCGGCGGCGCCCTTGAGCGCACCTCCTACATCGACTACGACGTGATCGTGCTCGACCGCGACCTGCCGGTCGTGCACGGCGACGAGGTGTGCCGCCGGCTGGTCGAGCAGCGCTCGGCCTCGCGGATCCTCATGCTGACCGCCTCCGGCGACGTGGACGACAAGGTGGAGGGGCTCGGCCTCGGGGCCGACGACTACCTGGCCAAGCCGTTCGTGTTCATCGAGCTGGTGGCCCGGGTGCGCGCGCTCGGCCGGCGTTCGGCGCCCGCCCTGCCGCCCGTGCTGGAGCGGGCCGGGATCCGCCTCGACCCGGGCAAGCGGCTGGTCGAGCGCGACGGCAAGGAGATCGTGCTCACCAAGAAGGAGTTCGCGGTCCTGGAGGAGCTGATGCGCGCCGAGGGCGCGGTGGTCAGCCAGGAGGACCTGCTGGACAAGGCGTGGGACGAGAACATCGACCCGTTCACGAACGTCGTCCGGGTGACCATGATGACGCTGCGGAAGAAGCTGGGCGAGCCTCAGGTGATCGAGACCGTGCCCGGGGTTGGGTACAAGTTGTGAGCGAACGGCCAGAGCGCGGGGCGGGGCCGACGCATCCGATGATCAGCCCCCATTCGGCCAGGAAGGCGACGCGCGTGCAGGAGGCGCCACCCCCGAGCGGGCCGCCGGCCTGGGACGGCCCGCCCCCGCCCGGCTCCGAGACGCCCGCCCGCAGCACCCTGGAACGGGTCAGGGGGCTGCCCGCCAAGGTGAGCATCCGGTGGCGGCTCACGCTCACCTACAGCGCTCTGGTGTTCGCCGCCGCGGCCGTGCTGCTGTTCGTCGTCTACTCGATCGTCGGCAGGTCGATCGAGAACGCCTGGCCCGACCTGATCACCGACGACCTCGACCCGCTCGACGCCGCCATCATGCAGAACCGGTGGACCCTGGCCAAGGGGCGGGCCGTCAGCAGCGCCCGCGACGCGCTGTTCACCAGCTCGTTCATGGCGCTGGCCGGGGTCGGCATCCTCGCGCTCATCATCGGCTACTTCGTGGCCGACCGGGCGCTGCGGCCGGTCACCCAGATGACCAGCGCGGCCCGCAAGCTGTCGGAGAGCACGCTCGCCCACCAGCGCATCGCCCTGCGCGGCCCCAACGACGAGCTGAAGGAGCTGGCCGACACCTTCGACGCCATGCTCACCCGGCTCAACATCGCCTTCGACACCCAGCGCAGATTCGTGGCCAACGCCTCCCACGAATTGCGCACGCCGTTGACGATTAACCGGACCGTCCTGGAGATCGCGTTGTCGGATCCGGAGGCGTCGGAGGACCTCAAAGCGCTCGGCCGCACGCTGCTGGAAGTCAACGCGCGTAACGAGAAGCTCATCGAGGGGCTGCTGTTGCTCGCCAGGAGCGAACGAGAACTCGCGGTGCGCAAACCGCTCGACGTTCAGGAAGTCGCGCAGACGGCCGTGGAACAGCTCGCGCCCTTCGCCGCCGAACACGGCGTGACCGTTGTCGCCGAACTGGTCAGCGCGCCTACCGTGGGCGACCCGGTGCTTCTGGAGCGGTCCGTCAGCAACCTGCTGGAGAACGCCGTGAAGTACAACCTTCCCGAAAACGGAAAAGTCTGGATCCGGACGGGAATGGCGGACGGGGGGCTGGTTGTTCAGGTGGCCAACACGGGGCAGCACGTCCCGGCGTACGAGGTGAACAGCCTGTTCGAGCCGTTCAGGAGGCTCCACGCCGACCGCGTGGAATCGGCCAAGGGATCGGGTCTGGGGCTGTCCATCGTCCGTGCGGTGGTGCAGGCACACGGTGGAAACGTGACCGCTGTGCCGCGTGACGGCGGAGGACTTGTGGTGACGATTAGGCTTCCGACGCGTTGACCGAGCGTCCTTGAGTGGGCCATGGGGCGCCGACGGGTGACGTTCAGGCGTGTTCGTCCGCGTGTTGATGTAGTGGGGGCGTCTCGTTCTCGCCGTACATGTGGTTGGATGTGCCGTCGAACACGGTGGTGCATGACGCCAAGGCTGTGGGTTTCGCCATATTTGGCTAACCATTGCCGTCGGCAGCAGGCCCTGTCGTGTTGGGAGGTTCGTTGTCCGTTCGCGCGGGGTACCGATGGAAAATCTCCCCGACGGAACGGGCACAAGATGGGCCTCCCGGACGTTAGAAGACGCGCGATGAGCGCGAAGACATATAGATGAGGGGGATGGAGTAAGCACAATGGCTACCGACTACGACAGCCCGCGAAAGACAGACGACGACCTGGGGGAGGACAGCCTCCAAGAACTCCAGGCACGGCGTACCGACAAGTCGTCCGGCAGCATCGACATCGACGAGACCGACCTCGCCGAGTCGCTGGAGCTGCCCGGCGCGGATCTGTCGAACGAAGAGCTCTCCCTGCGGGTCATTCCCCGTCAGGCCGACGAGTTCACCTGCTCGCGCTGCTTCCTGGTGCACCACCGCAGCCAGCTGGCCTCCGAGAAGAACGGCCAGCAGATCTGCCGGGAGTGCGCCGCCTGACCGCTGGAGCGAAGGAGCTCAGGGTGAGGGACCCAAGGCACGACCGAGCCCGCCTACCCTGAGCGGTCGCGACCAAGAGGACGGAGGCATCGCGTGGCCGGACCCGAGAAGGACAAGCAACAGGCGGACGACGGGATCGCCGACCCCGGCAAGGAGGTCGGCGAGCTCGTTGTGCGGCTCACCGAGCCCGGCGAGCTGGAGCCGGCCGAGCGGCGCAGGCTGCTCGGCCGACTAGCCAGGTCCCTGGCCGCAGGGGCGAAGAAGGCCCGCGAGAGCGGCGCAGGCCGCGGCCGCTGGCTGGCCGACGTCTTCCTCAACATCGCGCCCCGCATCCCCATCCGCGACCTGTCGACGCTGTCCGAGCATCATCACGGCCTCACCGGCGAGGAGCTCGCCGACGACCTGGTGCGCACCGCCCAGAAGGCCACGATGACGGTCGGAGCCATCGGCGGAGCACTGGCGGCGGCCCAGTTCGCCGCACCACCCCTCCTGCTCTCCGCGCCCGCGCAGCTCGTCGCGGAGACCATCGTCGTCGCCGCGATCGAGGTCAAGCTCCTGGCCGAGCTGCACGAGGTCTACGGCGTCCGCGTCCAGGGCAACGGCACGCAGCGTGCCCTCGCCTTCGCCTCCGCCTGGGCCAAGCAGCGCGGGATCGACCCCCTCGCCCCCGCGTCCGTCTCGCTCGCGCTCGGCGCCGCGTCCAAGGCCGCTCTTCGCAACCGTCTCATGCGCACCCTCGGGCGCCATCTGACCACGTTCGGCCCCTTCCTCACCGGAGCCGTCGCCGGCGGCGCGCTCAACCGCGGCGCGACCGGCAAGCTCGGCAAGACCATCCGCGACGACCTGCGCCTCAAGGGCCCGTCGTTGCCGGCGTCCGACCCCCCTGACGAGCTGACGCCGTAGCCCCGCGGCCGCGAGGTCAGCCGTCCCGGCGGTCCACCCGCTTGTCGACCACGCGCTTGAGCTTGCCCACCGACCGCTCCAGCGTCTCGGGGTCCACCACCTCGACCTCGACGGTCACGCCGACGCCCGCCTTGACCGCGTGTCGCAGCGCGCGGCCGGCCTCCTCGCGGCCGGTCGCGGGGGGGGGGGCGGGGGCCCCGGCCCGGGGGGGGGGGGGGGGGGGGGGGCGGCGCCGCCCCCCCCCCCCCCCCCCCCCCCCCCCCGGCCGCGCCTCGACCCTGACGGTGAGCACGTCGAGCCGGTCCGGGCGGGTCAGGTGCAGCTGGAAGTGCGGCGACAGGCCGGGCACGCGCAGCACGAGCTCCTCGATCTGGGTCGGGAACACGTTCACGCCGCGCAGGATGATCATGTCGTCGGTGCGGCCGGTGACCTTCTCCATGCGGCGGAAGGCGGGCCTGGCCGTGCCGGGCAGCAGCCGGGTCAGGTCACGGGTGCGGTAGCGGATGACCGGCATGGCCTCCTTGGTGAGGCTGGTGAACACCAGCTCGCCGCCGCCGGGGGCGGGCTCGCCGGTGAACGGGTCGACGGTCTCGGGATAGAAGTGGTCCTCCCAGACGTGCAGGCCGTCCTTGGTCTCGACGCACTCGTTGGCCACGCCGGGGCCCATGACCTCCGACAGCCCGTAGATGTCGACAGCGTGCAGGTCGAAGCGCTCCTCGATCTCGGCGCGCATGCGCTCGGTCCAGGGCTCGGCGCCGAAGATGCCGATCTCCAGCGAGCTCTCGCGCGGGTCGAGGCCCTGGGCGGCGAACTCGTCGAGCAGCGCCAGCAGGTACGACGGCGTGACCATGATGACCCTGGGCCGCAGGTCGGTGATGAGCTGGACCTGCCGGGCCGTCATGCCGCCCGACACCGGCACCACCGTGCAGCCCAGCCGCTCGGCCCCGTAGTGGGCGCCGAGGCCGCCGGTGAACAGCCCGTAGCCGTACGCCACGTGCACCACGTCCCCGGGACGCCCGCCGGAGGCCCGGATCGACCGGGCCATCACCTGCGCCCAGACGTCGAGGTCGGCCTTGGTGTACCCGACGACCGTGGGCTTGCCCGTGGTGCCCGAGGAGGCGTGGACGCGCGCCACCCGCTCGCGCGGCACGGCGAACATGCCGAACGGGTACGACTCGCGCAGGTCCTCCTTGGTGGTGAACGGGAACAGCGCGAGGTCCTCCAGGCTCCGGCAGTCGTCCGGACGCACGCCGTGCTCGTCGAACTTGCGCCGGTAGAGCGGCACGTTGTCGTAGGCGTGGGACAGCGTCCAGCGCAGGCGCTGCAGTTGCAGGGCCATGAGCTCGTCCCTGGAGACGCGCTCGACCGGGTCGAGCTCCTCGGGGGACGGCGGCGGGAAGGGCCTCATCTCAGCTCCCTGCTGCGCCCGCGGAACTCCGCGACCACCCGGCCGCCGGTCCCGCGCACGGTGATGTCGTAGATGCCGCTGCGGCCGTAGGTGGTGCGCTCGGCCGCCTCGGCCACCAGCACGTCACCCTCGTGGGCGGGGGCGACGAAGGTGATCTCGGCCCCGGCCGCCACGGTCACCGGGCCCCGGGTGTTGCACGCGCAGGCGAAGGCGGTGTCGGCCAGGAGGAAGACGTAGCCGCCGTGGCAGATGGCGTGTCCGTTGATCATCTGGCCGGTCACGGTCATCCGGCACACCGCGCGCCCCTCGGCCAGCTCCACCAGCTCGATGCCCAGGGCGGCGGAGGCGGTGTCGGCGTCCAGCATGCGACGCGCGCTCTCCAACTGGTCTCCCTTGCTTACTGACCGAATGTTCGGTAAACACTTCCCCGTCCTGCCGAGCACTGTCAAGGGAGGGCCGGCGCAGCGGAGCTGTAAGGCCGTCTGTGGGGTATGTCCTGGGTCATCAGCGGGTCGGCCTCAGCGCGTGAGGAGAGACGATGATCAAGCCGTTCGCCTCGTCGGCGGATCTCGGTGAGAAGCGGCAGTCCCTTGAGGTGCTGGCGGAAGGCGTCTACGCGCTCACCGCCGAGGGCGACCCCAACGTGGGCGCGATCGAGGGAGAGGACTTCCTGGTCTGCTTCGAGGCCCTGGCCACGCCCACCGCCGCCCGCGACTGGCTGGCCAGGCTGCGCGAGCACACCGGCAAACCGGTCCGATACCTCGTGCTCTCGCACTACCACGCGGTCCGCGTGCTGGGCGCCTCGGCGTTCGGCGCGGACGTCATCGTGGCCCACGACAAGACCCGCGAGCTGATCGCCGAGCGCGGGGAGCAGGACTGGGCCAGCGAGTACGCCCGGATGCCCCGCCTGTTCAAGGACCCCGGCTCGATCCCCGGCCTGACCTGGCCCACCGCCACCTTCGGCGACACCTTCACCATCGACCTCGGCGGCGGCAGGGGCGACCTGGTGCTGGCCCACTGCGGGCGCGGCCACACCGAGGGCGACCTGGTGGCCTGGCTGCCCGAACGGCGCATCCTGTTCGCCGGCGACCTGGTCGAGTCGCAGGCCGCGCTCTACACCGGCGACGCCTTCCACCGCGAATGGGCGTCCGGCACGCTCGACCGCGTCGCCTCGTTCGGGGCCGAGACGCTGGTCGGCGGCAGGGGAGCGGTGGCCCACGGCAAGGCCGAGGTCGAGGCGGCCATCGCCCAGAGCCGCGACTTCCTCACCGTGATGCTGCGCGAGGTCGGCGCGGCGAGCGGGCTGAAGGAGGCGTTCGAGCGCACCCACCGGGCCCTGCGGCCGCGTTACGGCGGCTGGCCCATCTTCGAGCACTGCCTGCCCTTCAACGTCTCCCGCCTCTGGGACGAGCTCCACGGCGTCGAACGGCCGCGTGTCTGGACCGCCGAGCGCGACCGCGAAGTGTGGGACGAGCTCCAGTCATGAGGCCCGCGGAGTCCGTGCCGCAGGTCATCGTCGTGGGCGCGGGCCCGGTCGGCCAGACCGCCGCGCTGCTGCTGGCCCGCTGGGGCATCCGGGTGCTGGTGCTGGACCGGCGGCAGGCCCGCGACGGCGGCGGCTCGAAGTCGATCTGCCAGCAGCGCGACGTGCTCGACATCTGGGCCGCGGCGGGCGCGGGCCGGGTGGCCGAGGAGGGGCTGGCCTGGACCACCGCCCGCACGTACTACCGCGACCGCGAGCTGTTCTCCTGGTCCTTCGACGGCCAGGGCCCGCTGCCGCCGTGCGTGAACATCTCCCAGGCCCGCACCGAGCAGCTGCTCGACGAGGTCATCGCCGACCAGCCGCTCATCGAGGTGCGCTGGGGCCACGAGGTCACCGGGCTGGTCCAGGACCCGGCCGGGGTCGAGGTCCAGTGCGGGCAGCGGCTGCTGCGCGCCCCCTACGTGCTGGTCTGCGCGGGCGCGCGGGCCCAGCAGGTACGCCGGTCGCTCGGCGTCTCCTTCGACGGCGAGGCGTTCGACGACCAGTTCCTGATCTGCGACATCCGGGCGGATCTGCCCGGCTGGGAGAACGAGCGGCGCTTCTACTTCGACCCCGCGTGGAACCCGGGCCGGCAGGTCCTCATCCATCCCTGCCCCAACGGGACGTACCGGATCGACTGGCAGATCGCACCGGACTTCATCCCCACAGAAGCCGACATTTCGCAGAAAATCCGGCAAATCATCGGGGATCGGCCGTACGAGCTGATCTGGCACAGCACGTACCGGTTCCACTCGCGCATCGCCTCGCGGATGCGGGTCGGACGAGTGCTCCTGGCGGGCGACTGCGCCCACCTGGTGGCGCCCTTCGGGGCCCGCGGCCTCAACTCCGGCGTGCCCGACGCCGAGAACGCGGCCTGGAAGCTCGCCTTCGCGCTGAACGGCTGGGCCGGGCCGGAGCTGCTGGAGTCGTACCACGCCGAGCGGCACGCGGCGGCGCGGGAGAACCTGGAGGTGACCGCCGCCACCATGCGCTTCCTCGCGCCCAGGACGGACCGGGACCGGGCCAGGCGGCGGGAGGTGCTGGAGGGCGGCCTGGTCGCCGAGGTGGACTCCGGGCGCTTCGCCGAGCCGTACTGGTACGTGGACTCGCCGCTCACCACGCCCGAGCCGGGCCGGCCGTTCGGCGGGCGTCCGCCCAAGGGCGCGCTGTGCGATCCGGCCCCCGGAGTGATCCTTCTGGACGTGCCGCTGGCGAAGGGCAGACTGCGCGAGTTCTGCCGGGACGGTTTCCTCGTTCTGTTGGGCGATATGTGCGATTCGAGTTTGTTTGTGCAGGTCCTGGGCAAGGTCATTACGGCACCGCTCGCCGTCCGCGAGCTCACGGAGATGGATGCGACCGGCTCGCTCGCCGAAAGACTCGGTGCGCGGCCGGATGAAGCATGGGTGATCAGGCCAGATGCCCACATCGCCGCGATCATTCCCCGCGGGGGGCCGGACGAGGTCGCGGCCGCCGTGAGCCGCGCCTGCGGCTCTCCTCGACCTGAGCCCTAGGAGGACTGCGTGACCGGCCGTAGCTCGTTTCTGATCGTCGCGAACCGCTTGCCGGTCGATCGCACGATCGAGCCAGACGGAACGGCCTCGTGGCGCAGGAGCCCGGGGGGGCTCGTGACGGCCATAGCGCCCGTGATGAAGCGCCGCCACGGCGCCTGGGCCGGTTGGCACGGCGCGCCGGACGAGAAGCTCGAACCGTTCGAGCAGGACGGCATGAGCCTCATCCCCATCCCGTTGTCGGCCCGCGAGGTCGAGCTCTACTACGAGGGCTTCTCCAACGCCACGCTGTGGCCGCTCTACCACGACGTGGTGGCGCCGCCGGTGTTCGAGCGGGAGATGTGGGAGACCTACCGTTCGGTCAACGAGCGCTTCGCCGCGGCCGCCGCCGAGGCCGCCGAGGAGGGGGCCGTCGTCTGGGTGCAGGATTACCAGCTCCAGCTCGTGCCCGCGATGCTCCGGCGGCTTCGGCCCGACCTGCGGATCGGCTTCTTCCTGCACATCCCCTTCCCGCCCGTCGAGCTGTTCTGGCGGCTGCCCTGGCGCAAGGAGCTGGTCGAGGGGCTGCTCGGCGCCGACCTGGTCGGCTTCCAGCTGCCCGGCGGCGCCTCGAACTTCCGCAGGCTGTGCCGGCGGCTGCTCGGGCTGCCGTACAAGGGGAACGAGATCTTCCTGGACGACCGGGTGGTGACCACGCAGGCGTTCCCGATCTCGGTGGACTTCGGGCAGCTCGACTCGCTGGTGCGCGAGCCGCAGGTCGTGGCGCGGGCCAAGGAGATCAGGGGCGAGCTGGGCGATCCCGAGCACGTGCTGCTCGGGGTGGACCGGCTCGACTACACCAAGGGCATCGGCCAGCGCCTGGAGGCGTTCGGCGAGCTGCTCAAGGACGGCAGCCTGCGCCCGAACGAGGCGGTGTTCGTGCAGATCGCCACCCCGAGCCGCGAGCGCGTGGACGAGTACCGCAAGCTGCGCGACGACATCGAGCTGCAGGTGGGCCGGATCAACGGCGAGCACGCCCAGATCGGGGTGCAGCCGATCCAGTACTTCCACCAGTCCTACGGCCACGACGAACTGGCCGCGCTCTACCTGGCGGCCGACGTCATGGTGGTCACGCCGCTGCGCGACGGGATGAACCTGGTGGCCAAGGAGTACATCTCCTGCCACCACGACCTGCAGGGCGCGCTGGTGCTCAGCGAGTTCACCGGCGCGGCCGACGAGCTGCGGCAGGCGTACCTGGTGAACCCCTACGACATCGAGGACGTCAAGCGGCAGATGATCGCCGCCATGCGGGCCACGCCGCACGAGCTGGCCCGGCGGATGCGCACGATGCGCCGCCGGGTGGCCACCTACGACGTGGACCGCTGGGCGAGCGAGTTCCTCAGTGCCCTTGAGTCACCTGCTTCACAGACTTCCACGCGTCGTAGCGCTTCTTGGCGGTCCGGTTGACCACGATCTGCGCCACGGACATCCCGACGCCGGTGAGGATCGCGTAACCGATCGCCTCACCCATGCTGACCTCGGGCGAGTCGTCGTCGAGGGGCGGCTCCTTGCCGGTCGCCTTGACCCAGACGAACCCGAGGAGCTTCCTCATCCCCCACGCGGTCGCCATGCCCACCAGACCACCGATGACGCGCCAGGCGATGTCGGGTTTGTCCTCCGCCATGCCAACTCCCTTCCCCTATGTAACGAACACTAGTCTCTAACGCTTGCCGGGCCCCCGAAGCCGTACCATAAGGAGGCATGACTCAACAGCGACTACGCCATGCATCCATGCCGGAAAAGCCGACCCTCGACGGCTTGGAGCAGGTATGGGTAGCTCGCTGGCAGGAGGAGGGCACCTACCGCTTCGACCGGTCCAAGCCGCGCGAGCAGGTCTACTCCATCGACACGCCGCCGCCGACCGTGTCCGGCTCCCTCCACGTCGGTCATGTCTTCTCCTTCACCCACACCGACATCATGGCCCGCTACCAGCGGATGATCGGCAAGTCGGTGTTCTACCCCATCGGCTGGGACGACAACGGCCTGCCTACCGAACGGCGGGTGCAGAACGTCTACGGGGTGCGCTGCGATCCGTCGCTGCCGTACGATCCCGACTTCGTTCCACCGGACAAGCCGGGCAAACGTGAGATTTCTATTTCGCGGCGCAACTTCGTCGAGCTGTGTCACCAGCTCACGGCCATCGACGAGAAGGCGTTCGAGGAAGTCTGGCGCCGGGTCGGCCTGTCGGTCGACTGGGACCTGCTCTACACCACGATCAGCGACGAGTCGCGCGCGGTCTCCCAGCGGGCCTTCCTGCGCAACCTCGGCCGCGGCGAGGCCTACCTCGCCGAGGCGCCCACCCTGTGGGACGTCACCTACCGCACCGCGGTGGCCCAGGCCGAGCTGGAGGACCGCGAGTGGCCCGGCGCCTTCCACCGCATCTCCTTCTACGGCGAGCGCGGGCCGATCTGGATCGAGACGACCAGGCCCGAGCTGATCCCGGCCTGCGTCGCGCTGGTCGCCCACCCCGACGACGAGCGCTACAAGCCGCTGTTCGGCACGTCCGCGCTCACGCCGCTGTTCGGCGTCGAGGTGCCGATCCTGGCCCACCACCTGGCCGAGCCCGACAAGGGGTCCGGCATCGCGATGATCTGCACGTTCGGCGACGTCACCGACGTCACCTGGTGGCGCGAGCTGCACCTGCCCACCCGGCCGGTCATCGGCTGGGACGGCCGGCTGCTGCCCGAGCCGCCCGACGGCGTGGAGCCGGACCCGTACAAGGAGCTGGCAGGAAAGACCGTCCACAGCGCGCGCGAGCGCATCGTCGAGCTGCTGCGCGAGTCCGGCGACCTCGACGGCGACCCGCGTCCGGTGCAGCGTCCGGTGAAGTTCTACGAGCGCGGCGACAAGCCGCTGGAGATCGTCACCACCCGCCAGTGGTACATCCGCAACGGCGGGCGCGAGCAGGCGCTGCGCGCCCGGCTGCTGGAGCGCGGCAGCGAGCTGGCCTGGCACCCGCCGCACATGCGGGTGCGCTACGACAACTGGGTCGAGGGCCTGACCAGCGACTGGCTGATCTCCCGCCAGCGCTTCTTCGGCGTGCCGTTCCCGGTGTGGTATCCGCTGGACGAGGCCGGGAACCCGGTCCACGACGCGCCGATCCTGCCGGCCGAGGAGTCGCTGCCGATCGACCCGTCCTCCGACGTGCCGCCCGGCTACACCGAGGAGCAGCGCGGCGTGCCCGGCGGGTTCATGGCCGACCCCGACGTCATGGACACCTGGGCGACCTCGTCCCTGACGCCGCAGATCGCCGGGCGCTGGGCGACCGACGACGACCTCTACCGGCGGGTGTCCCCCTACGACCTGCGGCCGCAGGCGCACGAGATCATCCGCACCTGGCTGTTCTCGACGGTGGTCCGCTCCCACCTGGAGTTCGACGCGCTGCCGTGGAGCGACGTGGCGATCTCCGGCTGGATCCTCGACCCCGACCGCAAGAAGATGTCCAAGTCCAAGGGCAACGTGGTCACCCCGCTCGACCTGCTGGAGCAGCACGGCTCCGACGCCGTCCGCTACTGGGCCGCCAACGGCCGCTATGGGGTGGACACCACGTTCGACGTGGGCCAGCTCAAGATCGGACGGCGGCTGGCGATCAAGATCCTCAACGCCTCGAAGTTCGTGCTCGGCCTGGCCGGCACCGACGGCGAGGTCACCGAGCCGGTCGACCTGTCGATGCTGGCCGCCCTGTCCGACATGGCCCGCGAGGCCACGCAGGCGTTCGAGTCCTACGATCACACCCGCGCGCTGGAGGCCGTCGAGCGGTTCTTCTGGACCTTCTGCGACGACTACCTGGAGCTGGTCAAGGCGCGGGCCTACGAGTCGGGGCCGGCCGCCGCCTCGGCGCACGCGGCGCTGCGGCAGGCGCTCGACGTGCTGCTGCGGCTGTTCGCGCCGGTGCTGCCGTTCGTGACCGAGGAGGTGTGGTCCTGGTGGCGCGAGGGCTCGGTCCACCGCGCCGCCTGGCCGGCTCCCGAGCGCGGCACGGGCGACCCGGCGGTGCTGACCGTGGCCTCGGAGGTGCTGCGGCGCATGCGCAAGGCCAAGTCGGAGGCCAAGTTGTCGATGCGGGCCGAGGTGTCCAGGCTGACCGTCACGGGGCCCGAGGCCGAGCTCGTCCGGCAGGCCCAGGACGACCTGTGCGCGGCCGGAGTCGTCGAGGAGTTCGTCCTCGACGGCGGTGACGTGCTGACCGTCGAGGTGCACCTGGGCTGAGGCACGGCCGTCCGGCACGGGCGGTGAGGGCGCCTCCCTCACCGCCTTTCCGGCATCCCGGCGTTTTATCGGTGCGCATCCCGGGCCCGGACGTGCCAGTCTTGAACACGTGCAGATCGACCGCCCCACCACACTCGTACCGCCCGTGCTGGCCAAGATGGCCGCATGGTGCGGGTGCCTGATCCTCGTCGGCGTGGTCGTCTACTTCTTCGTCCAGGCCATCGCCAGGCTCACCTTCGTGGCGCTGCCCGTGGCGATCGCGCTGCTGCTGACCGCGCTGCTGTTCCCGCTGACCAAGAGCCTGCGGCGGGCGGGCCTGCGGCCCATCTACGCCACCTGGCTGACCATGCTCGTCGCGCTCGCCGTCCTGGCCGGCACCGGCTGGCTGGTCGGCGCGCGGGCCAGCGAAGAGTTCCCCAACCTGGTCACCCAGGTGCAGGCCACCGCGCGTTCGGTCCAGGAGTGGCTGATCACCGGCCCGCTGCATCTGAAGCAGGCCCAGATCACCGGCTACGTCGACGAGATCGCCACGATGGTCAACGCCCAGCGCACCGCCATCACCGGCACCGTGCTGTCGGCCAGCGCCGTCGCGATCGAGGTGCTCGCGTCCATCGTGCTGCTGCTGTTCGTGACGTTCTTCCTGCTCAAGGACGGCGACCGCATCTGGTCGTGGTTCCTGCGCGCCTTCGGCTCGATGTCGCCGCGGGTCGACCGGGCGGGCCGGGCGGCCTGGACCACGCTCTCCCACTACGTCCAGGGCACCGTGGCCGTGGCCGCCGTGCACGGCCTCATCATGGGCATCGTGCTGGCCGGCATGGGGGTGCCGCTGTGGGCGCCGCTGGCGGTGCTGATCTTCTTCGCCAGCTTCATCCCGATCGTCGGCATCTTCTTCGCCGGCACCGTCGCCACCCTCGTCACGCTCGGCGCCAAGGGCCTGGTCTACGCGCTGATCTTCCTCGGCATCCTCATCGTCGAGCAGCAGCTGGAGAACCACGTGCTCCAGCCGCTGATCGTGGGCAGGGCGCTCAACTTCCACCCGCTGGCGATCATCCTGGTGCTGTCGGTGGGCGGCATCCTGGCGGGCATCGCGGGAGCGGCCGTGGCCGTGCCGGTCGCGGCGGTGATCTACCGGGCGCTGCCGGAGCTGCGCCACAAACCGCCCGCCCTGCCGCCGCCGCCCCACCACGAGCCGCCGGCGGGGGAACCGCCGTCCGCCGGTGAGCCGCCCGCCGGTGCGCCGCCGTCCGGGGGTGCGCTTCCCGCGGCGGGGTGACGCGGCGCGGGCCGGGTGGTTCCGATCCGGTGTCGAGGGCGAGTCCGGGGGCCGCAGCGAGTAACCTCGTCACCCGTGACGCGTTCCTCCCTCACCACCCCGCCGCCGGACGCCTCGGCGCCCGCGGCCCATCCCGGCGCCCCGGCGCCGGGCAGTTCGCTCGGCTCCCACTACAGCCGCTGCTTCGGCTGCGGCGGCGACCACCCGACCGGCCTGCATCTGAAGGCCGCCACGCCGGACGGCGTCACGGTCGAGGCCGAGTTCACCGTGGGGGAGGCCCACCAGGGCGCGCCCATGCTCGCCCACGGCGGCGTGCTGGCCGCCGCGATGGACGAGGTCATCGGAATGTCCGTCTACCTGTTCCACAAGCCCTATGTGACGGCCCGGCTGGAGACCGACTACCTTCTCCCCGTTCCCGTGGGCACGACACTCCACCTGCGCGCCTGGTGCAACGGGATCACGGGCAGGAAGGCGTACCTTGAGGCTGAGGGGCGCGTCGGCGCCCCCGACGGACCGGTCGCCGTCCGCGCGGCTGCGCTGTTCATCGAGGTGAGCATGGAACACTTCGCCGAGCACGGCGACCTTGCGGCCATCGCCGCCGAGCACCAGGACTTCGAGGTGAACCCGTGAGCGACGTGGAGGTCCTCATCCAGCGGCTCGACACCGGGCTGCCGGTGCCGTCCTACGCCCACCCGGGCGACGCCGGCGCCGACCTCTACGCGGCCGAGGACGTCGAGCTGCTGCCCGGCGAGCGGGCCGTGGTCGGCACCGGCGTGGCGATCGCGCTGCCCGATGGCTACGCCGCGTTCGTGCACCCGCGCTCGGGCCTGGCGGCCCGCCACGGCGTCACGCTCGTCAACGCCCCCGGCACCGTCGACGCGGGCTACCGGGGCGAGATCAAGGTGACGCTGATCAACACCGACGCCAAGGAGCCGTTCCGCCTCCAGCGCGGCGACCGGGTGGCCCAGCTCGTGGTCCAGCGGGTCGAACGCGCGGCCTTCTACGAGGTCGAACGCCTGCCCGGCTCGGTGCGCGGCGCCAACGGATTCGGATCGACGGGCCGCTGAAGCGGCCGGCCCGAAGCAAGCCTGGGGCTCCGGCCCCGCGAACAGGGAGAGTGAGGAACGTGTTCCGACGTCGTCGTCGTGAGCAGCCGGAGACGGTGGCCGAGCAGGAGTCCCCGGCCCCCACCCGCGAGTCCGGCCCGTGGGACGCCGACGAGCCCCACCCCGACACGGACAGGATCGACCTCGGCGGCCTGCGGCTGCCGCACAACCCCGACTTCGACGTGCGCCTGGCCTCGCTCGGCGACCAGCACGTGGGCGTCGTCGTCCTGTACGAGGACAGCTCGCTGCAGCTCCAGGCCCTGGCCGCGCCGCGCTCGGGCGGCCTGTGGGACGACGTCCGGACCAAGATCGTCGCCCAGGCCAAGACCCTGGAGGAGCGGGAGGGCCCGTTCGGCGTCGAGCTGGCCGGCGAGGTCGCCATGGAGGGCGGCAGCCGGGCGGCCCGCTACATCGGCATCGACGGTCCGCGCTGGTTCCTGCTGGCCGCCATCACCGGTCCAGGCGCCCTCGACGAGCGCGTCTGCGGGGCGTTCATCGACTTCGTCAAGGACGTCGTGGTCGTGCGCGGCGACGAGCCGATGGCCCGCGAGGAGCCCATCACGCTGAGCCGTCCGCACGAGCGGCAGGCCGGCGAGCAGGAGGAACGCCCGGCGTTCAGCCCTTTGAAGCGCGGCCCGGAAATCAGCGAGACCCGCTGAGCGTTCCATCTCCGGGGCCCCCCGGCCCGGCCCGGCGACAATCCCAAGACCCCCCATCGGCTATTCGCTGACGGCTTACCATCACATAGGCTGAACCATCATGAGTACGGCAGAGCCTCCGAAACGCGGGGGATTGCGCGGCTTCTTCAGCCGGCTGGCCACGACCCAGTCGGAGATCGAGGCCCAGGAACTGCGGGAAGACGCCGACGAGGTCGGCGCGACGCCCATCGTGTCGTGCGGCGGGCGCCGCAGGTTCTGTGTAGCGGGTACGCTACGTACGGTGACATTGCGTCCGAGGGGCGGCGCCCCCGCCCTGGAGGCCGAGCTGTACGACGGGTCCGACGTGATCGACCTGGTGTGGCTCGGCCGCCGCAAGATCGTCGGCATCGAACCGGGCCGCACGGTCAAGGCCGAGGGCCTGGTCAGCATGCAGGACGGGCGCAAGGTGATGTTCAATCCGCGATACGAACTGCGCCCAGGGAGTTGATCAGGTGAGTGCTGAGGCGGAAGAGGCCGCGCACGAGACCGTCGAGGCGGCGGTGCGAGCCCAGCTCGCCAAGGCCTTCGGCGGCGTCCGCGGCATCATCGAGGCCGCGGTGCCGACGATCGCCTTCACGGTCTCGTGGATCGTCACCGAAGACCTGAAGACGTCGCTCATCGTCAGCATCTCGCTCTCGGTGGTGCTCCTGCTGGTCAGGGTGGTCCAGCGGTCCACGCCGCAGTTCGTGATCAACAGCCTGATCGGCATCGCCATCGGCGCCTTCTTCGCCAGCCGCACCGGCAACGCGAAAGACTACTTCCTGCCCGGCATCCTGTGGAACGGCGCGTACTCGCTGGGCATGCTGGTGTCCATCGTCACCCGCTGGCCGGTCGTCGGGTTCCTCATCGGCTCGGTCACCAACGACCCGGTGGGCTGGCACAAAGACGCGGGCGTCGTCCGGCTCTGCACGCGGCTGACCTGGCTGCTCATGGTGCCGTGCGTGGTGCGGGTGGCCGTGCAGGGCCCGGTCTACCTGTTCGGCGGCGGTGACGAGGCGGTGGCCGCGCTCGGCTTCGCCAAGATCGTGATGGGCTGGCCTCTCCAGGTGGCGGCCCTGGCCGCGATGCTCTGGCTGCTCGGCCGCGGCCGTACCCCCATCAAGCCCCCGGTCGCCCCGGCCTGATCGTGCCGGGCCGAGACGTGTGCGCCCGTGCACCTGGCGTGAGCGCATTGCATCGGTAGCGTAGATGCATGACAGCCGAAGCGGTGATGGTGTCACCCGAGTCCCGGAGCCGGGACCGCGAGCGTAAGCCGGCTCTCTATGCCGCGGCTGGGATCCCGCACTTCTGGCGGGTCGAGGACGACGGCGGCGAGCCCGTCGTCTACGTCTACGAGCGGGACCCCGCCACCCGTGGCTACGCGCTCACCGGCATCCACCACGACAGGCTCAAGCTGACCGTCCCCTTCGACCTCGACGTCGATCTGAGCCGCGTCCATCGCCCCTGACCCCCCGACCCGCCATGATGCTCGGATGAGCCATGGACGAGGGCCCCTGGCGGGGCGGGTGGCGGTGGTGACCGGGGTGAGCCGCCGGGCGGGCATCGGGTTCGCGGTGGCGCGCGAGCTGCTGGCGTCCGGCGCGCGGGTCGCGGTGCAGTCCTGGACCCCGCACGACGCCGGCCGGCCCTGGGGCAGCGACCCTGCGGGCATCGACGGCGTGCTGGCGGCGCTGGGCGGCACCGGTGACGACCTGATGCACGTGGAGGCCGACTTCGCCGACCCCGACGCCCCTGAACGCGTGATGGAGCAGTCCGCGGACCGGTTCGGGCACGTGGACGTGCTGGTGGCCAACCACGCGCGCAGCTCCCGCCAGACGCTGGCCGAGCTGACCGCCGCCGAGCTCGACCTGACGTGGGCGGTCAACGCGCGGGCCGGCGTGCTGCTGACGCAGGCGTTCGCCGCCCGGCACGACGACCGGCGGCCGGGTGGGCGGGTGATTTTGTTCACCTCCGGCCAGCACCTGGCGCCGATGCCGGACGAGCTGCCGTACGCGATCAGCAAGGGCGCGATCCACCAGATGACGCTCAGCCTGGCCGACGCGCTGGCCGATCGCGGCATCACGGTCAACTGCGTCAACCCGGGGCCGGTGGACACCGGCTGGGCGGGCCCGGAGCTGGCCCGCCAGGTCGGGAACGCCTTGCCGGCGGGCCGGTGGGGGCGTCCCGAGGAGACCGCCCGGCTGGTGCGCTGGCTCGCCACGGACGAGGCCGCCTGGATCACGGGCCAGGTCATCAACTCCGAGGGCGGCTTCCGCCGCTGGGTCAGGTGACCCAGGAACCCACCGGGACGGCGCTCGCGGGCGGAACGCCGGCCGGGACCGGAAGGTCGGCAGGCGTGGGAGTCTGGGGAGGATGAGGGGGAATGTGGTGGGCTGGGTGGTGGCGCGGCTGTGGAAGGCGCTGGGCGGGCGCCTGCGCTGGCGGGTGTTGTGGCTGACCCACGCCACCTTCATGGTCGGCGTCACCGGCCTCGTACGCGACCCCGACGGCCGGGTGCTCGTCCTGCGTCACCGGCTGTGGCAGGAGGGGCGGCAGTGGGGCTTCCCCACCGGGTTCGCCCGGCGGGGCGAGACGTTCGAGGGCACGGTCGAGCGCGAGGTGTTCGAGGAGACCGGCCTGCGCGTGCGCACCGGCCGGCTGCTGCGCGTGCGCAGCGGGTTCGGGCTGCGGGCCGAGGTGGCCTACGAGGCCCGGCTCGTCGGCGGCACGCTCAGGATCGACCCGCTGGAGATCCTCGAAGCCCGCTGGGTCACCGCCGACGACCTGCCCGAGGGCATGCAGGGCGCCCACCGCGACCTGCTCATCCCGAGTACGCCCACCCCGACCACCGACTGACCGCGACCACGATCACCGGCCCCTCGGGCGGCCGCCGGCGGTACTGGTCGTACTTGCCGGCCAGCGCCCGCAGGGCGGCGTCGTGGTCGCCCCCGTGGCCTCCCCAATCGCCGCCCTCGTGGATGGTCGCCGTGCCGTCGGCGCGCGCCCACCACAGCCTGGCCCAGTCGTCCTCGTAGTGGTCGGCGAGCAGGCTGACCCGCGGGTTCGCCCGGATGTCGCGCAGCCGCGCCAGCTCGCGGGTGCGCTTCGGCTTGTGGTCGACGGCGGTGACCACGTCGTCACCCAGGACGGCGAAGGTGACCGGCACCACGCGCGGCACCCCGGCCGCGTCGGCCGTCGCCAGGCGGGCGACGCGGGCGCCCTCGAACAACGACCGGGCGCGGCCGGCGTCCATGACCGGGCTCAGCGCTGCGAGAGCAGGTGGGCGAGCTCCTCCTCGACCTCCTGGCTGGCCACGAACAGCAGCTCGTCGCCGGCCTCCAGGGGGTCGTCGGCGGTGGGCACCAGCACCCGGCCCTCGCGCAGGATCGCCACCAGCGCGGAGTCGACCGGCCACGGCACCGAACCGGCGCGCTGGCCCACCACCGGGGCGTCCTCGGCCAGCGTCAGCTCGACCAGGTTGGCCTGGCCCTGGCGGAACGTCATCAGACGCACCAGGTCGCCGACGCTGACCGCCTCCTCCACCAGCGCGCTCAGCAGCCGCGGCGTCGAGACGGCGACGTCGACGCCCCACGACTCGTTGAACAGCCACTCGTTGTTGGGGTGGTTGATGCGGGCCACCACGCGCGGCACGCCGTACTCGGTCTTGGCCAGCAGCGACACCACGAGGTTGACCTTGTCGTCGCCGGAGGAGGCCACCACGACGTGGCAGTTGCCGAGCCCGGCCTCGTCGAGCGAGGCGATCTCGCACGCGTCGGCTAGCAGCCACTCGGCGCGCGGCACGCTGTCGATCTTGATCGCCCGCGGGTCGACGTCGATGAGCAGGACCTCGTGGCCGTTCTCCAGCAGCTCGGCGGCGATGGAACGGCCCACGGCGCCCGCGCCGGCGATGGCGATGCGCATCAGTCGTCCTGTTCCGGCGCCGCGGCGAGCACCTTGTTGATCCGGTCCATGTCGTTCTCGGCCGCGATGACGTGGAGCAGGTCGCCCTCCTGCACCACGGTGTCGTCGGTGATGGTCAGGGCCTCGCCCATGCGGTTGATGAAGGCCACGCGGGCGCCGGCCCGGCTCTCCAGGTCGACGACGCGGGTGGCGATCCAGGCCGGGTTGGCGGCCACCTCGGCCAGCACGACCGTGCCCGTGGGGTCGCGCCACAGCGGCTCGGCGCCCTCGGGGAGGATGCGGCGCAGGATCTGGTCGGCCGTCCAGCGGACGGTGGCTACCGTGGGGATGCCCAGCCGCTGGTAGACCTCGGCCCGCCGGGGGTCGTAGATGCGGGCCACCACGTTGTCGACGCCGAACGTCTCGCGGGCCACGCGCGCGGAGATGATGTTGGAGTTGTCGCCGCTGGAGACGGCGACGTAGGCGGCCGCCGACTCGATGCCGGCCTCGGTGAGCACGTCGCGATCGAAGCCGACGCCGGTCACCCGCCGCCCCCGGAACCCCGCGCGCAGGCGGCGGAACGCCTGCGGGTCACGGTCGATGATGGCGACGGAATGGCCGCTGTCCTCGAGGATGTGGGCGAGGGTCGAACCGACCCTGCCGCATCCCATGATCACAATATGCATACTCCCCCGCACTTCGCGGTCGGCCGGTTGCTCGACACCAGTATGGCCCGATGGGGGAGCGCCGCGTTTAGGGCATCGGCATGCGGCTAGCATCTCGTTACGTGGCGAAGGTAACGGATCTTGTCAAACGCGTGCTCGTGGGACGTGCCCTGCGAAGCGGGCAGCTCCACGAGCAACTCCTGCCCAAACGCATCGCCCTGCCGGTCTTCGCCAGTGACGCGCTGTCCTCGGTCGCCTACGCCCCGCAGGAGATTTTGGTCATCCTGTCGCTGGCGGGCGTCTCGTTCTATTCCTACAGCCCGTGGATCGCCGTCGCCGTCGTGGTGGTGATGCTCACGGTGGTGGCCTCGTACCGGCAGAACGTGCACGCCTATCCGAGCGGCGGCGGCGACTACGAGGTGGCCACCACCAACCTGGGCAAGAACGCGGGGCTCACCGTCGCCAGCGCCCTCATGGTCGACTACGTGCTGACCGTCGCCGTGTCGGTGGCCAACGGCGTCGACTACGTCGGCGCGACCATCCCGTTCGTGGCCGAGCACCGGCCCGCGATCGCCATCATCATCGTGATCCTGCTCACGGTGGTCAACCTGCGCGGCATCCGCGAGTCCGGCGCCGCCTTCGCCGTCCCGACGTACGCGTTCATGTTCGCGGTGATCGGCCTGGTCGCCTGGGGCGGCATCCGGCTGCTCGTGTTCGGCGACGAGCTCCAGGCGCCCAGCGCCGGGTTCACCATCCGGCCCGAGCAGACCAACCTGGCCTCCTTCGCCGCGGCCTTCCTGATCCTGCGCGCCTTCTCCTCCGGCTGCGCCGCGCTGACCGGCGTCGAGGCCATCAGCAACGGCGTGCCCGCCTTCCGCAAGCCCAAGAGCAAGAACGCCGCCACGACCCTGCTCATGATGGGCCTGATCGCCATCACCATGTTCGGCGGCATCATCGCGCTGGGGCTGGCCTCCGGCGTGCGGGTGGCCGAGCCGAGCGTCGTCGCCCACGACCTGCTCAGGCCGGACGGCACCCCGGTCGGCGAGGGCTACTACCAGCAGCCGATCATCTCGCAGGTGGCCGACGCGGTGTTCGGCGGCGGCTCGCTGCCGTTCGTGGTGATCTCCGCGGTGACCGCGCTCATCCTGTTCCTGGCCGCGAACACCGCCTTCAACGGCTTCCCCGTGCTCGGCTCGATCCTCGCCCAGGACCGCTACCTGCCGCGCCAGCTCCACACCCGCGGCGACCGGCTGGCCTTCTCCAACGGCATCATCATCCTGGCCCTCGGCGCCTGCCTGCTGCTGTGGGGCTTCCAGGCCGACGTCAGCCGCCTGCTCAACCTCTACATCGTCGGCGTGTTCGTCTCCTTCACGCTCAGCCAGACCGGCATGGTGATCCACTGGACCCGTCACCTGAAGACGGAGACCGACCGCCAGGTCCGCCACCAGATGCACCGCTCGCGCGTGATCAACTTCTTCGGCGCCATCATGACCGGCCTGGTGCTGATCGTCGTGCTGCTGACCAAGTTCCTGGTCGGGGCGTGGATCGTGGTGATCGCGATGCCGGTGCTGTTCCTCATGATGAAGGGCATCCGCCGCCACTACGACAAGGTCGCGACCGAGCTGGAGCTCACCGACGACTACGAGCCGGCCATGCTGCCGGCCCGCAACCACGCGATCGTGCTGGTCTCCAAGATCCACAAGCCGACCATGCGGGCGCTGGCCTACGCCCGCGCCACCCGGCCCTCCTCGCTGGAGGCCATCACGGTCGGCGTCGAGGGCGAGGAGGCGCGCCAGCTCCAGGAGGACTGGGAGCGGCGCGGCATCCCGGTGCCGCTGAAGATGCTCGACTCGCCCTACCGCGAGATCACCCAGCCCATCCTCGACTACGTCAAGACCCTGCGCCGCCGCTCGCCGCGCGACGTGGTCACCGTCTTCATCCCCGAGTACGTCGTCGGCCACTGGTGGGAGCATCTGCTGCACAACCAGAGCGCGCTGCGGCTGAAGGCCAGGCTGCTGTTCAAGCCGGGCGTCATGGTGACCAGCGTGCCCTGGCAGCTCCACTCCTCCGACCGGCTCAAGGGCCGGCCCGAGCCGTACGCGCCGGGCGCGGTGCGCCGTCCCTGGCACCAGACCGTCCAGGACGAGGGTGAGATCAAGGCGCGCTGACCAGCGTCCGCAGCCGCCACGTGTCGGACGCCGTCCAGCCCGGCGGCGCGGCGACGGCGGCCCACCCGTCCACGATGTTGGCGCCGTAGCGGTGGCCGTGGCCGGGCGGCACGGACATCGCCGCCGTCATGTCCACCAGCACCTGCCAGAACGTCACCAGCGGGAACCAGTTCATCTGCGGGTTCACCCCCGGCCCCCGCGTGCCCTCCAGCCAGGCGGGCCGGTGGTAGATCAGCGTGGGCGACCACCACACGACCGGGTCGGTGGCGTTCTGCAGGTAGACCACCCGCGGCGGCGGCCACGGGCTCGGGGGGCGCCACAGGTCGGCCGGGTGCTGGGCGAAGCGGGCCGTCCTGCCGCCCTGGTAGACCGGCCGCCAGACGGGGGTGCCGGGGTCGCGGTGGGTGGTGAGGTGGTTCCAGATGTGGTTGGCGTTGGGCGGGCCGACGAACAGCGCGCCGTCGGTCCGGGCGACCAGGTCGGTCAGGTCGCGGAAGGAGTTCTCCAGCTCGTAGGAGCCGAGGCTCTCGCCGGCGACCAGCAGCCGGGGCCGGTGGCCGGGCGGCAGCCGGTCCCACCTGGCGCGCACCGCCTCGAACAGGGCCCGCCCGGCGGCCGCCGCCTTGTGCCGGTCGGCTAGGAACGACACCCAGCTCGGCAGGTAGGAGTACTGCACCGCGACCATGGCGGTGTCGCCGTTGTACATGAACTCCAGCGAGTCGGCGATGTGCTGGTCGACCCAGCCGGTGCCGGTGGTGCCGAGCACCGCGAGCACCGGACGGCCGAAGCCGCCCGTCCGCTCCAGCTCCCGCACGGCGACCGCGGCCTGCTGCCGGGGCGAGGAGGTCGCGCCGAGGCCGACGTACACGCGGATGGGCTCGGTCGCCGTACGGCCGGAGAAGGCGGTCAGCTCGGAGACCGTGGAGGCGGTGCCGGTGAAGCGGCGGCCCTCGCGGCCCAGGGAGTCCCAGGCCACCAGCGACCCCGGCCCGCCGGACACCTTGGCCGAGCCCGGCCTGCGCACGCCCGGATGGGTGCCCTCGTTGGCGACCGAGGAGACGTCGCTCATCGTGTTGAGGAACCCCGAGAACAGCACGTCGTCGGCGAACACCGCGACCACCGAGGCGACGATCAGCACCCCGGCGATGTGGCCCACGTAGGCGGGGACGTACCGGTCGAGCCAGTCGATCAGCCTGCGCCCGGCCAGCCGGACGAGACGGGCCAGCAGCAGGCACAGCGCGAACAGCGTGACCGCCACCGCCAGGATCACCGGCGGGAACCAGGTGATCCGGGTGTCCATGCCCATGAGCGCCCGCACGTCGCGCTGCCAGTCGATGCTGTACCAGAGCGCCACGACGGTCAGCCCCGAGCAGCCGCCGATCATGATCTGCCAGGCGGCCCGCCGTCCACGCTCCGGCAGCCGGTACGGGATCGCCGCCCGTCCCAGCGCGCCCGCCGTGGCCCCCACGCCGTAGCCGAGGATGCCGGTGACCGCGCCCATCACGCCCTGGAACAGCCACGTGCGCGGCAGCAGCGAGGGCGTCAGGGAGGCGCAGGCGAACAGCACGGCCAGCAGCGTGCCCCCGAATCCGAGCCGCCGGCGCACCACCCGACTTCTGTCCATCATCACCCACAGTAGTGACTCAAGTCCGGAAAGTGGGCGTCCGGGGCGCGAGGCGGGGCACGCGGACGCCGCCCGTGGCGGCTCACCATAGGGTGGGGGTGTGGAACAGGCATCTCTGGAGCTGACGGTCGGTCCGGTCGCGCATGGCGGCTGGTGTGTGGCACGCCATGAAGGGCGGGTGGTCTTCGTCCGGCACGCGTTGCCCGGCGAGCGGGTGATCGCCGACGTGACCGAGGAGACCAGCCGGTTCCTGCGCGCCGACGCCGTGGAGATCCTGGAGCCCTCGCCCGACCGCGTCGTCCCGCCCTGCCAGTACGCCGGCCCCGGCCGCTGCGGCGGCTGCGACTGGCAGCACGCCACGCTGGAGGCGCAGCGCCGGCTCAAGGCCCAGGTCGTGGCCGAGCAGCTGCACCGGCTGGCGGGCATCGAGCGCGAGGTCGTCGTGGAGGAGGTGCCCGGCGCCAAGGACGGGCTCGGCTGGCGCACCCGCGTGCAGTTCGCCGCCACGCCCGCCGGCGAGTTGGGCTTCCGCCGGCACCGCTCGCACGAGATCGAGGTCGTCGACGCCTGCCTGATCGCCCACCCCGAGGTCGAGGCGGTCGCCGCCGAAGACCACGAGTGGCCCGGCGCGGCCGGCATCGAGGTCATCGCCTCCGCCGGCGGCGACCGTGCCGTGGTGGTCTCGCCGCGCCCGCGGCGCAGCGTGAGCGTGCCCGAGCTCGACGCGCCCGCCTCGATCCTGCTCGACCAGGGCAAGGGCCGCACGGTGCCGCGCCGCGGCTCCGGCGTGCTGCACGAGCGCGTGGGCGACCGCGAGTTCCGGGTCGCGGGCAGCGGCTTCTGGCAGGTCCACCCGGGGGCGGCCGAGACGCTGCTCGACGCGGTGCTGGCCTACGCCGCGCCCGAGCCGGGGGAGTGGGCGCTCGACCTCTACTGCGGAGTCGGCCTGTTCGCGGCCGGGCTGGCCGAGGCGGTCGGGCCCGAGGGGGCGGTGTTCGGGCTGGAGTCCGACGCGGCGGCCGTCCGCGACGCCCGCGCCAACCTGCGCGACCTGCCGCAGGCCAGGGTCGAGCGCGGCCGGGTGGAGGAGGCGCTCGACCGGTTCCAGATCGAGCGCGCCGACCTCGTGGTGGTCGACCCGCCGCGGTCCGGCCTCGGGCGCGAGGTGGTGGAGCGCGTCGCGGGGCTGGAGGCGCTGCGCATCGTCTACGTCTCCTGCGACCCGGCGACGCTGGCCAGAGACCTCAAGTGGCTGGGCGAGCTGGGCTACGAGCTGACCGACCTGCGCGCCTTCGACGCCTTCCCGATGACCCACCACGTCGAATGCGTGGCGCTGCTGGTGAAGCGCTGACGGCCGCGCCCGGCCAAGGCGTGACCTCATCGTGACGGTTTGCCGGATCCCCGGGCGGGTGAAGCTGTCTATCGTGCATCCATGGTCGCCTCCGGAGGCGCGGGCCGCCCAGGATCGGGCAGGCCGCCGATGACGCCGCTGACGATGAGCCATCGGCACCTGCCCGGCGTGACCGTGATCGAGGTGTGCGGTGAGGTCGACGCCACCAACCACACGCGATTACGGGAGCACGTCCGGCAGGCCAGGGCGCGGCCGGCCGATCACGTGGTGTTCGACCTGAGCGCGATGACGTTCATGGACAGCTCGGGGCTGCACGCCCTGCTCGCCTGCCACCAGGAGGCGAGCGCGCACGACGCGCGGGTCTACCTCGCCGCCCCGCAGGGCGCCCCCGCCCGGCTGCTGGAGATCACCGGGGTCGACGCGCACCTGCCGGTCTACCCCACCGCCGACGCCGCCGTGGCCGCCGCCGCGGCCGATCCGCCCCGCTGAGCCTTTGGTCACGCCCGTCCAGACCAAGGACGGACGCGCCGCGCGGGGAGGCGTCCCTAGCGTCGGGGCATGACGCAAACCATCCTCGCCGGACGCGTTCAGGAGATCGACGCCGTACGCGGGTTCGCGCTGGCGGGCATCCTGGTCGCGAACATCGGCTTCCTGGCCGACCCGGGCTACGCGCTGTCGGGCGCCATGCCCATCCCCGACGGGCCCGTGGCTCTGGCGATCACGGCCTTCGTGCTGACGAAGTTCTACATCATCTTCTCGTTCCTGTTCGGGTACTCCTTCACGCTGCAGATGCGGGCGGCCGAGCGGGCGGGGGCGAGCGTGCGGGCCAGGACGCTGCGCCGCTGCCTGGCGCTGTTCGTCATCGGGCTGGCGCACGGCCTGCTGCTGTGGATCGGCGACATCCTCACCCTTTACGCCGCGCTCGGCCTGGTCCTGCTGGCCCTGCGCGGGCTCCGGCCGAGGACGGCCGTCATCGCCGGGTCCTCGATCATCGGCGCGCTGACCCTGTTCTGGCTGGCCCTCGCCTGGCTGTCCACCCTCGACCCGGCCGCCGGGCAGCCCGCCGCGGCCGACCCGGCGGCGGCCGCCCGCGTGCTGGCCCTGGCCACCGGCGGCCCGCTGGACTTCCTGACGATCCAGGCCGAGCTCTACCCGCCGCTGGTGGCCACGATCTGGCTCTTCCAGGGGCCGACCGCGCTGGCGATGTTCCTGTTCGGGCTCGCGGCCGGCAAGTCGAGGCTGCTGGAGGGCCTCGGGCAGCGGCCCCGCCTGCTGGCCCGCGTCCAGTGGGCCGGCTTCGGCGTCGGACTGCCCGGCGGCGTGCTGTACGCCTGGACGTCCGGCCGGGGCGGCGCCGTCGAGCTGGTCGGCGGCGCGGTCAACACGCTCACCTCGATCCTGCTGGCCGCCGCCTACGTCGCCACCCTGCTCCGGCTGATCGGCCGCTTCCCGGCGGCGGGCCGCGTCCTGGCAGCGCCGGGACGGGTGGCCGCCTCCAACTACGTCGGCCAGTCGCTGCTCATCGCCCTGGTCTTCACCGGGTACGGGCTCGCCCTCGCGGGCAGGCTGTCACCGGTCGCGGTGATGGGCGTCGCGCTGGTGATCTACACCGTGCTCGTGTGGGCGAGCGGACGCTGGCTGCGCACCCACCGCCACGGCCCGGTGGAGTACGTGCTGCGCCGGATCACCCACTGGCGCTGAGCTCACCGGCAGTGAGGTCACTCGCGCTGAGGTCACTCGCGCTGAGGGCGCTGGCGCCGACGTCAGAGCCAGCCCATGCGCTGGGCGGTGCGGATGGCCTCCAGCCGGTTCTGGGCGTTGAGCTTGGTCATGGCGCTGGACAGGTAGTTGCGCACGGTGCCCTCGGTGAGATGGAGCTCGCCGGCGATCCTGGAGATCGTCGCCCCGTCGCCCGCCAGGCGCAGCGCGTCGCGCTCCCGCTCGGTCAGCGGGCTGTCGCCGGCGGCCATCGCGGCGGCGGCCAGCTCGGCGTCCAGGTAGCGGCCGCCGGCCATGACCTTGCGGATCGCCATCGCCAGCTCCTCGGCGGAGGCGTCCTTGCCCAGGAAGCCGCTCACGCCGGCGGCCATCGCCCTGCGCAGGTAGCCGGGACGGCCCAGGCTGGTCAGGATGACGATCTTGCATTGGGCGCTGATCCGCTCGGCGGCGCTCAGGCCGTCCATGCCGGGCATCTCGATGTCCAGCACGGCCACGTCCGGGCGGTGTTCGGCGACCGCGTCCACGACCTCGTCGCCGCGGCCCACCTGGGCCACGACCTCGATGCCGTCCTCCAGGTCGAGCAGGGCGGCGATCGCGCCGCGGATCAGGTGCTCGTCGTCGGCGAGCAGCACGCGGGTGGTCATGCCGGCACCGCCGCGCGCAGCAGGTAGCCGCCGTCGGACGTCGGCTCGGCCCGCAGCACGCCGCCCGCCGCGCCGACCCGCGCGGCCAGGCCCGCCAGCCCGTTGGCCGCGTGCTCGCCCACCGGGCCGCTCACCCCGTCGTTGGACATCTCCAGGACCCCGTTCTCGATCGTGATCGTGCAGCGTTCGGCCTTGCTGTGCTTGAGCACGTTGGTGGCGCCCTCGCGGACGACGGTGGCGAGCAGGGTGCGCGCCTCCGGGGCCAGCGCCGTGGTGTCGGCCCGTACCGTGCAGCGGACCTCGGCCGCCTCCAGCACCGCCCGGACGCCGGCCAGCACCTCGTCCAGGTCGAGCGCCCGGTAGTTCTGCACCACGGTCCGCACCTCGCGCAGCGACCGCCTGGCCAGGTCGCGCACCTCGAACATGGCCCGCTCGGCGGCGGCCGGGTCGCCGGGCAGCGACTCGGCGGCGCGGGCGGTCCTGGCCGAGACGTCGGCGAGGCTCTGCCCGAGCAGGTCGTTGAGGTCGCGGGCGAAGCGCAGCCGTTCCTCCGACACGGCCAGCCTCGACCTGGCCTCCTGCCCTTCGTGCGCCTCCTTGGCCACCCGCCACAACCACAGGTTCGCCAGCATGCCGCCCACGCCGAGCCCGGTGAACACGGTCAGGACCGCCACCGCCGACAACATCTCCACGGGCAGGCCCATGGTCAGCGCGAGGACGACCACCAGGACGGCGATCCAGCCTGCCGACAGCGCGACGATCGTCCGCCGGCGGACGAAGGGGGCCAGCATCGCCAGCCACACCGGCACGGTGTACAGGATCGTGCCGGCCGCGAGGACCAGGGCGAGCACCCCGGCGACGGCCAGCAGCGCCGTCGGGCGCGGGCCGCCGCGCACGGCGATCCGGAACGGCCGCGTGGCCAGCGCCATGAAGACCAGCAGCAGCACGCCGGCGGCCACGAACACCTGCCGGGGCAGATCGACGTTCTGCGCGAGCAGGTACAGATTGTAGAAGCCGGTCGCGGACACCAGCAGGATGATGTCGGTGGAGTAGACGATCAGCCAGCGGACCTTGTCCAGCCGGGTCGGCCGCCTCACGCGGGCACCGCCGCGCGCAGCAGGAACTCGCCGGTGGGCGTCGGGGCGGCCGAGAGCGAGCCGCCCGCCGTGGTCAGGCGCTCCGACAGGCCGCGCAGGCCGCTGCCCGGGGCCGCGGCGAGGTCTTTGACGCCGTCGTTGCGCATCTCCAGCACGCCGCCCTCGATCGTGATCGCGCAGGTGGTGGCCGAGCTGTGCTTGAGCACGTTCGTGCCGCCCTCACGCACGACCCACGCCAGCAGCGCGCGCCCGGCGGGGGACAGGTCGCCGGCCCTGGTCTCGATCAGGCAGCGGGCGCCGGCCGCCTCCAGCGCCGCCCGTACGCCGGCCAGCTCGGCGTCCAGGTCGAGCGTGTGGTAGCCGTCCACGGCCAGTTGCACCTCGGCCAGCGAGCCGCGGGCCAGCTCGCGCACCTCGTCCATCTCGGCGAGGGCCCTGGCCTGGTCCTTGGTGGACAACTTGGCCGCCAGCTCGCTCTTCAGCGTGATCACCGACAGGCTGCGGCCGAGCAGGTCGTGCAGGTCGCGGGCGAAGCGCAGGCGCTCCTCGGCGATGGCCAGGCGCGCCTTGGCCTCCTGGCCGTCGTTGGCGTCCCTGATCGTCCACCACAGCCAGCGCCACAGCAGCATGGCCGCGACCATGAGCGCGCAACTGGCCGCCTCGGGGATCAGCGTGCCCGCCCACGATCGGTCGGTGATCGCCACGACGTACGCGCTGACCAGGACGGTCACCACGGCGCCCAGGCAGGCCGTGCCCCACAGCGGCAGGTAGAACGCGGCCGCCGACACCCACAGGACGCCGGTCTCCAGCCAGGTGGCCGTGCTCGCCAGCTCGTCGTGCGGCAGCAGCAGCACCGAGCCGGCCGCGCACACCCCGGACACCAGCAGCTTGGCCGTGGGCCGCGGGCGGTCGTCGAAGGCGGCCCGCAGCACGGAGGGGAACAGCGCGAACTGGCCCGCCAGGAAGGCGATCGCGAGCAGCGCCTGCGGGAGTCCCATCAGGCCCTGCGTGGCGTAGACGAGGACGAGGGTGACGAACACCAGGCCCAGGAGGACGACCATGACGTCCATCCAGTAGATGAGGATCTTGCGCGCGCTCTCGGCCCGGCTCGCCATCGTCTTTCTCACCCCCGGATTCGGGGAAAATCCTATGTCAGGAGTGGGTCCTCCAGAGAATGCGGGATATTTCCGGTTTTGGGGGTACGCCGCGCAGCGACAACCAGGCCAGCCCGTGCCGGACGGCGTACTCCGACAGTTTGCGGGCCTCCGGCTCGTCCAGATCGCCGGTCCTGGCGAGCACCGGGGTCAGGGCGAGCCGCTCCCACACCTGCTCCTCGCCGGGCAGGCCGTAGGCCCGCGCGAGCTGCCCGGCCGCCGCCCGCACGGCCGCTCCCAGCCTGCGCAGCCGTCCCTGCGGCCCGGTGCGCGGCTCCATCTCGGCCAGCAGCTCGACGGCGTCCACCCGGACGCCCTCCCGCCGGGTAGCGCGCAGCGCCGCCAGGTCGGCCGCGTCCAGCCCGTCGGGTGTCAGGCGCAGGATGAAGAAGACCCGCAGCGGCCGTTCCCTCTGGAGGGCGTGCAGCGCCCGCGCCCTGCGCAGCGCGATGGCCGGGTCGGCGGTATCGCGGAGCTCGAACCCCGCCGCGGCGGCCCCGAACGCGCCGACCGCCCTGCGGTAGGCGGTGGCCAGGCCGCCCGGCCTGGTGCACGTGACGGCCGGGTCTTCCCCGCCGGGCCCGCCGAACACCGGGAAGGCGTCACCGCCGGCCGCCCTCAGCCGGCCGAGCCCGGCGGCCACCGGGTCGCTCCCCGGCCCCGCCTCCCCCGGCGGCCCGGCCCACCGGACGAGGCAGCCGTCGTCGTCCGCGACGAGATGGCCGAGGGCGTACCGGGCGACGCCGGTGGCCCTCGCCCCGGCCGCCAGGTCGAACCCGGGGTCGCGCGCGGTGTCGACGAACCCCACGTACGAACGCGGCGGCAGCCGGACCTCCGCCGGCCGCTCCGGCGGCGCGAAGCGGACGGGAGCGGCGCCGGACGGCGGCGCGGGCTCGGCGCCCGCGGGCAACATCCGGATCGCCAGCGCCGTGGCTCCGGCGAGCGCGAGCGCGGCGAGCACCGCCAGCGGGCGGGGGAGCGTGCCGGGCTCTCTTGCTTTCCGCGACATATGCCACCCATCGTGATCGATCGGCTACTTTCAGCGGTTGCTGGTGAAGGTAGCAAGCGTTCGCCGGACGGCGCGGGGCTTTTCCGGTCGCCGTCCGATGTGGGCGGATAATGAGCCTCATGAAGCTGCGGATCTTCACCGAGCCCCAGCAGGGCGCCACCTATGACGACCTGCTCGCCGTCGCCCAGGCCGCGGAGCGCCTGGGGTTCGACGCCTTCTTCCGGTCCGACCACTACCAGCGCATCGGCCCCGGCGACCCCGGCGCCGGCTCCACCGACGCCTGGGTGACGCTCGGCGCCCTGGCCAGGGAGACCTCCACGATCAGGCTCGGCACGCTGGTGACGCCGGCCACGTTCCGGCTGCCCGGCCCGCTGGCGATCAGCGTGGCCCAGGTCGACCAGATGAGCGGCGGCCGGGTGGAGCTGGGCTTCGGCACCGGCTGGTTCGACGGTGAGCACTCCGCGTACGGCATCCCGTTCCCGCCGCTCGGCGAGCGGTTCGGCCGCTTCGAGGAGCAGCTGGAGATCGTCACCGGCCTGTGGACGGCGAAGGACTCCTACTCCTTCGAGGGCCGCTACTACCGGCTGGTCGACTCGCCGGCGCTGCCCAAGCCGGTCCAGCGGCCCCGCCCGCCGGTGATCATCGGCGGCTTCGGCGCCAAGCGCACGCCCCGGCTGGCGGCCACGTACGCCGACGAGTACAACGTGCCGTTCCGTACCCTGGCCGACACCGGGCAGGCGTTCACGCGGGTCCGGGAGGCGGCCGAGGAGGCGGGCCGCGGCCTGATCCTGTCGGCGGCGCAGACCGTCGTCGTGGGCGCCGACCAGGCCGAGATCGAGCGGCGCGCCGCCGCCATCGGCCAGGACCCCGGCATGCTGCGCGAGGGCGGCCTGTGCGGCACCCCCGAGGAGGTGCTGGCCAAGCTCGGCGCCTTCGCCAAGCTCGGGGCCGAGCGCGTCTACCTCCAGGTCCTCGACCTGGCCGACCTGGAGCACCTGGAGCTCATCGCCGCCGAAGTGCTGCCGCACGTGTAATTTCGTTGGCGGTGCTTCGTCCGGCTACGGCACACTTGGGACGTGCTGCTGACGATCACGACCACCGCCACACCGGCCACCGACCTGGGCTTCCTCCTGCACAAGCACCCCGAGCGCGTGCAGGAGTTCGGCCAGTCGTTCGGCACGGCCACGGTGTTCTACCCGGAGGCGGGCGAGGAGCGCTGCACGGCGGCCCTCCTGCTGGAGGTCGACCCGATCGCGCTGGTCCGCTCGCGCGGCCGCAACTCGCCCGACTTCAGCCTGTCGCAGTACGTCAACGACCGCCCGTACGCGGCCTCCTCGCTGCTGGCCGTCGCGCTCGCCGACGTCTTCCGCACCGCGCGGGCGGGCCGCTGCAAGGCCCGTCCGGAGCTGCCGGGCACCCCGCTGCCGCTGGAGATCCGGGTGCCCGCGCTGCCCTGCCGGGGCGGCCCCGAACTGGCCCGGCGGCTGTTCGAGCCGCTGGGGTGGACGGTGGAGGCGCAGACGCTGCCGCTCGACGAGGGCTTCCCCGAATGGGGCGAGTCCCGGTACGTGCGGCTGGCCCTGCGCGGCACCGTCCTGCTGGCCGACGCGCTCAACCACCTGTATGTGCTGCTCCCCGTCCTCGACGACGGCAAGCACTACTGGATGGCGTCCGACGAGATCGACAAGCTGGTCAGGGCGGGGGCGGGCTGGCTCGGCGGGCATCCGGAGCGCGGCCTGATCGCCCGGCGCTACTTCGGGCGGCGCTGGGCGCTGGCCCGCACCGCGCTGACCAGGCTGGCCGAGCTGGGCGACGAGACCGAGGAGGAGCTGGAGCCGGCGCTCGCCGAGGAGGCCCCCGCCGGGGAGACCGCCGCCGACGAGGCCGCCTTCGCCGAGGCGGTCGCCGAAGCCGGGGCCGGTGCCGAAGGCGCTGCCGAAGCCGTCGCCGAAGGCGCTGCGGAAGGCGCTGCGGAAGGCGCTGCGGAAGGCGCTGGGGAAGGCGGCGTCAAGGGCGACGTGCCGGAAGGCGGGGCCGAGGAGGCGGGCGCGGTGCGTAAGGCGCGGCCGCTCAACGCGCTGCGGCGCGAGGCGGTGCTGCGCAGGCTCGAAGAGCTCGGCGCGGTCAGCGTGATCGACCTGGGCTGCGGGCAGGGCGAGCTGGTCGCCGCGCTGCTGGCCAGGCCCAGGTTCGCGCGCGTCGCCGGCATGGACGTCTCCTCCCTGGCGCTCACCATCGCCGCCCGCAAGCTGCGCCTGGACCGCATGCCCGACAGCAAGCGGGCCCGGCTCACCCTGTTCCAGGGCGCGCTCACCTACACCGACAAGCGCCTGGCGGGCTACGACGCCGCCGTGCTCATGGAGGTCGTCGAGCACGTCGACCCGCCGCGCCTGGCCGCTCTCGAACGCGTCGTGTTCGGCCGCGCCCGCCCGCGCCACGTGCTCGTCACCACCCCCAACATCGAGCACAACGTGCGCTACGAGTTCCTGACCGGCCTGCGCCACCCCGACCACCGCTTCGAGTGGACGCGCGCCGAGTTCGCCGCCTGGGCCGGCCGGGTGGCCGCCCAGTACGGCTACCACGTCGCCGTCGAACCCGTCGGCGAGGACGACCCCGAGGTCGGCCCGCCCACCCAGATGGGAGTCTTCACCCGTGATCAGCGTTCCTGAGCTGTCCCTCGTGGTGCTCGTCGGCGTCTCCGGCAGCGGCAAGTCCACCTTCGCCCGCCGGCACTTCAAGCCCACGCAGGTCATCTCCTCCGACTTCTGCCGCGGCCTGGTGTCCGACGACGAGAACGACCAGGCCGCCACGCCGGCGGCGTTCGACCTGCTGCACCACATCGTCGGCGTCCGCCTGGCCAGGGGGCTGTTCACCGTCGTGGACGCCACCAACGTCCAGTACCCCGCCCGCAAGAGCCTCATCGAGCTGGCCAGGAAGCACGACGTGCTGGCCGACGCCATCGTGCTGGACACGCCCGAGGAGGTGGCGATCGAGCGCAACGCCGCGCGCCCGGACCGCGACTTCGGCCCCGGCGTGGTGATCCGCCAGCGCAAGGAGCTGCGCCGCTCGCTGTCCAAGATCTCCGCCGACGGCTTCCGGCGGGTGCACGTGCTGCGCGGCCAGGAGGAGATCGACAACGCCGAGATCACCTACGAGAAGGCGTGGTCGGACCGGACGGAGCTGACCGGCCCCTTCGACATCATCGGCGACGTGCACGGCTGCCGCTCGGAGCTGGAGACGCTGCTGGCCAAGCTCGGCTGGCAGGGGCTGAGCCACCCCGAGGGCCGCACCGCCGTGTTCGTCGGCGACCTGGTCGACCGCGGGCCCGACACGCCGGGCGTGCTGCGCCTGGTCATGGACATGGTCGAGGCGGGCACCGCGATCTGCGTGGCCGGCAACCACGAGCAGAAGCTCGTGCGGGCGCTGAACGGCCGCAAGGTCACCGTCGCCCACGGCCTGCGCGAGTCGCTGGACCAGCTCGCCGCCGGGCCGCCCGAGTTCGCCGAGCGGGCTCGGACGTTCATGGACGGCCTGCTCAGCCACTACCGCCTGGACGGCGGCCGGCTCGTCGTCGCGCACGCCGGGCTGAAGGAGTCCTACCACGGCCGCGCCTCCAAGCGCGTGCGCGCCTTCGCCCTGTACGGCGACACCACCGGCGAGACCGACGAGTACGGCCTGCCGGTCCGCTACCCGTGGGCCGACGAGTACCGCGGCCGGGCCATGGTCGTCTACGGCCACACGCCCACGGTCACCCCCGAGTGGATCAACAACACGATCTGCCTGGACACCGGCTGCGTCTTCGGCGGCCACCTGACCGCGCTGCGCTACCCCGAGCGCGAGCTCGTCCAGGTGCCCGCCGAGCAGGTCTGGTACGAGCCGGCCAAGCCGCTCGGCGCCCCCGCCCGCGAGCCCGGCATGCTCGACGTCGGCGACGTGATCGGCACCCGGCACGTCGAGACCCGCTTCGGCGGCCGGGTCAAGGTGCTGGAGCAGAACGCGGCCGCCGCGCTGGAGGTCATGAGCCGGTTCGCGGTCGACCCGAGCTGGCTGGTCTACCTGCCGCCGACGATGGCGCCGCCGGAGACGTCCAGGCTCGACGGCTACCTGGAGCACCCGCACGAGGCGTTCGAGGAGTTCGCCGCGGCGGGGGTGCGCGAGGTCGTGTGCGAGGAGAAGCACATGGGCTCGCGCGCCGTCGCCGTGCTGGGCAGGACGCCCGAGGTCGCCGCGGCCCGGTTCGGCGTGGCCGACGGCAGCACGGGCGCGGTCTACACGCGTACCGGGCGGCCGTTCTTCCGGGACATGACGCCGCTGGTCGAGGCGGTGCGCGCGGCGTGCGAGCCGCTGTGGGAGGAGCTGGGCTCCGACTGGGTCGTGCTCGACTGCGAGCTGCTGCCCTGGTCGGCCAAGGCGGGCGAGCTGATCAGGTCGCAGTACGCCTCCGTCGGCGCCGCCGCGCGGGCCGCGCTGCCCGAGGCCGTCGCGGCTCTGGAGGCGGCGGCCGGACGCGGGCTGGATGTGGGTGGGATGTTGGCCCGCACCCGACGCCGCTCCGACAACGCTGCCCTGTTCCGCGACGCCTATGCGCGCTACTGCTGGCCGGTGGACGGTCTGGACGGGATCAGGCTGGCGCCGTTCCAGATCCTGGCCTGCGAGGGGCGGGCCACGGCGCTGGAGCCGCACGCCTGGCACCTGTCCACGCTGGCGCTGCTCGACTCGCCGCTGATCGCGCCGACCAGGAACGTGTCGGTCACGCTCGATTCGCCGGAGTCCAGGGCCGCGGCCACCGCGTGGTGGGAGGCGCTGACCGCCGCCGGGGGAGAGGGCATGGTCGTCAAGCCGGCCACGTACGTGCCCGGCCGGGTGCAGCCCGGCGTGAAGGTGCGCGGCCGGGAGTACCTGCGGATCATCTACGGGCCCGACTACACCGAGTCCCTCGACGTGCTGCGCCGCCGCTTCCTCGGCAAGAAGCGCTCGCTCGCCCTGCGCGAGTACGCCCTCGGCCTGGAGGCGCTGTCGCGCCTGGCGGACGGCGAGGCGGGCTGGCGGGTGCACGAGCCGGTCTTCGCGGTGCTCGCCCTGGAGTCCGAGCCGGTGGACCCGCGCCTGTGACCCCGCCCCTCCGAAGGAGCCTGTGATGACCGCCGACCGTCACCGTCCCGGCTACGTCCGGCGCGCCCTCGGGCGCGCGCTGCTGCGGTACGCCGTGGCGGCGGCGGTGGCGGCCGTCGTGATCGCGGTCTTCTGGCTGACCCGGGCCTGACGTCCGGTTTGTGGCAAGGTTGGGTAAGCGCCGCGCTACACAGGTGATCACCGGGTAGGTCCCCGATCACGGGGAAGGGACCTGTATGGCAACTCGGCACACCCATCAGGAGCATCTGGGCCACGTCGTCTTCATCACCGCGGCGGCGGCCATCGGCGGGTTCCTGTTCGGCTACGACAGCTCGGTCATCAACGGCGCGGTCACCGGCATCCAGCGGCACTTCGACGTGGGAGCGGTCCAGATCGGCTTCGTCGTGGCCATCGCGCTGCTCGGGTCCGCGCTCGGGGCCTGGATCGGCGGCGGGCTGGCCGACCGGTGGGGACGCACCCGGTCGATGCAGGTGGCCGCCGGCCTGTTCACCGTCAGCTCGATCGGGCAGATGCTGCCGTTCGCCATCTGGGACCTGGGGCTGTGGCGGGTCATCGCGGGCTTCGCGATCGGCATGGCCTCGGTGCTCGGACCGGCCTACATCGCCGAGGTCGCGCCGCCCGCCTACCGGGGGCGGCTGGGCTCGTTCCAGCAGCTCGCCATCGTGCTCGGCATCGCCGTCTCGCAGCTCGTCAACTACCTGATCGCCGAGCTGGCCGGCGGCGACGTCAACAACCGGCTGTGGGGGCTGCAGGCGTGGCAGTGGATGCTGGGCGCCTGCGCCGTCCCGGCCCTGCTCTACCTGCTGTTCGCCTCCACCATCCCCGAGTCGCCGCGCTACCTGATCATGTCGGGACGGTCGCGGAAGGCCCGCGAGGTGCTGGCCGAGGTCGAGGGCGAGGACGTGGACCTCGACGCCCGGATCGCCGAGATCCAGCACGTGCTGCGGACCGAGCGCGTGCCGGGGCTGAAGGACCTGCGCGGGAGCGCGCTCGGCCTGCTGCCGATCGTCTGGGTCGGCATCATCCTGTCGGCGTTCCAGCAGCTCGTCGGCATCAACGTGATCTTCTACTACTCGTCGGTGTTGTGGCAGTCGGTGGGCATCAACCAGAGCAACTCGCTGCTGATCAGCTTCTCCAGCTCGATCATCAACATCATCGGCACGTTCATCGCGATCGCCCTGGTCGACCGGATCGGGCGCAAGCCGCTGCTGCTCGTCGGCTCGGCCGGCATGGCGATCGCCCTGGGCACCGCGGCCTGGGCGTTCAGCGCGTCGCGGGAGGTCGGCGGCGTGGTCTCGCTGCCCAGCCCGCAGGGGCCGATCGCGCTCGTCGCGGCCAACGTGTTCGTGCTGTTCTTCGCCCTGTCGTGGGGCGTGGTGGTCTGGGTGCTGCTCGGCGAGATGTTCCCCAACCGCATCCGCGCCGCCGCGCTCGGCGTCGCCGCCGCCGCGCAGTGGATCGCCAACTGGCTGATCACCGTCTCGTTCCCGGCGCTGTCGGAGTGGAACCTGCCGCTCACCTACGCCATGTACGCCCTGTTCGCCGCGCTGTCCTTCCTCTTCGTCACCAAATGGGTCAAGGAGACCAAGGGCCGCAAGCTGGAAGACATGGGCTGACCACGCCGCGGAGTGGGCTAACCTCCGGCACGTGCTTGTCGACGTGCTCGGTCCCGGCCTCAACGTGCTCTTTTGCGGCATCAACCCCGGCCTGATGTCGGAGGCCACCGGCCACCACTTCGCCCGGCCGGGCAACCGGTTCTGGCCCGCGCTGCACCTGTCCGGCCTCACGCCGCGCCTGCTGGCCCCCGCCGAGCAGCACCTGCTGCCCTCGTACGGGCTGGGCATCACGAACATCGTCCCGCGGGCCAGCGCCAAGGCGGCGGAGCTGACCAGCGACGAGCTGGTCGCGGGCGGCCGGCGGCTCGCGGGGAAGGTGGCCGAGCTGGGGCCGCAGGTGCTGGCCGTGCTCGGCATCTCGGCGTACCGGACGGCCTTCGCGCGGCCCAAGGCGGTCATCGGCCCCCAGCCCGAGCAGGTGGGCGGGGCCCGCGTGTGGGTGCTGCCGAACCCGAGCGGGCTCAACGCCCACTGGACCGTCGCCACGATCGCCGGGGAGATGGCCCGCCTGCGCGCCACGCTGCGCCCCGGCCCGGAAACCGACGGTCTCTGACCTGCGCTTGTAGACGGATCCAAGTCACGCACAAGCCTTGATCGCTAGATACGTACCCGGTTCGTTGTGTCTTCGCACTGGGGGGTCTGGTGGCAAGCCGGCGATTGTCGCGCGTCTTCTGCGCATTGGCGTTGTTAACGGGTCTGGTCGCGGCCGTGCCGCCACCGGCCGCCGCGTCCGCGGCACCGGACGCCGAGACCGCGGCGCTGCTGTCCGCGGTGGAACGGTTCACGGCCGCGGGCGGCGGCCTGGCCACGCTCGGCCCGATGGGCGAGCAGCTGCCGTTCGTCGGTCTGGTGCCCGGCGGCGAGGACGCCCTGGGCCTGGGCGACCTGTTCCAGGTGGCCGTCCACGACAAGCTCAAGGACCTCACCACCCTGGACGACCTCCAGGACGAGTACGAGCTGTCCGGCCCCCGCGCCGGAAGACTCCTGGCCAAGGCGAGCACCCAGAACGGGATCAGGCGCCTCGACCTGACCCTGGAGGTCACCAGGACGGCGGCCGGCCGGCCGATCTCCGTCAGCAGCGCCCAGCCCAAGGTCTCGCTGATCACCTCGGGCGGCGTGGACGTCACGCTGAAGCTCACCGCCAAGCTGCCCTTCGCCTACGACCCGGCCACGAAGTCCGCCTGGCTGGCCAAGGACGCCGGCCTGACCGTGCGGGCCGAGGGCAGGCTCGCCGCCGGGGCCAGGCCCACCGCCGCCTTCGGCATCCTCGGCGTCGACCTCTCGGCGGCCTCGACGCTCTCCGTCGACGCCGAGTTCGCCGCCACCGCCGCCGACCCGGACGGCAACGGCAGGCTGGACACCTCGGAACTGGGCTCGCAGAGCCTGTTCGCCTTCGCCCGCAAGGGCTCGGCCGCCGCCAGGCTGCAGGTCACCGCGCAGCCGTTCGCCGGCGCCCAGGTCGAGGGGGCCGCCGCGACCATCGACGCGAGCTGGCCCGACCTGGCCACCGGCGGCCCCGCCGTCAGCGTGACCCAGGCCGACCTGGACCGGCTCGGCCGCTTCCAGACGCTCACGCCCAAGGACCTGCTCGACGGCCTGACCCACCTGGCCAACGCGATCTCCGCCGCCCAGCGCGCCCGCTGGGACGGGCAGGGCGACCTCGACCTGCCGTTCATGCGCGGTTCGCTGGCCGACGCCGTGCAGGTGTCGGAGGCGATCCACGCCTTCGCCGCCGCCAGCGTGGACCGCAACACCGGCCGGCCCACCTTCACCTCCATCCAGGACCTGCTCGCCGCGCTGGGCAAGGCTCGCGGCCTGCCCGGAGGCGCGATCATCAAGGTCGCCGACGCCGGGTACGACGACGCCGCCAAGAAGATCGCCTTCACCGTCGTCGTGGACCGGACCGTCAACCCGGCCCCCGAGCCGCTCAACCCCGCGGGCCAGACCGTCAGCGGGACCGGGACGGGCGTCACGTACGCGGCCAGGACGCTGCGGCACGCCGGGCAGAAGTGGACGCCGGGGCAGTTCGCCGGGCGCACGGTCACCGCCGGAACGTCGAGCGGAATCGTGGCCGACAACACCGCCGACACCGTCACCCTCGCCGAGGAGGGATGGCGCGGCGGCGTGCCCGCCGCGGGCGCGCCGTACCGGATCTCCGCGAACGACCCCATGATCGGGCAGATCGCCTTCGGCGACACCTTCAAGGCCGCCGCCGGGCTCGACCGCGCCAACGCGACCGCCGCCGTGGCGGGCGTCATGCGCGGCTACCACGCCTCGGCCACGGTCGTGCTCGACCTGAGCGACCCGGTGACGGGCCAGGGCTGCGCCCAGCGGCCGGACGGGCAGCAGAAGGCGTGCCCGTACAAGCACGTCAACGCCGACGGCAGCGCCACCGTGGTGAACGAGCTGCCCAGGGCCGCGGACCGGATCATGCTGCGGACCGGCCGGGACCTGTTCGGCGCCCGCGTGTCGGTGCTCTCCTCGGTCAACGTCAACGCCGTCGCCGGCTACCTGGGCGTCCAGATCACCGGCGACCTCACCATGGGCAGCAGGAACGGCGGCGACCTGGTCAAGGTCGGCCTCAAGGACATCGGCGACGTGCCGCTGACCCGGCTGTTCGAGCGGCTGGCGAGCAAGCCGGGCGACGTCCTGACCTCCCAGGTGGACGCGGTGGCCAAGGCGCGGCTCACGCTGGGCGTGCCCGGCCTGGCCGACTTCTTCGGCGGCAGGGTCTCCGGCGAGGTGGAGATGCCGGACCTCGGCAAGCCCGCCGCCGTCAGCTTCCGCGGCTTCGACCAGATCGGCAGGGTCAAGGACTTCGCCTTCGACCCCGACAACCCGCAGGCGCTGTTCGGCGCGCTGATCAAGTCGCTGGGCGCGGTGGCCACGTACCTCGACGGCGTCAAGGGCAGCGGGCCGGTCAACGAGGCGATGACGGCCAAGCTGCCGCTGCTCGGCCGCTCGCTGTCCGACCTGGTGGCCGCTGAGGAGATGGGCTCGGGCCCCGGCGTCGTCTACGGCGACGGCGCCTGCGGCAACGAGAACGCCTACGTCACCGACCCCTCGCGCACGTTCACCCAGGCGCACGTCGGCCGCCGGGTCGCCGTCGGCACCCGGGTGCTGACCGTCGCGACCGCGTGCGGCGAGCACACGCTGTCCTTCGCCGAGAAGTTCGGCCAGGCCGTGCCCGAGGCGGGCGCCGCCTACGCGCTGCGCTCGCCGCTGCGGGACGCGATCGACCGCCTGACCGCCGCGCCGCCGGACACCGTCCAGGCGCTGGTGGCCGAGCTGAACAAGGCGCTGGGCGGCCAGGTGCGCATCGGCTACGAGGACGGCGCCCTGCGGCTGTCGCTGGCCTACGACAAGAAGGCGGCCGTGCAGGAGCCGCTGCGCTTCGCCTTCGGCGACAGCAGCCTGGTCGCCGCCAAGGGCTCGGCCACGCTGGACGCCGCCGTCGAGGGCGAGGTGCGCCTCGGCCTGCGGGTGGCGCTCAAGCGCGGCTTCGACGCGGCCCGCGACCTGCTCATCGAGACCGACTCCGGCCTCGACCTCCAGGCGAAGGCGCAGCTCGACGGCACGGTCAAGGCCGACGTCGGACCGCTGCCGCTGGCGATCGGCAAGGAGGGCGACGACCCGCTGCAGGCCAGGCTCGGTTACGGCGTGAGCCTGCGCTACGGCGGCGAGTCCCAGGACGCGGTCACCCCCGCCGCCTTCTTCGCCGGGCTCGACCTGGCGCTGAACGAGACGAGCGACCCCGTCGCCTGCGACCGCGACCCGCATCGCGACGACACCGACCTGGCGCTGTGCGCCGTCCTGCCCGCCTACCTCAACGGCGCGCCGCTCACCGCGGACGGCAAGCACGCGCTCGTGCTGCGGCTGCCCAGGGCAGCGCCGCTGGCCGAGATGTTCGACCTGTCCAAGAAGCTGCCCGGCGACGTGAACCGGCTGGAGCTGCCCTCCTTCGACTTCTCCACCCTGCCTCCGGGCCTGGAGCTGGACTGGACCAACCTGGGCGACGGCATCGACCGCTACCTCACCGCCCTGGAGACCGGCATGCGCATGGCCTCCGGCAAGGGCAGGCTGCCGATGGTCGGCGCCGACCTCCAGCAGGGGGCCGACTTCGTCGGCGCCAAGCGCCAGGAGATCAAGGCCGCCCTGGCCAAGCTGCCCAACGGCGGCAAGGTGCCCACCGGCGGCGACCTGCGCACCTGGTACAACGACGAGCTCGCGCCCAAGGTCGGGCCCGGCGTGCAGCCGGTGATCACCTGCGTGCAGGCGCCCGTCCCCGACCCCGCCAAGCCCGAGGCCTGCGACGCGGCCAAGGGCGCCGAGCTGACCGGCATCGCGTTCAAGGTCAGCGTCGGCAAGGGCGACGTCGATCCCGAACGGGGCTGCGTCAAGGACTGCCTGGGCGTGGAGCGGCCGCTGGACGTCGGCGTCCCCGGCCTCGCGCTGAAGCAGGGCGCGGGCAAGGGCGTACGGGCCGAGCTCGGCTGGCACGCCGAAGTCATGGTGGGCCTGGACCGGACCAGCGGCTTCTACGTGGACGCCGGCGAGGCCAACCGGCCGCGGGCGACCGTCGGCGTGAACGTCTCGCTGCCCGAGGAGATCAAGGCCAGGCTGGCGATCCTCGACATCACGCTCAAGAACCGCGAGCAGAACGCCCCCGACCTGTTCGCGGGCGCCTTCACCATCGGCTTCAAGCCGGTCGGCCGGATCGGCCTGGACCAGCTCGCCGACGCCGGCAGCCTGGTGGAGACGTCGTTGAACGCCAAGGTCGCCGTGGACTGGCGCTTCAAGGTGACGGCCGGCTCGGCCATGTTCCCCGGCCTGTACGGCGACTTCGACCTGGACTGGGACCTCACCAAGGGCGGCTCGCCCGACCCGGCGAACCTGAACATCGCCTTCAACAACGTGAACCTGGAGGCCGGCGACTTCTTCCGGAGCGTCCTCGGGCCGGTGGTGACCCAGGTCAAGAAGGTGACGGACCCGGTCAAACCGGTGATCGATCAGCTCTACGCGCCCATCCCCGTGCTGTCGGACCTGAGCAGGGCCGCGGGCGGCGGCGAGGTGAACCTGATGACGATCGCCAAGAAGTACAACACGGTCGCGGGCGGCGGCACGACCAAGTTCATCGAGCGGATGATCGAGGTCGGCAGGCTGGTCACGTCGCTGCCCGACTGCCAGGGAGAGCTGCACATCCCGATCGGCAGCTTCACCGTGGCCAGTGACCGCGCGCTGGACACCGAGAACTCGCCCGACGTCGCCGACTCGCTGATCAAGGACGTGGCCCCCGCCACGGACGACCTGTTCGCCGCGCTCGACCAGGGCGCCCGGTCGTGCGGGAAGGGCAAGGCCGCCACTGCCGACGCCCAGGGACCGATGGAGCACTCCGCGAAGGCGGGCTTCAGCTTCCCCGTGCTGCAGAACGCCGGACGGTCGATCTTCAGCCTGCTGATGGGCAAGGACGTGGAGCTGGTCGCCTTCGACTCCGGGCCGCTGCGCCTCGGCTTCTCCTACAGCCAGTCCTTCGGCCCGGTCTGGTCGCCGCCGCCGATCATGGTGGTCATCTCCGGCACCGCCGGGGTCGAGGCCCAGATCAGGGCGGGCTTCGACACCTACGGCATCCGCAAGGCGATCGAGCAGGGCAAGGTCGACCTCCAGGTCCTCGACAGCCTCTACCTGAAGACCACCGACGACCAGGGCAGGCCGCTGCCGGCGATCTCCCTGACCGGGCGGCTGGAGGCCGGCGCGGCGGTGGACGTGGTGCTGGTCAAGGCGGGCGTGAGCGGCGGCATCTTCCTCACCGTCGCCATGAACTGGCTCGATCCCACCAACGACGGCAAGTTCCGGTTCTTCGAGTTCGCCGACGTCCTGCTGCGCAACCCGCTGTGCCTGTTCTCGCTGGACGGCGAGCTGAAGGTCTACCTGAAGGCCTGGGTCGAGGTGGGCATCTCGATCTTCAAGAAGCGGTTCGACTGGACCATCGTCGAGGCCAAACTGCTCGACTTCTCGGTCCGGCCCAAGTGCGACGAGGACCCGCCGAAGCTCGCCACCGAGGCGGGCGACGCCCTGGTGCTGCACGTCGGCCCGATGCGCAAGGCCAGGGGCGGCAGCACCGCCAAGCCGGGCGACGACGCCGAGCAGTGGACCGTCAGCCAGCTTCCCGGCGACGAGGGCTTCGTGGTCAGCGCGCTGGGCGTGCGCGAGGAGCACCGCGCGTCCGGCCTGACGCGGGTGCTGGCCGACGGCCGGGGCGCGAAGGGCACGCTGCGGCTGGTCTTCCAGGGGTACGGCGACGACGCCGCCGGAGCTCACCCGTTCGACCGGACGGTGGTGGCGTTCGGCGGCGACGGCGACGACCTGATCCTGGCCGGCGCCGGCCGCAACGTGATCGACGGCGGGAAGGGCGACGACCAGATCACCAGCGGCGACCAGTACGACGGGCCCGCCGCGATCGTGGCCGGCGGCCCCGGCGACGACTACGTCACCATGGGCGGCGCGGGCGGCTGGGTGGCCGGTGACGGCCGCCTGACCCCCGCCACCCGCAAGGTCGGCGACGTTCAGGTGGCCGACTGGACCGGCGACGACCTGCCCGGCGCGCCGGACGACGGCCCGGCCGACGGCGGCGACCGCATCGCGGCCGGTCTCGGCGAGAACCGGCTGTACGGCAACGGCGGGAACGACACCATCGCCGTCGCCTCCGACAGCCCGCTGGCCGCCGCCGACCCCTCGCCGCGGTTCCGCGCGCAGCCGAGCCTGCTGGTCGGCGGGCCCGGCGCGGACACCCTCACCGGCGGCTCGGCGGCCGACGAGATCTACACCGGGCCGCGCGAGAAGATCGGCCGCGACGAGGCGGGACCCGCCGACTCCGGGCCGAACTACGTCGACACCGGCGCGGGCGCCGACAAGGTGTACGGCGGTCAGGCCGTCGACCTGGTCGCCGGCCACTCGGCTCCCGGCGAGGCCGTGCAGATCATCGGCGGCGGCGGGGACGACGTGCTCGCGGGCGGCCACGGCAAGGACGACATCTCCGGCGGCCCCGGCGACGACTGGGTGATCGCCGAGCCGTCCGACGTCGGCGAGGCCCAGGGGCGCGACGACTTCGGCCCGGCCAGGCAGGTGCGTCACCTGCCGCTGCCGGCGGGCGTCCAGCCCTCGGCCAAGGAGCTGTCCGGCGGCGACGGGAACGACCACGTCATCGGCGGCGACGGAGGCGCGACCGTCTTCGGCGACCGCCGGCGGGACGAGCCGTGCGAGGAGCACGACGGCGACGCCGACGGCCGGGACCTGATCATCGGCGGCGCGGGCAAGGAGACCGTGTCGGCCGGCGGCGGCGCCGACCGGGTCGAGGCCGGCGGCGGCCAGGACGTGGTCTGCGGCGAACGCGGTGACGACCGCCTGGCCGGCGGCTCGGGCGACGACCGGGTCTCGGGCGGCTCCGGCGACGACACGGCGCTCGGCGACGACGGCGCCGACGAGGTGACCGGCGGCTCCGGCGACGACACCCTGTACGGCGGCGCGCACGACGACACCGTCGTGGGCGAGTCCGGGCAGGACCGGGCCTTCGGCGGCGACGGCGACGACCTGGTCATCGGCGGCACCCGCACGGCGGGCAAGGACGACAAGGGCGACTTCCTGTACGGCGACGCCGGGGCGGACGAGCTGATCGGCGACAACGGCGCCGCCGACGGCCCGTTCGACCTCGACGGCACCCCGGAGGAGGCCGGCGGCCCGGACGTGATCCACGGCGGCGACGGCCCCGACCGGGCCCATGGCGGGATCGGGTCCGACGAGGTGCACGGCGACGCGGGCGACGACCACCTGGAGGGCGGCGTCGGCGGCGACGAGGTGTACGGCGAGGCGGGGGAGGACGAGCTGGTGGGCGGCGCTGCGGGCGCGTACCCGGATGGTGGTGACACGCTGCTGGGCGGCGACGGCCCGGACGTGATCGCCGCCGACAACGCCACCCTGACCGCCACCCCGCCCCCTGGCCCCTCGGGCACCCCGTCGGCCGCCCCCTCGGGCACCCCGTCGGCCGGTCCGTCGGGCACCTCGCCCAGCCCCTCGCCCAGTTCCTCGGGCGCTCCGTCCGAGGGTCCGTCTGGGGGGCCGTCTGGGGGGCCGTCGGCTACTCCGTCGGCCACCTCGTCGGGCACACCGTCGGAGAGCCCGTCGTCCACGGGAGGCCCTTCTGCGGGGCCGTCTGGGGCGGGGAGTCCTTCGGCTGCGCCGTCTGCCACGGCGGCCTCGGGCGGTGAGCCGGCGGCTGACCCGGCGACCTCGGTCGCCGGGCGGCCGGGGCAGGCGGCCGCGCATCAGGTGAAGCTGCTCGCGGGCGGCTTCGGTCCGGACGTGGCCGACGGCGGCGCGGGCAACGACGCGATCTTCGGCCAGGGCGGCCCCGACCGGCTGCGCGGCCAGGAGGGCGACGACTACGCCGAGGGCGGCGCGGGCGTGGACTGGGTCGAGGGCGACCAGGGCGACGACGACCTGGTCGGCGGCACCCACACCACGACCGCCGACGCCGCCGACGCGCTCTACGGCGGCCCCGGCGACGACGTCGTGGCCGGCGACAACGCCGTGGTGACGCTGACGGGCACCCCGGCCAGGGCCACCGTCCGCATCGGCTCCGCGGGCACCCCGATGACCCCGCGCGCCGTCACACTCCTGGCCGCCGACGCGGGCGAAGGCTCGCGCAAGGGTGCCACCGAGGGCCCAGGCGACGGCTCAGGCGAAGGCTCGCGCAAGGGTTCCACCGAGGGCTCAGGTGACGGGGCAGGGGCGGATCGGGTGTCCGGTGGGGCCGGGGTGGACGTTCTGTGGGGGCAGGGCGGGGACGATCAGCTGTCCGGCGGCGGCCAGGGCGACTACGCCGAGGGCGGTGACGGCGCGGACCAGATCCGCGGCGACCTGCCGCTGACGGCCGAGTCCGCCCACACCACCACGCGACCGCTGACCGACCCCGGCTGGAGAGGCGACCCCAGCGGCGCCGCCGACCTGGAGGGCGACGACACCCCCGGCCAGGACGACCTGATCGGCGGCTCGGCCAGGCAGGCCGCCGCCGACGAGGCCGACGCGATCGAGGGCGGCGGCGGCGCCGACGTCCTGCTCGGTGACAACGGCTCGCTCGTCCGCACCGTGACGGGCGACGCCGAGAAGGTCTACACCGAGCGCTACCCGGCGGGCCAGCCGCCAGCGGACGCGACCCGCGTACGCGGCCACGACCCGGCCCTGCCGGGCGGGTCGACCAGGTTCTGCACCCAGGCCCAGGCCACCTGCGAGCCGGCCGGCTCCTACGGCGCCGACCACCTGTACGGCGACGACGGCGACGACGCGCTGTGGGGCCAGGACGGCGACGACACCCTGCACGGCGGCCAGGGCGACGACGACCTGTTCGGCGAACTGGGCGACGACGACCTGTCCGGCGGCGCGGGCGAGGACGCCATGCTCGGCGACCGCGGCGGCGTGCTGAACGAGCGCCTCGACGCCGCCGACGCCCAGCGGCTCGGCTTCACCGTCAGCCTCAACGCCCCGCCGAAGGAGACCTACAAGGGCTTCCAGCCCGGCACCTACGACCGCCGTACCGACCTGCTGCACGACACCGACGGCGACACCTGGACGTCCGCCGCCATGCCGCACGACGGCTTCGCCAAGGGCGGCGCGGACCGCATGCGCGGCGGCCCCGGACGCGACAGCATGCACGGCGGCGCCGGTGACGACCTGGTCAACGGCGACAGCGGCGGCGACGAGGTGTTCGGCGGCGACGGCGACGACCTGCTGTGGGGCGGAAAGGGCTGCGACCCGGCCCTGGACGCCGCCACCGCCGAGTGCCTGACCGGCGGCGCGTTCGACCCGGCCGCCCGCGGCACCGGCGACCGCTTCGTCGACCACGTCTTCGGCGGCGCGGGCGCGGACCTGCTCGACTACAACCCGCGCGGTTCCTACCCCGGCTCGTGCGCCCCCGGCAAGATGCCGGAAGGCGAGCTGACCACGGTGGTGGACCCGTGCGCGTGGTTCCGCATGACCGACAAGGACAACGCCGCCACCGCCGACGACCAGCACCACCAGGGCGTGGACTGGCAGTACGGCGGCGCGGACCGCGACGTCCTGCAGGGCGACCGCACGGCCAACGGGCCCAACCCCGGCGACAAGATGATCGACTGGAACGGCGGCTTCAACCTCTACACCCACTGCGGCCCGGCCAACGGCGGACACAACATCGTCCGCCAGCACTCCCCGGCGATGCTCGACTTCCTGGCCAGGGTGGCCTGGGGCGCGGGCGCCGGCCGCACCCTCGGCGACGCGTCCGGGGTGCGCGAGGTGGCCGTGCCGGCCTCGGGCGACAGCGGTTCGCCCTATCCCACCTCACCTGGCCACTTCGACTCGCCCGTGGCCTGCGCGGGCTGATCAGGAGACATGCCGATGTCACGCCGACTGATGGCGACCACCCTGGCGGGGGTGCTGGCGGCCGTGGGCCTCACCACGGCCCCGGCCCACGCCGCCGCGCCGAAGCAGCCCGCCTGCCTCCCGGGGGACTGCTTCACCGTGGACGTCTCGCTCGACCGCGCCCCCGCCGTGGGGCAGAGCGCGAAGCTCACGATCGAGGTGACCCCGAAAGACGACATCCCCGACGCCACCACGATCATCGAACTCCCGGACACCCTGAAGTGGGCGACCCCGCCCGCCGGGCTCGACCGCGCCGCCGCGACGATCGGCCGCAGCCCGGTGGACCGGGCCACCCGGACCTGGCGGGCCCGTGCGGGCCGGACGGTCCGGTACGAGGGCGTCGTCACGGCGGTCGGGCCCGGCCCCGCCTCCGTCCGCGTCCAGGCCCGCGACGGGCGGCCGGGGCCCGCTTCCGGCGGGCTCGCCTACGTCACCGTGGGCGAGCGGTCGTCGGTGTTCGGCATGCCGCGCGAGGGCCGCGGGCGCCGTACGGAGAGGGCCGCGCGGGCCGCCGCGGCGGGCGACACGTGCGTGCAGGGGCGCGTCACCTACATCAGGGCGGACGGAACCGTCGGCGGCGTCCCCATGGCCGAGGTGGACGCGTTCGACACCGACACGAACGGCCGGCTCAATCTCGGCTGGGCCGCGACGGACGCGTCCGGCGCCTACAAGCTCTGCTTCCCCGGCACCGAGGAGGACGGCACCGGCCAGGACGTCAACATCGAGGTCAGCCCGGTCAGCAATTACTGGTCCGTGGGCTTCTCGGAGAAGGCCGCCGACATCTACACCGACGCCGGCCCGACCACGCCGGACGTTCCCCCCGGCACGTCGGCCACCGTCATGGACTACCGCAGCGCCGCCGGGGATCCGATGGAGGGGGCCTTCCGCCTGCACGCGGCCGTCTACGACACGTGGAAGGCCTACACCGGCTGGCTGAACGACCCGGCCGACGACTGCTGGAAGCCGGGCGAGCAGAACTGCCAGTCGGTGACCGTCATCTGGCGGCCGGACAAGGTGCTGCCCACGTCCTACTACTGCCCGGGTGCCGGCCCCGACTGCCTGGGCCGCTTCCAGATCAACCTGGACGCCTCGATACCGCTGGAGAAGATGACGCTTCCCCACGAGCTGGGGCACTTCATCATGGACTACACGGGCAGGAGACCGTCGACCGGCGGCGACTGCGGGCAGCACTTCATGAGGGCGCCGATGATCAACCCGACCTGCGCCTGGATCGAGGGGTGGGCCGACTGGGTCGCCGTCCAGACCTACGACGACACGCACTACCGGTGGTCGACCTCCGCGATCGACCTGGAGAGCCCGCGCTGGTTCAGCGACGGCTGGCCGAGCGGGACGGACGCGGTCAGGACCGAGGGCCGCGTGGCCGGGGTGCTGCTCGACCTGGCCGACTCGGGCACGCGGGACGAGACGTACTGGGACCTCGGCGGCGTCGGGCCCGAGACCGTCGTGGCCGCGTTCAGGAAGGCGGTCGCCCAGGACCTCGACCACTTCATGACCCTGCTCGACCCTCAGCACCACGACCTCGCGGAGGGGGCGCTGTTCCAGAACGCCGTCTCCACCCAGCACGTGGAGGACCTGGCCGACCGGCATCCGATCCGCCGGCCCGCCAACGTCCCGCTGCAGACGGCCTTCGTCACCACGCCCGGCAAATGGCACGTGGTGGCCGCCGTCACCGGGCCGGACGGCGCGGACGTCGACCTGGCCACCACGCCCAACGCCGGCGGCGACGCCGTCAGGAGCGCCGACTGGACCGCCACCAGCGCGGACTTCGTCGCCGTGCAGCCCAGCTCGGCCACCCGCAACTGGTTCGTCAACTCGGTCAGCTCCGACGCCGACTACGAGGAGTACGCGATGGAGGTGACCGAGGCGGCCGCGGGCAACCTGGAGGCCGGGACGCCGCAGGAGTTCCCCCTTGCCGCCGGCCGCCTGGCCGAGGTGCGGACGACGTGGATCGAGAAGGGCGTGCCCGCCACGATCACGGTCGTGCCGCGCGACGGGCAGGACCTCGACCTCTTCGTGATGGCGCCCGACCCCGCCGCGTGGGGCCTGCCGCGCTCGGCCGCCCGCAAGTCCGCGAGCGGCGGCCCGAACAAGATGGAACGCCTGACCATCAGCGACCCGAAGGTGACCGGGCTGTACGCGGTCATCGTGGTCAGGAAGGCCGGGGACGGGAACGTCCTGCTGACCCGCGTCTGACCCGCGTCTGACCCGCGTCTGACCCGCGTCTGACCCGGTGGGCCCCGCGCGGCGCGCGGGGCCCGCGAGGGCTACCTGGCCGCGAAGTCCTGCGTCCAGTGGAGGGGGCCCTGGCCGTTCCTGGCCGCGCCCACGCCGATCACCGTGTACCGGCAGTTCATGATGTTGGCCCGGTGGCCCGAGCTGTTCATCCAGGAGTTCATCACGGAGGCCGGGGTGGCCTGGCCCTTGGCGATGTTCTCGGCGAAGGCGGTCCCGCCGGTGAAGCCGGCCGCCCTGATGCGGTCCATGAAGCTGCGGCCGTCCTTCGAGGTGTGGTCGAAGTAGCCCTTGGCGGCCATGTCGGCGGAGTGGCCGTACGCCGCGGCGCGCAGTTGGGCGTCGTGCTTGAGCGGCTGGCAGCCGCCCTTGGCGCGCTCGGCGTTGACCAGGCGCAGGACCTCGTTCTCCTCGGCGGTGCCCACCGTGCCGGCGGGGCTGGTCGCGGTCGGCTTGGGGGCCGGGGTGGCTGTGGTCGTCGGGGTGGGCTTGGGGGTCGCCGTGGGCGTCGGGGCCGGGGCACAGGTCAGCCTGACCGCCTTGGAGGATGCGCCGCGGCCCCGGTGGTCGGTGGCGACCGCGTAGTAGACGCCGGGCGCGCAGGGGAGGGTGAGCGCGACGCTGCCGGACCGGGTGGAGCCGCTCTTGACGACGGGGTCCGGCCCCGGGACGGCGCGCTTGAGCCGGACGCGCAGGAGCGCGTCCGTACGGCAGCCCTGGCGGACGGCGGAGGAGACGATCTGGGCGGTGTCGTTGACGCGAGGCGTGGCCACGGTGACCCGGCAACGGCCGGCGGCCTCGCTGCCGGCCGCGGCCGCCGTCGAGGCGTCGGCCGGGGTCGTCGGCGTACCGAGTGCAGCCAGGCTCACCAGGCCGGCGAGTACCCCTAGGGGTCTGCGCATTGGGGCTTCCTCCAGTTGCGATGGACGCTGGATCGCACCGCATTCTGGTAGGGCCGCAACCCCCCTGTCACGAAATTTGCGAAATTTCCCTGATGTCCGGGTAAACCAAAGTGTCAGGAGATGCGTCGTGGCCCGTTCCAGTCGCGGGCCGCAACCCGGCCGCGCTCAGACCCGGAACTCCTCCGTCCGGTGGGCGTACGGTGGCACCGCGGCGCGCATCTCGTCGGTGACCGACGGCGGCGGCAGCGGCACGATCTCCCGCCGGTGGAAGTCGCGCACGTCCTCGCCCTCGGCGAACAGCTCCTGGACCGCCCGCAGGCACGGGCCGATCACGCCGGGATCGGTGATGCGCCGGCCGCCCCGGCCGCCGCCGTGCTCGTCGTAGAGGACCTCGTACATCAGGACGGGGGAGAAGATCACCAGCTCGGGCACCGGTTCGAGGGCGGCCACGCGCGCCGCGGGCACCACCCGGCAGGGTGAGCCCGCCCTGGCCCGCATGTCCAGCAGGTGCATCTCCCACTGCAGGTACGCGCTGACGGGGAACTCCACCACGCGCACCCGGCGCACCGGCATCCGGTGGCGGAAGTAGCCGGCCACCAGCGGCGCCATCTGCTCGGCCAGGGAGAGGGAGGCGGTCCAGTCGCCGTCCATCATGGCCCGCCAGCTCGCCACGTCCGGCTCGTAGAAGCTCTGGGCGCGCTCCAGCTTCCACAGGGGGACGACGCAGCCGGCGTGGTCGCGCTCGAAGGCCGCCAGGTAGCCGGGCGCGTCCAGGACGAGCGCGTCGGCGCCGCCCACCGCGGCGAACGGATTCGTGAGGGCCGCCACGGAACCCGGCTCGGTCATGCGACGCCCCTTCGTTCGGTGAGATCCGCCCGCCAGATCATGAAATGTCAGTTGATTCTGGTCAAGGCCCAACGTCACGAAGGGATGCGAAGGTCACCCGCGGTAGTGAAAGCGGCGGTGCACCAGGTTGAACACGGTGGCCACCACGAACACCGCCAGCAGGATCTTGAAGAGGCCGAACCCGAAGACCAGCGCCAGCACCCCGGAGACGATCAGGAGGGGCAGCAGCGGGCCGGGGCCGCGGTGGCCGCGCCAGTGACGGCGGGAATGGTCGTGCCGGCGGTTCGCGGCCTGTGCGTGGTGCATGGCCTGCATCTGGTGGCGGTGCGCCCTCATCGCCTGGCGCCAGGCGTCCCGGTCGAACTGGGGCATCTGCTGGGACAGCTGCGGGTGCTGGGCGTAGGAGGGGGACGAGCCGGGCAGGTCGGCCGTCACCTGGGACAGGTCGCGGACCGTCTTGGCGGCCAGCGTCCGGTCGAGGCGTTCGTCGAGCTCTTCGTGGGTCAGGCGGCCCTGGGCGAAGTGCTCGCGCAGGGCCGCCATCGTCTGCTCGCGCTCGGCGTCGCCGATGCGGAGATCGTTGTGGTCCATGTCTGGTTCCTCGCTCTCCCCGAACCGGCCTGTCGCTGCGGAGCCGGTCACCTGGTTACTCCTCGCCCGGTTCGCCGTCGGCCAGGATCTGGTAGAGCTTGCGCCGGGTCTCAACCAGAGTCTTACGCGCTTCGCGGATTTGTGCGTCGTTTCCGGTCTGGAGAACCTGCATCATGGCGAATGCCGACTGTCGGGCGATGTGCCAGAGATCGGCGGTGTTGTCGTCGATGTCCGGACGCATCTCGTCCCAGGGGGCGCGGACCTCGTCGGCGTGCGCGTCGATGTAGGCGCGGCCCTCGTCGGTGAGGCGGAAGGTCTTGCGGCCCTCGTTCTCCTCCGCGATCACCAGGCCCTCGTCGGTGAGCTGCTGCAACGCCGGGTAGACGGCGCCGGGGCTGGGCTTCCAGCCGCCCTCGCTGCGCTCGGCGATCTCCTGGATGATCTGGTAGCCGTTGCGCGGCTCCTCGGCCAGCAGGGCCAGGATCGCGGCGCGGACGTCGCCCCGCTTGGCCTTACGGCCCCGGCCGCCGCCCCAGCCGTGGTGCCCGCCCCAGGGCCCGCCCGGGCCGAAGGGGCCGCCGCGGCCGAAGTCGAACGGGAACGGTCCGCCCGGCCCGCCGCGCCGGCCGCGTTGCCTGCGCTCGCCCGGCCCGCCGCCGCCCCGGTGATGGTGGTGATGGCCGCCCATCTGCTCGAAGGCGTCGGCGATGGCCCTCAGCTTCTCGCGGGCCGCGCGCAGGTTCTCCCGGGGGCCGAACCACTGGTCGCCCGCTGCGTGTGCGTAACTCATGCTCTTTCTCCCTATATCGCGATCTGTTCTCGATGCGTCAAAGATATATCGCTACTGTTTCGTTGGCAAGGCAGGGCGCAGAGTGAGCCAGATCACGAAAAAGTTGCGGAATTGGGGAACAGTCTTGGGATGTCCGCCGTTGAACAGAGCAGACGAGGTCGTTCCGCGTCGGCAGGGCTGGGGGGTGCTGTCGCCGCGGAGACGACCTCGTCTGCGTTTGCGGGTGTTTTCCGGCGGACCGTTCCAGCGTCAGGAGAACCTGGCGGCCGGGATCTCCGCGTAAAGCGGCTCTTTGCAATACAGTCCCGATCATGATGGGGCACACGCACGCGATGACCGGGGCGATCGCGTGGCTGGCGCTGGCGCCGCCGCTCGCCGCACTGCCGCTGCTGAACGAGAGCTCCCGGTTCATCGAGACCGGCATCATGGCCGGCGCGCTCGGCCCGGCCGAGCTGATCGCCGGCGCCCTGGTCTGCGCGGGGGCGGCCATGCTGCCCGACCTCGACCATCCCAGCGCGACCATCGCCCAGACCTTCGGGCCGGTCACCTGGCTGCTCAGCAAGTTCGTGTCCTGGATCAGCGGCGGCCACCGCGGCATGACCCACTCGCTGGCCTTCGCGGCGGCGCTCGGGTTCGGCGTCCACTGGCTGGTCAACGCCTATCCGATCGCTCGTGACATCACGGTCGTGCTGATGATCGGGCTGGCCCTGCGGGCGATCGGCATCGGCATCCCGGGCAACAAGGCCGGGTCCATCATGATCAACATCGGCATGACGGCCGGGCTCTACGCCGTGTTCCTCTCCCTGAACGTCGGCTACGCCTGGCTCGGGCTGGCCGTGGGGGTCGGCTGCCTGATCCACGTCGTCGGCGACTGCATGACCGAACGGGGCTGCCCGGTGCTCTGGCCGCTGGGCGCCAAGTTCGTGCTGCCCTGGAAGATCGGCATCAAGACCGGCAAGAAGTTCGAGCAGAAGATCCTCGCGCCGATCCTCTCCGTCGCCATCATCGGCCTGCTCTTCTGGCGGCTCGCCCCGCTTTAACTTGATGTCGAGATACCGTAGTAATATCTTGACGTCGAGACATCCGCCGCGAGCCCCGCAAGTTAGGTTCACCTAACGTACGTGTCGTTCCGTGGGTGCGGCAGGATTCAAGTGAGCAATTGTCTGATGGAGGAGGCGAATCACCGTGTCCGCGAACAGCTTCGGCAGCCGTGACACGCTACGCGTCGGCGACGCGTCGTACGAGATTTTCCGGCTTGACGCCGTCGAGGGCGCCGCACGCCTCCCGTACAGCCTGAAGATCCTGCTGGAGAACCTCCTCCGCACCGAGGACGGCGCCAACATCACCGCCGACCACATCCGGGCGCTCGGCGGCTGGGACCCGGCCGCGACGCCCAGCGTGGAGATCCAGTTCACCCCGGCCCGCGTCATCATGCAGGACTTCACCGGCGTCCCCTGCGTGGTCGACCTGGCCACCATGCGCGAGGCCGTGCGCGACCTGGGCGGCGACGCCGCCAGGATCAACCCGCTCGCGCCCGCCGAGATGGTCATCGACCACTCCGTCATCGTCGACTACTTCGGCCACCCCGACGCCTTCCAGCGCAACGTCGAGCGCGAGTACGAGCGCAACCGCGAGCGCTACCAGTTCCTGCGCTGGGGCCAGACGGCCTTCGACGAGTTCAAGGTCGTGCCGCCCGGCACCGGCATCGTCCACCAGGTCAACATCGAGCACCTGGCCCGCGTGGTCATGATCCGCGACGGCAAGGCCTACCCCGACACCTGCGTCGGCACCGACTCCCACACCACGATGGAGAACGGCATCGGCGTGCTGGGCTGGGGCGTCGGCGGCATCGAGGCCGAGGCCGCCATGCTCGGCCAGCCGATCTCCATGCTGATCCCGCGCGTGGTCGGCTTCAAGCTCAGCGGCAAGCTGCCCGCCGGCGCCACCGCCACCGACCTCGTCCTGACGATCACCGAGATCCTGCGCAAGCACGGCGTGGTCGGCAAGTTCGTCGAGTTCTACGGCGAGGGCGTCTCCTCCGTGCCGCTGGCCGACCGGGCCACGATCGGCAACATGAGCCCCGAGTTCGGCTCCACCTGCGCGATCTTCCCGATCGACGGCCAGACCGTCGACTACCTGCGCCTGACCGGCCGCTCCGAGGAGCAGATCGCGCTGGTCGAGGCGTACGCCAAGGCCCAGGGCCTCTGGCTCGACCCGCAGGGCCCCGAGCCGGTCTTCTCCGAGTACATCGAGCTCGACCTCGGCACGGTCGTCCCGTCGATCGCCGGCCCCAAGCGCCCCCAGGACCGCATCGAGCTGTCGGCGGCCAAGGACGCCTGGCGTCGCGACGTCCAGAACTACGTGGCCGACGGCGTCGACGAGGAAGGCGAGGAGTCCTTCCCCGCCTCCGACGCGCCCGCCTCCAACGCCCGCGCCGACGGCGGCCGGCCGCACAAGCCGGTCCCGGTCACGCTGGCCGACGGCACGTCGTTCGAGATCGACCACGGCATCGTGTCGATCGCCGCGATCACCTCGTGCACCAACACCTCCAACCCGTACGTCATGCTCGGCGCCGCGCTGCTGGCCCGCAACGCCGTCGAGAAGGGCCTGACCCGCAAGCCGTGGGTCAAGACCTCGCTGGCCCCGGGCTCGCAGGTCGTCACCGGCTACTTCGAGCGCTCCGGGCTGCAGCCGTACCTCGACAAGATCGGCTTCAACCTGGTCGGTTACGGCTGCACCACCTGCATCGGCAACTCGGGCCCGCTGCCCACCGAGATCTCCGACGCCATCCAGGCCAACGACCTCGCGGTCACCGCGGTCCTGTCCGGCAACCGGAACTTCGAGGGCCGCATCAACCCCGACGTCAAGATGAACTACCTGGCCTCGCCGCCGCTCGTGGTGGCGTACGCGCTGGCCGGCACGATGGACATCGACCTCGACAACGAGCCGCTCGGCATCGGCTCCGACGGGCAGCCGGTGTTCCTGCGCGACCTCTGGCCCGCGCCGGAGGAGATCGCCTCGGTGGTCCACTCCTCGATCGGCCGCGACATGTTCGAGCGCGACTACGCCGACGTGTTCAAGGGCGACGACCACTGGCGTTCGCTGCCGATCCCGACCGGCGACACCTTCGAGTGGGACCCGTCCTCCACGTACGTGCGCAAGGCCCCCTACTTCGAGGGCATGCCGGAGAAGCCGGAGCCGGTGACCGACATCTCGGGCGCCCGGGTGCTGGTCAAGGTCGGCGACTCGGTCACCACCGACCACATCTCCCCGGCCGGCTCGATCAAGGTCGGCACCCCCGCGGCCCAGTACCTCCAGGCCAACGGCGTCGAGGTGCGCGACTTCAACTCCTACGGCTCGCGGCGCGGCAACCACGAGGTGATGATCCGCGGCACGTTCGCCAACATCCGCCTGCGCAACCAGATCGCGCCGGGCACCGAGGGCGGCTACACCCGCGACTTCACCCAGCCCGACGGCCCGGTGTCGTTCATCTACGACGCCTCGGTCAACTACGCCGAGGCCGGCACGCCGCTGGTGGTGCTGGCGGGCAAGGAGTACGGCTCGGGCTCCTCGCGCGACTGGGCGGCCAAGGGCACCGCGCTGCTCGGCGTGCGCGCCGTGATCGCCGAGTCCTACGAGCGCATCCACCGCTCCAACCTGATCGGCATGGGCGTGCTCCCGCTGCAGTTCCCCGAGGGCGCCACGGCGGCCTCGCTCGGGCTGACCGGCGAGGAGACGTTCGACATCACCGGCGTCGAGGCGCTCAACGGCGGCGGCATCCCGTCCACCGTGCACGTCAAGGCCGGCGACGTCGAGTTCGACGCGGTCGTCCGCATCGACACGCCCGGCGAGGCCGACTACTACCGGCACGGCGGCATCATGCAGTACGTCCTGCGCTCGCTGCTGGCCAAGTAGGACTTCCCGCGCCCGCGCCTGGTCAAGAGCCGGACGCGGGCCGGGGACGGGGCGCGGATCCTCACGCGCCCGCATCGGGGGTTTCACCCGACCCGTGAGAGCCGCCCGGCGGAACACCCTCCGCCGGGCGGCTCTCCGCTGTCCGCCCGTGTCTCACCGGCTGGACGTGCGGTAGCGGTGGGTCGCCAGCGGGGCGAAGACGGCGATGAGCGCCACCGACCACAGCAGGCTCGCCGCGACCGGATGCTGCAGCGGCCAGACGGACCCCGCCGAGGTGGGGTTGCCGAACAGGCGGCGGGCGGCGGCCACGGTCGCGCTCATCGGGTTCCAGTCGGCCACCGGCCGCAGCCAGGCGGGCAGGCCCTCGGTGGGCACGAACGTGTTGGCCAGGAAGGTCATCGGGAACAGCCAGCCGAACGTGGCCGCGTCGGCCTGCGTGCCGCTGCGCACGTACAGGCCGATGTAGGTGCCCACCCAGATCATCGCCAGGCCGAACAGCGCCAGCAGCCCGAACGCCGCCGCCGTCTCGCCCGGGGAGCCGTGCGCCCGCCATCCGGCCAGCAGCACGGCCGCCGCGACCATGGCGGCCAGCGACATCAGGTGCATCGACAGGTCGGCCACGCTGCGCCCGATGAGCACGGCGCTGCGGGCGATGGGCTGCGCGCGGAACCTGTCGATGATCCCGCGTTCCATGTCCTCGCCCACCGCCGTGGCGGCCGCGGTCGCCGTCATGGCCATGACCTGCATGAAGATGCCCGGCATCAGGAAGCTGCGGTAGTCGCCGCCGCCGGGCAGGGTGATCGCGCTGCCGAAGACGTACCCGAACAGCACGGTCATGATGATGGGGAACACCAGGAATCCGGCGATCTCCCCCGGTTGGGCCTTCCACCGCGAGTACGTGCGGCCCGCGATGGTCAGGGAGTCGGTGACGGTCCAGCGCAGGTTCATGCTCGTGGCTCCTGTCATGCGGTCAGGTGGAGGAAGACCTCGTCGAGCGTCGGACGGCGGAGCGCGAGATCCTCGACGGCGATCCCGGCCGCGTCGAGGGCACGCGCGACGCGGACCAGCGACTGGGCCCCGTCGGGCGCCGGCAGGGTCATCCGCGTCCCGCCCGGCTCGACGGCAGGCTCGGACGCGAGCCCGAGCGTCCCGAGGGCCGTCGCCGCGTCGCCGGGGTCGCGGAAGACGATCCGCACGCGGTCGCCGCCGACCTGCCTCTTGAGCGCGGCGGGGGAGCCCGCCGCCGCGACCCGGCCCTCGCGCAGCACCACGACCTGGTCCGCCAGGTGGTCGGCCTCGTCGAGGTACTGGGTGGTCAGCAGCAGGGTGGTGCCCTCGCGGACCAGGTCGCGCAGCGCGTCCCAGAGCTCGCGGCGACTGCGCGGGTCGAGCCCCGTGGTCGGCTCGTCCATGAACAGGACGGGCGGCGCGACGATCAGGCTGGCGGCCAGGTCGAGCCGCCGCCGCATGCCGCCCGAGTACGTCCTGACCAGCCGCCGCCCGGCCGCGGCCAGCCCGAACCGCTCCAGCAGCTCCTCGGCCCTGCTCCTGGCCCGCGCCCTGGACAGGTGGTAGAGGCGGCCGAACAGCTCCAGATTGCGCCGGCCGGTCAGCAGCTCGTCCACGGCGGCGTGCTGGCCGGCCAGGCCGATGCGGAAGCGCAGCCGGGCCGCCTCGCGCACCACGTCGAGCCCGGCGACCTCGGCCCGGCCGCCGTCCGGGCGGAGCAGGGTGGCCAGGATGCGCACGGTCGTCGTCTTGCCTGCTCCGTTGGGGCCGAGCAGCCCGCACACCGTGCCGGCCGGGACGTCGAGGTCGATGCCCCTGAGCGCCTCCGTGGCCGCGTACCGCTTCCGTAAACCCTCCGCGTAGATCATCGCGAGGCTCCTTAACGGCGTTAAATCTAACAGCGTTAAGGATGCATTGAACGTTGTTAAGCTGTCAACCGTGGCACTTGAGAAGGGCACCATCGTGGCCGCGGCGCTGCGGCTGCTGCAGGAGACCGGGCTCGACGGGCTCACGCTGCGGCGGCTCGCGGGCGAACTGGGCGTCCAGGCGCCCGCGCTCTACTGGCACTTCAAGAACAAGCAGGAGCTCCTCGACGCGATGGCCGAGGCGATGACCGCCGCCCACATGACCCGCCCCGCGCTCACCGAGCCCGCCGCCTGGCGCGAGTGGATGAGGGACCACGCCCACCGCGACCGGGCGATGCTCAACTCCTACCGCGACGGCGCGCGGCTGGTGGCCGGCACCCGGCCGTCACCGGTGCTGTTCGAGGTGGTGGAGCGGTCGGTGGCGGCCCTGGAGTCGGCCGGGTTCGCTGTGGGCGACGCCGTCCGCGGGCTGTTCGCGATGAGCGTGTACGTCGCCGGGTTCGTGCTGGAGGAGCAGGCCGACCGGACGCGGCCGGACGCCGGCGGCGCCATGCCCGACCTGGCCGCCTTCCAGCGGGCCCACCCCCGGTTGACGGCCGGGCTGGCGGAGGTGGGCGACCCGCAGGGGGAGCGCTCGTTCGAGGACGGCCTACGGCTCATCCTCGACGGCATGCAGGGCCGCCTCGACCGTCAGGAGACCTGGGAGGCGGGGGCCGACCAGGTGTCGCAGGCCGCCGGCGAGACCGCCCGGTAGCCGCGCTCCAGCCAGCGCACGCGGTTGGCGCCCGTGCCGTGGCTGTGCTCCTCGCCCTCGTCGCCGGCGGCCCTGGTGGCGTCGAGCAGCGCCGTCCAGTCCTGCCGGGTACGGCTCAGCGACGGCCACACGCTGCCCATGAACGCGCCGGCCAGGCAGTCGGCCTGGAGCTCGTAGCGCCGGCTCTGCGCGCCCTTGCGCACGCCGAGGAGGCTCTGCACGTGGTGGCCGTACTCGTGGGCGGCGACCTTGAACGGGTAGAGGTCGGTGCGGCCCTCGATCCAGGCCCCGGTCAGCGGGAAGACGAGGGTGTCGCGGCCGATGCAGTAGAAGGCCGCCGCGTGCTCGGGCCAGGCGAACCCGCACACCTCCCGCACCGGCTCGTCGTAGTAGCGGACGACGGGCTTGCGGAACGTCCGGCCGGTACGCCTGAAATGCGCGGACCACGACTTGTCCAGGCATTTCACGACCGCTGTGAGGTATTCGCGGCTCCTGGGGATCCCGCCTGAGCTGATCGGCGTCTCGGGGCACGCCGACCGCCCGAGCCGCGGCCCCGCGACGGCCTCCACAGGCCCGGCCTGAAGAACGACCGCCGCCACCGACAGGGCGACAAGAGCGACAAGGGCACGCGAAACGGAGAAGCGCACGCTGAGCAGCATAGAGCTTCCCGCCACCCCGCCCCGCCACCTCGCCCCGCCACCTCGCCCCGCCACCTCGCCCCGCCACCTCGCCCCGCCACCTCGCCCCGCCACCTCGCCCCGGCACCCCGCCCCGGCGGCACCTGGCCCCGGGGTATCCGGCCTGCGGGGCGCCCCCGTTCGGCGGGGGCGGTCGGGGGTTGTCCAGCGGGGGTGACTGTGGGTGAGGGTGGTTGACTTTCGGGGTGAGTGACGTGGGATTGGTGTTACTTGTCGCGAGTGTGGCGGTTTTTCTGGGCGCGGTCGTGCAGGGGAGTGTGGGGTTCGGGCTGGGGCTGGTGGCCGCGCCCGTGCTGACGATGCTGGACCACAGCCTGATGCCCGGCGCGATCCAGGTGGTCAACATGACCCTGCCGCTGTTCACGCTGGCCGCCGAGTGGCGGCGGGTGGACTGGCGGGGGCTGGGGTTCGCGCTCCTGGGCCGGGTGCCCGGCAGCGCCGTCGGCGCCCTCATCGTCGTGTACGTCTCCGTCCAGACGCTCGGCGTGCTGGTCGGCGTCATGGTGCTGCTGGCGGTCGGGCTCACCGCGCGTACGGTCAGCGTCGTCCGCAACGGCGCGACGATCACCGGGGCGGGCTTCGTGTCGGGGATCACCGGCACCGCCACGGGCATCGGCGGTCCGCCCCTGGCGCTGGTGTACCAGAGTGCCAAGGGGCCGCAGATCCGGGCCACCCTGGCGATGTTCTTCTTCCTGAGCGCCGGGCAGTCGATCGCCATCCTGGCGTTCGTCGGCCACCTTCCGGCCCGCGCGCTGGCCACGGGCGCGGCCCTGATCGTGCCCATGACCCTGGGCTTCCTGGCGTCGCGGCCGCTGCGGCGCTACCTGGACGGCGGCAAGGTGCGGATGGCCGTCCTGGGCGTGGCCACCGCGTCGGCGGTGGCCCTGATCGCCCAGAGCCTGCTCACCTGACCCGCCGAGCCAGTCGCCGGGCCAGTCACCGGGCCAGTCACCGGGCCAGTCACCGGGCCAGTCGCCGGGCTACTCGCCGGTCTGCCCGTCGAGGGACTCGCGGATGAGGTCGGCGTGGCCGCTGTGCCGGGCGTACTCCTCGATCATGTGGACGAGGATCCAGCGCAGGTGGGGGCGGAGGCCGTCCGGCCAGGTACGCCGGGCGGGCTGGTCGAGCCCGCCGGCGGCCAGCGCCTCGGCGGTCAGGGCGCGCGAGCGGGCCACCGCGTCCCGCCAGAGCGCGCGCAGCTCGTCGGGGGAGTCGTGGGCGGCGGAGTGCCAGTCCCAGTCGGGGTCGGCCGTCCAGTCGACGGCGTCCCAGGGGGCGTGCGGGTCGCGCCCGTGCAGCATGCGGGAGAACCAGTGGTCCTCGACGTAGGCCAGGTGCTTGAGCATGCCGCCCAGCGTCATCGAGGACGCGGCGACGGTGGCGTCGAGGCCCGCCGCGTCGAGGCCCGAGCACTTCCACTCCAGGGTGGCCCGCAGGAAGTCGAGGAAGCCCAGGAGGGTCTCGGTCTCGTCGCCCATGAAGGGCGGTTCCGGGCGTCCTTGCTCGTCGAATACGGTCATGATCGGGCAGTCTAGCGACAAGGCGATTCCCGGCCGTTCCGTACGCTCGCGTCGTGATCAACGTGGTGGAGTGGACCAGGCTGGAGCCGTGGCGGGTCGCCCGCGCCCGTACCGACCGCGACGAGACCGTGATCATCAAGTGGACCGGGCCGCACGCCTCCCGCGCCCGCGACGAGCCGTGGCGGTTGCGCACGGAGGCGGCCGCCCTGCGGTTCCTGTCGGAGGACCTGGGGGCGGCCCTGGCGCCGCGCCTGCTGGCCGTCGACCTGGCGGAGGGGCGGCTGGTGCTGGAGGACCTCGCGCCGCGGACCGCGCTCGACGGACTGCTGCGCCGCCACGGCGCCGGGGCGCACGCGGACCGGCTGACGGCCGCCGCCCGCGCCCGGGGCGAGCTCGGCGCGATCACCGCGGGCCACGCGGAGGCGTACTACCGGCGGCGGGCCGCGCTCGGGCCGGTCGATCCGGCCGCCGACCGGCTCGGACGGGTCGCCCGGCAGCGCGAGACGGGGATGCCGTCGCTGCTGGGGGTGCCGGTCCCGGGCGGGGTGGAGCGGGAGTTCGGCGCGGCGCTGGCGGAACTGGCCGAGCCGGGGCCGTTCCTGGTGCTCAGCAACGGTGACGCCGAGGCCAACAACGTCCTGGTGCGCGAGCAGGGGCCCGCCGACGCGCGGCTGATCGACTTCGAGTTCGCCGGGTTCACGCACGCGCTGCACGACGCGGTCCCGCTGCACGTGCCGGGCCCTGGCTGGCTGACGCTGGGCGGCCCGGCCGAGGGAGAGGCCTACCGGCGGGCGCTGGCGGCCGGGGTCCCGCAGGCCGAGGACGACGTCCGTTACGAGAGGGGGCTGGCGGCGGCGTGCGTGTCGTACGCGCTGGCCAGGCTCACCCGGCTGCCCGTGCTGGACGGCCGCCCGGCGGGGGACGACAGCCAGGCCCAGCTCGTCGCGATCCTGGAGGCGGCCGCCCGTACCGCCGAAGGGGCGCTGCCGCGGCTGGCCGGATGGTGCCGCCAGGTGGCCGCGGCCCTGCGGCGCCGGTGGCCGGACGCGGACGTCGACCTCGGGACGCAGGCGCCGTACACCCCGCGCCGCTGAGCGAACGGCCCCAGCGGGGGCGTTCGCGGTACGGCGCACGACTACGCGACGGAGAAGCTCCCCGACCCGGCGGGGACGTGGCTGCCGTAGCCGGGCGAGACCGTGACGGACGACGAGAAGCAGAACGGGTCGCCGTAGATGCGGACGACCTGATCGGTCTGGTTGTTGAGCACGTGCGCGGCGGCGGGCAGCTTCGTGCAGCCGACGGGGTCGTTGTAGATCTCCAGGGGCAGCGGCTCGACCTGGAAGACGACGACCTGACCGGTCGCGGCCTGGGCGGGCAGGGGCGCGAGGAGCGCGGCGGTCGCGGAGGCGAGGACCACGGTCAGGGCGGCGAGGCGGGCACGGTGGCGCATGGGCGGGGTTCCTTTCCTTTCGAGGGCCCCTCCATCCTCACGAGCCTCGATGGTCACGTGCAGTAACCAAAGAGTTACTGTCAGTTACCAACCCTCCGGACCTACGTTTCTGGATTGTTACCGGAAACAACAAACTGCCGGACGGAAGGGTCTTCCAAAGCAGGCTGTGGCGGAATACGTTGCCGCAAACAACATTCATCCGGGCCCCTCCGGAAGAAAGGACCCTGCATCATGCGCAAGGGGATCCTCAGCCTGACCGCCGCGGCGGCGACGCTCGCCCTCGGTCTCACCGCCTGCGGGGGCGACAGCGGTCAGACCGGCACCACCTCCACCTCCTCCGCCTCGGCGACGCAGCCCGCGAAGGCCGGCAAGATCGGCGTCATCCTCCCGGACAGCAAGTCGTCGGCGCGCTGGGAGACGGCGGACCGCAAGTACCTGGAAGAGGCGTTCAAGGCCGCCGGCGTCCAGTACGACATCCAGAACGCCCAGAACGACAAGACGGCGTTCCAGACCATCGCCGACCAGATGATCACCAACGGGGCCACCGTCCTGATGATCGTCAACCTGGACAGCGGCAGCGGCAAGGCCGTGATCGAGAAGGCCAAGTCGCAGGGCGTGGCCACCATCGACTACGACCGCCTGACCCTGGGCGGCGGCGCCGCCTACTACGTCAGCTTCGACAACACCAAGGTCGGCACGCTCCAGGGCGAGGGCCTGAGCAAGTGCCTGGCCGACAAGAAGGTCGACAAGCCCATCGTCGCCTACCTGAACGGCTCGCCGACCGACAACAACGCGACCCTGTTCAAGAACGGCTACGACGGCGTGCTCAAGCCCAAGTTCGACGCCGGCGAGTACGTCAAGGGCCCCGACCAGGCCGTGCCCGACTGGGACAACACCCAGGCCGGGACGATCTTCGAGCAGATGCTCACCCAGCAGCCGAAGATCGCCGGCGTGCTGGCCGCCAACGACGGCCTCGGCAACGCCGCCATCACCGTGCTGAAGAAGCAGAACCTCAACGGCAAGGTGCCGGTCACCGGCCAGGACGCCACCGTCCAGGGCCTGCAGAACATCCTGGCGGGCGACCAGTGCATGACGGTCTACAAGGCGGTCAAGAAGGAGGCCGACGCCGGGGCCAAGCTCGCCGTCGCGCTGGCCAAGGGCGAGAAGCCCGCGGCGAGCGCCAGCGTCAAGGACCCCGAGACCAGCCAGGACGTGCCCTCCGAGCTGCTGGAGCCGCAGGCCATCACCTTCGACAACGTCAAGGACGTCGTGGCCGACGGTTACGTCACCAAGGAGGAGCTCTGCACCGCCGACTTCGCCAAGAAGTGCACTGAGGCCGGAATTCAATAGCATGGACGGGCGCGGCCGGGTGCCACCGGCGCGAGGCCGCGCCCCTCTTTAGGGAGCCCCATGACCCCCCTCCTCGAAGTGCGCGGGATCGACAAGAGTTTCGGTCCGGTGAAGGTGCTGCACGAGGTCGAGTTCTCCGCCTACCCCGGCGAGGTCACGGCGCTCGTCGGCGACAACGGCGCCGGCAAGTCGACGCTGGTCAAGTGCATCGGCGGCATCTACCCCATCGATTCGGGCCAGATCCTCTTCGACGGCCGCCAGGTCGCCGTCCACACCCCCCGGGACGCGGGCGAGCTCGGCATCGAGATCGTCTACCAGGACCTGGCGCTCTGCGACAACCTCGACATCGTCCAGAACATGTTCCTCGGCAGGGAGCGCAAGAACGGCTTCCTGCTCGACGAGGACAGCATGGAGGAGCTGGCCGAGAAGACGCTCAGCAGCCTGTCCGTGCGCACGGTGAAGTCCATCAGGCAGCAGGTCTCCAGCCTGTCCGGCGGTCAGCGGCAGACCGTCGCGATCGCCAAGGCCGTGCTGTGGAACAGCAAGGTCGTCATCCTCGACGAGCCCACGGCGGCCCTCGGCGTGGCCCAGACGGCGCAGGTGCTCGAACTCGTGCGCAGGCTGGCCGACACGGGCCTGGCGGTCGTCCTCATCTCGCACAACATGAACGACGTGTTCGCCGTCTCCGACCGGATCGCGGCGCTCTACCTCGGCAGGATGGCCGCCCAGGTCAAGACCGCCGACGTGACGCACGCCCAGGTCGTCGAACTGATCACCTCGGGTCGCAGCGGCGAACTCGGCCTCAAGAACGGGGTCACCCCATGAGCAAGGTCAAGGAACTCCCGGGCGAGGCCATCGTCGTCGCCGCGCAGTCCCCGTCGATCGCGCACAGCGTGCGGGCGTACTGGGAGCGCGTGCGGGGCGGCGACATGGGCGCGCTGCCCGCCGTGCTCGGCCTGATCGTGCTCTGCACGGTCTTCGCCCTGGCCCGGCCCGCGTTCGTCACCTCGATCAACTTCGCCAACCTGTTCACCCAGGGCGCGAACGTCACGCTCATCGCCATGGGCCTGGTCTTCGTCCTGCTGCTGGGCGAGATCGACCTGTCGGCTGGCTTCGCCAGCGGCGTCTGCGCGGCGGTGCTGGCCGTCACGCTGGCCACCTTCGGCCTGCCCTGGTACGTCTGCGTGCTGGCCGCCATCGCCACCGGCGTGCTCATCGGCGTCGTGCTGGGCACGCTGGTGGCCAAGGTCGGCATACCGTCGTTCGTGGTCACGCTGGCCGCCTTCCTGGCCTTCCAGGGCCTGGTCCTGGTGCTGGTCAACGAGGGCACGAACATCTCCGTCCGGGACAGCGTGATCGTCGCCGTCGCCAACAAGAACCTGCCGCCGCTGCTCGGCTGGATCCTGTACGCGGTGTGCGTGGCCGGTTTCGCGGCCGTGCAGCTCCTGCGGGCCAGGAACCGGTCCGCGCGCGGCCTGGTCGCCGACCCGCTGTCGCTGATCGCGGCCCGGGTGGGCGCCCTGGCGCTGCTCGGCGGGCTCGCGGTCTACGTGCTCAACCTGGAGCGCAGCCGCAACCCCGCGCTGGTCTCGCTCACCGGCGTGCCGATCGTGGTGCCGGTGATCGTCGTGCTGCTGGTCGTGTGGACGCTGGTGCTGCGGCGCACCGCGTTCGGCCGGCACCTGTACGCGGTCGGCGGCAACACCGAGGCCGCGCGCCGGGCCGGCATCCCGGTCGACCGCATCAAGATCGCGGCGTTCGTGATCTGCTCCTCGATGGCGGCGGTCGGCGGGATCGTGGCCGCCTCCAGGGCCAGCTCGGTCGACCCCAACACCGGCGGCAGCTCGGTGCTGCTGTACGCGGTCGGCGCGGCCGTCATCGGCGGCACCAGCCTGTTCGGCGGCAAGGGGCGTGTGCTCGACGCGGTGCTCGGCGGCGCCGTGGTGGCCGTGATCGAGAACGGCATGGGCCTGATGGGCTACGGTGCGAGCGTGAAGTACCTGGTCACCGGGTGCGTGCTGCTGCTCGCCGCAGGCGTCGACGCCCTGGCGCGCAAGCGGGCGGCTGCTGCTGGTCTAAGGTGATCAGCGACCCGCAGCCCCTGAAGGAACCCCAGACGATGCGTGCCGGACCGTCCCAGGAGGACATCAGGCGCCACAATCTCGGCGCGCTGCTTCGCCATGTCCATCTGGGCGGGCCGATCTCGCGCGCCGAGCTGACCGCGAAGATGGGGCTCAACCGCAGCACCATCATGGCGCTGACGTCCGACCTCACCGCCGCCGGGCTGGTGCGGGAGGAGCTGCCGCGCGAGACCGGCCGGGCCGGCCGGCCCTCGCTGGTGGTGCGCCCGGAGTCGGCGCGGGTCTACGTGTTCGCGTTCGACGTGGGCCCCGACCGGCTCGTGGCGGCGCGGGTGGGGCTGGGCGGCGTCATCCTCGACCGCAGGGAGACCACCCGCGACCGGGGCAGGTTCGCCCTCGACGAGCTGGCCGGGGTGCTGTCGGGGTTCGCCAGGCAGATGCGGCGCAAGACGCGCGACGACACCGTGTGCGTCGGCGCCGCCGCCGCCGTGTCCGGCGGGGTGCGCAAGGGCGACGGCGTGGTGACGTTCGGGCCCAACCTGATGGCCCACGACGTGCCGTTCGGCGAGGAGCTGGGCCGCAGGCTGGGCCTCGGGCTGCCGGTCAGCGTGGGCAACGACGCCAACCTGGCGGCCCTGGCCGAGCACAGCCGCGGCCTCGGCGTGGGCGTGCGCGACCTCATCTGCCTGCACGGCGACGTGGGCATCGGCGGCGGCATCATCACCGGCGGCCACCTGCTCGGCGGCTTCGACGGCTACGGCGGCGAGGTCGGCCACATGGTCGTCAACCCCGGCGGGCGCGAATGCTCCTGCGGCTCGCACGGCTGCCTGGAGGCCGAGGTGGGGGAGCGGGCGCTGCTGGAGCTGGCCGGCCGCTTCGGGCCCGGCCAGCACGGCCGCGACGCGGTCCGCGCCGTGGTCGACGCGGCCGACCGGGGCGACATCGTCGCGCAGGAGGCGCTGAGCCGGGTCGGCGACTGGCTCGGGCTCGGCGTGGCGAACCTGGTCAACATCTTCAACCCGGAGATGGTGATCTTCGGGGGCATGTTGCGGGAGGTCTACCTCGGCTCGGCGGCGCAGGTCCGCACCCGGCTGGCGCTGCACGCCATGGCCCCCCAGCGCGAGCACGTACGGCTGCGCACGTCGGCGCTCGGCGACCACGTGACGCTGGTCGGGGCGGCCGAGCTGGCCTTCGCCCACGTGCTGGCCGACCCGCTGGAGGTGCTGGCCAGGGTCAGCTCCTAGCGCACCCGGGCCTTGGGGGCCGTCCAGGTGTCGCAGGCGGCGGCGGAGCCGTCCCGGTAGCCGCGGTTCTGCCAGTAGGCCAGGTTGCGCGGGCGTCCGTGGATCTTGCTGTAGTCCGCCCGGCGGACGGCGTCCAGCCATTCGCGCCAGGTGACGTCGGGTTTGATCGAGGTGAGCGCGGCGCTGTAGAAGACGCCGGCGAAGCACTCGGCCTGCATCTCCAGCCGGTGGCTGAGCAGGGTGCGGGCCCCCGTGGAGGCGGGCTGGTAGAGGGCGTTCTGCGCGTCCAGCACGCCGGTGAGCTGCTGGACGTGGTGTCCCCACTCGTGCGCGACGGAGTGCGCGATGTTCATCCTGAACGGGTCGTCCAGGTCATGCTTCATGATGCGGATGACGATCGTGCGCTGCACCGGGCAGTACTGCGCGCCGTTGGCGGTGATCCGGCCGCAGACCGAGTCGCCGCCGGTGGTGACGGTCACCTCGGGCGGGCTGTAGGCCAGGCCCGCGGCCGCGAACCGGCCGGCCCAGAACCGGTCGGCGCACCTGGCCATGGCCCGGTGGAAGGACGTGAGCGAGGCGGCGCTGCCCGTCCTGATGGCGGGGACGGCGCAGGCCAGGCGTTCCCGTGCGACGACCGGCGCGGCCGACAATCCCCCATGCGCGGGGCGGCCCGCCGCGGCCGACGGAGCCGGCGACAGCAGAACCGCGATCATGCACATGGCAAGCGCCATGAGGGGAATGCGCACGATCGCGGATCTTAGAGGAGTTTGTACGAGTTTGGCTTAGCTGACCTTGGCCTTGGGAGCCGCCCAGGTGTTGCAGGAGCCCGCCGACTTGCCGGTGAAGCCGCGCTTGAGCCACCACGCGACGTTGTGGTCCGAGCCGTGGCTCAGGTCGGCCGAGGAGCGCGTCTTCACGCCGAGCGCGCTCAGGTCGGCCGGGTCGTGCGTGCCCTTGAGCAGGGAGTCGAACTCCTTCTGGCTACGGCCCAGCGAGTCCCAGACGCTGCCCATGAACGCCCCGGCGTAGCACTCGGCCTGCAGTTCGGTGCGGCGCACCGGCTCCAGGTTCCGCGGGTTGTCCAGGACGTACTCGCCGCGCTTGTTGTGCCGGAGCATGCCGGTGAGCTTCTGGACGTGGTGCCCGTACTCGTGGGCCACGACCAGCATCAGCACCGGGTCCGAGGGCTCCTCCACCACGTTCGGGCTGAGCAGCAGGGTCATCGTCTTGTTGACCGGGCAGTACAACGCCTGCGCGCCCCCCGGGAAGCCGCCGCAGCCCGTGGGGGCGCCCAGCTTGGTGATCACCTGGAACTTCGGCTTGCTGAAGGCGAAGCCGGCCTGCTTGAGCTTGGGGCCCCAAGCCTTGTCGAGGCATTCGAGCACCGCCTCGAAGTAGACCCGCGCCTCGTCCTCGGTCCCGGACCGGACCGGCGGCTCCTCGCACGTCCTGAGCGCGAGCCGGCCGGTCTTGTAGATCGGGTTCTTCGTCAGGACCGGCTTGCTCGCCGGGGCGGCCACGGCCGCGTGGGCCGTACCGGCGACGAAAACGCTCGCCAGGGCTCCGGCAATGATCGCCAATCGGGGGGTACGCATGGGAAGGCACACTACAAAAGAGGGAGATCAACGTAAAGCGGAAATGCCAGACTTCACTGGACGTTTCGCGCAGCCGCCGCCCACGTGTTGCAGGCGCCCGGCGCGCCCCGGTTGAAGCCCCTGGTCATCCAGGCCGCCTGCGTCGGGCCCTTGCCGTGGTCGTTCTGCGGCCAGCCCTTGGCGCCGTTCTTGTAGAACCACTGGACCGTGTAGTCCCAGTCGGACTGGTTGACCAGCGCGGTGCCCTTCATCGTGCTCATGAAGACCGCGGAGAAGCACTCGGCCTGCAGCTCGGACTTGCGCGAGAGCTGGAGGCGCGCCGCCTTGCCCGCGGTGTTCCTGGCCGTCCAGTAGTAGTTCCAGATGCCGGAGGCCTGCTGGACGTGGTGGCCGTACTCGTGGGCGATCAGGCGGCTGATGCCCAGCGGGAAGGGGTTGCGGAGCTGGTCGCGGCTGATCAGCAGGTACATCGTGCGGTCGGTGGAGCAGTAGACGCCGTCGGCGCCGGTGTTCCAGGCGCCGCAGGGCGTCCTGACCTTCTTGGTGATGATCCGCAGCCGCGGCTTGCTGAACGGCATGCGGGCCTTGCGGAACTGCGTGGCCCACGCCTTGTTCAGGCAGTACGTCACCCGCGTGAGGAAGCGGCGGTAGGCGATCATGCTGCCCGCGGGCAGCGCGCCCGGCGCGCAGTTCACGTCGGCGAGCCTGCCGGTCCGGTAGAGGGCGTTGGCCGTGGCCTGCGCCTGGCCGCCGGGCGCGGCTGCGCCGGCGCGGGCCGCGGCCGGCGGTGAGGCGAGTTTCTGGGCTTGGCTGACCGGCGCACGCTCGGCCGAGGTCGTGGCGACGTCGGAAAGCACGAGCACGAGGGAGGCGGCGGCCATGACGAGTGCGAGAGCCGCGGCGACCACGGCCGCGATCCTGCCTTTAGGGAGGGAGTTCATATGTCCGGAAAGACTAGGTCAAGATCGGACATAAGTGGGTGGATTTGACTCGATGGAGTCAGTGAGACGTCGGCGAACTAGACTCTTCTGCGTCGTCGAAAAGGAACAGACGGCGAACGAGGCAGAGGGGAGTCGCATCCGTGAGCGGGTTGCTGGGCTCGATAGAGGGACCGCACGACGTCAAACGGCTCGCTGTCGATGAGCTGCCGCGGCTGGCGGGGGAGATCCGTGACCTGCTCGTCGACGCCTGCGCCAGGTTCGGCGGCCACCTCGGGCCGAACCTGGGCGTGGTCGAGCTCACCATCGCCGTCCACCGCGTCTTCGACTCCCCGCGCGACCCGGTGATCTGGGACACCGGCCACCAGGCGTACGTGCACAAGCTCCTCACCGGCCGCGCGGCCGGTTTCGAGGCGCTCAAGCAGGAGGGCGGCCTGTCCGGCTACCCCAGCCAGACCGAGTCCGAGCACGACTTCGTCGAGAACTCCCACGCCTCCACCGCGCTGTCCTACGCCGACGGCCTGGCCAAGGCGTTCAAGCTGCGCGGCGAGCGCGAGCGCACGGTCGTCGCGGTGATCGGCGACGGCGCGCTCACCGGCGGCATGGCCTGGGAGGCGCTCAACAACATCGCCGCGATCAAAGACCTGCCCGTCGTCATCGTGGTCAACGACAACGGCCGCTCCTACTCCCCGACCATCGGCGGCCTGGCCTCCCACCTGTCCTCGCTGCGCGTCAACCGCCGCTACGAGGACATGCTCGAATACGTCAAGGACAAGCTCGGGAACGTTCCCGTCCTCTACGACGCCCTCCACGGCTTCAAGAAGGGCGTCAAGGACGTCCTGGCCCCGCAGGTCATGTTCGAGGACCTCGGCCTGAAGTACGTCGGCCCCATCGACGGCCACGACGAGCAGGCCATGGAGGCGGCGCTGCGCAAGGCCCGCGCCTTCCGCGGCCCGGTCATCGTGCACGCCCTCACCCAGAAGGGCCGCGGCTACACCCCCGCCGAGAACCACGACGAGGACCAGTTCCACTCGCCCGGCGCCTTCGACCGCGCCACCGGCGCCGAGAAGCCCAAGCCGCGCATCTGGACCAACGTCTTCAGCGAGGAGCTGGTCAGGCTCGGCAAGGAGCGCGAAGACCTGGTCGCCATCACCGCGGCCATGCTCCACCCCACCGGCCTCAACGCCTTCGCCGACGCCTTCCCCGACCGCATCTACGACGTCGGCATCGCCGAGCAGCACGCGCTGACCAGCGCCGCCGGCCTCGCGCTCGGCGGCCTGCACCCGGTCGTGGCCGTCTACGCCACCTTCCTCAACCGGGCCTTCGACCAGCTCCTGATGGACGTCGCCCTGCACCGTCTGCCGGTCACCGTCGTCCTCGACCGGGCCGGCGTCACCGGCGACGACGGCGCCAGCCACAACGGCATGTGGGACCTGTCGATCCTCCAGGTCGTGCCCGGCCTGCGGATCGCGGTGCCGCGCGACGGCGACCGCGTCACCGAGCTGCTGCGCGAGGCCGTGGAGGTCACCGACGGGCCGACCGTGCTGCGCTTCCCCAAGGGCCCGGTGGCCGAGCCCCTGGAGTCGGTGGGCCGCCTGGGCGAGATGGACCTGCTGCGCGCCGCCGAGGGCGAGCCGGACGTGCTGCTGGTCGGCGTCGGCCCGATGGCGCACGTGTGCATGGAGGCGGCCGTCCTGCTCGACGCGCAGGGCATCTCGGCCACCGTGGTCGACCCGCGCTGGGTCAAGCCGCTCGACGAGGCGCTGACGCTGGCCGCCGGCGCCCACAAGCTGGTCGCCGTGGTCGAGGACAACGGCCGCGTGGGCGGCGTGGGCGACGCCGTGGCCCGCCTGCTCCGCGACGCCGACGTCGACGTCCCGGTCCGCACCTTCGGCATCCCGCAGGAGTTCCTCGACCACGCCAAGCGGGCCGCGATCCTCGGCCGCATCGGCCTGACCGGCCAGGACCTCGCGCGCCAGATCACCGAGGCCGTCGCGAAGCGGACCTCCCGCGTGGAGCAGCCGGTCCGCCGTTGAGCACCCGGCGGACCACGGCGGTGATCGCCAGCATGACGACCACCGCCGCGGCCGCCGCCGGCAGCAGCAGGCCCGCCTCCCGCCGCGCCATCTGCCCGGCCACCGTCCCCAGCACGATGTACGTGCTCACCCACGCCGTGCTGCCCAGCAGGGCCCAGGGCATGAACCGGCGGTAGGGCATGCCCACCGCGCCCGCCAGGGCCGGCGTCAGCGCGTGCACCACCGGCAGGAAGTAGGCCAGGGCCAGCGCCCAGCCGCTGCGCCGCAGGATCTGCTCCGCCCGGGTCCAGCGCTCCTCGCCGACGCGCCGGCCGAGCCTGCTGCCGCGCAGGCGGGGGCCGTACCGGCGGCCCAGGCGGTGGCCGCCCGTCGCGCCCAGGAGGCAGGCCAGCACGCCGGTGCCGATCAGGGCCAGCGTCTCGGGCACGCTGCCCGACGTGGCGCCCGCGACGAGCAGCAGGCCGTCGCCCGGCGTGATCAGGCCGATCCCGACCGAGGCGTCCAGGGTCAGGAAGACCAGGACGAGCGCCAGCACCACCGCCACGTCCTGACCGGCCAGCGTGTCCAGCAGGTCGTCCACCATGATGCGGGTCCGCTACCCCCGACGAGGCGCTTCACCGGCGAGCCCGGCGCGAGCGCATGATCACGGAGGGTCTGGGAAGGATCGCTGATCGTGGACATCTTTCGCACGAAGAGCGTCGAACAGTCGATCCGCGACACCGAAACTCCCGAGCACCAGCTGCGTAAACGCCTGAGCGCCATGGACCTGATGGTGTTCGGCATCGGCGTGATCGTCGGCACCGGGATCTTCGTGCTCACCGGCCAGGTGGCCAAGGAGGTGGCCGGGCCGGCGGTCGCGGTGTCGTTCGTCGTGGCGGCCGTCGTGTGCGGCCTGGCGGCGCTGTGCTACGCCGAGTTCGCCTCCACGATCCCCGTGGCCGGGTCCGCCTACACCTTCTCCTTCGCCACCCTCGGCGAGTTCCCCGCCTGGGTGATCGGCTGGGACCTGATCCTGGAGCTGGCGCTGGCCGCGGCCGTGGTGTCGGTCGGCTGGTCGGGCTACTTCGCCTCGATGCTCGACTCCGTCGGCATCCACCTGCCGGCCTCCATCGCGGGCGACGATCCCGTGGTCAACGTGCCCGCGGTGGCCATCGTGCTGATCCTCACCGCGATCCTGGTGGCCGGCATCAAGATCTCCTCGCGGGTCAACCTGATCCTGGTGATCACCAAGATCACGGTGGTGCTGCTGGTCATCGTGGCCGGACTGTTCTTCGTCAAGGCCGCCAACTACACGCCCTTCATCCCCGAGCCGGTGGCCTCGCCGCGGGTCGAGGGGCTGAAGGCGCCGCTGATCCAGGTGCTGTTCGGGGTCACGCCCGTCGCGTTCGGCGTGATCGGCATCTTCTCGGCCGCGGCGATCGTGTTCTTCGCCTTCATCGGCTTCGACATCGTGGCCACCGCCGCCGAGGAGACCGTCCGCCCGCAGCGCGACGTGCCGCGCGGCATCATCGGCTCGCTGGCCGTCTGCACGATCCTCTACGTCGCCGTCTCGCTGGTCGTGGTCGGGATGCAGCCGTACAAGCAGCTGAGCACGAGCGCGCCGCTGTCGGACGCGTTCACCGCCGTCGGCCAGTCCTGGCTGGCCACCATCATCAGCGTGGGCGCCATCGCCGGTCTGACGACCGTGGTGCTGGTGCTGCTGCTCGGGCAGACCCGGGTGCTGTTCGCCATGTGCCGCGACGGCCTGCTGCCGCGCCGGCTGGCCGTCGTCCACCCCACCTTCGGCACGCCCGCCAGGCTCACCATCCTCATCGGCCTGGTGACCATGGCGCTGGCCGGGTTCGTGTCGTTCGGGGAGCTGGCCGAGCTGGTCAACATCGGCACGCTGTTCGCGTTCATGGTGGTGTCCGTCGGCGTGATCGTGCTCCGGCGCACCCGTCCGGACCTGGAGCGGGCCTTCCGGGTGCCGATGGTGCCGCTGCTGCCGATCCTGTCGGTGCTGGCCTGCCTCTACCTGATGCTCAACCTGCCGCTGGAGACCTGGCTGAGGTTCGTCGTCTGGATGGTCATCGGCGTGGTCGTCTACTTCGCCTACGGCTACCGGCACAGCAGGCGGGGCGCCGTGCCCGGCCGGTGACGCGCGAGAGGGGCGGGCCGGCCGCCCGCCCCCCTCACCCGCTCAGATCGCCAGGAGCGTTCCGAGGCCCGCCTTCATCGTGCAGGCGTTGGTGTAGACCTTGCCCCACTTGACGGTCTTGTCGTACCACTTGCCGAGGATCATGACGGCGCGCGGCTCCACCTCCTTGCCGCAGGCCGCGGCCGCCTTCGGGGAAACGTTGATCTTGGCCGGGTCGCCCTTCACCTTGCGCAGGAGCGCGCAGGCGGCGTGGGCGGAGGGGTGGGTGCCGCCGTCGGGGCTGCAGTTGAGCCAGGCGCCCTTGGTGGGGCCGTTCTTCACTGCCATGGTGACCTTGAGGACGACCTTGGGGGTGGGGGGCGCCGCCGCCAGGGAGGGCGACGACGCGCCCAGCACGAGGGCTCCGCACAGAGCGATCGTGCCGACTGCTCGCATCATGGTTACTCTCCGTTCGTAGGACGGCACAGTACGCTACGGCGAAGGCGGCCATGACGTACGGAGACCCGCCGGGCGGGCCTCCGTAAAATCACGCGGGCAGCGAGGCCACACCGGGCGGAAGGAACCGGGGCTGGGCGATCCCCGACCTGTCCAGATAAGGCGTGATGCCACCCAGATGGAACGGCCAGCCCGCCCCCAGGATCATGCACAGGTCGATGTCCTGCGGCCCGGCGACGACGCCCTCGTCCAGCATGATCCGGATCTCCCGGGACAGCGCCCCGAGCACGCGCTCACGGACCTGCTCGGCCGTGGACGGCGACGTGCCGCCGGCGAACAGCGCCACCGCCTCCGGGTCGAGCGAGAAGTCCGGACGGTAGACGCCGGGCTTGCCCGAGGCGACCAGCTTGGCCATGTTCTCCGAGACGCCGAACCGCTCCGGGAAGGCCGCGTGCAGCGTCTCGGCGACGTGCAGGCCGACGGCCGGGCCGACGAGCTGCAGCAGCGCGAACGGCGTCATCGGCAGCCCGAGCCCGTCGAGCGCGTGCTCGGCGACCTCCAGCGGCGTGCCCTCGTCCACGGCGGCCACGACCTCGCCCATGAAGCAGGTCAGCAGCCGGTTGACCACGAACGCCGGCGCGTCCTTGACCAGCACGGACGACTTCCGCAGCGACTTGCCCACCGCGAACGCCGTGGCCAGCGTGGCGTCGTCGGTCGAGGCGCCCCTGATGATCTCCAGCAGCGGCATCACGGCGACCGGGTTGAAGAAGTGGAAGCCGACCAGCCGCTCGGGGTGCGCCAGCCCGGCGCCCATCTCGGTGAGCGAGAGCGAGGAGGTGTTGGTGGCGAGCACGCACTCGGCCGACACCACGGCCTCGACCTCGGCGAACACCTGCTTCTTGACCGCCATGTCCTCGAAGACGGCCTCGATGACGAAGTCGGCGTCGGCGAAGGCGTCCTTGGTCAGGGAGCCGGTGACCAGGGACTTGAGCCGGTTGGCCTGGTCGGCCGAGACGCGGCCCTTGCCCAGCAGCTTGTCGACCTCGGCGTGCACGTACCCCACGCCCTTGTCCAGGCGGGACTGGTCGAGGTCGGTCAGCACGACCGGGACCTCCAGGCGGCGGGCGAACAGCAGCGCCATCTGCGAGGCCATCAGCCCGGCGCCCACGACGCCGACCTTGGTGACCTTGCGGGCCAGCGACCTGTCCGGCGCGCCGGCCGGACGCTTGGCCCGGCGCTGGACCAGGTCGAAGGAGTAGAGCCCGGCGCGCAGCTCGTCGCCCATCAGCAGGTCGGCCAGCGCCCGCGTCTCGGCGGCGAAGCCCTCCTCGCGCGAGGCGGTCGCGGCCAGCGCGATCAGGTCGAGCGCCCGGTAGGGGGCGGGGGAGGCGCCGCGCAGCTTCATGTCCACCAGGAAGCGCGCGTCGGCGACGGCCTTGTCCCAGCCGTCGTGCTCCTGCCGCTCGACGGCGACCTCGCCCTTGACCACGCGGGCGGCCCAGCGCAGCGACTCCTCCAGGAAGTCGGCCGGCTCGAACATCGCATCGGCGACGCCCAGCTTGTAGGCGTCCGCGCCCTTGATCATGCGGTTCTGCGACAGCGGGTTCTCGATGATCAGCTTGATCGCGTTCGCCGGGCCGATCAGGTGGGGGAGGAGCTGCGTGCCGCCCCAGCCGGGCACCAGGCCGAGGAAGCACTCCGGCAGCGCCACCGCGGGCACGCCGGAGGAGATCGTCCGGTACGCGCAGTGCAGCGCGATCTCCAGGCCGCCGCCCATGGCCGCGCCGTTCACGAACGCGAACGTCGGGATCGGCAGCTCGCCCAGCCGGCGGAAGACGTGGTGGCCCAGCGCGCCGATGGCCTCGGCCTCCTCGCGGGAGGCCACGGCGGCCGCGCCCTTGAGGTCGGCGCCGACGGCGAAGATGAACGGCTTGCCCGTGACGCCCACGGCGGCCAGGTCGGTGCGCGCGGCGATCCGCGACAGGGCCTCCTCCAGCGCGAACAGGCCGTGCGGGCCGAAGGTGTTGGGCTTGGTGTGGTCGAAGCCGTTGTCCAGGGTGATCAGGGCCATCGTGCCGGCGCCGCCGGGCAGCGGCACGTCGCGCACGAGGGCCTTGGTGACGACCTCGTCGGTGTTGCGCCCGCTCAGCAGCGCGCGCCAGGTCTCGATGTCGCTCATGCCAGGTTCTCCCAGATCACAGTGCCGCCCATGCCCATGCCGACGCACATGGTGGTGATGCCGTACCGCACGTCGGGCCGCTCGCCGAACTGGCGGGCGAGCTGCGTCATGAGCCGGACGCCGGAGGAGGCCAGCGGGTGGCCGAAGGCGATCGCGCCGCCGTAGGGGTTGACGCGCTGGTCGTCGTCGGCGATGCCGAAGTGCTCCAGGAAGGCCAGCACCTGGACGGCGAACGCCTCGTTGATCTCGAACAGGCCGATGTCGCCGATGGACAGCCCGGCCAGCCGCAGCGCCCGCTCGGTGGACGGGATCGGGCCCACGCCCATCACCTCGGGGTCCACGCCCGCGAAGGCGTAGGAGACCAGGCGCATCTTCGGCGTCAGGCCCAGCTCGCCGGCGACCTCGCGGGCGGCCACGATGCAGCCGGTGGCGCCGTCGTTGATGCCGGAGGAGTTGCCCGCGGTGACGTTGCCGTGCGGGCGGAAGGGCGTCTTGAGCGCGCCCAGCGCCTCCATCGTGGTGCCGGGGCGCGGCGCCTCGTCCTCGGCGGCCAGGCCCCAGCCCTTCTCGGCCGTCCGGACGGCGGTGGGCACGAGGTCGGGCTGGATCTTGCCGTCGGCGTACGCCTTGGCGGCCTTGTCCTGGGAGAGCACCGCGTAGGCGTCGGCGCGCTCCTTGGAGATCGACGGGTAGCGGTCGTGCAGGTTCTCGGCGGTCATGCCCATGACCAGCGCACTAGGGTCGACCAGCTTCTCCGACAGGAACCGCGGGTTGGGGTCCACGCCCTCGCCCATGGGGTGGCGGCCCATGTGCTCGACGCCGCCGGCGATGGCCACGTCGTAGGCGCCGAAGGCGATGCCGCCCGCGACCGTGGTGACCGCGGTCATCGCGCCCGCGCACATGCGGTCGATCGCGTAGCCGGGCACGCTCTTGGGCAGGCCGGCCAGCACCGCCGCCGAGCGGCCGATGGTCAGGCCCTGGTCGCCGATCTGGGTCGTCGCGGCGATGGCCACCTCGTCCACGCGCTCGGGGGGCAGGCCGGGGTTGCGCCGGATGAGCTCGCGGATGACGCGGACGACCATGTCGTCGGCGCGGGTCTCCGCGTACAGTCCCTTCGGCCCTGACCTGCCGAAAGGCGTGCGTACGCCATCGACGAACACGACGTCACGAGAGGAAGGCACGGATTCGCTCCTCGTTCTTGGATGGGGTTCCGCGCCTATGCTACTCGTCGGTAACCACCCCGCAGACGAGGGCGGCGGTCAGCAGCGCGTAAACGATCGGCATGGGCGGTTCCCAGAGATGGGCGCGGGCTCCGAGCAGGGCGGCGACCGCCACGGCCGCGCCCGTCCAGAGCGCCGCGCCCCCTCGTGGACGCGCGCCCCGGCCGGGATCCCACGGATCGCCAGGTGATCCTCCCGGACGACCGGCGCGCGCCACTATCCCCAGGGCGTCCCGTGCCCACCAGATGAGGAACGACACCCCCGCGGCCAGGCCGATCACCATGGCGGCCTCGACGGCCCAGCTCAGGGCGTCGGCGAAGGCGTACAGAGCGGCCGCCCTGAACTGGCCGGGAGAGGTGCCGCCGAGCAGCAGCAGCACGGCCCAGCCGGAGGCGACGCCGAGCCGGCTCAGCGGACGCCGCCGGGCCGAGGGCGGCACGGCGAACAGCTCGCGCTCGCGTTGCCGCACCAGGCGCGCCCGCGCGCCCCACACCAGCTGGGTGACCGCCAGGACGGGCACCGCGATCGCGAACACCGCCAGCGAGAGCACGGCGAGCGGTAACGTCTGCTCTCTGGTCGGCGCGCGGTCGGCCAGCACCTGTGACGCGGCCAGCAGCGCGATCGAGCCGGCGAGCGCGACGAAGACGGCCCGGCGGGCGGTCCGGGCGGCGGCGCGCAGCCCGGCCAGCGCCTCGGCGCCTGGAGGGGGCGCCATCTCGGTCAGAAGCATGGACGTCATGATGGCGTCACGGACCGTAGTGACGCCGTGGATTCGCGCGCATTGCATGGAGCCCTCGCCGGACGCGTCCGCTGGAGGGTGCCATCGCGTGAAATCTGCGACATGCCGTATAAACGGCGGATTGTCAGTATGCTGCGCGTCACACCAGAGGGGGCCGCGCTCTGCGAGGGGCGCGCGGGGGTGCGTCCTGTGCGGGCGCGCGTAGAGGGGGGCGCGTGAGCGAGGGCCGGAGAGCGCCGGAACGGCCGCAGCATCGCCCCGACCGCCGCCCGGACCGCCACCCCGATCAGCGCCCCGACCGTCGCCTGGACCGGCCCCCGGGGCCTGCGCGGCGGATCACGCCGGTGGCGTGGGTGAGCATGGTGCTGACGTTCGTGCTGGTGGTCGTCACGCTGGGCGGGTACGCCTACTACCGCAGCATCGACAACGACATCCCGCGCGTGCCCGTGGACGCCGGGCCGTCGCGGCCGCCCGAGACCGGCGCGCTGAACGTGCTGCTCGTCGGCTCGGACTCGCGCGAGGGCGACAACAAGAAGTACGGCGCGAAGTCGCAGGGCCTCGGCGAGCGCACCGACACCATCATGGTGCTGCACATCTCTCCCGACCGGGACAAGGCCACCATGATCAGCTTCCCCCGGGACACGATGGTCATGATCCCGCAGTGCCGGAGCCGCACCGGCACGATGCTGGCCGGCGGGCTGCGCCAGATCAACTCCGCCTTCAACGACGGCGGCATCGACTGCACGGTCCGCACGCTGGAGTCGCTCACCAACATCAAGATCAACCACATCGTGAAGGTCGACTTCACCGGCTTCAAGGGCATCGTCGACGCCCTCGGCGGCATCGAGATCTGCCTGCCCAAGGCGGTCGACGACCCCAAGGCCAAGCTCGTGCTCAGCGCGGGCAAGCACGTCGTCAAGGGCGAGCAGGCCCTCGGGTACGTGCGCACCCGCTACACCCTCGGCGACGGCAGCGACCTCGGTCGCATCCAGCGCCAGCAGGTCTTCCTCACCAAGGTGCTGGACAAGATCACCGATGGCGGGCTGCTCACCGACCCCGGCAAGCTGAACGCGTTCCTGCGGGCCGGGGCCAAGGCCGTCACCGTGGACGACAAGCTCACGCTGTCGCGGATGCTGGAGATCGCGGGCAGCGTCAAGGGGCTGACCGCCAAGGAGCTCAAGGGCATCACCGTGCCGGTGGAGGCGTACCCGGCCGACAAGAACCGGGTGCAGCTCAAGCAGCCGGACGCGCGCAACTTCTTCGAGGCCGTGCGCTCCGACGTCAACGTGACCCCGCCCTCGGCCGCCGCCAAGCCGAAGGTCGAGAACGCGAAGGTGCGCGTCCAGGTGCTCAACGGCACCACCGAGCTCGGCAAGGCCGGGCAGGTGGCCGACGAGCTGGCCGACCAGGGGTTCGCCGTCGTCCAGGTCGGCAACGCCGCGCCGGTGGCCACCACGTCGATCCGGTACGCGAGGAAGGACGCCGACAACGGCGCCGTCTACGGGGACGCCGTGGCCGCCCGGCTGTCGAAGGACAAGCGCACGCCGGTGGCGGGCAAGGTCGCCCCGGTGAACCCTAAGCCGTACGCGACCAAGGTCACCCCGCTGCCCGACGGGCCGATCGTGCAGCTCGTCATCGGGGCCGACTGGCCGGGCGTGCGGGTGGCGTCGGCGATCCCGGGCTCGCTCAAGGACAAGGTGGTCGACTCCACCACGAACCCCTGCCTGTGACGCCGGCGGCGGGTTAGAGGTCCTCGGACAGCAGCAGGTCGACCAGGCCGGGGAAGCGGGCGTCGAGGTCGTCGCGGCGCAGCCGGATGAACAGCTTGCGGCCCTCCGGGCGCTGGCAGATGACGCCGGCCTCGCGCAGCACCCGCCAGTGGGCGGTCAGCGTCGACTTCGGCACGTCGGCCACGACCTCGCCGCAGAACAGCTCGTCCCCCGAGGCCAGCGCGCGCACGATCTTGGCGCGTACGGGATGGCCGAGCGCGGCGAGCACCTCCACCAACTGGATCTGGTCACGCGATGGGTGCAGCATGCCGCCATTGTACGGATAACACGAACGATGATTTGACGGACATTGTTCGTATGTACGAGGATTACGTACTCATCCGGGTCCGAGGAGGGTGCTGTGTTCGATGTCGCCGTGGTGGGTGGCGGGCCCGTGGGCATGCTGCTCGCCGCCGAGCTGGGCCTGCAGGGGGTGCGGCCGCTGGTGCTCGAACGGCTCGCCGTGCCGACCGGCCAGTCCAAGGCCGGGACGCTGCACGCGGGCACGGCTCGGAGTCTGGACCGGCGGGGGCTGCTGGAGGCGGTGGGGCGGTCCACGTACGGGAGCGTGAGCTTCCACTTCTCCGGCATGTTCGGGCTCGACCTCGGCGCGGTCTCGGACGGCGGCCCGAGCATCGTGGGCAGCCCGCAGGCGTGGGCCGAGCAGGTGTTCGCCCGCCGCGCGGCGGCCCTGGGCGCGGAGATCCGGCGCGGCCAGGAGGTCACCGGCCTGGAGCAGCGGGACGACCACGTCGCCCTCACCGTGAACGGCCGCGAGCTGACCGCCCGGTACGTCGTCGGCGCCGACGGCGCGCGCAGCGTCGTGCGCAAGGCCGCCGGCATCCCGTTCACCGGCGCCGGGGCCCGCGTCGCCGCGCTCATGGGCGACGTGCGGCTGCTCGACCCGTACACGGTGCCGCCGGGCTACACGCGTACGCCGCGGGGATGGGTCATCGTCTGGCTCGATCCCGCCGGGCACAGCCGCATCACCACCTACGACTTCCGGGCCCCGCACGCCGACCGGGAGGCCCCCGTCGCCGTCGAGGAGCTCCAGGAGGCGGCCGAGCACATCCTCGGCGTCCCGGTCCCGATGGCCGGCGCGCGCAACCTGTCCCGGTACGGCGACGCCGCCCTGCAGGCCGAGGCCTACCGCGCGGGCCGCGTCCTGCTGGCCGGGGACGCCGCGCACGTGCACTTCCCGTGGGGCGGCCAGGGGCTCAACACCGGCCTGGGGGACGCCTTCAACCTGGGCTGGAAGCTGGCCGCCGAAGTGCGCGGCGAGGCCCCGGCCGGGCTGCTGGACAGCTACCACGCCGAGCGGCATCCGGTCGGCGCGCGGGTGCTGTGGAACGTGCGGGCCCAGAGCGCGCTGGCCCACCCCGACCCGGCCGTCGACCCGCTGCGCGAGCTGTTCGCCGAGCTGATGCGGTTCGACGAGGTCAACGAGTACCTGAGCGGGATGATCGCCGGGGTGGACACCGTCTACGACGTGGGCGTGCCCGGGGCCGGGCGGATGGCTCCCGACCTGCCGGTCAAGACGGCCGGCGGCGTGGTGCGCCCGGCGGAGCTGCTGCGCGGCGGCCGGGCGCTGCTGCTGGACCTCGGCGGGCGCGACGACCTGGTGGCGGCGGCCGCTCCGTGGGCGGACCGGCTGGAGATCGTGCGGGGCGGCGCGGAGCACGACGCCGAGGCGCTGCTCGTGCGGCCCGACGGCTATACGGCCTGGACGTCGGAGGCGCGGGGGCACCCGCTGGAGGCCGCGCTCGCCCGCTGGCTGGGACGAATGTGACGCAGAGTAACTTTAGTGAAACATGTGAAATTTCCGGACAAGTCTGTTAAGAAAGGTCGCGGTCCGTATTCAGAGCTAGAGAGGTTCCATCGTGGCGCGCGACGAGAACGACAGGCCGTACGAGGATGGGCAGGGTAAATCGTTAAACCCGGAACTGACCGGAGACGTGCTGTCCCCCCGGTGGAGCACCGAGGACACCGACGAGCAGCCCGCGATCCAGGTCTCCGGCAACGAGACCTACATCCTCCCGGCCGGCCAGGGCGCGCAGCCCGTCGAAGCCCCTGCCCCGGCGGCCCCGGCGGCCCCGGCCGACGCGCCGCACGACGTGCTCGACGCCCCGAGCGGCCCGCACGACGTCCTGGACGCCCCGAGCGGGTCCCACGAGGCCCTGAGCGGTCCGCACGAGACGCCGGCCGGGTCGTACGAGAGCCTGAGCGGGCCGCACGCCGTCGTCGAGGCCGACGCGCCCGACGTTCCCGGCGATGACCGGGCGGCCGACGACGACCTGCCCTACCTGCCGCTGGACCAGGGCTACCGGCCCGAACGCGACGACGACGCGGGTGAGACCAGACGCGGCTTCCTCGGCTCCGGCTGGACCGACGACGCCGACGACCGCCGTGGCGGCGCCGGGCGCGACCGCGAGGTGCGCCGGCGTACCCGGGTGCTGGTGCTGGCGGCCGCCGCGGTGGTGCTGGTCGGCGCCGGGGCGGGCTGGCTGCTCACCGGCACCTCCGCCGACGACCCGTGCGGGGTCGGCACCTGCGCCGGTGCGAGCCAGGTCACCGCCCCGCCGCAGACCGCGCTCCCGGAGGAGACCGAGCCGCCCCCCGAGCCCGAGGAAACGGACACCGCCGAGCCGACCGTGTCCGAGACCGTAACCCCCACCCCCGTGGCCCGCCGCCCCCGTCCCACCCGCGAGCCGTCGGCGCGGCCCACCGCCACCGCCCGCGAGAGCCGCCCGACCGCCACGCCCGACGAGAAGGTCACCCACGGCCCGCGGGACCAGATGAACGAGACCTCCGACGGCACCCCCGAGGACCCGGCCGAGGCCCCCGCGACCAAGGAGCCGGAGCGGCAGGAGACCACCGCCCCCACGCAGGCGCCGCCCGCGCAGCAGGAGCAGCCCGCCCCCTCGCCGAGCGAGAAGAAGGGCCTGTTCGACATCCTGTTCCCCTGGGCGTGAGCGGCCCGTCGCCGTCCCGGTGAGCGCGGCCCCGCGAGTTGTGTCGCCGCCCGGGGCGGGCGTGCGAGGATGCGGAGCCAGGTCGTCGTCTGGCAGACTTGGAAACCGCTTTCCGGGAGGTCTCGTGGTCACGCTTGAGGACGTCGCCAAACAGGCGGGCGTCTCCCTCGCCACCGCCTCGCGGGTGCTCAACGGCAGCACCCGCCAGGTGGGCGCGACCCTGCGGGCCCGCGTCGAACGGGCCGCCGACGAGCTCGGCTACCGCGCCAACATCGCCGCCCAGACGCTGGCCCGCGGGGCGAGCAACGTCATCGGCATCGTCGTCCACGACCTGACCGACCCCTACTTCGCCGCGCTGGCCGACGGCGCGATGCGGGCCGCCGCCACCGAGGGCATGCTGGTCATGGTGGGCACCACCCACCGCGACCCCGAGCAGGAGATCGCCTACGTCGCCACCATGAACGCCCAGCGCGTGCGCGCCGTGCTGCTGGTCGGCTCGCGGGTCGCCGACCCCGTCGTGACCGGGCGGCTGCGCGAGGAGCTGGCCCGCTACCAGGAGGGCGGGGGCCGGGCCGCGTGCGTCGGCCAGGACCTGCTCGGCGTGGACACCGTCGCGCCCGCCAACCGGGCCGGCGCCGCGGCCCTGGCCCGCGCGCTGGCCGGGCTGGGGCACACCCGGTTCGCCGTGCTGGCCGGGCCGCCCCACCTGGTGACCGCCGCCGACCGGTGCGAGGGGTTCACGGCGGCGCTGCGGGAGCTGGGCCTGCCCGAGCCCGTCGTGGTCCACGGGCCGTTCGACCGCGACGGCGGCTACCGGGCCGCGACCGAGATCGGCGAGGCGACCTGCGTGTTCGCGGTCAACGACGTGATGGCGGTGGGGGCGCTGGCCGCCTGCCGGGAGCGCGGGATCCGGGTGCCGGAGGACGTCTCGGTGGCCGGGTTCGACGACATCGTCACGCTGCGTGATCACGTGCCCGCGCTGACGACCGTGCGGCTGCCGCTGACGGACATGGGGGCGCGGGCCCTGGAGCTCGCGCTCGGCCGCGAGGACGCCGCCGCTGCCCCCGTGGTCGAGCACGTCGCGGGCGAGGTCGTGCTGCGGGAGAGCGTCAGGAGGATGGCGTGAGCGGGACGGGCGGGGGAGCAGGGGTGACGGTGTGAAGCCGGCGGTCAGCGCGCTGGGGATGCCCGGGGAGGGGCTGGAGCGGGCGGTCGCGATCGCCGTCGCGCACGGCTGTCAGGGCCTTGAGCTGAGGCTGCATCCCGACACCGGCGTCCACGCCGGGCTCACCGCGCAGGAGCGGCGCGGGGTGCGGGAACGGGTGGAGCGGGCGGGGCTGGAGATCGCCGCCCTGGCCGGATATGTCGGCATCTGTGAGCCGGGACCGGACGCGCCGGTCGCCGACGCGCTCCTCGCCGACCTGCGGCTGGCCGCCGACCTGGGCGCGCCGGGCGTGCGGGTGTTCCCGCGCGGCGACGATCCGGCGGTCGGCGCCCGCAGGCTGAGGGCCGTCGCCGGTACGGCCGCCGCCCTCGGCGTACGCGTCCTGGTCGAGACGCACGACCGGATGCCCACCGGCGCGGCCGTGGCCGGGCTGCTGGCCGAGGCGGGCCGTCCCGAGGTCACCGGCGCGCTGTGGGACCTGCTGCACCCCTGGCGGCACGGCGAGTCCCCGGCCGCCACGCTGGCGGCGCTCGGGCCCTGGCTCGCCTACGTCCAGGTCAAGGACGCCGTCTCGGCCGAGGACACCACCCCGGTCCCGATGGGGACGGGCTCGGTCCCGCTGGCGGAGGCCGGCGACCTGCTGCGCGCGGCCGGGTACGCCGGATGGGTCTCGCTGGAGTGGGAGCGCACCTGGTACCCGGACGTGGCGCCGGTCGAGGAGATCCTGCCGGGCGCGGTCGCCTGGGTGCGGCGGTTCACCGCTTAGATAGGGGAATGCCCCTTAACAAGAACAAAGTCCTCGTGGTCGGCATGGACGGCCTGCGCTTCGACCGGCTCGTCGCCCTGGCCCCGCCGGTCCTGTCATCGTTGATGGCCTCCGGCGCGTACGGCACCAGCAGGCTCCCGTACGGCGAGGCGGCGGCCCCCAGGACGGAGTCGCCCGGCGAGGTCGTGCCCAAGGCTCCGGAGCCGCCGGCGGCGGGCCGCGTGATCAGGTCGCGCACGGACTCGGGCCCCGGATGGTCGTCGATCGCCACGGGCGCCTGGCCCGACAAACACGGCGTCGTGGACAACAGCTTCACCAGCCCCCAGTTCACGAAATTTCCGGACTTTTTGAGTCGTGCGAAGAATGCCCGCCCCGACCTCGTGACCGCCGCCTTCCTGTCCTGGGCCGCCCTCGGCGAGCACGGCGCGTTCGGCCCCGCCATCGACCACCGCATGGTCCTGGACGGCTACGCCCTCACCTGGACCGCCGCCGACCGGCAGATCGCCGACGCCGCCGAGCGCCACCTCGCCGAGGCCGGCCCCGACCTCGCCTTCGTCTATCTCGGCGACACCGACGAGGTGGCCCACGCCCTCGGCCCCCACTGCCCCGAGTACGCCGCCGCCCTGCACGCCCAGGACGCCTACCTGGGCCGCCTGCTCGACGCCGTCCGCGCCCGTCCGGGGGAGAGCTGGACCGTGCTGGTCACCACCGACCACGGCCACGTGGACGAGGGCGGCCACGGCGGCACCTCGGCCGAGGAGCGCACGGTGTTCGTGATCGCGAACCGGCTGGACGCGGACCTCGGCGGCCGCCCGCTGGCCGAGCCCCGCCTGGTGGACGTCGGCCCGACCGCGCTGGCCCTGCTCGGCGTGCCGCTCGACCCGGCCTGGGAACTGGACGGGGAACCGCTGTTCAACAGTTGATGAATTTGTGGCAGACTCGGAAGAGGGGGTGCCTTCCATGAGGATCACAAGCGACCTCTCCGAGGTCGACGCCACGATGCTCGCCGAAGTGGGCGGAAAGGCCGCCAACCTCGGCGAGCTGATCCGCGCCGGCCTGCCCGTCCCGCCCGGCTGGGTCCTGACCACCGACGCCTACCGGCAGGCCGCCGCCGGGCTCGACCTCGCCCCGGGCGACGGGCTTGCCGCGCGGGCCAGGCGCCACCTGCTCGGCGCCGAGCTGCCCGCCCCGGTGCGCGAGGCGATCGTGGCGTCCTACGCGCGGCTCGGCGCGGACGTCCCGGTGGCCGTGCGCTCCTCGGCCACGGCCGAGGACCTGCCGTTCGCCAGCTTCGCCGGCCAGCAGGACACCTTCCTCAACGTGGTGGGCGCGCAGGCGGTGCTCGACGCCGTGCGCCGCTGCTGGGCCTCGCTGTGGAGCGACCGGGCCGTGGCCTACCGGGAGTCCAACGGCATCGGCCACGCCGGCGTCCGGCTCGCGGTGGTCGTCCAGGTGATGGTGGACGCGCGGGTGGCCGGGGTGATGTTCACCGCCAACCCGGTGACCGGCAGGCGGCGCGAGACCGTCCTCGACGCCGCCCCCGGGCTCGGCGAGGCGGTCGTCTCCGGAGCCGTCGATCCCGACCGGTTCGTCGTCTCGGGCGGCCAGGTGCTGGAACGGCGGGCGGGCGGCGCGAGGCTCGCCGTCCGGCCCCGGCCCGGCGGCGGCGTCGACCGCGTGGAGACCGCCGCCGCGGGCCTGTGCCTGACCGACGCGCAGGTGCTCGCCCTTGCCGAGCTCGGCGCGCGGGTCGAGGAGCACTACGGCACGCCCCAGGACACCGAGTGGGCCGTCGGCCCCGACGGCACGCTCTGGCTCACCCAGGCCAGGCCGATCACCACCCTCTACCCGCTGCCCCGGCCGGCCGGGCCCGGCCTGCGCGTCCACCTGTCGCTCAACGTCGCCCAGGGCGTGATGGGGCCGTTCACGCCGATGGGGGCCTCGGTGTTCGACCTGGTCGCCTCGGGGGCGGCGGCGGTGTTCGGGCACCCGCCCGCCGACCGGCTCGCCGGCCCGGCGTTCCTGTCCGAGGCGGGGCAGCGGTTGTGGATCGACCTGACCACGCCGCTGCGCAGCCGTACCGGCCGGGCGGTCCTGACGCGCATGATGCCCCTGGGGGAGGCGCGGGCCGCGGCCGTCGTGCGGGAGCTGGCGGGCGACCCGCGGCTGTCGGTCGTCCAGACCTCGCCGCGCCCGTTCCTGCGCGGGCTGCGCCGCTTCGCGCGCCGCGTGCACGCGCCGGCGCGGGTCCGCGACGCGCTGCTGCGGCCGGACAGGGCGCTCGCCCACGCCGCCCGCGTCGGCGCGGAGCTGGACCGCAGGCTCGAACCGCCGCCCGGCGCCACCCCCGCCCAGCGCCTCGACCACGCCGAACGCCTGCTCGGCGGGACGTTCCCGGCCATCGTCTCGATCATGCCGATCGTGATCACCGGCTACGCCCTGCTCGGCCTGGCCGCCCGGCTCTCCGGCACGCGGGTGGGCGACCTGCAGGACGTCCTGCGCGGCGTCCCGCACAACCCGACCACCGAGATGGACCTCGAACTGTGGGACCTGGCCACCCGCGTCGAGCCCGAGGTGTTCCGCGCGGCGCCCGCGGCCGAGCTGGCCCGCCGGTACCGGGCCGGCGAGCTGCCGCCGCGGGCCCAGAAGGAGATCGCCGCCTTCCTCGGCAGGTACGGCCACCGCGGCGTGGCCGAGATCGACGCCGGCCTGCCCCGCTGGTCCGACGACCCCACCCACATCCTCGGCGTACTGGCCAACTACCTGCGCCTGGACGCCGGCTCCGCGCTCGCCCCCGACGCGCTGTTCGCCAGGGGCGCGCGGGCGGCCCTGGACGAGGTCGAGCGGGTCGCCGCGCTGGCCGCCCGCAGGGGCCGGTGGCGGGCGCCCGTGGTGCGCTTCGCGCTCGGCCGCACCCGGGCGTACGCGGGGCTGCGCGAACTGCCCAAGTACCACGCGGTCAGGGCCATCGCCGCCGTCCGGCGGAGCCTGCGCGCGGTCGGGGAGCACCTGGCCGCCACCGGCGTCCTGGACGACGCCGCCGACGTGTACTTCCTGCGCCTGGAGGAGGCCAGGGCCGCCCTGTCCGGCGGCGACCTGCGCGACCTGGTACGCGAGCGGCGGACGGCGTACGAGCGGGAGTCGCGCCGCAGGCACGTGCCCCGGATCCTGCTCTCCGACGGCACCGAGCCCGAGGCCCTGGCCGGGCCCGCGCCCGACGGCGCGCTGACCGGCACGGCGGCCTCGGCCGGCACGGTCACCGGCGTCGCCAGGGTGGTGCTCGACCCCAACGGCGCCCACCTCGAACCCGGCGAGATCCTGGTCTGCCCCTCGACCGACCCCGGCTGGACCCCGCTGTTCCTCACGGCCGGCGGCCTGGTGATGGAGATGGGCGGCGCCATGTCGCACGGCGCGGTGGTGGCCCGCGAGTACGGCATCCCCGCCGTCGTCGGCGTCCGCGACGCCACCGGCCGCATCGCCACGGGGCAGGAGATCACCGTCGACGGAGCGGCGGGCACGGTGACCCTTTAGCGCACTATGGTGATCAGGTGCCCGATCCGTACTGGAATCACAACGTGCACTACCAGCGGCTGGTGCTGAGCCTGATCCCGCCCGGCTCGGCCCGCGCGCTCGACGTCGGCTGCGGCGACGGCCTCATGGCTCCGCCGCGGACCCAAAGGCGGGCCGCCAGGCGGTCGCTGCCCGGGTGCCGGTTCCGCCGGTTGTCGCCGCGGCGCTGCCTGATCGTCTGGGACGCGCCCCGTTAAGCCCGTGCCGCCCCGGGTAACCGGAGGAGGCATCACGTTTCCGGATGAGGCGGTTCCATGCTGGTCACAGAGCTGGTGCGCAGGGTCGGCGGCACCCTCGCGCAGTCTCAAGGACGCTTCCCTCTCTACGCCGACCCCGTGACGGGCGAATGGACCTGGTCCGAGGACGGGGACTGGTGCGGCGGCTTCTGGGGCGGTCTGCTGTCCCTGGCCGGGGTCGTCACCGGCGAGCCTCGCTACGCCCGTGCCGCCGGCCAGGTCGCCGAGCGGCTGGCCGCCCGCACCGACGCCCCCACCCTGCTGCGCGGCATGCTGTTCTGGTACGGCGCCGCGCTCCCGGCCGTGCTCGCCGGCGACGAGGACCCCGGCGCCACCACCGCCGTGGCCGCCGCCCGGTCGCTGAGCATCGGCTTCGACCCGCTGGCCGGCCTGCTGCCGCCCCAGGAGGAGGACGTCGTCAGGTACGGCTGGCCGCGCCCCGGCGCCTGCGTGGACGGCCTGCCCGGCACCGTCCCGCTGCTGGCCTTCGCCTGCGAACGCACCGGCGCCCGCGAGCTGCTGGTGATGGCCGAGTCGCATGCCCGCACCGGCTACGCGATGTGCGTACGGGCCGACGGCTCGGTCGCCCAGACCTCGGCCGGCGCCGTCAACGGGTCCTCGCCGGGCAGCACCTGGGCCCGCGCGCAGGCGTGGGCCATGCTGGGCCTGGCCCAGGCCGCCCACCTGTCGGCCGAGTTCATCGGCCCGGCCACCGAGGTCGCCGACTGGTACCTGGCCCACGTCCCGTCCGACCTGGTCTGCTACTGGGACTTCGACGACCCCGGCATCCCCGCCGCGCCCCGCGACACCTCGGCCACCGCGATCGCCGCCGCCGCCCTGGCCAAGCTCGCGCCGCTGGCCAAGGACGGCTACCGCGAGCAGGCCGCCCGCACCCTGGACGCGCTGGCCCGCGACCACCTCAACGAGCACGGCGGCCTGGTGGACGGCTGCTACGACCGGCGCAAGGGCCTGGCCACCGCCCACGAGCTGGTCTGGGGCGACTACTTCCTGCTCGAAGCGGCCCTCACCCTCGACGGCACGCTCGACCCCGGCCGCGTCTAGACCACCAGCTCGGCGTAGCGGGCCTTCATCGTGGCCAGCACCTCGTCCGGGTCGGCCGCCCAGACGTCGGCGTTGAAGATCTCGACCTCGATGTCGCCCGCGTACCCGGCGGCCAGCACGGCCCGGGTGATCGGCGCGAAGTCGATCACCCCGTCGCCCATCATGCCCCGCCCGAGCAGCACGTCGGCGGGCAGTGGGTGCAGGTAGTCGCACACCTGGTACGACGCGATGCGCCGCCCGGCCCGCGCGACGTCCTCGGCCAGCCTCGGGTCCCACCACACGTGGAAGGTGTCCACCACCACCCCGACCTGATCCTCCGGGTAGGGCAGGCTGAGGTCGAGCGCCTGGCCCAGCGTGGACAGCACCGCCCGGTCGGGGCAGTAGACCGGATGCAGCGGCTCCAGCGCCAGCCTGACGCCGCGCTCCCCGGCGTAGGGCGCCAGCACCGACAGCGCCTCGGCGACCCGCTCCCGCGCCCCGGCGACGTCCTTGGAGAAACCGGGCGGCAGCGGCTCGCCCGGCCGCACCCCCGGCAGCCCGCCGACCACCATCACCAGGCACGCGGCGGCCAGCTCGGCCGCCTCGTCCACGGCCCGCCGGTTGTCGTCGAGCGCCCGCTCGAACGCGCGCCGCCCCTCCTCGCCGGGCAGCCCGCCCGCCGTCAGGAAGCCGCCCCGGCACAGCGAGGACACCCGCAGCCCGGCCTCGCGCACCAGCTTGGCGCTGCGCGCGAGCCCCTCCTCGGCCACCTTCTCGCGCCACAGCCCGATCGCCTCAAGGCCGTGCCGCGCGCAGCCGTCCACGGCCTCGGCGACGGACCAGCGCCTGGTCGTCCACTGGTTCAGCGACAGGCTCACAGGCCGTTCACCGCCAGCAGCGCCGTCATCCTGCGCACGGCCAGCTCGGGGTCGGCCAGCAGCCCGGCCCGGTCGGCCAGCCTGAACACCTCCGCCAGGTGGCGCAGCGAGCGCGCCGACTGGGCGCCGTTCACCATGGCGAACGCGTCCTGGTGGCCGTTGAGCCAGGCCAGGAAGACGATGCCGGTCTTGTAGTGGTACGTCGGCGCCTCGAAGATCTTCCGCGACAGGGCGACCGTGGGGGCCAGGATCTCGTCGTAGCGGGCCAGGTGGCGGGCCGCCTGCTCGCCGGTGGCGGCCTCGGCGGCGTCCAGCTCGCGCAGGGCCGCGGCGGCGGCCGGGGCGATCGCGTCGAAGATGCCGAGCAGCGCGTGCGAGCCCGACCTGATGAGGGACGGGTAGTTGAAGTCGTCTCCGGTGTAGAGCCGGACGCCCTCGGGCAGCGCGGCGCGCAGCCGCACCTCGTGCTCCTCGTCCAGCAGCGACACCTTGACGCCGTCCACCACGGCGGCGTGGGCGTGGACCAGCTCCAGGAACGACTCCGTCGCGGCGTCCACGCCCGGCGCGCCCCAGTAGCCGGCGAGCTGCGGGTCGAACATCTCGCCCAGCCAGTGCAGGATCACCGGGCGGTCGGCCAGGCCGAGGACCTTGCCGTACACCTGGTGGTAGTCGGCGGGCCCGGCCGCCACCCTGGCGAGCTGGCGGGAGGCCATGACGATCACGCCCGCGCCGGCCGCCTGGACGGTCTCCACCTGCTCGGCGTACGCGGCGGTGATCGTGTGCAGGTCGGCGGCGTCGGGCGCGTGGTCGGTGCCCGCGCCGCAGGCCACCAGGGCCGCCGGGTCGCCGAAGGCGCGCGCCTCCTCGGCGCTGAGCCGGATCAGCTCCTTGGTCGCCGCCCAGTCCAGGCCCATGTTGCGCTGGGCGGTGTCCATGGCGTCGGCCACCCGCAGGCCGTGCGACCACAGGTGGCGGCGGAAGCGCAGCGTGGCCGCCCAGTCGACGGCGGCGGGGGAGCCCGGCGTGTTGTCGCCGAGCGGGTCGGCGACGACGTGCGCGGCCGCGTAGACGACCCGGCTCACGGCCGGGGCGGCCGGCGCCGCCCAGGTCACCGGGTCGCGCAGCTCGTACGCGCCGCCCGGCAGGTCGATCCTCACAGCTGCGGCACCTCGATCCTGCGGCCCTCGGCGTTCGAGCGCAGGCCCAGCTCGGCGAGCTGCACGCCGCGCGCCCCCGAGGCGAAGTCGTTGGGGAACGGCGCGTCCTCCAGCACGTGCCGGACGAACGCCGCCCACTGGACCTTGAACCCGTTGTCGAACTCGGCGTTGTCCGGCACCTCCTGCCAGTCCTCGCGGAAGCGGCCCGTGGCGGGCAGGTCGGGGTTCCAGACCGGTTTGGGGGTGGCGGCCCGGTGCTGGAAGCGGCAGTTGCGCAGGCCCGCGACGGCGCTGCCGTGCGTGCCGTCCACCTGGAACTCGACCAGCTCGTCGCGGTTCACGCGGACCGTCCAGGAGGAGTTGATCTGAGCGATCACGTCCCCTTCGAGCTCGAAGATCCCGTACGCGGCGTCGTCCGCGGTGGCCTCGTACGCGCGGCCCTGCTCGTCCACCCGGGACGGCACGTGCGTCACGGCCTTGGCGTAGACCGACCGGACCCGGCCGAAGAGGTTCTCCAGCACGTAGTGCCAGTGCGGGAACATGTCGAGCACGATCCCGCCGCCGTCCTGCGCCCGGTAGTTCCAGGACGGGCGCTGCGCCTCCTGCCAGTCGCCCTCGAACACCCAGTAGCCGAACTCGCCGCGCACCGACAGGATCCGGCCGAAGAACCCGCCGTCGATCAGCCGCTTCAGCTTGAGCAGGCCCGGCAGGAACAGCTTGTCCTGCACGACGCCGTTCTTCACGCCCCTGGCCGCGGCGGCCTCGGCCAGCGCGACGGCCTCCTGCACCGACTCGGCCGTGGGCTTCTCGGCGTAGACGTGCTTGCCCGCCTCGATGGCCTTGAGCACGGCCTTGACGCGGGCGCTGGTGACCTGGGCGTCGAAGTAGATCAGGTTGTCGTCGTCGGCGAGGGCGGCGTCGAGGTCGGTGGTGAAGTCCGGGATCCCGTGCCGGTCGGCCAGGTCGGCGAGCTTGCCGGCGTTCCGGCCGACCAGGACCGGGCGCAGCCTGACCCGCTCGCCGTCCGAGAGCGTGACGCCGCCCTGCTCGTTGATGGCCAGGACGGATCGGACGAGGTGCTGGCGATAGCCCATTCGTCCGGTGACGCCGTTCATCACGACGCCGATGGTGCGCACGCTCATGGGGATCCCTTCAGGCAACGGATGGGGAAAGCGCTTTCCCGAAACGTACGGCCGTCGCCCTCCGAGCGTCAAGTGGGACGGTGACGCCGGCGGGCGGAGGCGGGCCCTCCGCCCGTACGCCGGCGGGGGAGCTAGCCGTCGAGCCGGGCCAGCGCCTTGGCGATGGGATGGGCCGTGAGCGAGAGCTGCCACTCACGCGCCCCGAGCGCGCGCAGCCGCGCGGTCACGCTCTCGTCGGTGATCTCTGCGGGGGGTTCCCAGGTGAGCCTGCGCACGGCGTCGGGCTGGAGCAGGTTCTCCGTGGGCATGCGGTGCTCCTCGGCCAGCGCGGCCACCACGGCCCGCGCCGCCGCGAGGCGCTTGGCCGCCGCCGGGTCGCGGTCGGCCCAGCGGTTGGGCGGGGGCGGCCCGTCGCCGGGCGTGCTCGGCTGGGGCAGCTCGCCGTCGGGCAGCGTGCGCGCCCGGTTGACGGCGGCCAGCCAGTCGTTCATGTACCGGCGGGCGCTGCGGCCGGTGAAGGCCGAGATCTCGGTCAGGGCCTTCTTCGTGCGGGGCCCCTCAAGGGCCGCGGTGACGATCGCGGCGTCGGGCAGCACCCGGCCGGGGGCCAGGTCGTTCTCCCTGGCGATCGTGTCGCGCATGGTCCACAGCTCGCGCACGATGGCCAGCGCGCGCACGTTGCGCACCTTGTGGATGCCCGACGTGCGCCGCCACGGGTCGGAGCGCGGCACCGGCGGCGGGGTGTTGAGCACGGCCGCGAACTCCTCGCGCGCCCACTCCAGCTTCCCCGACCCGGCCAGCTCCTGGTGGAGCATGTCGCGCAGCTCGACCAGCACCTCGACGTCGAGGGCGGCGTAGCGCAGCCAGTCCTCCGGCAGCGGCCTGGTGGACCAGTCGGCGGCCGAGTGGCCCTTCTCCAGCCGCAGCCCGAGCACGGTCTCGACCATCGTGCCGAGCCCGACGCGTTCGTAACCGAGCAGCCGGCCGGCCAGCTCGGTGTCGAAGATCTCGCGCGGCTTGAAGCCGACCTCCATCAGGCACGGCAGGTCCTGGGACGCGGCGTGCAGCACGACCTCGGTGCCGGTGAGCGCGGCGTCGAGGGCCGACAGGTCGGGGCAGCCGACCGGGTCGATCAGCGCGGTGCCGGCGCCGGCCCGGCGGAGCTGGACCAGGTAGGCCCGGTTGCCGTAGCGGTAGCCGGAGGCGCGCTCGGCGTCGACCGCCACGGGGCCGGTGCCCGCGGCGAAGGCGTCGACGACCCGCGCCAGCCCGTGCGCGTCGGCGATCACCGGGGGGATGCCCTCGCGGGGTTCGAGCAGGGGCTCTACGATGCGTTCTTCTGTCATGAGCTCACCGACCTCATGACGCTGGTGCTGTCTTGACTGGTGCCCTCACTTCGTACGGTCACTCTCCGGATCATCACGTCGGCGCGGCAGCGCGGCCACGTCGGGCGGGAGCGGCGGGATCCCCGCCGCCAGGCACATGAGGTCGCACCAGGCGGCGACGTGGCCGGACAGATCCTCCTCGGCGGGCGACCAGGACGCACGCAGCTCGAGCTCGGTCGTGACCGGGTCTTCCGCCTTGTTGCCGAAGCCCTCGGACACGGCTCTAGTCACGGTACCGCCCGCGGCGGAGTAGTCGGCTTCGTGCGCCTCCAGGGCCTCGGTCAGCCAGCTCCACACGACCGGGCCGAGCAGCGGGTCGGAGGTGATCTCCGGCTCCATGTCGGCCCGGACGTAGGCCACCAGCCGGAACGGGCCCTCCCAGCCGCGCTGGCCGTCGGGGTCGTAGAGCAGGATCAGCCGGCCGACCGCGAGCTCGTCGTCGTCGCGGTAGACCGAGGCGCCGATGGCGGCCGAGTAGGGGGCCAGCCGCTGCGGCGCGGGCAGGTCCTCCAGCTCGATCTCCGGCCTGACCTCGGACAGCCGCAGGCTCTGCGCCGCGCGGGTGAACGCGGCGGGCGGCGGTGGCTGGTCACCGAGGGTCATAGCCGAAGCGTAGGTCGAGGACGGACGGAAGGGGACCACGGGGGTGCTCATCCTTGGTGATCAAGCCGCTGCCGTAACCAGCTGGCGGACCGGTCGGGTGGTCTCGGCCGAGCCGAGCAGGATCGCGTGGCCGCATTCGGCGCAGGCCCATTCCGGGCACTCGCCAGGACCGTGCCCGTCGAAGCAGGGCGGCTGCTCGAACAGCCGCTCGCCGGCGCAGGCAGCACAGCGCTCGCTGCGAACCTCCGGGGAACTCCACAACGCGGTCATCGCACCAGTCATCGAACCGGGGCCTTTCTTCGGGTCGTGGCTCCGACGTTGGCACGAGCCGCTGACAATTCCCCGCAACGCGCTCGGCGTGTCCCGAAAGTGGTCGCTGAATCGGTGCCGCGCGGTGGGTTGGTGAACATTTGGTCCAGTCGAGACCGGCTCTCTGGGCGGGCATGGGGTGTGTTCGACCCGTGTGCGACGCCGCTGCCGGGCAGACCGGTAAACCTTCATCTGGCTATCTGATCATGATTTTGGGTATCCAATGCATGTTTTTCCGACACCTCGCGCCGATGTCTCGGCCGATCCGGTGCCATGGCACCCTTGGAGGGTGAATCTCGCCGACTCAGCCTTCCTGCGCGCCTGCCGCAGGCAGCCCGTCCCGCACACCCCGGTCTGGTACATGCGGCAGGCCGGGCGATCGCTGCCCGAATACCTGAAGGTCCGCGAGGGTGTGCCGATGCTCACCGCCTGCGCGACGCCCGACCTGATCGTCGAGATCACCATGCAGCCCGTGCGCCGTTACGGCGTCGACGCGGCCATCTTCTTCAGCGACATCGTCGTCCCGCTCAAGGCCATCGGCGTCGACCTCGACATCAAGCCGGGCGTCGGCCCGGTCGTCGCCGACCCGATCCGCGACGCGCAAGGCGTGGAGACGCTGCGCCCGCTGGAGCCGGGCGACGTGCCGTACGTGACGGAGGCGATCTCGTCCCTGGTCGGCGAGCTGGGCGGCACCCCGCTGATCGGCTTCGCCGGCGCGCCCTTCACCCTCGGCTCCTACCTCATCGAGGGCGGCCCGTCGAAGAACCACGACCGCACCAAGGCCATGATGTACGGCGAGCCCGCCCTGTGGCACTCCCTCATGGAACGCCTGTCCGACATCGTGCTGGAGCACCTGCGCATCCAGATCGCGGCCGGCGCCTCGGCGATCCAGCTCTTCGACTCGTGGGTGGGCGCGGTGGCCCCGGAGGACTACCGGGAGTTCGTCCTGCCCCACACCCGGCGCATCTTCGAGGGCGTCGCGGGCGTGCCCCGCATCCACTTCGGCGTCGGCACCGGCGAGCTGCTCGGCGTGCTCGGCGAGGCCGGGGCCGACGTCGTGGGCGTCGACTGGCGGGTGCCGCTCGACGAGGCGGCCCGGCGCGTCGGGCCGGGCAAGGCGCTGCAGGGCAACCTCGACCCGGCGATCCTGCTCGCGCCGTGGGAGGTCGTGGAGCGCCGGGCCCGCGAGGTGCTGCGGCGCGGCGCGGCGGCCGAGGGGCACGTGTTCAACCTCGGCCACGGCGTGCTCCCCTCGACCGACCCCGACCAGCTCAAGCGCCTGACCGACCTGGTGCACGAAGCGGGCGCCTGACCGTCACGCGGCCGACGGACCGGGCTCGGCGGGCTCGGGGTCGGGCTCGGGCTTGGGCCCGGCCTCGGACGCGGCAGGGGGCGCGGGGCGGCGCGCGCGGTTGCGCCGCACCAGGAACACCGCCACGGCCACCAGCGGCGCCATGACGACCAGCCACGGCAGCAGCGCGCCCACCACGGTCAGCGCCGTCTTGGTGAACGACACCAGCGCCCCCCACCCGGTCTTCAGCCCGCCGAGGAAGCCCGCCGGCTCCTCGGCCGGGTCCTCGACCACGGTCACCGGCCCGACCAGCCGGAGCGTCAGCGTGGCCATCGCGACCTGGGTGGCCAGCTCCTTCTGCTGGGCCTGCAACGCCTCCAGGTCCGCCTCGCGGGAGTTGATCTCCCGCTCCACCTGCAGCACCTGCCCGATGGTCTCGGCCTTCTCCAGCAGCGTGCGCAGCGACTCCAGCGACTTCTGCGCCGACTTCAGCCGGCTCTCGACGTCGGCGACCTGGAGGGTGACGTCCTGGGTGCCCTGGGTCATCGAGAGCTGCTTGCCCAGCTCCTTGCCCAGCCTGGCGGTCACGTCGGCGTACCGGGCGGGCGGGATCTTGAACTCCAGCAGGGCCGTGTCCTCGGTGTCGCCGGCCGACTCGGCCTCCTCCTTCGACAGGTAGCCGCCCGCCGCCGTGACGAGCTGCTTGGCCTGCTGCGCGGCCGAGGTGACCTGCTTGGCGCGGACGGTCATGCTGCCGGTGTAGATCACCTGCCGGTCCGGCTGCCGTTGCTCCGGCTTGACGCCGGAGACGGCGCTGCCGCCGTCCTGCGGCGCTGGCCGCCGCTGCGACGCGGCCTGCTTCTGCGGCGCGGCCAGGTCCCGCGCCTCGGGGGCGGCCATGCCCTGCGAGACCTTCGCGGGCGAGCCGCCCGACGCCATCTCGACGGTGCCGCCGCCGCAGCCCGCGAGCAGCAGAGTGGCGCAGGCCGAGAGCGCGACGCCTAACCGGGTTCTCCTCATGCCTCTATGACGGAAACCGGATCACCCCGGTTTGGCGACATACATCACGGTAGGGTCACGTGCCCCGAACAGCTGGGCGGTCTGCCGAGGCGGTAGCGTCAGGAGACGTGGAAGGGAATCGGGCGCACGTCGTCGTCATCGGCGGTGGGATCTCCGGCCTGGCGGCCGCGTGGTTCCTCCGTCAGGGTACGAGCGAGCAGGTCAAGGTCACCGTGTTGGAGGGCAGCCCCCGCCTCGGCGGCAAGCTGCACGCCTCCGAGGTCGCGGGGGTGAGCCTCGACGCCGGGGCCGAGGCCATGCTGGCCCGCCGGCCGGAGGGCGTCGAGCTGGCCAAGGCCGTCGGGCTGGAGGACGATCTCGTCCTCCCCGGCACCGTGCGGTCGGCCGTCTACTCCAGGGGCACGCTGCGGCAGATGCCGAAGGGGCACGTCATGGGCGTGCCGGCCGACCTGGCGGAGCTGGCCAGGTCCGGCATCATCTCGCCCGGCGGCCTGCTGCGGGTGCCGCTCGACCAGGTCCTGCCGCCCACGCTGGTGCGCACCGACGTGTCCGTGGCCTCCTACATCCGGGCCAGGATGGGCGGCGAGGTCGTCGAGCGCCTGGTCGAGCCGCTGCTCGGCGGGGTCTACGCCGGCCGTTCCGACATGCTGTCGCTGGAGGCGACGATGCCGCAGGTCGCGGCCGTCGCCAGGGCCGAGCGCTCGTTGCTGAGCGCCGCCCGGCACATCGTCGAGGAGGCGCCCAAGAACGGCGGGCCGGTCTTCACGACGCTGCGCCAGGGCCTGGGCGGCCTGCCCGAGGCGGTGGCCAAGGCGTCCGGGGCCGACGTCCGCACCGGCGTGACCGTGCGCGAGCTCCACCGCACCGAGCAGGGCTGGCGGCTGGTCGCCGGGCCGGTGCCGCGGCCCGAGGTGATCGAGGCCGACGCGGTGATCCTGGCCGCGCCCGCGCCCGCCGCCGCCCGCCTGCTCAAGGCCGAGGTGCCCAAGGCCGCCGCCGAGCTGGCCAGGATCGAGTACGCCAGCATGGCCGTCGTCACGCTCGCCTACCCGATCGACGCGCTGCCGAAGCCGCCGACCGGCAGCGGCTACCTGGTGCCGCCGGTGGAGGGCCGGCCGGTCAAGGCCGTGACGTTCAGCTCGGTGAAGTGGCCCCACCTGGCCCAGGACCTGCTGCTCGTACGCTGCTCGGTCGGCCGGATCGGCGAGGAGCACCTGCTCCAGCGCGACGACGCCGAGCTGGTGTCGCTGGCCACGGCCGAGCTGGCCGACGTGGTGGGCGTGCGCGGCCTGCCGGTCGACAGCCGGGTCACCCGCTGGGGCGGCGGGCTGCCGCAGTACAACGTGGGCCACCTCGACCGGGTGGCCAGGGTGCGCGCCGCGGTCTCCGGCGCCGCCGGGCTCGCCGTGTGCGGCGCGGCCTACGACGGCATCGGCGTCCCCGCCTGCATCGCGACCGCCCGCACGGCCGCGGCCCGGATTCTGGACCACCTGTCGCGAGAAGGAGAATGAAGGACATGACAGAGGGCGCGCCGCGGCCGAAGGCCCGCGATCTCAACCAGGTGATCCGTTACACCATGTGGTCGGTCTTCCAGGTGACCGAGCAGGTCCCGGGCAACCGGGAGAACATGGCCGACGAGGTCGAGGAGCTGCTCGCACAGGCGGCCGGGAAGGACGTCGTGACCAGGGGGGTCTACGACGTCGCCGGCTTCCGTGCCGACGCCGACTACATGTTCTGGTGGCACGCTCCCACGCCCGAGGACCTCCAGGACGTCTACTCCCGCTTCCGCCGCACCGGCCTCGGCCGGCACAGCAGGCCGGTCTGGTCGGCCATGGCGCTCCACCGGCCGGCCGAGTTCAACAAGTCCCACATCCCGGCCTTCCTGGCCGAGGAGGAGCCGCGGGCGTACGTCAGCGTCTACCCGTTCGTGCGCTCCTACGAGTGGTACCTGCTGGAGGACTCCGAGCGGCGGGCGATGCTGGCCGAGCACGGCCGGATGGCCCGCGACTACCCCGACGTGCGGGCCAACACCGTGGCCTGCTTCTCGCTCAACGACTACGAGTGGATGCTGGCGTTCGAGGCCGACGAGCTCCACCGCATCGTCGACCTGATGCGCACGCTGCGCGGCGCGCAGGCCCGCCGGCACACCCGCGTGGAGATCCCGTTCTACACGGGCGCTCGCAAGCCGGTGCAGGAGCTCGTCGCGGCGCTGCCGTAGCGGTCGTGGTGGCCCGGCGAGGAACGTCGAGGCCAACTTGACGATCTCCCTGAAGTGATCTATCCCCTTTGTCACAATCGAGGGTGAATTCCCTTTCGGTGGCGTGACGTCGTGGCACGATCCACGCAGGGGCGAGGAGGGCCGGGTGGAACAGTCCGCGGAAGGTCAGGGCCCCGGACGCTGGCGCGCGCCAGGCCGCCACGCAGCGTTACCGGACACGACCCCGGCCGCCCGGCACCCCGCCGACCGGCCGGACACCCGCACCGGCGGCGCACACGAGACCGCCGGCCGGGCTGAGGCCGGTACGCGTCACGCGCGAGCGACCGACGGGCCGGCTGAGGCCGGTAGGCGTCACGCGCGGGCGACCGGCGGCCCGGCTGAGGCGCGTACGGGGCGCGGGGGTGCGACCGGCGGCCCGGCTGAGGCGCGTACGGGGCGCGGGCGGCGTGGGCGGCGGCGGCGCGCGCGTACGGGAACACGGGCTCTGGCCGCGGGCGCGGTGGCGCTGGCCGGGGGAGTGGCCCTGCTGCTCGGCCTGAACGGCGCGCTCGGCGGTACGGTCGCCGCCTCCGGAGCCCCGGCCGGCGCGGACGGCGCCACGGCCAGGCGGGAACCGGCGGCGGAGGGCGGCGTCCCGGCGAACCCGGGACGGGCGCCGGCCAGCGGCAAGGGCGCCGCCGAGGCGCGCGAGCTGCCGAAGGGCCAGGCCCGGCCGAGCACGCCGGCCGCCGCCGACCCCGCCGGGTCGGGGACGCCCGCAAAGACCGGCACCGCCGACCCCGCCGCGAAGCCGGACGCCGTCCAGGGCAAGCCGGACACCGTCACGGGGCGGACCGAGACCGGCGACGCCCAGGTCAGCCTGCCCGAGGCCGACGCCCCGGGCGACGCCAAGGGCGGCGACTCGGCCGGTTACAAGGCCGACGGCCCGTCGCGGCACACCGACCGGGAGGCCGCCGAGTACTTCCGCGCCCGCTGGGGACGGGGCGACAAGGCGATGAAACACCTCAAAGACATCCGCACCATAGGCGGATATTTGCGCATTTACACGAACTTACCGGACAGCGCCGACAACTCCGCGACGGCGATCACGCTGTGCAAACGCGGCCTGGAGTACCTCAGGGCGAACGGCGTGAAGCGGCCGATCGTGTTCGTGCAGGCGGAGTTCGGCGAGAACGGGAACCCCGTCCTCGCCAACATCCTGGGCCCGTCCGATCACAGTTGCCGCGTCACCTACCCCCGGCCGAACTGACGCGCGCCGGGACGCCCGCCGGGGCGGGCTAGCGCACCCGGACCCTCGTCTTGGAGCACACCTCGCACCGCTGAGTCACGACACGCCCGATCGTCTCAATCGTCACCCAGCGGTGGCGAAGATGGACACGGCCCACAAGCAGGCCCCTACCCCTTGTGGACGATCGGTACGCTCTGTCGCTAATCGATCACCCCTTGGGTTCGAGCCTCAGCGAGACCGAGTTGATGCAGTAACGATCGTCGGTCGGCGTCGGATAGCCCTCGCCGTGGAAGACGTGCCCGAGGTGGGAGTCGCAGCGGGCGCAGCGCACCTCCGTGCGCACCATGCCGTGACTGTTGTCCTCGATCAGCCTCACCGCCTCCGACCCCGACGGCTCGAAGAAGCTCGGCCATCCGCAGTGCGACTCGAACTTCGTGTCGGACCGGAACAGCTCGGCGCCGCAGGCGCGGCACGAGTACACGCCCTCGGTCTTGGTGTCGACGTACTCCCCCGTGAACGGGCGCTCGGTGCCGGCCTCCCTGAGCACGTGGAACTCCTCAGGAGAGAGCCTGGCCCGCCATTCGGCCTCGCTCTTGACCACCTTGTCCATGCGTCCAGACTACGAGATCCGGCAAAAAGAGATCTCCGCAGGGTGAAGCATCCTTTCTCGGCCGAATTCGCGTCTTTGTCGGTAAGGGGGTGTCATCGCCTCCTGCCAAGGGGTGAGATCGTCCGCGGCTCGCCGTAGCGGCACAGCCCACGCCCGTGCTGGCGCCGCTGGCGACCCGAGATGGCCGGCCGGGTGGCGCGCCAGCGCCCGGAACGGCGATGGATGATCTTAGGTCCGTCCCGTCGAGCCCCGGTCCCGCCACCGACGCGGCTCCGGGACGGGCCCACCTCTATTGCCAGATGTCGAGCCGGTCGTCGCGCCGGTCGTCGCGCCGCCCGTCGTGTCGGCTGTTCTGTCGGGGCGGGGGAGTAGGTTCGGTGGCATGGCATCGCCGTTCATAGAGCTCAAGGTGGGGGAGCGGACCGTCAAGGTCACCAATCCCGACAAGGTCTACTTCCCGGAGATCGGGGCGACAAAGCGGGAGCTGGTCGAGTACTACGTGAGCGTCGGCGAAGGGGCCCTGCGCGCGCTCAGAGACCGGCCGACCAACATCAAGCGCCATCCCGACGGCGTCCAGACCGAGGCCATCTACCAGAAGCGCATGCCGCCCAGGCATCCCGAGTGGCTGCAGTCGGTCACGGTCACCTTCCCCAGCGGCCGCACCGCCGACTCGCTCCGGGTGACCGAGGTCGCCGCGATCGCCTACTGCGCCAACCTGGGCACGATCGACTTCCACCCCTGGCAGGTGCGCGCCGCCGACGTCGAGCACCCCGACGAGCTGCGCATCGACCTCGACCCGCAGCCCGGCCTGGAGTTCGACGCCGCGCGGCGGGCCGCCGAGCGCACCCGCGAGGTGCTCGACGAGCTGGGCATGGCGGGGTTCGTCAAGACCTCGGGCAACCGCGGCGTGCACATCGCGGTGCGCATCGAGCCCCGCTGGGACTTCGTCCAGGTGCGCCACGCCGGCATCGCGCTGGCCAGGGCGGTCGAGGCGCGCGATCCCGCCCTGGTGACCACCGCGTGGTGGAAGGAGGAGCGCGGCGACCGCGTCTTCATCGACTTCAACCAGAACGCCAGAGACCGCACCGTCGCCAGCGCCTACTCCGTCCGGGCTCGCCCGCACGCCCCCGTCTCGACCCCGCTGACCTGGGACGAGCTGGCCGACGCCGACCCGCGCGACTTCGACATCCGCACCGTCCCGGCCCGCTTCGCCAAGCTGGGCGACGTGCACGCGGCCATCGACGACCGGGCGTACTCGATCGAGCCCCTGCTGGAGATGTACGCCGCCGACGACCGCGGCGACCTGCCCTACCCGCCCAACTACCCGAAGATGCCGGGCGAGCCCAAGCGCGTCCAGCCCAGCAAGGCCAGGAACGCGCCGGAGGACAAGTGACGCCTCCGGAGATCGCTCTCCCGCCGGGCGGAGCGGAAATCTCGGTCGCCGGCGGTTGACTCCCGGAGCGGGAATCTCGGTCGCCGGCGGTTGACTTCCGGAGCGGGAATCTCGGTCACTGGCCCTTGACCCCCGGTGACGGCGACCCCCGAGAGCCGCGAAAGGCCGGCCCCCGTCGTGGGGCCGGCCTTTTCGCGGGAGCCGGTCAGCAGGTGTCGGCTCCGTCGAAGGTGCGCACGCCGCGCGGCACGCGCGAGTAGATGGTCTCGCCGGGGTCCACGGTCTGGCAGGCGCCGTCCGTCCCGCGCGCCCAGATGATCTTCAGTCGGAGCCGGTAGCCGCAGTCGTTGCGGGCGTAGCCGGTTTTGGTGATGGTCCCGGTGGTCTGCCAGACGGTCACGCACGAGGGCGCGTTCCCGGCCGGCGCCGCCCAGGCAGGCAGCGCGCTGAAGGTGCAGCACGCGACGGCGAGGGTGGCGAGGGCTGCTCGGGTGGCTGGGCGCATGTGAGGTGTCCTTCCGTTCCGGCCTCGGCCAGGCGGCTGCCTGGGCAGGGGGCGAGGTGGAGACATGAGTGAACATCTCAGACCGATAACGGCGGTGGCGATCGTGACCTGGTACAGGATGAGAGCCGCAGGTCTGGGCGTGTCGCGCGTAACGCTGCGCCGACGCTTCCGAAAATGTGGTCGAGTCCCCACAAAGCCCTGCACCCCCTTCCGCGTGGCGAAACGCTCCGGAGGGCAGGACGGCCGAACCCTCCCGAGGCATGACGCCGGAACTCACGCGGCCGGGCCGAACTTGTCAGGCGTTTCCCGCATCGAAACGGTCATGAACTCAAGCGCCACGCACAAGAGCAGCCCGATGGCCCGCCGACTCCGCGTCTGGGCGTCGACCGTCGTCCTGTCGACCTCACTGGCGCCGATCCTCGCCACGGGCGCCGCCTTCGCCGCGACCGGCCCGGCGGCGAAGGACCCGTTCCAGGGCATCGACTGGGCGCCCGTCGTGGAGCGGGCGCTGCACTGCCCCAAGCCGGGGCCGAAGGACAGCTGGTACGTCGTCCGCGCCCGCGTCGCCGCCGTCGGCGACCTCACCCGGGACGGGCGTCCCGACACCGTCGTCACCTCGTCCTGCCCGAGCCCCACGGCGGGCAACCCGGTGATCTCCTTCGTCTACGACGGCGCGTCCCGGCGTTCGGCCCCGCGGCTGATCGGCACACTCGGCAAGAACCGGTACTTCAAGACCCAGACGGTCACCGTCCAGCACGGCGAGGCGCGCCTGAGCGGCAAGGTGGTCAGCGACAAGGCTCCCCGGTGCTGCCCCGACCTGCTCGTCCGCCAGACCTACAAGTGGACCGGCAAGGCGTTCCGGCGGACGTCGGAGAAGCTGGCCAAGCTCTCCTGAGCGGGCCGGCGGCTGTGGGCCGCACGGCCGGACCCGGCGCCTGGGACGGGGCCCGACGGCCCGGCCGTGCGGCGGCACAGGAGGTGCGGCCGAGATCGAAGGTAACTCCCGTACCTCCCACCGGGGCGGAAATCGGATAGGAAAGTTTCCGCCCCCGGTAGGAGATTCCTCCTCCGGGTAGAAAAGAGCTCACCCCGGCGGGAGGTCAGCGGCGCACGAGGTGGTGCGGCGCCAGTTCGCGGGTCTCGCCGCGTTCCAGGTAGACCACCCGATCGGCCAGGCCCACCTGCTCGATGTGGTGCCGGAAGTCGTCCAGCGGTGAGCTGAAGACGCCGTAGTCGTCGAAGTGCACCGGCACCACCGTGTGCGGGTTGATCAGGTCGACCCAGGTCGCGCCCTGCTCGCCGTCCATGGTGACCAGCAGGGTGCCGAGCAGGCGGGTGCCGCCCAGGTGCACGAGCGCGAGGTCGACCTCGGGGAAGCGACGCGGGATCGCCTCCAGGCGGCGGTCGAGCAGGGTGTCGCCGCTGATGTGCAGGCGCAGCTCCACCAGGCCCTCGGGGCCGCGGAACTCCAGCATCGTCCCGATCACCGGCGGCAGCAGCGCCTCGGCGGGACCGGGCGCGTGCCGGGCGGGCAGGGCGGTGACGGTCACGCTGCCCTGCGGGCCGTTCAGCTCGTGCTGCTCCCACACCTCCAGGCCCGTGCTGCGGCCGAAGCCGCGGCGGCGCAGCGTGCGCGCCGCCTGCCGGGTGGTGATGATCTGGGTGCCCTTGTCCAGGCCCTTCTCGGTCACCCGGTCCCAGTGGTCCCCGTGCAGGTGCGACAGGACCACCGCGTCGATGGGCGGCAGGTCCGACACGTCGATGGCCGGGTCCTTCAGCCGGCGCGAGCTCAGGCCGTAGCCCAGGTACGCCCGCTGGCCGCGGTGCAGGAAGTTGGGATCCGTCAGCAGCGTGAAGCCGTTGTAGCGGATCAGCGTGGTCGCGTTGCCGATGAACTGCAGGCTGCCCTTCATCCGGCTCACCCCGGATACGGCGGGTGCTGGCCCGGAGGCACGCCGCCGCCCTTGCCGCCGCCCTTGTGCCCCTTGTCGCTGCCGTGCGGCCGGCCGGCCCGCTTGCCGCCGCTCTTCGACTCCGGCACGGCGTCGGTGGATTTCGAGTTCGCTCCAGACTTGCCCGACCGGCGAAGTTCGGGCTGTTGCGGATTGCTCATGGCTTTTGTCCCCCTTTGCGGCTTATCACCTACCTCGCTGCTCCGCCGCCAAACCCGCCGCCAAACCCGCCGCCAAACCCGCCGCCAAACCCGCCGCCAAACCCGCCGCCAAACCCGCCGCCAAACCCGCCGCCCGCGGCGCCTACCGGGTCAGGCCCGCGTCGTGGGCGATGAGGCCCGCCTGGGTGCGGTTGCGGCAGCCCAGCTTGTCCAGCAGGCGCGAGACGTACCCCTTGACGGTGGGTTCGGCCAAGTGGAGGCGGGCGGCGATCCGCGCGTTCGACAGGCCCTCGCCGAGGCAGGCCAGCACCTCGCGCTCGCGTCCGGTCAGCGACTCCAGCAGCTCGCGGGCGCGGGCGCGGGCCGGGTCCGCGGCGGTCGAGGCCGCCACCAGCCGGCGGGCGGCGACCGGCGACAGCACGGTGTGCCCCTCGGCGGCCACCCGGACGAGCCCGATCAGGTCCCCCGGCGGCGTGGACTTGACCAGGAAGCCGGCGGCCCCCGCGCGCAGGGCGCGCAGCACGTACTCGTCGGCGTCGAACGTCGTCAGCACCACGACGACCGGCGGCCGGGGCAGCTCGGCCAGGCGTTCGATCGCGGTGAGCCCGTCCACGCGGGGCATGCGCAGGTCCATCAGCACGACGTCCGGACGGGCGCGCACGACCGCCTCGACGCCGGCCGCGCCGTCGTGGGCCTCGTCCACGACCTCGATGTCGGGCGCCGAGCCGAGGATGGTGCGCAGGAAGCGGCAGACCATCGGCTCGTCGTCCACGACCACGACCCTGATCATGTGGCCACGTACGCCGGGAGGACGGCCTCGACGGTGAAGCCGCCGTCGGGGGCCGGCCCGGCGCGCAGCGTGCCGTGCACGACCTCGACCCGCCGCCGCAGGTCGGCGATGCCGAGGCCGGAGCCGGTGCCGGCCAGGGGGCCGCCGGGCAGGCCGGTCGGCGGCGTGTTGCGCACCGCGAGCCGGACCCGCGCCTGGCCGTACTCGATCCGCACCTGCACCCGCGCGCCCGGCGCGTGCTTGCGCACGTTGGTCAGCGCCTCGCGCACGATCCGGTACGCCGTGCGCCCCACCACCGGCGAGGCCAGCGCCCGGTCGCCCTCCTCGACCAGCTCGACCGGGGTGCCCACGGAGGCGGACTCGGCGACCAGCGCGGCGAAGTCGGCCGCCGACGGCGGCACGTCCGGCTCCGGCGCGGTGCGCAGGACGCCGATCAGGTCCCGCAGCTCGTCGAGCACCTGGCAGCCCGCGGCCCGCAGCTCCTCGGCGGTCTGCCGGGTGTGCTCGTCGGCCGCGGTGACCCGCAGCGCGCCGGCCTGCAGCACCATGAGGCTCACCCGGTGGGTGACGACGTCGTGCATCTCGCCGGCCAGCCGGGCGCGCTCCTCGGCGCGGGCCTGCTCGGCCAGCAGGTGCCGCTCGCGTTCGGCCCGCTCGGCGCGTTCGACCAGCATCCTGAGCACCCGCCGCCGTCCGTCGAGGTAGAGCGCGAGCAGCGGGCCGACGGCGGTGCGCAGCACCCCGTCGACGAGCACCCCGGCCGATGGGTCCCACACCCGCGCGATCACCATCGTGTACGCGGCCAGCGCGGCGACGGCGATCCGCCGGTCCCTGCGGTCGTAGAGCGGCCCGTACGCCGCCGCGATGGTCGCGAACGGCGCCCACACGTTCCCCTGCCCGGCCGGGACCAGCACCCCGCCCGGCGAGATCAGCAACGTCAGCACCAGCGTGTACGTCCCCAGCACCGCCAGGACCGTCAGCGGCGCCCGGCGGCGGGCCACCAGCGACAGGCAGGCGGCCGCCTGGACCGCCAGCAGCGTCCAGGCGAGCGGACCCGGACGCTCCGGCCACCACGACAGGCCGAGCAGCGTCGAGCCGGTGTCCAGCAGCGCGAAGCCGCCCGCGATGACCACGTCCAGGATGAGGGAACGGCGACACGCCCCTGCACACATGCCGCAAACGCTACGACATCCCCGTATGCCGCAAATATCCGGCAAGTGGGAAACCATACGAAAGTCGCATGCGCTCTCGCCGATCGTCGCCCCCACCACCGACGGCCCGCTCTGCCGGGCGGCCACCCCGCCGCCGTGCAATGGACCCATGACGAACCTGCCCCCGCTGGGCCGCCACGAGATCGACACCGAGAACTCCGCGATCCACTTCACCACCCGGCACCTGTACGGCCTCGCCCGCGCCCGCGGCACCTTCGACGTCAGGGGCGGCACCGTGGACGTCGCAGAACCGCTCGCCGACTCCCGCGTGCGCGTGGAGATCGACGCCGCCGGCTTCCACACCGGCAACCACCGCCGCGACGAGACCGTGCGCTCGCCCCGCTTCCTCGACGTCGCCCGCCATCCCGTGATCACCTTCACCGGCGGCCCCAGCGGCGACGGGACGCTGACCGGCACGCTCACCGTCACCGGCGTCGAGCGCCCGCTCACCCTCACCGTCCAGCGCTGCGACGTGACCGCGAACGGCTTCACCGTCGTGGTCGCCGCGCGGGTGGACCGGACCGCCTTCGGGGTGACCGCCATGCCCGGCATCGCCGCCCGGCACCTGGCGATGTCGGCCGAGGTCAGGTGCGTGCGGGCGGGCGTCACGGATCGCGGGGAAGGCCGAGCGCGCGCTCGGCGATGATGTTGAGCTGCACCTCCGTGGTGCCGCCGCCGATGGTGAAGGCCCGGGTGGTCAGGATCATGCGGTTCCAGTGGCGGTCGGACGGCGCCAGCGACCAGCAGAACTCCGAGACCGCCTGCGCGTGCCGCATGCCGAGCAGCTTGCGCACGCTGGAGGCGGGCCCCGGGCCGGCCCCGGCCAGCCTGGACAGCGTCACGCGCAGCCCGAGCGCCGAGATCGCCTGGCCCTCCGCCCACAGGCGGCCCGCCTGCTCGCGTTGCGACTGCCGCAGCGGCTGCAGGCTCGCGACCAGCCGGATCAGGTCGGTGTGCCGGGAGCCCGGCCCCCAGGAGTCGCCGAGCGCGACCCGCTCGTGGGAGAGCGTGTCGCGGGCCACCCGCCAGCCGCCGTCCACCTCGCCCACCACCAGGTCGTCCGGGACGAAGACGTCGTCGAGGAAGACCTCGTTGAAGATCTCGTCCCCGTTGATCTCCTTGAGCGGCCGGACCGTGACGCCCGGGGCCGACATGTCCACCAGGAAGTACGTGATCCCCTCGTGCTTGGGCCTGCCGGGGGAGGTGCGGGCCAGGCAGATGCCCCAGTGGGCGTACTGGGCGAGGGACGTCCAGATCTTCTGGCCGGTCAGCGACCAGCCGCCCTCGACGCGGGTGGCCCTGGTGGACAGAGCGGCCAGGTCGGACCCGGCGCCGGGCTCGCTGAACAGCTGGCACCACACGAGCTCGCCGGTGAACGTCCTGGGCAGGAAGCGCTCCCGCTGCTCGGGGGTGCCGTACGTGACGATGGACGGGACCGCCCAGGCGGCGATCCCCAGGTTGGGACGCTTGAGGTCGCGGAACTCCTGGTGGATGATCACCTGTTCCAGCGGCGTGGCCGCGCGGCCCCACGGCCTGGGCAGGTAGGGCATGATCCAGCCCTCCCGCGCGAACCGGCCCAGCCGGGCGAGCGGCTCCTCGCGCCGCAACGACTCGGCCTCCGCCCTGATCGCCTCCCTGAGCGGGACGGACTCCTCGGGCAGGTCGGGCTCCATCGCCCGGCGGGCGCCCGCCAGGGCCAGCCCGGCGACCTGCTCGGCCCACGGCCCCGGGTCGCCGGCCAGCATGCGGCCGGACAGGGCGCGGCGGTAGTGGCGGTGGGCGTCGTGCTCGAAGGTGTAGCCGATGCCGCCGAGCACCTGGATGGCGTCGGCCGCGCAGCGCACCGCCGCGTCCGGCCCCAGCACGGCCGCCACCCCGGCGGCCAGCCGCACGTCGTCGCCGAGTGCGCCGGGTCCGCCGGGTCCGCCGGGTCCGCCGGGTCCGTCCGTGGGAGGGGTGTCCAAGGCGCGGGCGGCGTCCCAGACGGCGGCGCGGGCCTGCTCCAGGGCCACCAGGGCGGCCGCCACCCGGTGCTTGACGCCCTGGAACTGGCCGATCGGGCGGCCGAACTGCTCGCGTACCTTGGCGTGGGCGGCGGCCGTGCCGACCGCCCAGGCGGCGGTGCCGCACGCGTCCGCGCCGAGCAGCACCGCGGCCAGCTCCCGCACCGGCACCGGCCCCAGCAGGCGCTCCGGCGGGACGTCGCCGTCCGTGACGGCCGTGACCGTGCACAGGTCCCGGTCCGGGTCGACGCCCTCGGCGGGCTCGGCGCGCACGCCGGCCCGGTCGAGCAGCGCCCACCCGTCACCGTGCGGCACGAGGAACAGGTCGGCCCCGGCCGCCCCGAGGGCGAGCGGCCCGAGCGCGACGGCCGCCGTCAGCGACCCGTCGGCCAGCCCGCGCAGCAGGCCGGGCGCGGGACTCGCGGACCGGGCGAGCGCCGCCGAGGCCAGCACGACCGGCAGGTACGGCCCCGCCACCCGCAACTCGCCCAGCACCTCCAGCGCCACGCACGACTCGACCAGCCCGAACCCCTGACCGCCGTGCGCCTCCGGCAGGTGCAGCCCCAGCAGCCCCTGCCCGGCCAGCGCCCGGTGCTCGACGGTACGCCCCGCCAGCCCGCGCACGGAGGCCGCCAGCGCCTGGTGTTCCTCGGTCAGCCCGATCCCCATGGACGCACACTAGAACGATATTCGGTCGATCTCCAGGGGCCGGGAAAATCGTTGGCGCGCGGCCGGCGGGGATGGTTACCCTGACGACTGTCCCGTTCGGTGCGACTTCTGGAGGTGGGTTGATGACCGGCATGGCGCCCAGCGCGCCTCACCGTGTCACGGGCGTGCCCGCCTCTCCTGTGTTCCAGAGCCTGAGGACGAGCATCTAGTCCTGGCCCCAGCGGCCGGACCGCCTGTGGCACCAGCGTGCCCGTGAGGCCCGCTCGGCGCTCCCTTGCTGCCTTTTTTCACGACAAATCCGGCAAGGAGAACCCAGGTTGTCTGCCAACGGCAAACCTCGTTCCATCATCAGCACCGACACCTTCGCCTGCGTCCGCTGCGGCCTGACCGTCGCCGCGTACGCGCCCGGCGGCGTCCGCCGCAACCACTGCCCGAGCTGCCTGCACTCGCTGCACGTGCTCGACCGGGTGGAGGGCGGCCCGTCGGAGTGCCGGTCGCGGATGAACCCGATCTCCATCGCGGTCCTCCGCACCGGCGACTGGATGATCATCCATCGCTGCTCGCGCTGCGGCGAGCTGACGTCCAACCCCATCTGCGGGGACGACAATCAGCTCATCCTCATGCGCATGGCCGTACGCCCGCTCGCGCAGCCGCCGTTCCCGCTCGAAGCGTTCGGCGACCTGTGACATGCCCAGGAGGAACCCTGGCCGGGCCAGGCCGCAACAGCCCAAGGCCGTACAGCGCGGCGAGCGCGGCGACGCGTTCCGCTGCGTCGGCTGCCGGCTGGACGTACCGATGGACGCGCCCGGCACGGCGCACCGCAACCACTGCCCGCACTGCCTGACCAGCCTGCACGTCGACCACCGGATCCCGGGGGACCGGCGGGCGGGCTGCCGGGGCCTGATGGCGGCGCTCAGCGTCACCGTCAGGCCGGACGGGGAGTGGCTGATCATCCACCACTGCCAGGCGTGCGGCGGGCTCAGCGCCAACCGCATCGCCGGCGACGACAACGCGCTGGCCCTGCTGCGCATCGCCGTACGGCCGCTGTCCGACAGCCGCCTGCCGGTGAACGCCCTGCTGGCGCTCTGACAAGGGGCGCGCTCTGACAAGGGGCGCGCTCTGACAAGGGGCGCGCTCTGACAAGAGGTGCTCACAGAAGGCGCTCGGGAAGCGCCTTGACGACGGCGGGCCGCCCTCCGGGGCGGCCCGCTCCCTCGTGACGGCTCAGTCGTCGCCGAACTCCAGGCGCAGGGCCAGCGTGAAGTCGGTCACCGCCTCCTCGTGCCGCTCCATCTCCTGGAAGATCTCGCCGCGCACCCGGTAGGCCCAGATGTACTCGGGGTCCAGCTCGATGGCCCTGTCCAGGTCGCGCAGCGCGGCCTCGTTGTCGCCCATCTCGCTCAGCACCGCGCCCCGGCTGCCGAACGCGCGGTCGTTGTCGGGGTCGAGCTCGACCGCGCGGTTCAGGTCGGCCAGCGCCTCCTGGTAGCGGTCGATCATGCGCAGCGCCTCGCCGCGCCGGCTGAGCGCCCGCACGTGGTCGGGGTCGGCCTCCAGGGCCCTGGTGTAGTCGGCGATGGCCTCGCTGTAGAGGTGCATGCGCTGGTACAGGTCGCCGCGCGCCACCCACGAGTACGCCAGCTCCTCGTTCAACGCGATGATCTTGGCGTGCTCGTCCAGGGCCTCGTCCAGCCGGTCCATGTCCACCAGGGCGTCGGCCTTGGCCTCCAGGATCCACAGGGACTCGGGGGCGAGGGTGAGCGCGTGGTCGAAGTCGTCCATCGCCTCCTCCAGCCGGCCGAGCGCCGCGTACGCCTGCCCGCGCGAGCCCAGCGCGTACGCGCTGTCGGGTTCCAGTCTCAACGACTCGTCGAAGTCGGCCAGGGCGGCCTCGTACCGCTCGATGACCCGATGGCTCTCGCCGCGCAGCCGCCAGGCGCGGGCGTTGTCCGGGACCAGCGTTATCGACTCGGTCAGATCGGCGATAGCGGCCTCGTGCCGCGACAGCGCGATGTACGATTCGGCTCGGCTGCGCAGCACGGACGCGCGCGACTGGGCGGCTGCCTCGGACAGCTCGGTCAGCTCGGACTGGTCGTTGATCCCCTCGCTCATGGAGGGAATCTATCTAACTAAATCTGGATGATGGCCGCCTTTTCCCGGGTGTACTCCAGGACGGAATCGTGGCCGTACCCGCTGTCCTTCACGCCGCCGAACGGCAGGCCCGGAGGCATCTGGCGGTAGGTGTTCACCCACACGGTGCCGCTCTGCAGATCCCGCACGAACCGGTGCGCCCGTCCGAGGTCCCGCGTCCACACCCCGGCCGCCAGCCCGTACGGCGAGTCGTTGGCGATCTCCAGCGCCTGCTCGTCGCTGTCGAACGGGATGGCCACCGCCACCGGCCCGAAGATCTCCTCCTGGCAGATGCGCAGGCCGTTGTCCTCGGTGGTGTAGAGCGTGGGCGCCACCCAGTAGCCGCCCGGCAGGCCGGGCACCACCTCGGCGCCCGACCGTCCGCCGAAGACCAGCTCGGCGCCCTCCTTCTCGGCCGTCTCCAGGTACGAGCGCACCCGCTCGAACTGCCCGGCCGACACGATCGGGCCCATGGTCGTGGCCAGGTCGAGAGGGTCGTCCAGGACCAGCCCGGCGCAGATGTGCCTGATCCGCCCGAGCAGGTCGTCCCAGATCGACCGGTGGACGAGGATGCGCGAGCCGGCCACGCACACCTGCCCGGCGTTGCCGGTGTAGACCGAGTTCACGGTGACGCCCTGCGCGGCGGCGTCCAGGTCGGCGTCGGGGAAGACGATGTTGGGCGACTTGCCGCCCAGCTCGAACGTCAGCGGCTTCAGCGCGTCCGCCGAGGCCCGGGTGATGGCCTGGCCGGTGGCCGTGGAGCCGGTGAGGCTGATCTTGCCGACGTCCCGGTGCCGGACGAGCGCGTCGCCGACCTCCTCGCCGAGCCCGCTGACGATGTTCAGCACGCCGGGCGGGAACACCTCGGCCAGCAATTCGCCCAGCCGCAGCACCGACGCGCTGGCCTGCTCGGCGGGCTTGACGATCACCGTGTTCCCGGCGGCCAGGGCGTAGGCCGCCTTGGCGGAGAAGGTCGAGACAGGGGAGTTCCAGGGGATGATGCAGACCGCCACCCCGTACGGCTCGCGCCGCGTCAGACCGAGCGTGTCGGGCCCGAGCAGGACGGTGTCGCCCTTGACCGCCTCCAGGCACTGCCCGGCGGCGAGCTGCCACAGGTACGCCATGCCCGGCAGGTCCTTCTTGAGCGTGTCGCGCAGGATGCGGCCGTTGTCGCGGGTCTCCAGCCGGGCCAGCTCCTCGGCGTGCCGGGCGAACAGCTCCGACACCTTGCGCAGGAAATGCGCCCGGCCCAGCGCGGGCATGGCCGACCAGGCGGGGAAGGCCGCCCGCGCCGCCGCCACGGCGGCCTCGGCCTCGCGCGCGCCGCTGGCCGGGATCCGGGCCCACGCCTCGCCCGTGGCGGGGTTGACGGTGTCCATCGTCCGGTCCGCGGGGACCAGCTCGCCGCCGATGAGATTGCGGTAGTCAGGCACGTGCCCAAGCATATGCTTGCTTGTCACGGGCAGGCCAGTCCCGGAGGGATCGGGGCATAATGGTCTTCCGTGAAAATCGAGCTGACCTGGCCGGAAACCGCCGACGAGCCCCTGCTCGCCGCCGTCCACCGCGTGCTGCACGCCGTCGTCGAGCTGGGAGGCGCGGTCGGCTACCTCGCGCCGCCCACCAGGGACGAGACCGACCCCTGGGTGGAGGCCACGCTCGCCATGGCGAGGAAGGGCGAGGGGCGGCTCGCCCTGGCCACCGTCGACGGCACGGTGCAGGCCATGGGCCTGTGGCGGCGCGGCCAGGAGGCGGTCTTCCGGCACTCCGCCGAGGTCGGCAAGGTCATGGCCCACCCGCAGGCGCGCGGGCTCGGGCTCGGCCGGGTGGTCGTGGCCGGCCTCGCCGACGACGCCCGCGCCGCCGGCATCGAGACGCTCACGCTGCGGGCGCGCGGCAACAACCACGGCGCGATCGCGCTCTACCAGAGCCTCGGGTTCCGCGAGTGGGGGCGGCTGCCGAACGTGGTCGAGGTGGGCGAATGGCGCTTCGACGAGGTGAACATGTACCTGGAGCTCGGCCGCCCGCCCGGCGCCGTCCTGCACGGCTCCTCCCCGGGCGGCCCCGGCTCCTCCCCGCAACCGGGCTCCTCCCCGCAACCGACGACCTCCCCGCAGCCCGGCCCCTCCCCGCGGCCGCAGCCCGGCTTCTCGCCCGGACCCGGCTAGGATCGGGGCATGCTGCTGGCCCCCGGAGTGCACGCCGTCGTCACCGACCGCCACGGAGGGGTCAGCGCCCCGCCGTACGGCTCGCGCAACCTCGGCGGCATGGTCGGCGACGACCCGGCGGCCGTCCGGGCCAACCGCGAGGGCCTGGCGGCCGAGCTGGGCGTGCGTGCCGTCGTCTACATGCGCCAGGTCCACAGCGCCGACGTCGCCTACGTGAGCGAGCCGTTCGGCGACGACCCGCCGCCGCTCGACGGCGTGTTCACCACCGAGCCGCGCCTGGCGCTGGCCTCGCTGGGCGCCGACTGCCCGGCCGTGCTGGTGGCCGACCCCGAGGCGCGCATGGTCGGCGCCGCCCACTCCGGACGTCCCGGCACGGAGGCGGGCGTGGCCACCGCCCTGGTCGAGGCCATGGCGGCCAAGGGCGCCCGGCCGGGCCGGATGGTCGCGCTGATCGGCCCCGGCGCCTGCGGCCGCTGCTACGAGGTGCCCGAGGACCTGCGCGAGCAGGTGGCCGCGAAGGTGCCGCCCACGTGGTCGACGACGTCGTGGGGGACCCCGGCGCTCGACCTGCGGGCCGGGATCGAGTCCCAGCTCAGGGCGGTGGGCGTCGCCGACGTGCGGCACGACGCGCGCTGCACCATCGAGTCCGCCGAGCTCTACTCCCACCGCCGCGAGCAGCCCGGCGGCCGCTTCGCCGGTCTCATCTGGCTGACCTGACCCGGAAGCCCGCCCCCGGAGGGGCTACTTCTCGCGGGAGCCGTTGAAGACGACGTTCACGATGATGATCCCGACCCAGATCGGGATCAGCGCCATCGCCCGCCCGCCGCCCACGAAGGCGAGCGCGACCGTGGACAGCGTGCCCAGGGAGAGCGAGACGATCGCCAGGGCCAGCCGCTGGCCGTCCGACCCCCTGGCGGGCGCCTTGGCGCGTGGGGCCGCGCCGGCCAGGCGCTCGTCGACCCGCCGGTCGACCTCCTGGCCCACCTTGTCGAGGAACGACTCCACCAGCGCGTCCTCGAAGTCGGGGCCGAGGTCGCGCCGCGCGGACACGGCCGCCTTGAGCTCATCACCGGTGGTCATAAGGGAGAGACTAGACCGCTTTGCCCCCTAACGGGCGAGGATGTCGTCGAGGTCGTAGCTGACGGGCCGTTCCAGCTGCTCGTACGTGCACGACTCGGGCGTGCGGTCGGGCCGCCAGCGCCGGAAGTGCGCCGTGTGCCGGAACCGGTCGCCCTCCATCTGGTCATAGGCCACCTCGATCACCAGCTCGGGCCGGAGCGGGATGAACGACAGGTCCTTCTTGGCGTTCCACCGCGACACCGCGCCCGGCACCCGCTGCCCGCCGGTCGCGGGCCCCGCCGCCGGCTGCCCGGCGTTGGCCGTGGCCTGCTCGGCCCAGTGGCCCCACGGATGCTCGCTCAGCTCCGCCAGGTACGGCTTGAGCTCCTCCACCAGCTCGGCCCTGCGCGCCATGGGGAAGGAGGCCGCCACGCCCACGTGATGCAGCCGGCCGTCGTCGCCGTAGAGGCCGAGCAGCAGCGAGCCGACGATGGGCCCGGTCTTGTGCTCGCGGTAGCCGCAGATCACCACGTCGGCCGTGCGCTCGTGCTTGACCTTGAACATCGTGCGCTTGTCGGGCACGTACGGCTGGTCGCCCGGCTTGACGATGATGCCGTCGAGCCCCGCCCCCTCGAAGGCGTCGAACCATTCGCGCGCCTGCTCGTCGGCGGTGGTGACCGGTGTGAGCCGGACGGACCCGCCCTTGTGCGGGAACAGCTCCTCCAGCCGCCGCCGCCGCTCGGAGAACGGCTCCTCCATCAGCGACTCGTCGCCCACGGCCAGCAGGTCGAAGGCGATGAACTGGGCCGGCGTCTGCTCCGACAGCAGCTTGACCCGCGAGGCGGCCGGATGGATGCGCTGCTGGAGGGCGTCGAAGTCGAGCTGCGCCCCCCGGGGCAGCACGATCTCGCCGTCGATCACCACCTTGCCGGGCAGCTCGGCCTTGACCGCCTCGACCAGCTCGGGGAAGTAGCGGGTGAACGGGCGCTCGTTGCGGCTGCCGAGGTAGACCTCGTCGCCGTCCCTGAACACGATGCAGCGGAAGCCGTCCCACTTGGGCTCGTAGAACAGGGTGCCGTCCTGCTTGGGCATGGCCTTGACCGGCTTGGCCAGCATCGGCGGCACGGGCGGCCGGACCGGGAGGTTGGGCACCGGCTCCGGCTCTTCGACGGGCTGCTCGGTCATGGGCTCTGCTCCCTCGTGTATCTGCAGAAGAGGACCCCCTCCTCTTCCAGGACCTGGCGGAGGTCAAGCGGGACCTGCGCGGCCACGCCGTTCAGTATGCGGGCCGCGCCGCCCGCGACCAGCATGGGACTCACCGACAGGCACAACTCGTCGATCAGGTCGTCGGCCGACAGCTGCGCGTTGATGCGCGGGCCGCCCTCGCACAGGACGCGGGTCAGGCCGCGCTCGTGCAGCTCGCGCACGGCCAGCCGCATGTCGACGCCGTCGTCGCCGGCGATGATCAGATCGGACCGCCGGCCGGCCAGCTTGCGGCGCTCGGCGGGCGCGGACTCGCAGGTGATCACGATCGTCGGGTTGGTCGCGTCGGTGAACAGCTCGCCGTCGAGGTCGAGGTCGAGGCTGCGGGTGATCACCGCGATCGGCGGCACGTCGGGACGCCCGGCCCGGATCGACGACCAGGACGCGCGCGGCTTGACCGGGCCGTAGCCCTCGGTGCGGACGGTCGCCGCCCCCGCGACGATCACGTCGGACAACCCGCGCAGGATGCCGAAGATGCGCTTGTCGCCCCTGCTCGACAGCCCGCCCGAGCGCCCCTGGAGCCACGCCGCGCCGTCGGCGCTGGACACCATGTTGAGCCGCAGCCAGGGCCGCCCCTCGGGGTAGGCGTACGCCTGCGGGATGTCCGGATTGTCTTGAAAGTCGGGATAGATGCGCCGCACTCCTCTACCTTGGCACACCCCACCGACAAACCGTCCCCGGGGGTTTTGCGACTGACAGCACTTTTGAGTAACTGAAGGACGAAAGGCCCGGAGTCTGCATACGGTGACGGCAGGGACTCGCCGGGAGGTGACATGGGCCTGCTCACCGCCGTCACATGGACGATCGCCGCACTGATCGGCGTCTACCTGCTCTACCGCTGGCTCTCGGCCGGCGGCCTGCGCCGGCAGGAGGCCAAGGTCACCCGCTTCCCGGTGACGCTGCTGCTGTCCCATCCGGCGCTCGCGGCCGCGTCGCTGGCCTGCTGGGTGGCCTACCTGCTGACCGGCCGCGCCCCGCTGGCCTGGATCGCCTTGTGCGGGCTCACCGTGGCCGCGCTGCTGGGCTTCACGATGTTCACCCGCTGGCTCGGCGGCGGACGCCACCAGCGCCGGGCCACCGGCTTCCCGGTGCTCGCCGTGGTCCTGCACGGCGTGGCCGGGGTGACCACGTTCGCGCTGCTCCTCGTCACGGCCGGCATCGCCCGCGTCTTCTGACGGCCCGCCGGGTCGATGCCGCCAGGTGGTCGGCGGAGCTAGGGCGTCTGCGGCTCCCTGGGCAGCCGCAGCACCTGGAAGGACCGGCCGGTCACCGCCACCAGGTCGCCCGCCCGCCACCGCTCGTCGCCGAACGCCTCCTCCACCACGTCGTGACAGGTGTCGAGCACCGGCAGCCACTCGGCACCGAACTCCGGCCCCGGCAGTGTGAACGACAGGTTCTCGTGGTGGGCGTTGATGAGCAGGAGGAAGGAGTCGTCCACGATCCGCTCGCCGCGCGGGCCGGGCTCGGTGATGGCCTCGCCGTTGAGGTAGACCATCAGCGACTTGGCGTAGCCGGTGTGCCAGTCGCCGGCCGTCATCTCCTTGCCGCCCGGGGTCAGCCAGACCAGGTCGCGCTTGCCGTTCTCGGGATGGCGGCCGTGGAAGAAGCGGCGGCGCTGGAAGACCGGGTGCTCGCGGCGCAGCTTCGACAACGCCTTGACGAACTCCAGCAGGTCGGACTCGGCGTGCAGCATCGACCAGTCGATCCAGGCCAGCTCGTTGTCCTGGCAGTAGGCGTTGTTGTTGCCCCGCTGGGTGCGGCCGATCTCGTCGCCGTGGGAGAGCATCGGCACGCCCTGCGACAGGAACAGCGTGGTCAGGAAGTTGCGGCGCTGGCGGCGGCGCAGGGCGACGATGTGCGGGTCCTCCACCGGGCCCTCGGCGCCGCAGTTCCAGGAGCGGTTGTCGTTGGTGCCGTCGCGGTTCTCCTCGGCGTTGGCCTCGTTGTGCTTGTGGTCGTAGGAGACCAGGTCGGTGAGGGTGAAGCCGTCGTGGCAGGTGACGAAGTTGATCGAGGCCACCGGGCGGCGGCCGGAGGACTCGTACAGGTCGGCCGAGCCGGTCAGGCGGGAGGCGAACTCGGGCAGCGCGGAGTTGGTGCCCCGCCAGAAGTCGCGCACGGTGTCGCGGTACTTGCCGTTCCACTCCGTCCAGAGCGGCGGGAAGTTGCCGACCTGGTAGCCGCCCGGCCCGACGTCCCAGGGCTCGGCGATCAGCTTCACCTGCGAGATCACCGGGTCCTGCTGGATGAGGTCGAAGAACGCGCTCAGCCGGTCGACGTCGTGCAGCTCCCTGGCCAGGGCCGAGGCCAGGTCGAAGCGGAAGCCGTCGACGTGCATCTCCAGCACCCAGTAGCGCAGCGAGTCCATGATGAGCTGCAGCGCGTGCGGCGAGCGCACGTTGAGCGAGTTGCCGCACCCGGTGTAGTCGAGGTAGTAACGCCGGTCGCCGTCGTGCAGGCGGTAGTAGTTGACGTTGTCGATGCCCCGGAAGCCCAGCGTGGGGCCCATGTGGTCGCCCTCGGCGGTGTGGTTGTAGACCACGTCGAGGATGACCTCGATGCCCGCCTCGTGCAGCGCCCGCACCATCGCCTTGAACTCCAGCACCTGCTGGCCGCGGGTGCCCGAGCCGGAGTAGCGGCCGTGGGGGGCCAGGTAGGCCATCGTGTTGTAGCCCCAGTAGTTGGTCAGCCCCCGGGCCACCAGGAAGTGCTCGGGCACGTAGTGGTGCACCGGCATGAGCTCGACCGCCGTCACCCCGATGGACAGCAGGTGCTCGATGATCGCCGGGTGCCCGACCCCCGCGTACGTGCCGCGCAGGTCCTGGGGCACGCCCGGGTGGCGCATGGTCAGCCCCCGCACGTGCGCCTCGTAGATCACGGTCTCGTGGTACGGGATGTGCGGCGGCCGGTCGTTGCCCCACTCGAAGAACGGGTTGATCACCACGTTCTTCGGCATGTACGGGGCGCTGTCCTCCCTGTTGCGCACCGACGGATCGGTGAAGTAGTAGGGGAACAGCGCCTCGTTCCAGGTCAGCTCGCCGTCGATGGCCTTGGCGTAGGGGTCGAGCAGCAGCTTGGAGGGGTCGCAGCGACGCCCCTGCGACGGCTCGTACGGCCCGTGGACGCGGTAGCCGTACCGCTGGCCCGGCTGGATCCCCGGCAGGTAGCCGTGCCAGACGAAGCCGTCGACCTCCGGGAGCGGCACCCGCTCCTCGCTGCCGTCGTCGTGAAAAAGGCACAGCTCGACCCGCTCGGCGACCTCGGAGAACACGGCAAAGCTGGTGCCGACGCCGTCCCAGGTGCCGCCGAGTGGATAGGGTTCGCCCGGCCAGACCTCGCGCATGTGACCCAATTGTCGCACGCGAAAGCGTTCCTGTTAGAGGAGTTCGGCTTTCAGGGTGATCGTGGTGCCCGCCAACGCCTTGCTGACCGGGCAGTTCGCCTTGGCGGTCGCGGCGGCCTCCTGGAACTGCTCGGCCGAGATGCCCGGAACGCGCCCCTGCACGGTGAGCACGATGCCCGTGATGCCCTCGCCCGGCTGGAACGTCACGTCGGCGCTCGTGCGCAGCGACTCCGGCGGCGTGCCCGCCCCGGCCAGGCCGTGGGACAGGGCCATGGCGAAGCAGGAGGAGTGGGCGGCGGCGATGAGCTCCTCGGGGGAGGTGCGGCCGCCCGCGGCCTCGGCCCTGGAGGGCCAGGAGACTTCGAACGTGCCCACGCCCGAGGTGTCGAGCGAGACGGTGCCCGAGCCGTCGAGCAGGGCGCCCTTCCATTGCGTGGTGGCGGTGCGGGTGGTGGCCATGGCGGGTGATCCCTCCGGTCGTCGTCCGTTCGACACTATCGCGGGGCCGCGGAGCCGGTGGCGGGGGGCGTCCGCCTCAACATTTCCGGCGAATGGTGACATGCTCGGGTCGCGGCGCACCCGGCCGCCTTGGTCCGGACCACGGGAGTGTGGTGCCAGTGGAGGCACCGTACGACGACCGCCTGCTGCACCAGCGGGTGGTCGGCGGCGACGAGTCGGCGCTGGGGGAGGTCTACGATCGGCTGTCCGCGCTGATCTTCGGGCTCTCCTTACGGGTCACCAGGGACCGCGTGATCGCCGAGGACATCACCCAGGAGGTCTTCCTGGTGTTCTGGGAGCGCCCGCTGGCCTACGACCCCGGACGCGGCACCCTGCGCGCCTGGCTGGCCACGATCGCCCACCGCCGCGCGGTCGACCACGTACGCGCCGAGGAGCGCCGCCGGGTCTCCGCGCTCGGGCCGCGGCTGTTCGAGCGCGAGCCCGCCAGGCTGGAGGAGTCCGTGCTGGCCGCCGAGGAGGCCGAGCGCGTGCGGCAGGCGGTGACGTCGTTGCCCGACGGGCTGCGCCGGCCGGTGGAGCTGGCCTACTACGGCGGCCGGACGTACCGGCAGGTGAGCGAGGAGCTGGGCGTGCCCGAGGGCACGGCCAAGTCGCGCATCCGGCTGGCGCTGCGGCGCCTGGCCGACGCGCTGGCGGAGGAAGAAGCGTGATGGATCCTGTCGAGCGCCTGTATCTGGACGCGTTGATGGAGGACCCGGTGGTGCCGGTCCGTTCCCTGCGCCCGCAGCTCCTGGCCGGGGCCAGGGCCCGCCGCCGCCCCGCGGCGCCGACCGCCGGCTGGGCGCTGCCGTACGCCGGCCGCGTCGCCGCCATGGACGCGCTGCTGGCCTCGGCGGTGGACGACGACTGGGCGCGCGTCATCGTCGAGGGCTGGACGCTCCAGGAACTCGTGGCCCACCTGGCCGCCAAGGACGGCCTGCTGGCCGCCTCCGTCGGCGCGCCCGTGCTCGGCCCGCCGCTGGCCGCCCTGGACGCGGCCGGCCGCACGGCGGACGTGCAGGCCTACGAGCGGGCCCGCAGCCCCGAGCAGACCAGGCGCGACTGGCGGGCCCAGGCCGACGCCCTCTGCCGCCACCTGGGCGGCCTCGACCCGGCCACGCCGGCCACGGTGGACGGCATGGAGACGGTCGTGCGCGACCACGTCCTGGCCAGGAGCCTGGAGACGTGGGTGCACGCCGCCGACGCCGCCACGATGGCCGGGGTCCGCCTGCCCGACCCCGTGCCCGAGCACATCCGCCCCACGGCCGACCTGTGCGCCCGCCTGCTGCCCTGGACGATGCTCCTGTCCGGCCTGGACGGCTCCGGCCGCACCCTGCGCCTCACCCTCACCGGCGCGGGCGGCGGCGACTGGCGGATCCCGCTCGGCGTCGCCGACACCGCCCCCGGCACGCCGGACGCCCACCTGACGGCGGACGTGGTCGCGTTCTGCTTCCTGCTGGGCGGCAGGGGCGAGCCGGACGCCTTTCCCGCCGAGCTGACGGGCGACCTCGCGCTGGCCCGCGACGTCCTGACCACGGCTCCTGCGCTTTCGGGCCCGTGAGCGGATAAGCTGTGATCGATCTGTGACCTAATATAGGGTGATAAATCGGGATCCATAGGGAATCCTTTGATCCGAAGTCCAGCAGAGGGCTTCAACTCACGTTCAAACGTGGCGTGCCTCTGCCTGGGCTTTTTCCATGGACGGGGCCGCCTTCGGGCATATGGAGCTACTCAGATGGCCGTCCTGGATATCGCACTCGACGAAATGACCGCCGAACAGCTTCTGGCTGAGATGAACAGGCCAGAAGCCTCGGACGAGCACAAGGCCCGCATCCGTGAGCGCGTCGTCACCATGTACGACTCCCTCGTCACCGAGGTCACCCGTCGCTACCGCCACCAGCGCGAGCCGATGGAGGACCTGCGCCAGGCCGCGTACGTCGGCCTGATGAAGGCCATCAACGGCTTCGACCCCGAGCTCGGCCACGAGTTCCGCGGCTACGCCATGATCACGATGGTCGGCGAGGTCAAGCGGCACTTCCGCGACCGCACCTGGGCCGTCAAGGTGCCGCGCGTCTACCAGGAGCGCCGGCTGGAGCTCAACAAGGCCACGGCCGACCTCACCCAGACGCTCGGCCACTCGCCCACCGTCGCCGAGCTCGCCGCGCACATGAACATCACCGAGGAGGACGTCCTGCTCACCCTGGACGCCTCGACCGCCTACAGCGCCCTGTCGCTGGACGCCCCCGTCGGCGGCGACAACGACGGCGCCGACCTCGGCGACTTCCTGCCCTCGCAGGACGAGTCGCTGGACACGCTGCTCGGTAAGTACTCCGTCAAGCCGCTCATCGACGCCCTGCCCTCGCGCGAGCGCAACATCCTGCTGATGCGCTTCTACGGCAACATGACCCAGTCGGAGATCGCCGCCGAGTTCGGCATCTCGCAGATGCACGTCTCCCGCATCCTGCGCGCCGTGCTGAACCAGCTCCGCACCGCCCTGTCGGACTGACCGGGTGGGCGGGCGGCCCCTGCTCCAGGGCCAGAACCCCGCGCCCCCGGCGGCCCCGCCCAGCGGGCGGCCGCCGGGGGCGACAGGCTCACTCCCCGCCGATCCCCGTGACGAGGTCTCTGGCGTAGTCGTCGTCGCTCTCCTCCAGCACCCGCCGGACGCCCTGCTCGGCCCGCTCGTCGCCGCGCGCCGCGAGCCCCCGCGCCGCCTCGGCTACCGTGCGCAGGTCGGCGTCGCCCAGCCGGTCGGCCAGCGCCTCCCGGATGCGGGGCGTGTCCGCCGACAGCCCGGCCAGCCCGGCCGTGGCCCAGTCGCGGATCTCGGCCTCCTCGTCCCGGGACATCTCGACGAGCAGCGACAGGCCCTCCTCGTGGTCGGCGGGCAGCACGTCGGCCAGCGCGATGGCGTCCGTCATCGTGCGCTTGTGGCCCGGCCGGCCGATGATGTCGAGCACGGCGGGCAGCGCGCGCGGGTCGCCCTGGTGGCCGAGCGCGGCCAGCACCGAGCGCAGCACCTGCGGGTTGCCCTCGGTGGTCACCATCTTCTGCAGCAGCGCCAGCGTGCGGTCGAGGTAGGGCTTCTCGCCGTCGGCGAACCCGAACTGGGCGATCGCGTCGACCCCGAACTCCCGCTCGCGCGCGTCCTCGCTCACGCACAGCCGGGACAGCGCCTCGTAGGTCTCGTCGTCGGCCCGCCGGCCGAGCGAGTCGGCCACGATCCACCAGGTCTCGGCGTCCTCGTCGACGTCGCGGTGGGCGACGGCCCTGGCGACGAGCTGGTCGACCGGCGTGTAGACGCCCGCCGCGTCCTCCAGGAGGGTCGCCACGGCGGCGTGGCCCCGCTGGGCCTGCACCTGCTCGGTCTGTGAGCCGTCGGGGGAGCGGCCGGCCACGGTGACCAGCTCGGTGCCGTCCTTGGCGTACTGGCGGCCGACGACGTACTCCCAGCCCTCCTGGGCGATCTGGTCGAGCAGCGCCGACTCCAGGTGCACGCCCACCCAGTCGGCCGCGATGTCGAGCGGGCTGTCGCCGTCGCCGTCGAACTTCTCGTGGTCGGCGCCCGCCTCCAGCAGCGTCTGGACCACGCCCAGCGCGCCGCGTCTGGCCGCCAGCGTGAGCGGCGTGTCGCCGTCGTCGTTGGCCGCGTCGACCTCGGCCCCGGCCTCGATCAGCACGCCCGCGGTCGCGGCGTGGCCGTTGGCGGCGGCCCACAGCAGCGCCGTCCAGCCGCCGGCCTCGCGGCCGTTGACGTCGGCCCCGGCCGCCAGCAGCGCCTCGGCCACCTCGACGCGGTCCCAGGCGGCGGCCGCGCAGAGCGGCAGCCCGGCCTCCTCGCCCTCGCTGGCCTTGTTGGGGTCGGCGCCGCCGGTGAGCAGCTTGCCCACGGTCTCGGTCTCGCCGTTCAACGCCGCGCGATAGAGCTGTTCCTCATGCATGACAGGACCCTAGCGTCTTCGCAGCCCGAGGTGGCCGGAGCACGCTGAGCGGCGGCCTCGGGCCCCCGGACCCATCCAAGGGTGTACGGATGTTCCTCCCAGGGGAGGAGCCCCAACCGGCCCAAGACGCGATATGTTGCGTCTATGACAGATCCGGGTGAGGTGCGCGCGTCGGACGCCGAGCGCGAGGCCGTCGTGGAACAGCTCCGTGTCGCCTCGGTCGAGGGCAGGCTCACGCTCGCCGAGCTGACCGACCGCACCGAGGCCGCCTACACCGCGACCACGCACGCCGAGCTCGCCCTGCTCACCCAGGACCTGCCCGTGGGCGGCGGCCCCGCGCCCGCGCCCGTCCCGGCCCGCGAGGGCGGCAAGCGGCGCTGGTTCGTCGGCATCATGGGCGACACCAAGCGGCGCGGCACCTGGCGCATCGACCAGGAGCTCGGCGCGGTCGCCGTCATGGGCGACGTGCTGCTCGACCTGCGCGAGGCCGAGGTGCGCACGGACGTGGTCGACGTCACGGCGGTGTCCGTGATGGGCGACGTCAAGATCATCGTGCCCGACGGCGTGAACGTCGACCTCGACGGCGTCGCCGTGATGGGCGACAAGAAGGTCGACGTGCTGGAGGCGGCCCCCGGCATGAACGTGCCGGTGATCCGGGTGCGCGCCTACGCCGTGATGGGCGACGTCAAGGTGCTCGGCGACTCCCGCGCCCAGCCGCTCAAGCGCGGCCTGGCCGCCTGGCGGGAGCACTGGCGGGCGCTGCACGGCGACGACTGGCGCGAGATCGGCCGCCAGATGCGCGACGACGCCCGCGAGGTCGGCCGGCAGATCCGCGACGAGCACCGCGCCCTGGAGCGCGAGCGCCGCCGCGACTACCGGGATTACTGAGGCCGTGCAACGCCGCCGGGGGTCTTCGGCGTAGTCATCGGTGAACATCACCGGACAGTGAGGACCCCTCGATGCGGGATCGTGCCGACTTCGAGCGATACGTCGAGCAGCGCTCGGCCCGCCTGCTCAGGACGGCGTACCTGCTGTGCCGCGACTGGGCCACGGCGGAAGACCTGACGCAGACCGCGCTGGCCAGGGCCTGGCTGGCCTGGCGGCGGGTCGGCGCGAACCCCGACCCGTACGTCTACCGCATCCTGACCAACACGCACGCCTCCTGGTGGCGGCGGCGCTGGCGGGGCGAGGTGGCCACGGGCGAGCTCCCGGACCGCCCCCAGGACCAGGACGACACGGCCGGGCTCGGCGCCCGGGACGCGCTCAGGGCCGCCCTGGCCGCGCTCCCGGCCAAGCAGCGGGCCGTGGTCGTGCTGCGGTACTTCGAGGACCTGCCCGACGAGGCCATAGCCGAGATCGTGGGCTGTTCGGTGTCCACCGTACGCAGCCAGGCCAGCCGCGCGCTGGCCAAGCTGCGGCTCGACCCCGCGGCCAGGGCCGCGGCGGAGACGGGGAGCTGACGATGACACAACAGCGACTGCGCGACCTGCGCGACCTGCTCGACGACGACAGCGCCGGCGCGCCCCCGGGCGGGGTGCGGCTGGCCGACGTGGACGCCCGCGTCCGCCGCATCCGGCGGCGCAGGGGCCGGGCGGCGGCCTCGGTGGCGGCGGCGGCCCTGACGGTCACGGCCGTCACGGTGCTCACCGTGGACGCCCGGCCCGTCCCCGCGCCCGCCGCCGGGGACGTGTGGGCCGGTGCCCTGGCCCAGCCCGCGCCGGCGCGCGCCCAGCCCCGGCCGCCGCTCTTCCACGGCTACACCCAAGGAGGCAGGCGGGAGACGTTCACCTTCGAGTCGAAGGCCCAGAAGCTGTCCCTGGCGCTCACCTGCCCGCCCGGCGGCTACGGGCTGGTCTGGCTCAACGGCGACCTGGTCGCCTCCGGCGCGTGCGGGCCCACGGTCCGGCAGGATCCCGGCTGGTTCGGCGACGCCCAGGCCCGCGACGGCGTGAACGAGGTGAGCGCCGCCGTGGTGAAGGCCACGGCCGCGGGCACCGGCACGATGACCGCCGAGCGCGCCGACGAGCTGCTGGCCTGGACCGCCTCCTACCCCGCCGAGTGGCGGCTGACGCTGGTGGACGCCCGCACCCGGTCATGCCGGCCCGACCTGGTCAGGGTCGATGCGAGGACCGGCGAGATCACGGCCCGGTGCTGAGGGCTCAGCCGGCCACGGGCAGGCGCTCGCGCAGCGCCGTCTCGTACCGCTCCAGCAGCACGTCCACCAGCTCGGGCGCCGGGCCGAGGACGTCGGCGCAGACGGCCGGGGCGGTGGCCCGGCGGATCCGGTCGGCGAAGAAGCCGGGAGCCAGCAGGTAGGGGGCGACGGCCACCCGGGGCGCGCCCGCGGCCCGCAGCCGCGCGACGGCCTCCCCGGGCGTCGGGCCGGCGGCCGAGGCGTAGGCCGCGGTCACCGTCCACCAGCCGGCGCGCCGCCAGGCGCGGGCCATGCCGGCGATCACCTCGTTGGCCCTGGCGTCGCTCGACCCGGCCGAGACCAGCACGACCGCCGTCTCCGGGTCGCCGGCCGGCACGCCCGCCTCCGCCAGCCGCCGCTCCAGCGCCGGCAGCAGCAGCGGGTGCGGCCCGAGCGTCGTGCCGTAGCGGACCCGCAGGCGCGGATCGCGCGCGCGGGCCTCGTTGAGCGCGGCCGGCAGGTCGACCCGGCTGTGGTAGGCCTCGGTGAGCAGCAGCGGCAGCACCACGGCCTCGCCCAGCCCGTCGAGCGCCTGGCCCAGCGTGGGCGCGCAGTGGTCGAGGTAGGCCACCCGCACCGGCACGTCGGGACGCGCCAGGCGCACCCGCTCCAGCAGCGCGGCCACGGTGGCGGCGGCACGCGGGTCGCGCGACCCGTGCGCCACCGCCACCAGTGGCACGCGCCCGGGGGCCGGCCCGCCTGCCAACGGGACGCGGCCCCTGCCGGGGATCACAGGTGAATGCCGCATTCGACCTTCCCCAGCCCCGCCCAGCGGCCGCTGCGCGGGTCCTCGCCCTCGGCGACCTGGCGCGTGCACGGCGCGCAGCCGATCGAGGGGTAGTTGTCGTAGTGCAGGGGGTTGATCAGCACGCCGTTGTCGGCGATGTAGTTGTCGACCTCCTCCTGCGTCCAGGCGGCGATCGGGTTGACCTTCACCATCTGGCGCTTGGCGTCCCACTCGACGACCTTGGTGTCCGTACGGCTGGACGACTCGTCCCGGCGGATGCCGGAGATCCACGCCAGGTACGGCTCCAGCGCCCGGTTGAGCGGCTCGACCTTGCGCAGGTAGCAGCACAGGTCGGGGTTGCGGCCGAACAGGCGCGGCCCGAGGTCGCGATCCTGCTCCTGGACCGTCCTGGACGGCTTGATGTCGATCACGTTGACGTCATAGACCTGCCGCACGGCGTCACGGGTGCCGATCGTCTCGGCGAAGTGGTAGCCGGTGTCGATGAACAGCACGTCCACGCCTGGTTTGACGCGGCTCACCAGGTCGATGAGCAAGGCGTCGCTCATGGAGGACGTCAGGCACAACCGGTCGCCGAACGTCGCCGCGGCCCACCGGATGATCTCCCGGGCCGGGGCGCCCTCAAGGAACGTGGCGGCGGACTCGACGATGTCCTGCAGGTCGAGCGTGCCACGCTGATCTCGCAAACCCACCTCGATGTCGACGAGCGTCATATCTTCACTCCGATCCCGAGAAACTTCAGCTTGAAGGCGCGGGCGCAGGCGCGGCAGTACCAGCCGCCGTCCCCCTCGTAGGGCTCCAGGTCCTCGTCACCGCAGTACGGGCAGTGGAAGGGGACCGCTCGCGTGGTCATTTCAGGTCCGCCTCGTCCGCGCGCTGCACCCAGTCGGCGAAGGACTCGCCCTCCTTCTTCTGGGCGTCGTAGTTGCTCACCACGCGCTCGACGTAGTCGGGCAGGGCCTTGGCGGTGGTCTTCAGGCCGCGCACCTTGCGGCCGAAGCCGGAGTTCACGCCGAGCGAGCCGCCCAGGTGGATCTGGTAGCCCTCGACCTGGTCGCCGTTCTCGTCCACGACGAGCTGGCCCTTCAGGCCGATGTCGGCGACCTGGATGCGGGCGCAGGAGTTGGGGCAGCCGTTGACGTTGATGGTGAGCGGCTGCTCGAAGTCGGGCAGCCGCCGCTCCAGCTCGTCGATCAGGTGCGCGGCGGTGGCCTTGGTCTCGACGATGGCGAGCTTGCAGTACTCGATGCCGGTGCAGGCCATCGTCTGGCGGCGGAACGTGGAGGGGTTGACCTGCAGGTCGTTGGCCTCCAGCTCGGCCACGATGGACTCCACCCGGTCGGGCGCGACGTCGAGGACGACCATCTTCTGCTCGACGGTGGTGCGCACCCGGCCGGAGCCGTGCCGCTCGGCGATGTCGGCGATCAGGTTGAGCTTGTCGCCGTCGAGGCGGCCCACCTTGGGCGCGAAGCCCACGTAGAAGTTGCCGTCCTTCTGCGGGTACACGCCCACGTGGTCGCGGCGGCTGCCGCGCGGCAGGGCGGGCGCCGGGCCGTCGGGCAGGCTCTCCTTGACGTACTCGGTCTCCAGCACCTCGCGGAACTTCTCCACGCCCCAGTCGTTGACCAGGAACTTCAGCCGGGCCCTGTGCCGCAGCCGCCGGTAGCCGTAGTCGCGGAAGATGCCGATCACGCCCGCGTACACGTCGTCGACGCGGTCGGGGCTGACGAAGACGCCGAGGCGCTTGGCCAGCATCGGGTTGGTGGACAGGCCGCCGCCGACCCACAGGTCGTAGCCCGCCTCGCCGTGCTCGTTGACGACGCCGACGAAGGCGACGTCGTTGATCTCGTGCACCGTGCAGTGGGCCGGGCAGCCGCTCAGCGCGCTCTTGAACTTGCGCGGCAGGTTGGAGTACTCGGGGTTGCCGATGAACTGCCGGTTGATCGCCTGGATGTCGTCGGTGGCGTCGAGCACCTCCTCGGCGTCGATGCCGGCCAGCGGGCAGCCCAGGATCACCCGCGGGGTGTCGCCGCACGCCTCGGTGGTGGACAGGCCGACGGCCTCCAGGCGCTCCCAGATGTCGGGCACCGACTCGATCTCGATCCAGTGGAGCTGGATGTTCTGCCGGTCGGTGAGGTCGGCCGTGCCACGCGCGTACTCGTTGGCGATGTCGGCGATCGTGCGGAGCTGGCGCAGGTCGAGCTGGCCGCCGTCGATGCGCACGCGGAGCATGAAGTAGCGGTCGTCGAGCTCCTCCGGCTCCAGGACCGCGGTCTTGCCGCCGTCGATGCCGGGCTTGCGCTGGGTGTAGAGGCCGTACCAGCGCATCCGGCCGCGCAGGTCGGCGGGGTCGATCGAGTCGAAGCCGCGCTTGGCGTAGACGTCGATGATGCGCTGGCGGACGTTGAGGCCGTCGTCGTTCTTCTTGTTCTCTTCGTTCTTGTTCAGCGGTTCCCGGTAACCGAGGGCCCATTGGCCCTCGCCGCGCGGGCGCTTGTGATGCCGGCTGGCAGGGGTGCTCATTGCGCGTCCTTCGTTTTGTGGGCGCGCGCAGCGTTCCTCCTGCCTCGTCGTCGAGTGCAGGGGTTCAGGTGGGTGCGACGCGCTCTGCGGTGGAGAAGATGAGTTAGCGGGCGTCGCAACAGATGGCACTGCGGACACGCTGAAGGTCGACGTGGCGTCGACCGACGAGCATGGGGTCCGCTGGCATACCTTGAAGATACTCCGGAGATCCCGGATGTCCAAGATGGGGTCCAGAGTCTGGACTCCGCCGGCCCCTAACCCTGGCGCGGCCAGTCGAGCGGCGACTCCTGCGGCCGTTCCTCGCTCTGGTGCTGGCAGTCGCACCAGGAGCCGCCGCGGCAGTCGTCGTGACGCTTGTCCTTGCAGCTCTCGCAGATCACGTCTGCATTATTCTCCCAGAACGTTGTTCGGGTTAGGCTGGCGCGCGTGGATCTCATGGCCGCACTGCTGGCCGACCTCCGGGCCGAGAGCGATTCCCTGGAGGCGCTGCTGGCGCCGCTGCGCCCCGCCGACTGGGAGCGGCCCACGCCCGCCGCGGGCTGGGCGGTGCGCGACCAGGTGAGCCATCTGGCCTGGTTCGACGACGCCGCCGTGGTGTCGGTCACCGACCCGGACGGCTTCCGCGCCCTGGCCGCGCGCTCCGGCTCGGTGGACGACCTCGCGCGGGCCGCGCGCGGCCTGCCGCCGGAGGAGCTGCACGCCTGGTTCCGCACGTCCCGCGCCCGGTCGCTGGAGGCGTTCGCGGCGCTCGGCGCGCGCGTGCGGGTGCCGTGGTTCGGGCCGGCGATGTCGGGCGCGTCCTTCGTCACCGCGCGCCTGATGGAGACCTGGGCCCACGGCCAGGACGTGGCCGACGCGCTCGGCGTCGCCCGGGAGCCCACCGAACGGCTGCGGCACGTGGCCCTGCTCGGCGTCCGCGCCCGGCCCTACAGCTTCGCCGTCCGCGGCCTGCCCGAGCCCGACGGGCCGGTACGCGTCGAGCTCACGACCCCCGGCGGCGACCTGTGGACCGCGGGGCCAGCGGACGCGCCCGCCGCCGTGCGCGGCCCGATGCTCGACTTCTGCCTGCTCGTCACCCAGCGCGTGCACCTGTCGGACACCGCCCTGGAGGCCGCCGGCGAGCCCGCCCGCGTCTGGATGGAGATCGCCCAGGCGTTCGCCGGGCCGCCGGGGCGGGGGCGGCCGCCCCGGTCAGGGTAAGTTCAGGGTCGTACCGGATGACGTCGAGGGCACGGCCGGTGACATGCTGTGAGCATGCGGACCATTCTGAACGTCATCTGGCTCGTGTTCGCCGGCATCTGGCTGGCGATCGGCTACGCCGTGGCCGGGATCATCTGCTGCATCCTCATCGTCACCATCCCGTTCGGCATCGCCTCGTTCAGGATCGCCGCCTACGCTCTGTGGCCGTTCGGCCGTACGGTCGTGCGCGATCCGGACGCCGGCGTCCTCTCCCTCATCGGCAACGTCATCTGGTGCGTGGTCGCGGGCATCTGGCTGGCGATCGGGCACGTGGTCACCTCGATCCCGCTGTTCATCTCCATCATCGGCATCCCCATGGGCATCGCCAACCTCAAGCTGATCCCCGTCTCCCTCCTCCCGCTGGGCGCGCGCATCGTGGACAACGACTAGGGCAGGAGCCGGGACGTAAGCTGTCCCGGAGAGTCACTGCGAAATACCGTTGGGTGCCATGACGTCCACCAATGCGCCTTCCCGGTCCAGGAGGCGGCTCGCCTCGAACGCCCGGGCCAGGCTGAACTGGGTGCTCGACACCAAGTCGTGGGCGATCGTGCGCGCGGCCACGAACGCCGGTGTCAACTACCGGGTCACCGGCCTGGCCGGCGAGGCCGCGTTCTTCGCGCTGCTGTCGCTGCCGCCGTTCGTGCTGGGCCTGATCGGCGTGCTGGGCAAGCTCGGCACCTGGCTCGGCGGCGGCGTCGTCACCGAGGTCAAGAGCTGGGTGATCGAGCAGGCCGGGCTGCTGTTCACCGACGACGCCGTCAAGAAGGTGATCAACCCGCTCATCACCGACGTCCTCAGGGACGACGCCAACAAGGTCTCCATCATCTCGCTGGGCTTCCTGCTGTCGCTGTGGTCGGGCTCGCGGGCGCTCTACGTCTACGTCGACCTCATCTCGGTCGCCTACGGGCTGGGGGAGGAGCGCGGCATCATCCGCACCCGGCTGATGTCGTTCGGCCTCTACGTCGTCGGCCTGATCATCGGCATCATCGTCATGCCGATCCTGGTCATCGGCCCCACCCTGCTCAAGGACGCCCTCCCCGGCGAGTACGGCATCCTCATCGACATCCTCTACTGGCCCGTCGTGATCAGCGGCTCGGTGCTGTTCCTCACCGTGCTCTACCACGTCAGCGTGCCGGTGCGGACGAAGTGGTACCGGGAGCTGCCCGGCGCGATCCTGGCCCTGTTCCTGTGGATCGTGTGCGCCGCCGTGCTGCGGGCGGTGCTGGCGGCCTGGTTCTCGCCGGTGTCCGTCTACGGCTCCCTGGCCGCCCCGATCGCGCTGCTGCTGTGGCTGTACATCACCGCCCTGGCCGTGCTCATCGGGGCCATCCTCAACGCCGAGGTCGACCGGCTCTGGCCGGGTGTGAGCCGGACCAAGTAGCGGGAGGAGCGGCCGGTTGCGCATCCGCTATCGTCTAGGGCGACGCGACTGGCGCATTCGGTGGGATCGACCACCAGGGAGCGAATCAACCGGGAGCGGAGGCCGAGCGCCTGGGTCTTCGCCAATTGTCAATGATGACAGGGGAGTCATGAGTTCTCTTGCTAGCGCCGACCCGCAGCTCGCCGAGCTCATCAAGGCGGAGGAGCGCCGCCAGGCCGACACCGTCAAGCTGATCGCGTCCGAGAACTACGTGTCCAAGGCCGTGCTCGAAGCGACCGGCACGGTGCTGACCAACAAGTACTCCGAGGGCTACGCGGGCAAGCGCTACTACGAGGGCCAGCAGGTCATCGACCAGATCGAGACGCTGGCGATCGAGCGGGCCAAGGCCGTGTTCGGCGTCAACCACGCCAACGTCCAGCCGTACTCGGGCTCGCCCGCCAACCTGGCCGTCTACCTGGCCTTCCTGCAGCCCGGCGACACCGTGCTCGGCATGGGCCTGCCGTTCGGCGGCCACCTGACCCACGGCTGGTCGGTCTCGGCCACCGGCAAGTGGTTCAACCCGGTCCGTTACGGCGTGCGCCGCGACACCGGCCGCGTCGACCTCGACGAGGTCCGCGAGCTGGCCCTGGAGCACCGGCCGAAGCTGATCTTCTGCGGCGGCACCGCGATCCCGCGCACGATCGACTTCGAGGGCTTCGCCTCCATCGCCCGCGAGGTCGGCGCCGTGCTCGCGGCCGACATCGCGCACATCGCCGGCCTGGTCGCGGGCGGCGCCCACCCGTCCCCGGTGGGTCACGCCGACGTGATCTCCACGACCACCCACAAGACGCTGCGCGGCCCGCGCGGCGCGATGCTCATGGCCACCAGCGACGAGCACGCCACCGCGCTCAACAAGGCCGTCTTCCCCGGCCTCCAGGGCGGCCCCCACAACCACACCACCGCCGCCATCGCCGTCGCGCTGCACGAGGCCGCCCAGCCGTCCTTCCGCGACTACGCCCACCAGGTCGTCGCCAACGCCAAGGCCCTGGCCGAGGAGCTGTCCAGCCGGGGCTTCGACCTGGTCTCCGGCGGCACCGACAACCACCTGATCCTGCTCGACCTGACGCCCAAGGGCATCGGCGGCAAGCCCGCCGCCCAGGCGCTCGACCGGGCCGGCCTGGAGACCAACTACAACGCGGTGCCGTTCGACACCCGCAAGCCGTTCGACCCCTCGGGCATCCGCATCGGCACCCCGTCGGTCACCTCGCGCGGCATGGGCGAGGCCGAGATGCGGCAGATCGGCGCCTGGATGGACGAGGTCGTCACGGCCCTGGCCAAGGGCGACGCCGAGGACGTCATCACCCGCGTCCACCACGAGGTCAGCGAGCTGACCGCCCAGTTCCCCGCCCCCGGCCTGTCCTGATCCCGCGGCCCGCCCGTCCGGCCCGTCCCGCCCCTCGCGGCGGGCGGCCGGACGGTCAGTGCCGCACGGTCACCACGATCTTGCCGAACTGCGCGTTCGACTCAAGGTGCCGGTGGGCCGGCACGATCTCCTCCAGGTCGAACGTGCGGTCCACCACCGCCCGGAACGCCCCCGAGCGCAGTCCGGAGGACACGAACGCCGCCGCCCGGCGCAGCCGTTCGGGCACCCGCGTGGTCTCGTGCATGGTGTACGTCCGCATGTTCAGCGCCGGCATGCCGAGGTCGATCCCCGGATAGGGCGTCGGCTCGCCGCTCAGCGCGCCGTACACCAGCAGCAGCCCCTCGGGGGCGACCACCCTGGCCAGGTCCGTCACGCCCGGGCCGGCCACGGCGTCGAAGACGAACTCCGCCCCGCGGCCGCCGGTGGCCGCCAGCACCCGCTCGGTCACGTCCTCCTCCTCGGTGACGATCACCTCGGCCGCGCCCTCCTTCAGCAGGGCCTCCTTCTTGGCCGCGGTGCGGGTGAGCGCGATCGGCGTGGCGCCCATGCGGTCGGCGACCCGGATGGCGGCCAGGCCCACGCTGCTGGAGGCGGCGTTCAGCACCACCGTGTCCCCGGGACGCATCCCGCCCACCTCCACCAGCGCGCCGTAGGCCGTCACGTACGGCATCCACACGGCCGCGCCCTCCACCGGGCCCACCCCCTCGGGGCGGGGCAGCACCGCCGCCGCCGGCACGACCGCCCGCTGGGCGTACACGCCGTAGTCGTTCTGCGAGAACGCCGGCACCGTGCTCACCGGCTGGCCGGTCCGCAATCCGGTGACGCCCGGGCCCACCGCCTCGACCACCCCGGCGGCCTCGGTGCCCAGCCGGGCGGGGAAACTCCGGACGGGCTCGATGTAGTGGCCGCTGCGGAACAGCGCCTCGGCCCGGTTGAGGCCGATCGCGTCCACCCGGATCCGCACCTCGCCCGGCCCCGGCTCGCCGGCCGCAACGTCCGCCGGCTCCAGCACCTCGGGCCCGCCGAGCTCGTGGAACAGCACCGTCCTGGTCATCACATCGTCCTTCCGTGTCAGAGGCCGCCATTCAACCGCCGAAGTACGACTGCCGTCAAACTTCGACGGATGTCGTACTATGGGCCCATGGACGCCGACCGCACCCCGAACCATCCCGACCTGCGCGAAGTCACCCTGCAGCGGGTTCTCGAAGCCCTCGTCGACCCGGTCCGGCGCAGCATCGTCACCCAGCTCGCCACCGCCGCCGAGGACATCAGCTGCGGCGGGTTCGACATCTCGGTGAGCAAGTCCACCGCCACCCACCACTTCCGGGTGCTGCGCGAGGCCGGCCTCATCCGGCAGCACTACGCCGGCACCTCCCGCCTGAACACCCTGCGCAGGGCCGAGTTCGACCAGGCGTTCCCCGGCCTGCTCGACGCCGTCGTCACCGCCGACCGCGCCTCCGGGTGAACGCGGCGAGGCCCTCCCGCCGGCGGCGGAAGGGCCTCGCGCGGGCCGGCGGCCTCAGGTCCTGACGGTGAGCAGGGTCGTGCCCGTCCTGGTGACCACCTCGAAGCGGTCGATGTCGGCCAGGGGCGTCGCGCTGCCGCCGTGCATGTAGAGCGGGGCCGGCGAGCCCGGCACGCCGTAGCCCGGCGCCGGCACCGACCACCCGGTCATCACCCGCCGCTCGCCCGACTTGCCCACCGACACCAGCTCGCACTCCAGCGGCCCCTTCACCCCCGACAGCTTGAGCGCCGCGTGCGTGCCCCAGCCCTTCGACTCCACCACCAGCCCGCCCGACACCCCGCCGACGCCCTTGCCCGCGATCGGCGTGCCGTCGGCGTAGAACTGCTCGGCCGGGCCCATGTGGTCGGCGCGCCCGGCCATCGCCTGCGGCGGCTCGCCGCCGGCGAGCTGCGTGCCGACGGTCAGCCCGCCGGTCACCAGGGCGACCGCCGCGGCCATCCCGAGCAGGAACGTCCCCCTGCGGGCCCGCCGGTCGGCCGCCTTCTTGCGGTGGAGCAGGTCGACCACGCCGGCCTGCCCCTCACGGGGAGGAGGGCCGGCGTCCTCCAGCGGGCCGAGGCCGTGCAGCACGCCGGCGACCGGCGCCAGGTCTGACAGCTCGAAGCGGCAGGACGGGCAGGTGCGCAGGTGGGCCTCGAAGGCCAGCCGGTCGTCCTCCTCCAGCAGGCCGAGGGCGTATGCGCCCACGTCGGTGTGCTCGACTTGCGAGGTCACGCCGTCACCCCCCGCTCCTCCAGCGCGACCCGCAGCGCGCGGACCGCGTAGTAGACCCGCGACTTCACGGTGCCCACCGGGATGCCGAGCGCCGCGGCGGCGTCGTTGACCGACCGGTCCCGCAGGATCGTCTCGTTCAGGATCTCTCGGTGCGCCGGCGACAACGCCTTCAGCGCCTCTGACACGACCACCTGGCGCAGCAGCCCCTCCAGCTCGTCCGGCACCGGCACGCTGTCCAGCGCTGCGTCGCCCGATTCGGGCGGGCGCGCCTCCCTGCGCCGCCGGTCGTCGATCACGATGCGTCTGGCCACCGTGGCGAGCCAGGGCATGAGCGAGACCGAGTCGGGGTCCAGCCGCTCCGCGCTGCGCCAGGCCCGGATCATCGTCTCCTGCACCACGTCTTCCGCCCACTGCCGGTCGCCCGCCGTCAGGCGTACCACGAAGGCCAGCAGCGGCCGGTGGTACTCCCGGTAGAGCGCGGACACGACCACCTCGTCGTCCGGTCGCACCCGCCGGATCAGGTGGCGTAAGCGCGGCCTGCCCGCCGGGGCCGTCCCCTCGGCCGAGGGCGGGGGATACGTGCTGATCCGCATCATTCCCCTTTCTCGCGTCCGTCGGGAGGGAGTACGCTCGGCCGCCCTGGCGGGGTTCAACGGATCGCCGAAACATAATGCGATTGCATCCGCCGGGACAGGGTGGTTAGAGTCGCATGCGTAACCGATCGAGGAGGTGAGGGGCTATGCGGGTCGTTCTGTTCCGCCTGTCGTCCGTCTACCTCCGGGGGCTCGTCTGAGCTGCCCGTTCCTTCTCGATCAAAGGTTTCACCGTCTTGTCTTACGATCTTTCCCTGCTCGGCTGGACCGCACTGCGCGCCGCCGAGCTCCCCGCTGACACCGTTCCGGCGCGGGTGGCCCGCGTCGACCGCGGCGCCGCCGAGGTGATCGCCGCCGACGGTCAGCACCACGTCCGCTACGGCGCCCGCGTGCGCCGTTCCTCCGCCGACGACCCGGTGGCCCTGCCGTGCGTCGGCGACTGGGTCGCGCTCAGATGGCTGCCCGAAGGCCGGTACGAGCTCGACCAGGTCCTGTCCAGGACCACCGCGTTCATCCGGGGCGGCGTGAGCCGCCACTCGACCGGCGGCCTGTCCGGCGACGGCCAGGGCCAGGTGCTGGCGGCCAACGTCGACGTCGTCTTCGTGGCCGAGCCGTCCATGCACTCGACCGACTTCGCCGACCTCGGCCGCATCGAGCGCCTGGTGGCGCTGGCCTGGGAGTCCGGCGGCACGCCGGTCGTGCTGGTCACCAAGTCCGACCTGTTCGAGGCGGGCCTCGACGAGCTGATGGCCGACGTGCGCGCCGCCGCGCCGGGCGTCGACGTGCACGCCGTCTCCTCCGTGCTGGGGGAGGGGGTCTCGCTGGCCGCGAGCTACCTGCACGGCTCCCGTACGGCGGTCGTGCTCGGGCCCTCCGGCGCGGGCAAGTCCACCCTGGTCAACGCGCTGGCCGAGACGGGCGTGATGGACACCCAGCAAGTGCGCGCGGCCGACGGGCGCGGGCGGCACACCACCGTCCACCGGGAGCTGATCCCGCTGCCCGGCGGCGGCCTGATCATCGACACCCCGGGCATCCGCCGGATCGGCCTCTACGACATCGGCGAGGGCGTCGATCTCGTCTTCGCCGACATCGAGCTGCTGGCCGAGCGGTGCCGCTTCGCCGACTGCGGGCACGTGAGCGAGCCGGGCTGCGCCGTCCTCGACGCCATGGAGAACGGCGAGCTGCCCGAACGCCGGCTGCAGAGCTGGCGCAAGCTGCAGCGCGAGGCCGCGTGGATGGCCTCCCGCACGGATGCGCGGCTGCGCAAGGAGCAGCAGAACAAGTGGAAGATCATCCACAAGGAGATGCGCCGCTCCAGCCGCAACCGCCCCTGACCGTCCCGGCGGCGCCGGCTCTCCCGCCTTCCTCCTGCCTGGTGCAGGAGGGAGGCGAGTAGCGCCGGTTGTGCGGGTATGCACAGGTCATGCAGGTGTTCGCGGATCGGGCCGAGGCCGGGGCGTTGCTGGCCGAGCGGCTGCCGGAGGTGCCCGACCCCGTCGTGCTGGCGTTGCCGCGCGGCGGGGTCGCCGTGGCCGTGCCGGTCGTCCGCCGGCTCGGCGGCGAGCTGGACGTGCTCGTCACCCGGAAGATCGGCTACCCGCCCGCTCCCGAGCTGGGCGTGGGGGCGATCGCCGAGGGCGGCGAGCCGGTGTTCGACCTGACGATGCTCGACCGGCTGGGCCTGACGCCCGAGGACGTGGCCGACGTGGTCGAGCGGGAGCGGCACGAGCTGGCCAGGCGCGTACGGGCCTACCGGGGTGACCGGCCCCTGCCCTCGCTGGCCGGACGCGAGGTGATCGTCGTGGACGACGGCCTGGCCACGGGCGTGACGGCGCGGGCCGCCCTGCGCGCGGTGGCCGCGGCCGGCCCCGCCAGGGTGACGCTGGCCGTGCCGGTCGGCGCCGCGGAGACCGTCGAGATGATGCGTGCGGAGGCCGACGAGGTGGTGGTGCTGCTGACCCCGGTCGACTTCAGGGCGGTCGGCCAGTGGTACGAGCACTTCGACCAGCTCGACGACGACGACGTGCTCGACCTCCTGGAGCGGAGGTGACCTTCACCGGACGGCGCCGCTCGTACCGGTGTCTATGCGGACAGGACCGCCCAGACCAGCTTCCGCGAGCCGCCGGGGGCGAACCAGCCCCACGCGCTGCACAGCGCGTCGACCAGCCGAAGCCCGCGCCCGAACTCGGCGAACACGTCGGTCGGCGCCGCCACCGGGACGGTCTCGCTGTGGTCGGTCACCACGCAGGCCAGCTCGGGCCGGCGGAAGAGCAGCCGGAGCTGCACGGCTCCGCCGCCGTGCCGCATCGCGTTCGTGACCAGCTCGGAGACCACCAGTTGCACGTCGTAGGCCAGGTCGGCGGCGGCCCACGAGGTGAGCGTCTGGTCCACGAATCGCCGGGCCATCGCCACGCACGCCGGTTCGACCGCGGTGCGTTCGTGGAAGGGGAACACCGCGTCGCACTCTCCGGCGCGCCCATCCACCAGAATGGTGGCGAGCCACCCTGGTGGCCGGGAACCGATGGCGGCTTGCGGCCGAGCGTCGAAAGTCGTCATTCTGGCCCCCGAAGCGCGGTCTGGTGATCCAGTGCCCATCTTTACGGGGTGTGGGTAGTGATGCAAGACTTTTCGTGTTTTACCGATGCGAATACCATCTGCACGTGCAGATGATCTAGGAGCGGTCGAGTGAGCGCACAGAGCGCGGAGGGAAAGCTTCTCAGCTACACGCCGGGAAGCCCGACGGTGCTGCGGATCCTGCTGGGTACGCAACTGCGCAGGCTCCGTACCGAGAAGGGTATCTCCCGAGAGGATGCCGGGTACTCCATTCGCGCATCTCATGCGAAGATCAGCCGACTTGAGCTGGGTCAGGTCAGTTTCAAGCAGCGCGACGTCGCCGACCTGCTCACCCTCTACGGCGTCACCGCCCCCGAGGACCGCGAGCCGCTGCTGGCCCTGGCCCGCCAGGCCAACGCGCCGGGCTGGTGGCACAAGTACGGCGACCTGCTGCCCGGCTGGTTCGAGGTCTACATCGGGCTGGAGGGGGCCGCCTCGGCCATCCGCACGTTCGAGAACCAGTTCGTCCCCGGCCTGCTGCAGACGCCCGCGTACGCCAAGGCCGTGATCCGGCTCGGCAACGAGAAGGCGCTCGACCCCGAGCTCGACCGCCGCGTCACCCTGCGCACCACCCGGCAGCGGCGGCTGGAGAACGGGCTCAAGCTGTGGGCCGTGATCGACGAGGCCGTCCTGCGGCGGGGGCTCGGCGGGGCCGAGGTCATGCGGGAGCAGATCCGCCACCTGCTCGACGCCACCGAGGAGCGCAACGTCACCGTCCAGGTGATGCCGTTCGAGAGCGGCGGGCACGCGGCGGCCGGCGGTTCGTTCAGCATCCTGCGCTTCCCCGAGCGCGAGCTGCCCGACGTGGTCTACATGGAGCAGCTCACCAGCGCCCTCTATCTGGACAAGCCGGCCGACTCCGACCACTACATGGAGGTCATGGACCGGCTGAGCATCCAGGCCCTGGAGCCGAAGCAGACGCGGCGCTTTCTGGAACAGCTCATTTCCGGATGAGCTGCTGAAACTCCTGTGATCCACTCCATAGTCGGATTTTTGGTCATCCGGTATATGGAGTCTGTCGTGCTGTCGTATGGTCAGCGCAAACGCGGATGCACGTGCATCCGTAAGATCGCTAGGAGCTTCCCCCATGCACGAGTTCCGGAACGGAACCCCCGCCGGTCACCTCCCCGTCGTGTGGCGCAAGAGCAGGCGAAGCAATCCCAACGGCAACTGCGTCGAGGTCGCGGGCCTGCCCACGGGTGAGATCGCCATGCGCAACTCCCGCTTCCCCGACGGCCCCGCGCTGGTCTACACGCAGGCCGAGATCAGCGCGTTCGTCCTGGGGGCCAAGGACGGGGAGTTCGACGACCTGATCGTCTGATCCCCGTCTGATCAGCGGGGTTCGTTGTACCAGCGCCACCGGGTCCGGCGCGGCCGTCCGGGCAGCTCGCCGCGGCCGGTCGCCCACAGCAGCGTGGCCCAGGGGGCGGTGTCCACGGGGGCGTCGGGGAACAGGCGGGCCAGCACCCGCGAGCACAGGTCCGCGGGCGGCTCCCAGGCCAGCCCCAGCCCCTCGGCCACGTCGTGCATATGCACGAGCGTTTCCACCAGGCCCATCGCGGCGGTCGCCGAGGCGTCCGCCATGCCGAAGATGTGATGACCGCGCGCCTGCGGCGGCGCGGTGCGGACCATGGCCGACAGCAGCGCGCCGGAGGCCTGGAGCACCTGCAGCAGCCCGGTGGGCCCGGCCGCGCGGTCGGCGTGGATGGTGTTGTTCGGGCCGCCGGGCCTGCGCCGCTCCAGCGCGAAGGGCACGTACGTGTCCAGCGGCGGCACGTTGAGCCCGAGCTGGGCGGCGTAGGCGAACAGGTCGTCGGCGAGGTGCTCGACGGTCTCCCAGCAGGTCCACTCCAGGGTGCCCGCCTTCGCCTCCCACGCCTGCGGCGGCGCGTCCCGCAGCGTGTCGACGGCGAGGGCGACGGCCTGGTCGAGGTCGTCCGCGGTCACGAGCGCTGCATCCGGCATGCAGGGCACCTTACCGCCGTCCGCTTCGTGCGCCCGCGTGTAGGTCGTCACGGTCCGCACGTCCGGACGGGAGCCGTACCGCATGACCGGCCCCGAGGACCTCACCGGGCGCGCCCGCATCAGGCAGGCGGCGCCGCTGCACTTCGGCGAGCACGGCTTCGGCGTGGACGTGTTCAGCCCCGAGGGCGCCCACCCGCTCGCGCTCACCCTGCTCGACCTCTACTCCCACCCCTTGCTGACCCCGGAAGCGGCGGCGGGGCTCCGGGACGCCCTCGCCAAGCCCCCCGGACACGGATGATCCCGCTCAGGATGGGTTCTTTGCGGACGGATCCGCTCAGGACAGGAAGTCCGTCAGCGTCGGAAGCAGCGCCTCAGGCCGGCCGAGCACGCCGTGGTCCTCGCCCGGCAGCACCACGTGCCGCGCGCCCGGCACGGCGTCGGCGACGGCCCGCACGGCGTCCAGCATCCACTTCGGGGACTGGTCGCCGCCGATCGCCAGGGTGGGCACGGTGACGCGGGACAGCCGCTCGACCGGCAGCGACTGCCCCGGGCCGCACACGGCGGCGTCGTAGGCGAGCGTGTGCGCCAGGCTGGTGAACCAGCCCCACACGGGCTCCGAGCGCATGCCGGCCACCACCTCGGCGGGCACGTCGGCGCCCTCGGTCAGGAACAGCGCCACCGCCTCGTCGCGGCGGTCGCCCTCGACCAGGGCGCGCAGGCGCTCGGCGAAGTCGCCGCCGGGCGCGGTGCGCGCGCCGTCCACGACGTACGGCGGCTCGTAGACGGCCAGGCGGGCGATCGGCAGCCCGTACGCGGCGGCCTCCAGCGCGAGGACGGCGCCGGAGGAGTGGCCGAAGACGCTCGCCGAGCCGCCCGCGTGCTCGATCAGCGCGGCGAGGTCCTCGATCTCGCGCTCCACGGCGTAGGCGGGCGCGTCGCCGCTGCCGCCCCGGCCGCGGCGGTCGTGGGCGATCGCGCGGAAGCCGGGGGCGAGCGCGGCGGCCAGGGCGGCGACGGTGGTGCGGTCGTTGAAGGCACCGCCCACCAGGATCACCGGGTGGCCCTCGCCGCTGCTCTCGAACGCGATGCGGGTGCCGTCGGCCGAGGTGACGGTCTGAACCGTGGACTGCATGTCGAACTCCTTCTGCGGGCTCTTGTCAGCAGGAGGTCGGAGCCGTCCCACGCTTCTCTACATGCTTCTACCGGAAAATTCGCGGATCAGCCTGAAGGCCGCGCGAGAGCCGGACGGTGATGAACTCGTTGTCGTCGGGACGGCCTGGCGTGCGGCCGCTGGAGAAGGGGAAGTTGTTGTCGTCCAGGAGGCCCAGGGTGCGGTCGTCGAGGACGACGACGTCCTCGATGGTCTGGAACGGGAACCTGAACGTGCCGGGCGTGCCGCCGAGGCCGCGCGGGTCGGCCAGGTCGAGCAGGTCGGCCACCTGCGTCTTGTCCAGGGCGCCGTCGTGGTCGCGGTCGCGCGTGTCGGCCAGGTAGACGCGCTTGACCTTGGCCGCGTCGCCCTGGAGGTTGTCCCGCTCGATGATCAGGAAGCGGTCGGCGTCCACGGCGACGGCGTCGCCGATGGAGTGCGACGGGTCCTCCAGCCGGTACGTCCACGTGCGCCCGGTGTATGTGCGCTTGCGCAGGTCGAACTCGTTCATCCGCAGAGTGCCCCCGGGGTCGCCGGTCACCGTGCCTTCGAGCAGCGGGTAGAGCCGGCGGCCGTCCACCGACCTGGCCATGCCCTCGAAGCCCTTGGAACTGGCCAGATTGGGCTGGGCGCCGTTCAGCCAGGGGTTCTCGGGGGCCTTGACGCCGGGCAGCTCGATCGGGGCGTCGAGCAGCCGGCCCTTGCGGTCGAAGTGCAGCAGGAACGGGCCGAACTCGTCGCCGATCCAGTACGTGCCGTCCGTCGCGCGCACGATCGACTCGACGTCGAAGTCGGAGCCCGTCAGCGTACGGTCCTGGCGGGTCAGGGCGAACGGGACGAGCCCCCGCGGGTCGGTCAGGTTGAAGCCGCCGAGCACCTCGACCGTCCTGGCGGCGAAGTCCGGCTTGACGCGGTGCACGCGCAGGAGAAAGTCGGCGCTGTTGGCCTTGTTGCCGAAGCCGTTGTCGGACAGCACGTCGAAGGTGCCGTCGTGGCGGCGGGCGATGCCGCTGAAGCCCTGCACGGGCTGGCCGGGGAAGGGCGGGGTGACGCCGTTGACCGGCGCGGCGCCGAGGAGGGAGCCCGACGGCTCGCTGCCGGGCACGTAGGTCTGCGCGGGCAGCGCGGCGAAGCCGGTCAGCGTGGTGCGGCCGAAGGCGGCGGGACCGCGGTCCTGCGGCCGGGCGGGGTCCGCCGTGGCGGCGGTGGCCGGGGCGGCGAGGGCGAGCGCCATGGCCGCCGCGCACGTCAGGGTGGTGATGCGTCTCATGGCGGGCACGCTAGAGGCGGCACATGACGGCATTCCGAACATGAGACGACCTTTAGGGACGCTCACGGAGGAATCGGACAGGCCCGAACCGGGTGACCTGCGCACATTCCCAGACGAAAAGCGTGCACCGCAGGAAACGCGACGGCCACCCCTGCCCTGGATCGGGCGGGGGTGGCCGGGCGATGCTTTGTGCGGGATGACGATCTCGGGCCTGATCAGGCAGTTGCCCCGACCGGGTTCGCCAGAGCCTGGGCATGGAAGGCCAGGCTCCGGTTCATCGGGACAACTGAGTGATCACGCGATGATCGTTGATGCTGCCGAGGTGTGTCAGGCGGCGGAGATGCCGGCGCTGGCGGCGCGGCGCATGCGACGGCGACGCTCGCTGGCGCGCTCGTCCTCGTTGAGACCGCCCCACGTGCCGTACTTCTCCGGCCGGGACAGCGCGTAGTCTAGGCACTCGTTGCGGACAGGGCACCCGGCGCAGATCGCCTTGGCCTTCCGCTCACGTACGTCACGCTCGGGCTGCCGCTCCCCGTCGGGGCCGAAGAAGAGCACGAGATCCTCACCCCGGCACGCGGCATCATCCTGCCAACCCCAGCTGGGGCGCGGGCGGGCGAGCTGCCGACGTACCTGAGACATGAGAAAACCACCTTCGTGAGAGGTATTTCGGTAATTGAGCCGCATTGGACGCTTTTGGCGTCACTGTTCCAACGCAAGGACGGGCCGTGATGTTCCCTAGTCAGGCGAGGGCGGGCGTGGCGTACCGCACAGGCGTGAGCCTGTCCAGCGAAACCAGCCGGTAGGTGGTGATCGTCTCGGCGCAAGCCGTACCACACGGCGCTGTGAACGCCGATGGCTCAACCACAACCTGGAACCGGACGTCTCCGCAGCGCACGACTGCTTCGGTGACGTCGCCGTCCGACCTGGAGGATTCCACGGCCACTGCGCCGACGGAGCACTCTCCCGTATGGGCTCGGGCAAAATGCTCGACGGCTTGCAATGGCTCAGGGATGCCTGCGCGCCCCCGGAGACGGTCGAGAATGACCTCGCCCGACCGGTACGCGTTAGCCGCTGCCAGTGCAGCAGCCTGAGACATGCTGCCGTAGAAAATTCCGTGTGGCAAGCACACGAGGTTGGCGGCGTAGCGATCGCCGCCAACGTGTGACGTTTCCCACACTCTGTCCGGCAAAGATTCGGCCAGCGACCGAGCGAGGGGTAGTCCAATGCGGGCGCAGCACGCATTGCGCTTGGCGTGCGTGCAGACCAGAAATACCGGCTCGTCTTCAAGTATGCAGGACTCCGGGAGCACTCCGGCCACGAAGGCGTCCAGGTCAAGATCGTCCGGACCTGCGACGACGCCACTGGCCAACCAGGGGCGGTCGCCCGCCGCGTAGGCCAATAGCACACGGATGCCCTGGTCCCGCTGGCGGGTTCGCCTGCCCGGACGCCGGATGAGCTGGGGCCTGATACCGCGTTCGAGCGCTCCGCGCACGAGTTCGGAGATTTCTTCAGGAAGTTGCAAGTTTTCCAGGTGGGACGGCCACGGGCCGGCGTACTCGACGAGCAGCCAGAGCCGGGCTCCCACGGTGGCGCTGGCCAGGGTGGGCATGGCTCCCGTGTGGCAGCCCGCCGGATGCTCGCATCCCCTCGCCAACGCCTCCCCCTTCCCGAAGAATTAGGTAAGGATAACCTAACGCATCGGCGGGTTTGGGGCCGGGGTCACCCGATCCCGAGCACGTCGCGTGTCGGGGGCAGCGCCCGGTCGCGGTCGGCGGCGACCAGGCCGATCCTGGTCCTGCGGTCCAGCAGGTCGGCCTCGTCGAGCGCCCCCTCGTGCCGGACCGACCAGAGCAGGTCGCCCTTGGTCAGGCCGAGCCCGACCTCCTCGGGGTGCGCCTTGACCAGCTCGTACGCCGCCGCGGCCTCGCTGCCGTACCGCTCGGCCAGCCGGGGCGGCACGCCGTCCGGCTGGGGGCTCGCGCCGACCAGGGGGATCTGCCCCGTCCGGCTCGGTCCGGCGCTGAGGTCTTTGAGGGAGATCGCCCGGTCGACGGCGTCCTCGGCCATGCGCCGGTACGTCGTGAGCTTGCCCCCGACGACCGTGACCACGCCGCCGTCCGACAGGACCGCGTGCCGGCGCGAGAGGTCGGCCGTGCGGCCGTCGGCGGCCAGGAGCGGCCTCAGGCCCGCGTACGCGCCCGCGACCGCCTCAGGGGTCACTGGAGTCTCCAGAATGCCGTTCAGCACCTCCAGGAGCGCCGTGACGTCCTCGGCGGGCACCTCGGGGACGTCGGGCACCGGCCCGTCCACCGGCTCGTCGGTCAGCCCGACGTAGACGCGGCCGTCGCCCTGGGGGAGTACGAGCGCGAATCGGTTGCTCTCTCCGGGAATGGGCACGTGCATGCCGGCGATCAGCCCCGGCAGCGTCCCGGCGTCCAGCACCAGGTGGCTGCCCCGGGACGGCCGCAGCCGCACCGCCGGGTCGAGCTGCCCCGCCCACACGCCGGTCGCGTTGACCACCGCCCTGGCCCGGATGGTGAACCGCTCGCCGGTCAGCTCGTCGCGCACCTCGGCGCCCTCGTCCGTGAGCCGCAGGGCGCGGCAGCGGGTCAGGACGCGGGCGCCGTGACCGGCGGCGGTCCTGGCCAGCGCCACGACCAGGCGGGCGTCGTCGAGCAGCCGGCCGTCCCACGACAGCAGGCCGCCGCGCAGGCCGTCGCGGGCCAGGACCGGCGCGAGCGTGTGGGCGCGCGCCGCGCCGAGCCGCGTGGGGCCGGGCAGCAGGCGGCGCGGCGTGCGCGCGGCGGTCCGCAGCCCGTCGCCGAGCCGGTAGCCGGTCATCACCAGGGCGGCCTGGCGCGGGGAGACCGCCGGCGTCAGCGGCAGCAGGTACGGATGGGCCTTGACCAGGTGCGGGGCCGTCGTCCTGAGCAGGATGCCGCGCTCGACCGCGCTCTCGTAGGCCACGTCCACCTGGCCCTTGGCCAGGTAGCGCAGCCCGCCGTGGACCATCTTGGAGCTCCACCTCGACGTGCCGAAAGCCAGGTCGTGCGCGTCGATCGCCGCTACGCTCAGCCCGCGGGAGGCGGCGTCGAGGGCCGCGCCGGCTCCCGTCGCGCCGAGCCCCACCACCAGCACGTCCAGCCGCTCGGCGGCGACCACGCCCAGTTCGTACGACCTTCTGCGGGCGTTCAGCGAGCTATCCAAGGTAGGCCTCCAGCAGGGCGGCGAGTTCGGCGTCCAGGTCGTCGAGCGTCACGGGGTCGAGCATCGTGGGGGCCGACAGCAGGAACGACTGGGCGACCAGCAGCACGGCCCGCGCCCTGGCCGGCCCGCCGACGGCCGGCTCCAGCAGGGCCAGCACCGCCTCGTGGCTCGCTCCCCGCCGGTCCAGCAGATAGGGCAGCAGCAGCTCGGGGTCCGCCTCCACGATCTTGCGCCACAGCGGGTGCCCGCGCAGCCCGCGCACGCCCGCCACGATCGCGGGCACCGGATCGGCCAGGTCGAGCCCCGACACGACCGCGACCCACTCCCGCGTCATCAGGTCGGCGACCAGCGAGCGCACGTCCGGCCAGCGGCGGTAGATCGTCATCCGCGACACGCCCGCCCGCCTGGCCACGTCCGTGAGCGTGGTCCTGCGCACGCCGTAGGCCAGCACGCACGCGCGGGCCGCGTCCAGTACACCCTCGTTGTGACGGTTCGACGTCATGTGTCACAGTGTATGCGTGACCGGTGAACCCATGCTGTGGTGTGGCTGGGGCGACCCCGCCAAGGCCCGCGAGCTGCCCGAACAGATCCGCAAGCTGCTGCACGACCTGCTCGGCGTGCGCGCGCCCGACAGTCCGGCCGCCGCCATCGACGAGGTCCGGCTGCCGCCGGTCGCGCTGCCCGAGCCGGTGCTGGCCGCGCTCGCGGCCGTCACCGGGCCCGCCCACGTGCTGACCTCCCACGAGGCCAGGCTGCGGCACACGCGCGGCAAGTCCACGCCCGACCTGCTGCGGATGCGCGCGGGAGACGGCTCCGACGCCCCCGACGCGGTCGTGCTGCCCGGCTCGCACGAGGAGGTGGCGGAGCTGCTGCGGCTGTGCGCGGCCGAGCGGGTCGCGGTCGTGCCGTTCGGCGGCGGCACCTCCGTCGTCGGCGGGCTGGTGGCCGCGCGGGCCGGCTTCACCGGCGTGATCGCGCTCGACCTGGGCAGGCTCGACCGGCTGCGCTCGGTCGACGCCGAGTCGATGGTGGCCGACTTCGAGCCGGGCGTGCGCGCCCCCGAGGCCGAGCGGCTGCTCGCCGAGCACGGCCTCACGCTGGGGCACTTCCCCCAGTCCTTCGAGTACGCCACGCTCGGCGGCTTCGCCGCGGCCCGCTCCAGCGGCCAGGCCTCGGCCGGGTACGGGCGCTTCGACGACATGGTCGTCGGCCTCACCCTGGCCACGCCGTCCGGGACGCTGGAGCTGGGCCGCGCGCCCAAGTCCGCGGCCGGGCCCGACCTGCGCCAGCTCGTCCTGGGCTCGGAGGGGGCCTTCGGCGTCATCACGTCGCTGCGCCTGCGGGTGCGCAGGCGGCCGGCCGAACGCCGCTACGAGGGCTGGCGGTTCGAGTCGTTCGGAGCGGGGACGGCCGCCGTGCGGGCACTCGCCCAGGAAGGCCCGCTTCCCACCGTGCTGCGGCTCTCCGACGAGACCGAGACCATGATCGGCCTGGCCCGGCCGGACGCGATCGGCGGCGGCGGCTCCGGCTGCCTGGTGATCCTCGGCGTCGAGGGCGACTGGATCGGCCACCGGCACGCCGCGGCGGCCGCGGTCCTGGCCCGGCACGGCGGCGAGCCGCTGGGGCCCGAGCCCGGCCAGGCGTGGGAGCACGGCCGCTTCTCCGCGCCCTACCTGCGCGACTCGCTGCTCGGCGCGGGCGCCACCGTGGAGACCCTGGAGACGGCCGGCTTCTGGTCGAACCTGCCGCGCCTGTACGACGCCGTCCGGCTGGCGCTGCTCGGCGCGCTCGGCTCGCCGCTGGTCATGTGCCACGTCTCGCACGTGTACGAGACCGGCGCCTCGCTGTACTTCACCGTCGTGACCCCGCAGCAGGGCGACCCGGTCGAGCAGTGGCAGCGGGCCAAGGAGGCGGTGAACGCGGCGATCGTCGAGGCCGGCGGGACGATCTCGCACCACCACGGGGTGGGCCGCGACCACCGGGACGCCTACGGCGCGGAGCTGGGCCCGCTGGGCGTGGGCGTGCTCCAGGCCGTCAAGGAGCGGCTGGATCCGGCCGGGATCCTCAACCCGGGGGTGCTCGTCCCTCAGTCGCCGCCGGGGATCTGATCGGCCTCCGCCAGCGTCTCGGCGGCGTCGCTGTAGCGGTGGAGGGCCTCGTACGCCTCGGCCAGCCGGTAGAGGGAGACCGCGAGGTGGCCGCCGCCGAGCCCGCGGCTGAGCGCCACCGCCTCCTGCGCCATGGGCAGCGCCTCGGTGGCGCGGGAGCGGTCGAGCAGCAGCCTGGCCGTGGTGCGCAGGCAGTGGGCCAGCAGGCCGGTGTGCTCGGCGGGGGAGCGGGCGGCCAGCGCCCGGCTCTGGGCGACGGCTTCCAGCGCCCGGTCGACGCCCCGGCCGCCCCGCCGGGGGAGGGTGAGGGCGTAGGCGAGTAACGCCTGCACGGCCGCCGCGTCGGGGCTGCCCATCCGGGTCGCGTCGTCCGGGCCGTTCCGGTTCATGGCAGCCCACCTCCGCGTCCCAAGGGCTTGCTTGGGGACGTGAGGTTACACCATGCCGCACCATCTGTGTTTCCGGGAGTACGGAGCGTGGAGTGTGCGCGAATGGTGGATGCCGGTAAAGATGTGGTCATGGTGGAAGTCGCGGCCGAGCGCGGGAAGCAGCATTCGTCACGGGTGTCGGAGGCGGGGGCCGGCTGGTCCTGTGCGCAACCGGGGACGTTCGCCCAGCTCAGACCGGACAAGGGCGGATTCACCTGGCTGAATTTAGGCACGCTCTGGTTGTCCAGGAACGAGATCCTGGCGAGCTTGTTCGGCGACCCTTCGGGGGAGGTGCGGAAACGGTGGATCGCGGCTCAGGAAGCCCGCGGGATAGATCCGGAATTTCGCATCAAGCCCGGCGTCGGGGGAAATTTCAATTTCCTCATTCTGGGCGACACGGGCGAGGGCGACGCCTCCCAGTACGCCGTCGTCCCCGGGATGCTGAGGCTCGGGCAGGACACCTCGTTCGCGGTCATCGCCAGCGACGTCATCTACCCGACGGGGTCGGGCAACGAGTACGGGGACAAGTTCTTCCGCCCGTACAAGGACTACGACGCGCCGATCTACGCGATCCCCGGCAACCACGACTGGTACGACGGGCTCGGCGGCTTCATGCGGGTCTTCTGCGACGCCCCGCCGCTCAAGCCGAAGCCGGACCGCGGGCTGCGCGGGCTGCTTTGGCGCAGGCCGGAGACGATCGACGAGGGCAGGCTGGCCGAGGCGCGCAGGCTCCGGGGGCGGCCGGCCCAGCAGGCCGCGCAGCCGGCGCCGTACTGGGCGATCGAGAGCGACAGCCTGCTGATCGTGGGCGTGGACACCGGCATCAAGAACGTGATCGACAAGGCCCAGACGGCCTGGCTGCGCCGCGTCTCGCTCGACCCGCGGCCGAAGATCCTGGTGACCGGGAAGCCCATCTACACCGGCAACGTCCACAAGCCGTCACCGCTGGAGGAAGGCGGCACGATCGATGACATCGTGCGCGACCCGGCCCACCGGTACGTCGCGGCCATCGGCGGAGACGTGCACAACTACCAGCGCTATCCGGTCAAGGTGGGCGACCGGGTGATCCAGTACATCGTGACCGGCGGCGGCGGCGCCTTCATGCACGCCACCCACATCATCGGCAGGGTGGACGTCGCCGGCGTGGCCGAGGACGACTTCAAGTGCTACCCGCTGCGCGGCGACTCGCTGTCCTTCTACAGCCAGCTCTACGCCCGCCGCCTGCGGATGAAGTGGCTCTGCCTCACCCCCGACGAGGCGGTGTGCATCATGTCCAGCCAGATCGGCAACCGCCCGGCCCGGCCGGTCGAGGGCGCGGTCACGGTCACCCGGCGGATGCGCTGGGCGGCGCGGCTGCTCGGGGCCTGGCCGTGGCCGTTCCGGCTGCCGGTGGACAAGGTGTTCCACCGCTTCCTGTCGGAGCTGTCCGACTGGGACCAGCCGCCGTTCTTCAAGCAGTTCCTGCACGCGTCGGTCACCCCCGGCCGGCTGACCCTGCGCTGCTTCGCCGCCACCGGCTGCCTGGAGCAGGAGCTCCGGCCGCCGCTGGAGGACGAGGTGCACATCGATTTGTCGTAGTCGTTTGGCACCCTTATGTGCGTGTATGTCGTGGTAGCGGGGGAGACGGTGCTCCCCGTCGGAGGAACGGCCCGGCGCGCGGCCGATCCGGCGTCCGCGGTGCGGGAGCTGGAGGCCGGGGGCGGGCCGCGGTGGGTCTGGGCCGACACGCGGGAGACGTACCCGCCGCTGCTGGAGCAGGGCGTGCGCGTCGCGCGCTGCCACGACCTCGCGCTCACCGAGGGGCTGCTGCTCGCCCACGAGGGCCGCTACGGCGAGCCGCGCTCGGCGCGGGCCGCCCACGCCCGGCTGCACGGCCTGCCGGTGCCCGACGACCAGCCGAGCGTGCCCGGCACGCTGTTCGCGCCGGAGCCGCTGGGGGCCGAGGCGGTGGCCGAGGTGCTGGCCGACCAGCTCCGCCGGATCGAGGAGCTGCCCGAGCCGGGCCGCTTCCGGCTGCTGGTCGCCGCCGAGTCCGCGGGCGCGCTGGTCGCGGCCGAGATGTCGCACGAGGGCATGCCCTGGCGCCGGGACGTGCACGACGCGCTGCTCACGGACATGCTCGGCCCGCGGCCCGTGCACGGCATGCGCCCGGTCAAGCTCCAGGCGCTGGCCGACGAGGTGGCGGCGGCCTTCGAGCGCCCGGTCAACCCCGACTCGGTGCAGCAGCTGGTCAAGGCGTTCAAGGGCGCGGGGGTGGCGCTGAAGACGACCCGGTCGTGGGAGCTGAAGAAGATCGACCATCCCGCCGTCGCGCCGCTGCTGGCCTACAAGGAGCTGGCCCGGCTCTACAGCTTCCACGGCTGGGTCTGGGCCGACCAGTGGGTGCGCGGCGGGCGCTTCCGCCCCGAGTACGTCGTCGGCGGCGTGGTGTCCGGCCGGTGGGCGACCAGCGGCGGCGGCGCGCTGCAGATCCCCAAGGTGATGCGCCGGGTCGTGGTGGCCGACGAGGGATGGACGCTGGTCGTCGCCGACGCGGCCCAGCTGGAGCCGCGGGTGCTGGCCGCGATGGCCGGCGACGGCGGGCTGGCCAGGGCGGCGGGGGAGATCGACCTGTACTCGGCGCTGGCGCAGTCGTTCGGCGGCGAGCGCGACAACGCCAAGATCGCGATGCTGTCCGCCATGTACGGCGGCACCAGCGGCGACGCCTCCAAGCTGCTGGCCGTCATGCGTCAGCGCTTCCCCAAGGCGTACCAGTTCGTGGAGGACGCGGCCAAGGCCGGGGAGGAGGGCCGGCTGGTGCGGTCGTGGCTCGGGCGGACCAGCCCGCCGCCGTCCGGGCGGTGGAAGGAGCTGGTGTCCGGCCCGGAGGGCGGCCGGGCGGCCCGCGACCGGGGCAGGTTCACCAGGAACTTCGTGGTGCAGGGCACGGCCGCCGAATGGGCGCTGGCGTTGCTGGCGGTGCTGCGCGGGCTGCTGCCCGAGCCCGCCAGGCTGGTGTTCTTCCAGCACGACGAGGTCATGGTGCACTGCCCGCTGGAGCAGGCGCAGGAGGTCGGCGCGGCGGTGACGGCGGCGGCGGCCGAGGCGAGCAGGCTGCTGTTCGGCTCGACCCCCGTGCGCTTCCCGATGGAGACGGTCGCCGTGGGGTGCTACGCCGACGCGAAGTGAGCGTTCAGGCCGCGACGGCGCGGTCTCGGTACCGGGCCGAGACCAGCCAGAGCCCGGCCAGGGTGACCATGACGCCGACGACCAGGCCGAGCACGCCGTAGGACAGGATGCCGACGATGGCGCCCGCGATGATCGTCCCGGTGGCGCCGCAGACGTTCATCAGCAGGTCCGACAGGCCCTGCACGGCGGGCCGGCGGTCGATCGGCACCGACTCGGTGACCAGCGCCGACCCGGCGACCAGCCCGCACGACCAGCCGAGCCCGAGCACGACCAGGGCCGTCGTCACCTGCCACACCCGGTGCCCCGCCGTGCCCGCCAGGACGGCGGCGGCCAGCAGCAGCGCCGAGCCGAGCACCAGCACCGGCACCTTGCCCGCCCGGTCGGCCAGCCAGCCCACGACCGGCGAGAACATGTACATGCCGGCGATGTGCAGGCTGATCACCAGGCCGATGACGTTCAGGTTCGAGCCGTCGTGGTGGAGCTTGACGGGGGTCATCGACATGATCGAGACCATCGCGGTGTGGGCCACCGCGATCATGACGAGCGCGCGGCGGGCCATGGGGGTCTCGCGCAGCGTGCGCAGGCCCGTCCTGATCGTGCGCTGGCGGCCGGGGCCGGGCTCGGGGGCGCCGTCCAGCTCGCGGGCCAGCTTGAGCGGGTCCGGGCGCAGGCCGCCGATGATGATCACCAGCGCCACGGCGAACGCCAGCGCGGCGAACGCGAACGGCCCCGCCTTGGCCGCCAGCCCGGCCCCGATCCCCATCCGGTCGGCGGGCTCGGCCAGGTTGGGCCCGGCGACCGAGCCGACGGTCGAGGCCCACACCACCAGCGACAGGTGCCGGGCCGAGTGGCCCTGCGGCGACAGGTCGGTGGCCGAGTAGCGGGCCGCCAGGCTGCCCGCGCTGCCGCCGCCGACCAGCACCAGCCCGGCCAGCAGCAGCGGCCAGTTGCCCAGGCTGATCGCGGCCACCGAGATCGCGCAGCCCGCCAGCGCGGCCAGGTAGGCCAGCGACAGGCCCGCCCGGCGGCCTCCCAGGCTCGACAGCCGCGCGGTCGGCAGCGCGAGCAGCGCCGCCCCGAGCACGGTCGCGGTTCCGGCGAACCCGCTGATCACGGTCGAGCCGGACAGCTCGTCCACGACCACCGAGCTGAGCGCCAGCCCGACGGCCACCCCCACGCCGCCCACGATCTGCGCGGCGGACAGGACGAGCAAGGTTCGACGCTGGACGCTGACGAGGTCAGGCAGGGAGACGGGGGTTTTCGTGGGGGCGCTGGTCACCTGTGAAGTCTCGCATAGCCCCCGACATCCCCCCAAAGAGGACAGGCATCCATTTCTATTGGGAAAGGTGCCTTTTTTAGAGGATGGTGACGGAATCCCCCACGGTGATCGTGCCGGGGGCGTCCGGGATCAGGTTGATGCCGAACCAGACCTTGCCGTCCCACTTGCGGTGGCGGGACAGCGTCCTGATGGGCTCCTTGCCCTTGGTGTAGGTCGCGGTGTCGATCGTGGTCAGCACGCAGCGGTCGCAGCCCTTGGTCACCCGGAAGGCGACCCCGCCGATGCGCAGCCGCTTCCACTCGTCCTCGGCGAACGGCCGCTCCACCCCGTCGATCACCACGCTGGGCCGGAAGCGGTGCATGGGCAGCGGCGCGGGGACCTCCTCGCCGCGTTCGGCCGCCGTCTCGGCGATCCAGTCGTTGAGCCGGTCGAGGGAGGCGGTCGTGGTCAGCAGCAGCGGGTAGCCGTCGGCCAGGCTCACCCGGTCGCCGGGCAGGCCGTACTCGGGGTTGACCGGACGGCGGGTCGGGTCGTCGAGCCAGGCCAGCCGCGCCGGGCGGCCGATCAGCTCCGACAGCCAGCGTGCCGCGTCGTCGCCGCAGTCGGTGAGCTCGACCGGCGTGCGCCAGACGTCCACGACGGTCCTGGTGGTGGTGGGGGTGACCCGCAGCGGGGGCGCGTGCGGGCCGGTCAGCGTGAGGACGTCGCCGTCGAGCTGCGCCACGCAGCTCAGCAGCAAGGGGTGCTCGCGGGCGGTCAGCTGGCCGCCCTGGCCGTCGGTCACCAGGTAACGCCGGTCGCCGGCCAGCCCCCACGGCTGCACCTCGGCCTCATGGACGTCATGCCCGGCGGTGGACTTGACGGGATAGAAGTGGATGCTCGCCAGTTCCATGGCCAGGACCGTACCTCACGCCCTCGGGACGGCTTCGGCCCGGTGGGCCGTGGCGACCGGCTCCCGCCCCGGACGGGCGGACAGGGCCACCACGCCCAGGGCCGCCACGCCGAGCACGGCGCCGATCCAGCCGACGGACGGGTATCCGGCGCCCGCCCCGATGGCCAGCCCGCCGAGCCACGGGCCGACGGTGATGCCGACGTTGAAGGCGCAGACGTTCATCGCGGCGGCCATCGTGGGGGCGTTCTTGGCCAGGGTGAAGACGCGGGTGTTCAGCGTCGGGTTGGTGGCGAAGCCGAACCCGCCGAGCAGCAGGACCAGCGGCACGGCCAGCACCGCGACCGGCGCGGCGAGCGCCAGCAGGACCGAGGTCACGACCAGCCCGGCGATGCCCGCGTACAGGGTCGGGAAGGGGCGCGCGTCGGCGGTGCGCCCGCCGATCGTGATGCCGATCACCGCGCCGACCCCGTACAGCGCCAGGACGGCGGGCACCCAGGCGGCCCGCATGCCGGTCGTGTCCACGAGCATCGCGCTCAGGTAGCTGAAGGAGACCAGCAGGGCGCCGGTCGCCAGGGCGGTGGTGGCGAAGGCGAGCCACAGGCGCGGGCTCAGCATCGAGCGGAGCTGCTCGGCGACGCCCGGCGCGGCCTCCCGCTCGGGCCGGCCGCCGGGGATCGTGGCCAGCACGCCCACGGCCGCCAGCGCCGACAGCGCGGCCACGGCCCAGAACGCGGCGCGCCAGCCGAGGTGCTGGCCGATGACCGTGCCGAGGGACAGCCCGACGACGGTGGCCACGGTCAGCCCGCCCGCCACGATGCTCATCGCCTTCCCCCTGGCGTTCGGCGGCACCAGGCCCACCGCCGTGGACGCCGCGACCGCCCAGAACCCGGCGTAGACGAAGGCGCCCGCCACGCGGGTGGCGAACAGCAGGCCGTAGCTGGTGGTCAGGGCCCCGGCGACGTGGGTCAGCGCGAAGACCGCCATGAACGTCAGCAGCGCGGTCCGGCGCGGCCAGCGCATCGTCACGACGGCCAGGACCGGCGCTCCTGCCAGCATCCCGATCGCGAACGCCGAGATCAGCAGCCCCGCGTCGGGGACGGACACGCCCAGGTCGGCGGCCATCTCCGGCAGCAGTCCCGCCAGCATGAGCTCCGAGGTGCCCTGGGCGAAGATCGCCAGCCCCAGGATGAACACGGCCAATGGCATGAGAACTCCTCCAGTTTTAGAACGCTCAGTACAAAATTCGGACACGAAAAAAAAGGGGGGCCGGGAAGGGTCAGAAAGCGGTCAGCGCCGTCGTCGCGATGGATGCGAGCGCCGCCCGGCCCGCCCCGCCCCGGGCCGCGACGCGCAGGCCGCTGACCGTGGCCACGACGAAGTGCGCGAGCGCCAGGGCGTCCTTGTCCGCGCCGATCTCGCCGAGGGCCTGCCCGCGCTCGATCGCGCCCCGCAGCGCCTCCACCCGCCGCTCGCCGTCGCGGCGCAGCAGGACGGCGATCTCCGCATCGTGCGGAGCCAGCTCCACCAGGGCGTTGACCACCAGGCAGCCGGCCGGGTCGCCGGCCTCGGGGTCGACCGCCTGCCACAGCACGGTCCGGATCTTCTCCATGGCGGGCAGGCCGGAGGCCATGAGCTCGATCAGCGCGGACGTGCGCTCCTCCTGGTAGCGGCGCAGGGCCCGCTCGTAGAGGTCGCGCTTGCTCGCGAAGGTGTTGTAGATGCTGCTGCGGCCGAGGCCGGTGGCCTGGCACAGGTCCTGGGTCGAGGTGCCTTCGTAACCCGCGTCCCAGAACGCGCGCATGGCGGCCTCGACGGCGCGGTCCTCCTCGAACGTCCGTGGTCGTGCCATGACGAGCACGCTAGCATGTTTTGGAATGATCAGTGCAATATGGGTCAGGTGGTCTGGCGGAAGGTGTCCAGGAACGTCTTGCGGGCCCCGGCCTGGTCGTCCCACTTCAGCTCGGGCATGTCGAACGAGATCGTGAAGGCGGTCTTGTCGTCGAGCGTGACGTACCGGGTCAGGGCGTGCATCGGGACGCCGTCCTTGGAGGTGTAGGTGTACTCCCAGTCGGCGGCCTTCCAGCCCCGGTAGTCGGTGGCCTGGAGCTGCACCTGGATGTAGCCCTCCACGCCGCCGTCGGCCTCGCGCCGGCTCAGCTCGGCCAGGGCGTCGGCCTGCGGGGCGGCCTGCTCGACGACGATCCGGGTGCCGGAGTCCTTGGGGCCGGTGAAGGTGGCCGCGTCGCCCGAGGCGGCCAGCTTCCAGCCGTCCGGGACCGCCGCCGCGAAGCCGGGCGGGGTGTGCTCCTTGTAGCCGTCGGGCACCGGCGACGGCCCGCTCTTCCGCGGCGCCTGGCTGGTGGCGGCGGCCGACTGCGTGCCGGGCGAGACCTGCGGCGCGCCGCCGGACAGGATGACCACGATCGCGCCGATCACCACGGCCACGCCCGCGACCGCGCCGGCGATCAGCAACGGCGTGGGCCGGCCGCCGCGCATCCAGGGCCCGTCGCCCTCCTGGACCCTGCGGCGGCTCGTGCCCGCCCGCGAGGGGCCGTTGCGGGAGGGGCCGGTCCGGGTGGAGCCGGTGCCGGACGGGCCGGTGCGCGCCCCGGCGCCGGAGCCGGGCAGGGTCGCCAGACGGCTGTGGCTGATGTCGTGCGACAGGTCGCGCGAGTGCTCGCGCAGCTCGTCGGCCGAGGCCAGCGGCCACGGGGCCGGGACGGCGGCCGCCCTGCTGTCCGTGGTCAGCGGCAGGATCGGCTGCGGCGCGGGCGGGGCGGGGGCGCCGAGGTCGTCGAGGTCGTCGAGGTCCGCGGCGGGCGGTTCCATCCGGTGCGGGCCGGACGGGCCGCCGAAGGCGTCGAAGCCGTCGGCCGGGGACGGGAGCCGCTCGGTGCGATGGCTGCCCGACGGGCTCGACAGGCCGTCGTAGGGCGGCATCGCGTACCCGCCTGCCGGGCCGGCCAGCGGGTCGTACGGCACCCGCACCGGCCCGGACGGGGTCTCCACGATGCGCGACGGCATGGGCCCGGACGGGTGCTCCAGCGGCGGCAGCATCCCGAGCGGCGTCTGCTCCGACTCGGCCGGCAGCGTCTCGGGCGGGCGCGGACGGGCCGAGCCGTGCGCGCGCAGCACCGCTTCCAGCAGGTCGGCGACCTGCTCCGCGGTGAGCCGCTCGGCCGGGTTCTTGCGCAGCAGGCCCTCGATCACCGGCAGCAGCGCCCCGGCCCGCTGCGGCCTGATCGGCTCCTGGGTGAGCACCGCGCCCAGCACCGCGATCGCGTCCGGCCCCTCGTACGGCGGCCGCCCCTCCACGGCCGCGTACAGGGTCGCGCCGAAGGACCACAGGTCGGCCGCCTGCCCGATCGGCTGCCCGGACAGCCGCTCCGGCGGCACGTACGCGGGCGAGCCCATGAGCAGCCCGGTCTGCGTGATGGTCACGTCGCCCTCGATGGCGGCGATGCCGAAGTCGGTCAGCACCACGCGGTCGGAGGTCAGCAGGACGTTGCCCGGCTTGATGTCGCGGTGCAGGATGCCGGCGGCGTGCGCGTGCCGGAGCGCGTCGAGCACGCGGATGCCGATCTCGGCGGCCTGGATCACCGGCAGCGGGCCGCTCTGCCGCACGGCCTGCTCCAGCGACCAGGCGCGGACCAGCTCCATCACGATCCACGGCCGGCCGTCCTCCTCGACGACGTCGTGGACGGTGACGATGCCCGGATGCGTCAGCCGGGCCGCCGACCTGGCCTCGCGCAGCATGCGCCGGTGGGCCATCTGCTTGCCCGCCTGATCCAGCCCGTACGGCAGGATCAGCTCCTTGACCGCGACGTCCCGGTCGAGCAGCACGTCGTGGGCGTGCCACACCATCCCCATGCCGCCCCTGCCGACCGGCGACATCAGCCGGTAACGCCTGCCGACCAGACGCCCCTGGCTCTGCGGGTCACCCCCCGGCGCACCCTGGTCCGGGCCGGGCCCGCCGAGCAAGCGGTCGGCTGCCATCTTGCCGCCCCCATTCAGCCTCATCCGTCACATCAGAGCGTGACCACTTCGTGCGGTGGATCGCCGTACGCGTCACCGTGCGCCATGCGCTACTTGCACATTATGAGGTTCGCCACGATATCGGCGGAAAATCGGTAATGGAAGGCGAAGAGCCTTTACAGCCGCTCTGACCTGCAGATATACGGCTTTTCAAACTGATCACTTACTCAGCGGCGAGTGCGATCAAGGCGCTGGTGAACGCCTGCGCGGGCGGCTCCACCAGGCCCGCGCCGACCTGGCCGGTGCCCGCCACGCGCCCCGCGATGCCGGTGTTGACGACCGGCAGAATGCCCGTCCTGGCGACGAGCGTCACGTCGATGCCGACGGGCGTGCCGCGGAATCCGAGCCCGGGAATCTGGTACGCGGGATGCTCGGCGAGCGTGATCTCGTACATCGAGCGGGTGGCCCGGACCGCGTCGGCCACCTCGCCGCCGACGAAGCGCACGATCGCGGGCGCGGCGGCCATCGCGAAGCCGCCAAGCCCGGAGGTCTCGGTGATCGTGGAGTCGCCGATGTCGGGGTTGGCGTCCTGGGGGCCGTACGCGCCGAGGTAGAGGCCGTCCGGCACCCCGGCGGGGCCGGTGAACCAGCGTCCGCCGAGCCCGGAGACCTGCACGCCGAAGTCGGTGCCGTTCCTGGCCATGGCCACGACCAGCGAGGAGCCGGGGACGTCGCGGGCGGCGTCCGCGCTCACCTTGCCCGCGGCCATGCCCGCGTTGAGGAAGAAGTGGTCGTTGCCGTTGACGAAGCGCAGCACCTGCGCCGCCTGCGCGGGCGCGGCCTCCACGAGGGCCGGGGCCAGCTCGCGCAGCAGCAGCGAGGTGGCCGCGCGGTTGCGGTTGTGCAGCTCGTCGCCCATCTGCAGGGCCTGCGCGATCAGCGAGCGCAGGTCGATCGGGCCGGTACGGGCCAGCGTCGCGGCGAGGACCGGGCCGAGCACCTCCTCCATCCAGCGCAGCCGGTCGAGCACCTCGGGGCCGTACGCGCCGTACCTGAGCACCTTGCCCAGGCCCTCGTTGAGCGAGCAGTAGGCGGTGCCGCCGTGCTCCTCGTCGCGTACCTCGAGCAGCCACATCGACGGGCTCACCACGCCCGCCATCGGGCCCACCGTGGCGTGCTCGTGGCAGGGCCGCAGCGCGACCGCGCCCGCGGCCAGCCGGGCCTCGGCCTCCCGCTCGTCGCCCGCCCGGCCCTCCAGCAGCATCGCGCCGATCAGCGCGCCGCGCATCGGACCCGAGGCGCGCTCCCACTCGATCGGCGGCCCGGCGTGCAGGAACGTCCCCGCGGGCAGCACCTCGGCGGCCCGCCGCAGGCCCACCAGGTACGGCCGCGCGCCGGTCAGCCTGCGCACGGCCAGCTCGTTGGCGGCCGTCCTGCGCGGGTCGGCCAGCACCTTGCCCAGGGCGCCGGCGGTGCCGGGCAGCGGCGGACGCCAGGCCACCGGCGTCGTCGGCACGGCCTGGGCCGCCAGCGCCTCGTCGAGCAGCCCCGCGCCGACGGTGATCACCCGCGGCGGCCCCGACAACAGGCTCGACGCCGGGGCGGGCGGGGTCACAGGAGGCTCCGGGCGTGGCGGGCGGCCTCGGCGTTGGAGACGAACACGGCCGCCCCGGCCCCGCGCAGCGCCGCCGCCTGCCGGTGCAGGTCCTGGGGGTCGCCCGCGCTGCCGACCAGCGCCACCACGACGGTGGCCGGCGTACGGGCGAGCGCCGGCGCGAGCCAGGCCGCCGGGTCGGGGTCGGCGGCGTGGCCGAGCACGACGTCCATGAGCACCACCTCGTCGGCCCGGACCCGTGACAGGGCCTCGAGGCGCAGTGTCGGATCGATCATCGGATGCGCCCTGCCCCTGGTGTAGGCGTCGTCCCCGAAGTCGGTGAACTCGCCGGGCCCGGCCAGGACGGCGGCCTCCGCGCAGAGCGTGCCGCCCGCGTACAGGCCCCTGACGCTCCGCGGCTCCCCGCGCAGCGCGCCCGGCCACGACGGCCATCCGGGCACGCCGCGGCCCAGCGCCCGCAGCGCCCGCCCGGCCGCCTCGGTGAGGTCGGTCTCCGGCAGCACCGCCTCCACCACCGGCGTGCGCAGCCCGGCGGCCACCTCCCGGACGGCCTCCGCCACGCCCGGGCCGGGCGGCTTGCCGACCAGCACGATCAGCTCGGTGGCCGGGTCGTCGTCGAGCAGCCGCAGGGCGCGCGCCGTGGCCAGCCCGCCGACCTCGGCCGACAGGTCCCTGCCGCCCACGCCGAGGATGTGGCTGACCCCGGCCTCGGCCCAGTCGAGCAGGCAGGACACCTGCTGGGCGCCCGTGCCGGAGGCGGCGACCAGGCCGACCGGCCCCGGCCGCAGCACGTTGGCGAAGCCGAGCCCGACGCCGGCGATCGAGGCGGTGCCGCAGTCGGGCCCCATGACCAGGACGCCGCGCTCCTCGGCCAGCTCCTTGAGCCACCGCTCCTGGGCCAGGGGCACGCCGTCGCTGAAGATCATCACCGGCAGCCCGGCCTCGACGGCGTCGTACGCCTCGCAGAAGGCGTGCTCGCCGGGCACGGACACCAGGACCAGGTCGGCCGGCGTCCTGGCGGCCGAGCGGGTGGTGAGCGGCGGCTGCTCGCCGGACCCCGCGGCCGCGGCGGTGGCGGCCCGCGCGGTCAGGCGGGCGTCCAGCTCCTCGACGGCCCGCGCGGGGTCGGCGCCGCGCAGGGCGATGACCAGGTCGCCGGGGCCCGCGGGCGGGGGCTCGAAGCCGAGGTCGCGGACGATGGCGAGGTTGAGCTCGGTGGCCATGGCCACCATCGCCACCTCCACGCCCGGCATTTCGGTCAGCGCCCGACTTATTCGCATCAAGGTGACGGAGTCGTGGTACGTCCCTTTTCTGAGCTGGATCAGGTCGTCGCTCACGGGCGCCCGCTCAACGCCCGGACCGAGGCCAGCCCGATCGAGATGCCCTGGGCGAGGTCGGCGCCCGAGGTGTGGCCGAGCCGGTGCAGGCGCCGCAGCGCCGGTTCGAGCGCCTGCCGGCCGGCGATGCCGCGCAGCACGCCGGTCACCTCCGGGCTGGCCTCGCCCCTGGCCGCGCAGTGCAGCAACGTCGCCGAGATCGGCGTCGTACGGGTGCGCGCGTCGTAGGTGACGGTCGCCGCCAGCCAGTCGGCCAGCCAGACCGCCCGCCGCGTGCCGGTCGCCGTGCCGAGGTGTCTCAACGTCACCAGCAGCCCGGCCAGCACGTCGTCGCCGCTCGGCGTGAGCCCGGGGCCGAGCCCCACGAGCCGTTCCGCCGCCGTCACCGCGCCCAGCAGCCGGGCCTGCGCGCAACTGCGCGCCAGCAGCTCGACCGCGTCGTTCCCGGCCAGGCCGGGCCGTCCGGGGCCGTCCAGGACGACGCCGGCCAGGCTCAGCGGGTCGACCGGGCCCAGCGCCGGAGCCGGGTCCCACCAGCGGCGCACGCCGAGGCTCAGCGAGCCCAGCTCGATGCCGCGGTCGCCGACGGAGGCGTCGTCACCCACGGTGACCTGCGGCAGCGGCGTGGCCAGCAGCACCGAGTTGGGCAGCCGGGCCGCCTCGCCGGTGATGAGGGCGATCACCGAAGGCTCGCAGTCGGTCCTGACCTCCAGATATATCCCCGCCGAGAACGCCGCGAGCACCCGGGCGGGGCTGCGCGGGGCCTCCAGCACGGGACGCACGGCGGTGCTCGCCGCGCCCGTCACGCGGACCCGGGCACGCCGCGCATGAGTACTGACGGTCACCGAACCTCCCATCGGACCCTGGTCCTGACCGTAGAACGGCCGGGGAACCCTCCGTACGGAGAAATTTGCCAACAGTCAGCGGGAAGGTTGGCTCTTCCTGACAGACCACCTGGGGAGTCACAATCACCACATGGAGCCCCCCGTGCGTCTGGCCAGCACCGGAACGATCATCCACGGCGTCTCCGTCGGAGAGGTGCTCGGCGTCTCGACGCTGGCCGAGGCCAGGCTGATCGCGGGGGAGAGCGGGCTCGGGCGCATCGTGCAGCGGCTCAACGTGATGGAGGTGCCCGACATCCTGGCCTGGGTCAAGCCGCACGAGCTGCTGCTGACCACCGGCTACCCGCTGCGCAACACGCCGCAGTCGCTCGGCCGGCTGGTCGCCGACCTGGACGAACGCGGCCTGGCCGCCCTGGCGATCAAGCTCGGCCGGTACGTGGACGAGCTGCCCGCCGAGATGACCGAGCAGGCCGACCGGCTCGGCTTCCCGCTCATCCTGCTGCCCAACGACGTCGGCTTCGACGACATCCTCAACCAGGTGCTCACCGACATACTCAACCGCCAGGCCGCCGTGCTGGCCCGCGCCGAGGAGGCGCACCGGGCGCTGGTCCACGTGGTGCTGGCCGGCGGCGGGCTCGACGAGGTCGCCGCCGAGGTGGCCCAGCTCCTCGACGTGGCCGTGGCCGCCGTGGACGGCTCCGGCCAGGTCCTGGCCACCGCGGGGGCGGCCGAGCAGGTCGCCGCGCTGCGCGAGTCGATCTCCCGCGAGGGCCCGCCGCCCGCGCGGACCGCCGAGACGCCGGGCCGCGGCAGGGCGTTCGCCTCGGCCCCCGTGCTGGCCGGCGGCCACCACCACGGCCGGATCGTCGCCTACAGCGCCACCGGCGCGATCCGGGACAGCGACATCGGCATCCTCGAACGCGCCGCCACCGTCGCCGCGCTGGTCGTGACCCGGCAGGAGGCGGTCAACGCGGTCGAGAGCAAGTACCGGGCCGACTTCCTGCGCGACGTGCTCACCGGCCGGGCCGGCACGCCCGAGCGGGTCGACGCCAGGGCCAGGGCGTTCGGCTGGGACCTGGCGCGGCCGGTGATCGTGCTGGTGGCCGAGCTCGACCCCGACGGCGACGAGCGCAGCGCCCAGGACCGGCTGGTGTCCTGCTGGACGGCGGCCGTGCGGCGGCACGACCCGCGCGGCGCGGTGGCCGGGTTCTCGCACGAGGTCGTCGCCGTCGTGGACGCCTCGCTGGACGCCGCCAGGGTGGCCAAGGACGCCGCCTCGGCGTTCGCCGACATGCCGCCCGCGACGTTCTCGACCGGCACCTCGCGGCCGAGCCCCGGGGCCGGGACGCTGCCGGAGGCGTACGCGCAGGCGCTGAAGGCGGCCCGGGTGGGCCGGCAGCTCCACGGGCCGGGCGCGGTCGCCCACTTCGACCAGCTCGGCGTCTACCGGCTGCTGTCGCTGGTGAACGACACCGGCGAGCTGCACGCGTTCGTCCGCGAGACGCTGGGCCCGCTGGCCTGGGACGAGGACGCCGAGAACGCCGACCTGCGGCGCACGCTCCAGGTGCTCCTGGAGACCAACCTCAACGTCGCCGAGACCGCCCGCCGGCTGCACTTCCACTACAACACGCTGCGCTACCGCATCGGGAAGCTGGAACGCCTGCTCGGCAACTTCACCGACGACCCCCACCTGCGGCTCAACCTCACCCTGGCCCTGCACGTGCTGCGCATGCGCGGCATCTAGGCTTGGGGCTCGTGGATCTGGATTTCGAACTGCGTTCCGAGTACATCCCGCTGTGCGACCTGCTGAAGTACTGCGGGGTCACCGAGACCGGCGGCATGGCCAAACACCTCATCGCCGAGGGCCTGGTCCAGGTCGACGGCGAGGTCGAGCTGCGGAAGACGGCGAAGATCCGTACCGGCCAGGTGGTGAGCGGCGACGGGTTCACGATTCACGTGCAATAACGGCCCGCCGTATCCGGATGGTCGCGACACCCCTTATTGTGCTCTCCGACATGGTTCGGAAGACGTCGCCGCTGCTCAGGCGGAAGATTGAGGTGGGTTCGCGGTGTTCGGGTGGAAGCTGCACGGCGACGGCAAGCATCTGACGCCGGGAGAGGTCGTCAAGCCTGACGAGCGGCTCTCCTGGCCCCGGATGGTCGGCATCGGCGCCCAGCACGTCATCGCCATGTTCGGCGCGACGTTCGTGTTCCCGCTGGTCATGGGGCTCGACGCGAACCTGGCCGTGATGATGTCCGGCGTCGCGACGATCCTGTTCCTGCTCATCGTGAAGGGCAAGATCCCCAGCTACGTCGGGTCGAGCGCGTCCTTCGTGGGGGCCGTGGTGGCGATCAGGGCGGCCGGGGGCGGCGACGCGACCGTCACCGGCGCGCTGCTGGCCGTCGGCGTCGTGCTGGCCGGCTGCGGGCTGGCCATCCACCTGCTCGGCGTGCGGATCATCCACCGCGTCTTCCCACCGATCGTCACCGGCGGCGTGGTGATGCTGATCGGCTTCGGCATGGCCTACGTCGCGGCCGACGTCTACTGGCCCAAGGACCCGTGGGTGGCGCTGCTCACGATGGCGGCCACGTTCGTGTTCATCGGGGTCTTCAAGGGCTTCCTCGGCCGGATCGGCGTGCTGCTCGGCCTGGTCTTCGGGTTCGTCCTGTCGTGGGTCTGGGACGTGGTGGGCGGCAGGATCCTGGCCCCCGACGCCACCGGCAAGGTGACCGAGCACTTCCGCGTCGACCTCCAGGGCGTCGCCAAGGCCGACTGGATCGGCCTGCCGTCGCTGCACGGGCCGGTGTTCGAGGTGTCGGCGATCGTGCTGGTGCTGCCGGTCGTGATCGCGCTCATCGCCGAGAACGTCGGCCACGTCAAGGCGGTCGGCGAGATGACCGGCGCGGACGTCGACGGTTACATGGGCCGCGCCATCATGGCCGACGGCGTCGGCACCGTGGTCGCCACCTCGGTCGGCGGCCCGGCCACCACCACGTACGCCGAGAACATCGGCGTCATGGCGGCCACCAAGGTCTACTCCACGGCCGCCTACTACATCGCCGCGGTCATCGCGATCCTGTTCGGCCTGTGCCCCAAGTTCGGCGCGCTCGTGGCCGCGACCCCCGACGGCGTGCTCGGCGGCGTCACGACCATCCTCTACGGCATGATCGGCCTGCTCGGCGCGCGCATCTGGATCGAGAACAAGGTGAACCTGTCCGACCCGGTCAACCTGGTGCCGGTGGGCGCGGGCATCATCATCGCCATCGGGCCGGTCGCGTTCCCGATCACCAGCACGTTCTCCCTCAGCGGCATCGCGCTCGGCACGATCGTGCTGCTCGTCGGCTACCACCTGCTGCGCGCCACGCGCCGCGAACCGGTGCCCGAAACAGGCCGATAACCCCCTCTCTGACCGGCCGGCGACTTCCTCCGTACGGAGGTTCGCTCTGGTGACCGCGGGATATTTGGCAGATCATGCCCGTGTAGCCGCATCCCAGCGGTCCTAATGTGCCCGCAAAGGCACGGTCGCCGGCCCGGAAGAGAGGGCGCAGATGGTTTTCGGATGGACCAGACACGGTGACGGCAGGCATCTGGCGCCCGGCGAGGTGGTCAGGCCCGACGAGCGGCTGAGCTGGCCGCGCATGGTCGGCTTCGGCGCCCAGCACGTGATCGCGATGTTCGGCGCCACGTTCGTGTTCCCGCTGGTGATGGGGCTCGACCCGAACGTCGCCGTGATGATGTCCGGCGTCGCGACGATCATGTTCCTGCTGATTGTGAAGGGCAAGGTGCCCAGCTACCTGGGCACCAGCGCGTCGTTCGTCGGCGGCGTGTTCGCCATCAGGGCCGCCGTCGGCACCGACCAGAGCATCGCCGACGCCATCGTGACCGGCTCGATCCTGGTGGCCGGGCTCGTGCTGGCGCTGGCGGGGCTGGCCGTGCACGTGCTCGGGGTGCAGATCATCCACCGGGTCTTCCCGCCCGTCGTCACCGGCGCGGTGGTGATGCTCATCGGGTTCGGGCTGGCGTACGTGGTCGCCGACGTCTACTGGGGGCAGGACCAGTGGGTGGCGCTGGTCACGATGCTGGTGACGTTCGTGGTGATCGTGGCGTTCAAGGGGTTCGCCGGGCGCGTCGGCGTGCTCATCGGGCTGGTCACCGGGTTCGCGCTGTCCTGGGTGCTGGACCGGGTGGCGGGGCCGGTCACCTCCGTGCTGCCCGGCCAGAACCTGCGCGACGCGGCCGGCGCCGCCTGCCCGGCCGAGGGCACGTACTGCGTGGCCACGGCCTTCCCGCACGACCGGGTGAGCTTCGACGCCGTCGCCAGGGCCGACTGGTTCGGGCTGCCGGACTTCCACGCGCCCGACTTCCGGTTCTCCGCCGTGCTGCTCGTGCTGCCCGCGGTGATCGCGCTCATCGCCGAGAACGTCGGCCACGTCAAGGCCGTCGGCGAGATGACCGGCACCGACGTCGACCCCTACATCGGCCGGGCGATCATCGCCGACGGCGCCGCCACCGTCGTCACCAGCGCCGTCGGCGGCTCGCCCACCACCACCTACGCCGAGAACATCGGCGTCATGGCGGCCACCAAGGTCTACTCCACGGCCGCCTACTACATCGCCGGCCTGATCGCGATCCTGTTCGGCCTGTGCCCGAAGTTCGGGGCGCTGGTCGCCGCCACGCCGGGCGGCGTGCTCGGCGGCGTCACCGTCATCCTGTACGGCATGATCGGACTACTCGGCGCCAAGATCTGGATCGAGAACCGGGTGGATTTCGCCGACCCGGTGAACATGGTCCCGATCGGCGCGGGCATCATCCTGGCGATCGGACCGGTGACGCACATGATCGGCGGAGACTTCTCCCTGGAGGGCATCGCGCTCGGCACCGTCGTGGTGGTGGGCGGCTACCACCTGCTGCGCGTCATAGCCGGGCGCCCTTCGAGACCCGCCCCGAACCCCGCTCCCGGCGAGGCCGGGTGAAGCCGCCGCCGTTCACCCACCACGCCCCCCGCGACCTGGGCGCGGCGCTGCGGACGCTCGCCGAGGTGCACGGCAAGGTGCTGGCCGGCGGCCAGAGCCTGATCCCCATGCTCAACATGCGGCTGGCCGCGCCCGAGCACATCGTCGACATCAACCGCCTGACCGCCCTGGACACGGTCGAGGCGGGCGGCGACGGGGTGCGGGTGGGGGCGCTGGCCCGGCACTCGCGGGTGGCCAGGTCCGGCGCGCACCCGCTGCTGACGAAGGCGCTGCGGCTGGTCGCCCACCCCGTGATCCGCAACCGGGGCACGGTCGTCGGGAGCCTGGTGCACGCCGATCCCGCCGCCGAGCTGCCCGCGGTGCTGGCCGTCCTGGGCGGCTCGGTGCGGCTGGCCCGCTGGACCCCCGCCGGGATCGCCGAGCGGGACGTGCCGGCGGAGGAGTTCTTCGTCGGGCCCCTGGAGTCCGCCGTCCGGCCGGACGAGCTGGCCGTGTCGGCGTACTTCCCCGCGCTCGGCGGACGGGCCGGGACGGCGTTCGAGGAGGTATCCCGGCGGCACGGCGACTACGCCCTGGCCGGCGTCTGCGCCGTGGTCACGCTCGACGACGAACTGCGCGTCGCCGCGGCCAGGGTCGCCTGCGTCGGCGTGGGCCCGGTCCCCGTCCTGACGGACGTGACGGACGCCTGCGGCCACCGGCCGCCCGACGGCGTCGACTGGCCGGCCGTCGCGCGGGCCGTGCGGGAGGGGACCGACCCCGAGGGGGACATCCACGCCACCGCCGCCTACCGGCGGCACCTGGTGGGCGTGCTGGCCGAACGGGCGCTGCGCCAGGCGGCGCGGGAGGGGACGGCGACCGGTGGAACATGAGATCACGCTGACCGTGAACGGCACGGCCAGACGGGTCAGCGTCCCCGGACGCCGCCTGCTGTCCGACTGCCTGCGCCACGACCTCGGCCTGACCGGCACGCACGTCGGCTGCGAGCACGGCGTCTGCGGCTGCTGCACGGTGCTGCTCGACGGCGAGCCGGTCCGGTCGTGCCTGACCTTCGCGGTCACCGTGGACGGGCACGACATCACCACGGTCGAGGGCCTGGCCGGCCCGGACGGGCTCTCACCGGTGCAGCGGGCCTTCGCCGAGTGCCACGGCCTGCAGTGCGGCTTCTGCACCCCGGGCTTCCTGTGCACGGTGACGGCCCTGCTGGCCGACAACCCGGCGCCCACCCACGAGGAGGTGCTCGAAGGCGTGTCCGGCAACCTGTGCCGGTGCACCGGCTACCAGAACATCGTCAAGGCCGTCCACCGCGCCGCCGAGCTGCTGGCGGAGGAGTCGTGAGCTTGCTGGGGGAGTCATGACGACCAGGATGTTCGGCGAGCCGGTGCGGCGGCGGGAGGACCCGCGGCTGCTCACCGGCCAGGGCCGCTTCCTCGACGACCTGGGCCCCGACGCGCTCGCCGCCGCGTTCGTCCGGTCGCCGCACGCCCACGCGCGCATCGGCGACATCGACGTCTCCGCCGCGCTCGACGTGCCGGGCCTGGTCGCGATCTACACCTGGGAGGACCTGCCCGAGCGGGTGGGCCGGCCGCTGCCGCTGCTGATCCCGCACCCGGCGCTCACCCACGGGCGCACGGCGTACCCGCTGGCCAGGGAGGTCGTCCGGCACGTCGGCGAGCCCGTGGTCATGGTCGTGGCCGCCGACAGGTACGCCGCCGAGGACGCCTGCGCGCTCATCGAGGTCGCCTACGAGCCGCTCAAGCCGGTCGTCGGCCTGGCCGAGGCGGTGCAGGGCGTCCGGCTCGTGCACGAGGACGTGCCGGGGAACGTGGGGGCGCACCTCGTCCAGGAGGTGCGGGGGGCCGACGGCAGGGGCGCGCGCGAGGCCGTCGAGAGCGCGCCGCACACGCTGGCCTTCCGGCTCGACATCGAGCGCAGCGCCAGCATGCCGCTGGAGGGACGCGGCGTGCACGCCCGCTGGGACGGCCGCGACCTGCGCGTCCACTCCAGCACCCAGACCTCCACCAGCGTGCGCATGGCCGTCGCCGCCGCGCTCGGGCTGCCGCTGCCGCAGGTCGAGGTGATCGCCCCGGACGTCGGCGGCGGCTTCGGCGTCAAGATCGTGCACCCGTGGCCGGAGGAGATCCTGGTGCCGTGGGCCGCGATGACGCTCGGCCGCGAGATCAAGTGGACAGAGGACCGCAGGGAACACTTCATCTCCTCCGCGCACGAACGCGCCCAGATCCACCACGTACGCGTCGGCTTCGACGACGACGGCCGCGTCCTGGGCCTGGACGTGACGATCCTGCACGACCACGGCGCCTACACGCCGTACGGGATCATCGTGCCCATCGTCACCTCCACGCAGTTGCTGGGGCCGTACAAGCCGGGGGCCTACCGGGTCGAGTTCACCGCGGTCTACACCAACACCGTGCAGGTCACGCCGTACCGCGGGGCCGGCCGGCCGCAGGGCGTGTTCTGCATGGAGCGGACCATGGACAAGATCGCCCGCTACCTGGGCAAGGACCGCACCGAGGTGCGCGCGGCCAACTTCATCCGGCCCGAGGAGTTCCCCTACGACCAGGGGATGACGTTCCAGGACGGCCGCCCGCTCATCTACGACAGCGGGAACTACCCGGAGATGCTCCGCATGATCAAGGAGCTGATCGGCTGGGACTCCTTCGAGCGGCGTCCCGGCCGGGGGATCGGCATCGGCTGCTACGTCGAGGGCACGGGCGTCGGCCCGTACGAGGGCGGGCACGTGCAGATCACCTCCGACGGCCGGGTGCACGTCTCGACCGGCCTGACCTCGCAGGGGCAGGGCCACGAGACCGCCTTCGCCCAGATCGCCGCCGCCGAGCTGGGCGTGCCCATCGAACGCGTCAGCGTGGTCACCGGCGACACCCGCAGGTTCGGGTACGCGGTGGGCACCTTCGCCTCCCGCGCCGCCGTCGTCAGCGGCAACGCCATCGCCCTGGCCTGCCGGAAGGTCAAGCAGAAGGCGCTGCGCATCGCGGCCGAAGCCCTGGAGGCCGACCCGGCCGACCTGGAGATCGACGACGGCATGGTGCACGTCGTGGGCGCGCCGACCGCCGCGATCCCGCTCTCGACGGTGGCGGTGCTGGCCAACCCGCTGCGCTACGCCTTCGACGAGGAGACGGCCAGGGCGACCCAGTTCTCCGGCGCGGCCGACCCGGCCCGCCCGCCGGTGGCCGAGGGCGACGAGCCGGGCCTGGAGGGGCGCGAGTTCTACTCGCCGATCAGGTCCACCTTCGCCTCCGGCATGCACGCGGCCGTCGTGGAGACCGACCCGGACACCGCCGAGATCAAAGTCGTCCGGTACGCCGTCGTGCACGACTGCGGCCGGCTGATCAACCCGATGATCGTGGAGGGTCAGATCCACGGGGGAGTGGCCCAGGGCATCGGCGGCGCCCTGTACGAGCGCATGGAGTACGACGTCCACGGCCAGCTCGTCAACGCCTCGTTCATGGACTTCCTCATGCCGTACGCCACCGAGATCCCCCCGATCGAGACCGCCCACCTGGAGACGCCCTCGCCGCTCAACCCGCTCGGCATCAAGGGCGCGGGCGAGGCCGGCGTGATCCCGGTGTCGGCGGTCATCGCCTCGGCGATCGAGGACGCCGAGGGCATCGAGATCGACCGCATGCCCATCTCGCCGTCGGACCTGTTCGAGCTGCGTATGCGATGATCGGCGCCATGCTCGCTCCCGGCGCCGGCCTGACCCGCTTCCCCGACGTCCCCGACGACGTGCGCACGATCGACCTGGCCTGGAACGAGCTCACGCACGTGCCCGGCAGGGTGGGCGGGCTGGCCGCGCTGGAGGAGCTGCGGCTCGACGGCAACCGGCTGCGCGAGCTGCCCCGCCTGTCCGGCCTGACCGCGCTGCGCGCCCTGCACCTCGACGGCAACGAGCTGAGCGAGGTCCCCGCCTGCCCGCCCGGCCTGGAGACCCTCTTCCTCTACGGCAACCGGATCGAGCGCCTGCCCGGCGACCTCGCCCCTCGCCTGCGCCACCTCGCGCTCGGCGGCAACCGGCTGACCTCCCTGCCCGCCGCGCTGTGGAAGCTGACCGCGCTGGAGTCCCTCAACCTCGCCGAGAACGCCCTCACCGAGATCCCCGCGGCCGTCGGCGGCCTGACCCGGCTGCGCATGCTCGACCTCGGCCACAACCGGCTCGCCTCGATCCCGCCCGAGGTCGGCGACCTGCCGCTCACCGACTACCTCTACCTGAGCGACAACGGCCTCACCGACGTCCCGGCCGCGCTCGGCCGCCTCGACCGGCTGGCCTACCTCAACCTCACCGACAACCGGCTGACCAGGCTTCCGGACGCGTTCGGGTCGATGGCCTCGCTGGTGGAGCTGCGCCTGTACAACAACCGGCTGGAGACGCTGCCCGAGACCGTCGGCGGGCTCGGCCGGCTGCGCGAGCTGCACCTGCAGGGCAACCGGCTGACCCGGCTGCCCGCCCTCGCGGCGCTGACCGAGCTGCGCGTGCTCGACCTGCGCGACAACCACCTGAGCGAGCTGCCCGCGCTGCCGTCCGGCCTGACCCATCTCGACCTGCGCAACAACCGGCTGCGCGAGCTGCCCGCCGCGGTCGCGGAGCTGACCGGCCTGCGCAAGCTCGACCTGCGCTGGAACAAGCTCTACGACGACCCCCCGGTGTTCGATCTCCTGCGCGCCCGGGGCTGCGCCGTCCTGCGCTGAACCGATGTGCCGAACCGGTGCTGAACCGGCGCGGGCGGCCGTGCGTACCTCCGCACATGACGACACTTCCACGTCTGGCCGTCCTCGCGCTGCTGGCCGGGCTGGTCGCCGCCTGCTCCGCCGGCGGCGGCTCCGGAGCCCCGGCGGCGGCCGGCCGGAACGCCGCGCGGGCGGCGGCGCCCCAGACGGTCGAGCAGCTCGCCGCCAAGGTCGGCTGCAAGCCGCGCATGCAGGTCGACGCCGCCGAGATCCGTACGGGCTACTGCCGGACCGCCGACGGCCAGTTCTTCGTCACGACGTTCGCCAGCCAGGCCGGCAAGGACGCCTGGATGGACGCCGCCCCCGAGTACAACCCGCACCTGGTCGGCAACCTGTGGACCGTGCTGTCCAGCCGCAAGGTGCTGGAGCTGCTGAAGGAGCGGCTCGGCGGCGACCTCCACCTGAAGGACCACCGCACGAACCGGATGCGCACGGTCGGCTGAGACGCCCTACGCCGCCGCCAGCATGACCCGCTTGCGGAACACCCAGTACGTCCAGCCCTGGTAGACCAGCACGAACGGCAGCGTGATCAGCCCGATCCAGCTCAGCATCGTCAGCGTGTACGGCCCCGAGGCGGCCTGCGCCAGGGTCAGTCCGGGCAGCGGCGCGAGGCGCAGCTCCATGAAGACCGCCAGCGTGGCCAGCACGATGCCCGCGGCGGTCGCGCCGAACGCCCAGCCCTCCCTGCGCCGCCAGATCAGCGCCGCCGCGGCGGCCAGCGCGGCCATGGCGGCCAGTGCGGGCGGCGAGCCCAGGTTCGACAGGGCCAGCACGGCCACCGGGATGGCCACCGCCGCCGCGGCCATGGCGGCGGTCCTGGCCCGGCGGCGCACCGGGCCGGTGGTGCGCAGCGCGAGGAAGACCGCGCCGTGCAGCACGCAGAGCGTCAGCGTGAACGCGCCGCCGAGCAGGGCCGCCGGGCCGCTGTCGAACAGCACGTCGGCGAAGATCGCGCCCCACAGGAAGGCCGGGAGGCCGCTGCCGACCAGGATGCCGAGGTCGCACCAGATCGGGTTGGCGACCTTGCCGCGCCATTCCAGCCCGACGCCGCGCACGATCAGGCCGACCAGGATGAGCGTGACGGGCAGGTAGAACGCGCTGAACAGGCCGGAGTACCAGGCGGGGAAGGCGGCGAACATGGCGCCGACCGCCGTGATCAGCCACACCTCGTTGCCGTCCCAGACCGGGCCGATGGTCTGCAGGCTCTGGCGCTGCTCGGCGGCGTTCCTGCTCAGGAGCGGCGCCAGCAGGCCGACGCCGAAGTCGAAGCCTTCGAGGACGAAGTACCCGGTCCAGAGGAAGGCGATGATGACGAACCACAGGTTGATCATGGTCTGGTCCCTCTAGTACATCAGCGACGGTTCGAGCGGCTGCGCCTCGGGAGCGGGCTGCCGCTCCTCGACGCCCTTGCGCACGTGCTTGGCCAGCAGGACGACCTCGGCCACGGCCAGGCCGCCGTACAGGAGCGTGAAGACGGTCAGCGAGATGGCGACCTCGGACAGGCTCACGCCGGGCGAGACGCTGGCGGCGGTCAGCAGCTCGCCGGCGACCGTCCAGGGCTGCCGGCCGATCTCGCTCAGCAGCCAGCCCGCGATCACCGCCGCGAACGGCAGCGGCAGGGCCGGCAGCAGCGCCCGCGCCAGCCAGGACGGCACCTCGCGCCTGCGCCGGGTCAGCCAGAGGCCGAGCAGCGCGAGCCCCGCGGTGGCCATGCCGAACACGATCATCACGCGGAACGACCAGAACACGATCGTCTGGTCGGGCCGGTAGTCGCCGGGGCCGAACTGCCGCTCGAAACGCCGCTGCAGGTCCTCGGTGCCCTGGACGGTGGCGTCGAAGTCGTTGGTGGCCAGGAAGCTGAGCACCTTGGGGATCTCGATGCCGGGCGCGAGGGAGAAGGCCGCGCCCGCGGTGTCGCGCTCCAGGCCCTCGGCCGCGGCCAGCTTCATGGGCTGCTGCTCGTACATCAGCTTGGCCGACATGTCGCCGGTGCCCGCGACGACCGCCCCCGCGATCGCCGTCATGACCAGCGCGCCGCGCGCGGCGCTGCGCCACATCGGCGCGCGCGTCCGCAGCAGCCAGTAGCCGCTCACCGCCAGCACGAACCCGCCCGCCACGATGAACGCGGCCCCGATGACGTGCGGCACCTGCGCGACCGCCGTGGAGTTGGTCAGCACGGCCCACAGGTCGGTCATCCTGGCCTTGCCGTCCACGACCTCGTAGCCGACCGGGTGCTTCATCCAGGCGTTGGCCGCGAGGATGAAGTAGGCCGACAGGTTGGAGCCGATGGCTGCGGCCCAGATGCTGGCCAGGTGCGCCTTCTTCGGCAGCCGGTCCCAGCCGAAGATCCACAGGCCGAGGAACGTGGACTCCATGAAGAAGGCCAGCAGCGCCTCCATGGCCAGCGGGGCGCCGAAGACGTCACCGACGAACGTGGAGTACTCACTCCAGTTCATGCCGAACTGGAACTCCTGCACGATGCCGGTGACCACGCCCATGGCGAAGTTGATCAGAAACAGCTTCCCGAAGAACTTCGTGAGCTTGAGGTAGTGCTCCTTGCCCGTGCGGTGCCAGGCCGTCTGGAGGCCCGCGACGAAGATGCCCAGACCGATGGTCAGGGGCACGAACAAGAAGTGGTACACGGTGGTCACCCCGAACTGCCACCGTGCCAGGTCAAGCGCGTCCATCAATCCCCACCCGCTCATAGCTCTACAAGCTGTAGTACTTCTACCTGTAGTAGTACTACAGGCCGTAGAGCAACGCGATGCGACGTTGGTCACATCCCTCGGTTCTGCCTACTTTTCGAGGATCCCGTACGGGTACGTCCCGGCGCGTCACCCGCCGGGCGGATTGCGGGCTACCCCGCCCGGCGGACCCCGCCCGCGGAGTCGAGGTAGGCCCGCAGATTGCCCAGCTCGAAGCCGCGCCGCTTGATCTTGTCGATCAGCACCCGGAAGTCGGCCGCCAAATCGGGCCGGAAGTGCAGGAGCAGGATGTCGCCCGGACGCAGGCGCTTGTCGGGCACCTGGTAGGCGATCTTGCCGCCCGGCTGCACGGTGGCGGTCCACAGCAGCACGGCCTTCACCCCGCACCGCCGGGCGGCCCGCAGCGTGTCGGTGTTGTAGCTGCCGAACGGCGGCCGGAACAAGGTCGGCCGGGTCCCGATCTCCTTGCCGACCACCTGGGCCGCGCCGCAGATCTCCCGGCGCTGCCCGTCGAGCGGCAGGCGGCGCAGGTCGGGATGGGTCAGGGTGTGGTTCTCGACGGGCACGTGGACGTCGCGGAGCTGCCGGAAATATCCCCACTTGCCGGCACCCACATAGCGTCCGGGTCCGCCCGCCGGGTCGGGGCTGCCCTTGGCCTCGACCGCGTCGCGCATGGCGAAGGCGGTGATGGGGACGCGCCGGTCGCGCACCAGTTTGACGAAGCCGGGGTCCTGCTCCCAGCCGTCGTCGATGGTCAGGAAGACGACCTTGCGCTTGGTGGGGATCGAGCTGATCACCGGGGGCAGGCCGTCCTCCCCGCGGATCGGGCCCACCTCGCCGGCGCGCGGCAGCGCCCCCGGCGGGCCCTGCGGCGTGGGCCGGGACGAGGGGACGCCGGTCGCGGACGGCTTCGCCGACGGCCCGGTCACGACCCCGCCGGTGCCGCCGGCGTCGCCGCCCGTGCCGCATCCGGCGGCCAGCGCCACCAGCACCCCGGCGAGCACGGCCGGCCCCAGCCCGCCACGCCCGGCCCCGCCCCTGACCGTTCCACGCCCCCAGCACATGGAGCACCATCTTGCCAGCCCTGATCCGCACGACGCGTCGCCCGACTGGCAGGTCTTGCCCTTAACCAGCCCGTCACCGGTGCCTAGAGTGGCCGCATGAAGGTGGCGGGCAGCGCCGTGATCGGCGTACAACGTGATCGAGTGTGGGCCGCGCTCCAGGACCCGGCGGTGCTCGTGCGCACCATCCCGGGCTGCGAGCGCCTGGAGGAGACGGGGCCGGACACCTACAGGATGACGGTCAACGCGGGCGTGGCGTCCATCAAGGGCGTCTACCAGGGGGAGGTCGCGCTCGCCGAGCCGCGCGCGCCCGAGAGCTTCACGCTGCGGGCGCGCGGCCAGGGCGCGCCGGGCACGGTCGAGGCCACCGTCCTGGTGCGGCTGAGCGAGATCGACGGCGGCACCCGCGTGGACTACGACGCCGACGCGGTGATCGGCGGGATGATCGGCGGCGTCGGGCAGCGCATGCTCGGCTCGGTCGCCAAGCGCACGGCGGGCGAGTTCTTCTCCGCCGTCGAGGGCCACCTCAGCGCCCCGCCCCCGCTCCCGGCGGCGCAGACCGCGCCGGAGGCCGCCCATGAGGCCGCCCGTGAGGCCGCCCGTGAGGCCGCCCCGGCGGTCTACGAACGGCCGCCCGCGCGGCACGCGGAGCCCCGCCCGTGGGCGCTGCTGGCGGCCTTCGGCATGGGCGCGGCCGCCGCGCTGGCCGGCGTCGCCGTGGGCCGGCTGCTCGGCCGCGAGGCGGGCGGCGGTGGGCGCGGCCGGCGCGGCTGAGGGACGCGCCACGACGACTCTCGCGGAAAAGGATCTCCAGGCGTAGCGTGGCGGTATGCGGCAGGCACACGCTGAAGACGCACGGAACGAAGCCAGGCGCATCGTACGCGACCTGCTGGGGGAGGAGCGCCCCACCGCCGAGTCCCTGGTCGCCGAGGTGCGGCCGGTGTTCGGCGACCAGCGGACCGACCGCGCGCTCGGGCTCGCGCTCGGCGCCTCGCTCACCCGCCGATCGGCCGAACTGGCCGCCATCGCCGCGCTCCTGGTCGGCACCCGCGAGCTGGGCCCCGGCTGGTGGACGCGGCCCAGGGGCGGCAAGCTGCCGCCGCCCGACGAGGTGCTGCGCACGGCCGTCGCGATCGAGCCGTGGACCGACCTGACCGCGCTGGAGATGCTGGCCGCCTGGATCGCCGACGACGCCGCCGACCGGCTCTGGGGCCCGCCCGTCGCCGAGGTCGACCTCAACTCCTGGCAGGCCGAGGACCGCTTCGAGCTGCCGCCGGGGGTCACGCCGGGCCGGCGGCTCGTGGTGCACTTCGACGCGGGCGGCCGGCTCGACGCGGTCGTCGCCCGCCGTCCCGACGACGAGCTGGGGTCCAACCTCGACTTCCAGTCGCTGCGTTACTCCAGGCCCGCCGAGGCCCAGTGGAGCTGGGGGGTGGCCGCCGGGCTCGGGCCCCACCGGCTGCCCGGCGAGAAGCCCGACCCGTACGCCCGCGAGATCCCGGCCGCCGCCGCGGGCGTGCTGCGGGCCTGGGCCGTGCGCCACGGCGTCACCCGCGAGGAGCTGGGCGAGCGCTGGGCGACCGTCGGCGACGTGGTGGCCGCCATCGAGCGGGTCGACTGGATGTGGCGCAGCGGCGAGTGGTTCGGCTGGTGGCGCGGCGCGTCCGCCCTGGTGGACGACTCGGCCTACCTGCCGTACCGGCTGGAGGAGCTGGCCGCCGGCTGACCCGCGGCCGGCGGAATCGTCGTGCGGGCCGCGTGGTTGTCGCTGGGGTGAAAGTCGAGATTTTCTCCGATGTCGTGTGCCCCTGGTGTTATATCGGGCACGTCAGGTTCGCCCGCGCCGCCGAGCGTTTCCGTGCCAAGGGCGGCACGATCGAGGTGACCATGCGCCCGTTCCAGCTCAACCCAGACGCCCCCGTCGAGGGCGAGCCGCTGATCCCGGCCCTTGAGCGCAAGTTCGGGCCGGGCGCGCGGCAGATGACCGAGCGCGTCAGGGCCGTCGCCGTCGAAGAGGGCCTGGAGATGGACTACGAGCGGGCCGTCAACGCCAACACCTTCGAGGCCCACCGGCTCATCGAGGCCGCCACCGCCCAGGGGCTCGGCAAGGAGATGGCCGACCGGCTGTTCCGCGCGTACTTCGGCGAGGGCGCGAACGTCGGCGACCCCGGCGTGCTGAGCCGCCTGGCCGGCGAGGTCGGCGTCCATGACACCGGCGAGGGCGCCGGGCAGGTGCGCGAGCAGCTCGCCAGGGCCGGCGCGCTGGGGATCAGCGGGGTGCCGCTGTTCCTGTTCGAGGGCAAGTTCGCGGTGTCGGGCGCGCAGCCAGAGGACGCCTTCGCGGCGGCGATCGACGAGGTCGCCGAGCGCACCGGCCAGACGCCGATCACCCAGCTCGCCCCGCCCGCCGACGGATGCGACGACGACGGCTACTGCGCGGTCTGAACGGCCTCGCCCGCGGCGGTGGGACAATCGGAAGGTGTCGAGCCGCCGCCTTGGTTACCTGCTCAAGCATGCCGCGCTGCGCCTGGCCGAGTTCACCGGCCCGGCCCTCGCGCCCTACGGGATCGACGGGCGGGAGCTCGGGGTGCTGTCGGTGATCGACGCCCCCGAGCCGCTGTCGCAGCAGGAGGCGGCCCAGCGGCTCGGCATCGACCGCACCACGATGGTCGCCATGGTCGACGCGCTGGAGGGCAAGGGGCTGGTGGCGCGGCGGCCGCATCCGGGCGACCGCCGCAAGAACGCGGTGGAGCTGACCGAGCGCGGCCGCGAGACCATGCGCCTCGCGGTGCCGGCCGTGGAGGAGGCCGAGCGCGCCTTCCTGTCCGCCCTGCCGCAGGACGAGCGACGCCTGTTCCACGACGCCCTCGACCGGCTGGTCTGAGCCACCTGGCTCACGCCAGAGCCCCCGGCACGCGGGTCAGGCCGGGGCGCCGCCCTCGCCGAGCTGGCCGGAGCGGTGGTGGCGGCGGCAGAGCACCTGGTAGCGCACCGGCGAGGCGTCGGTGTCGCCGATCACGACCTGCTCGCCCGTCCGCGCCAGCACCCCGCCCACCACGCGCGCGTTGAGCTGCCCGGGGCGTCCGCACCAGCACAACACCTCGACCTGCAGCCGGCACACCTCGTCGGCCAGCTCGAACAGGCGCTGCGCGCCGGGGAACATGACCGACCGGAAGTCGGAGGCCAGGCCGAAGGCGTAGACGTCGATGCCGTGCTCGTCCACCAGGTCGGCGAGCTGCTCGATCTGCTCGACCGTGTAGAAGCAGGCCTCGTCGCAGATCAGGTAGTCGATGCGCTCGTGCGAGGTGACCAGGCCGACGAGGTCGAGGGAGTCCTCCACCTCGATCGCCTCAAGGCCCAGCCCGATCCGGCTGGTGACCTTCGGGCCGCCGGAGCGGTCGTGCTTGGTCAGGACCAGCCCTCGCCGCCCCTGGCGGCCGTGGTTGTAGTTCATCTGGAGCGCCAGAGTGGACTTCCCGCAGTCCATGGGGCCGAAGTAGAACTTCAGCACGGCGTCCCGGGCTCCGGATGGCACGGCTGACAAGGCAGACAGTTCGGTCACAGGAGGCCAGCTTAGCGGCTTGGCTTGTCCCATGACCTCGTGGGACATTTCTCCCCTGGACTCTCAGGAGGAACTGTGGTCACCGACAATCCACCGACGCTCGACGCGATGCTGACACAGGACGACGTGACGGCCGCCCAGGCCGACGCCACCCGCTGGCGGTACGGCTTCCTGGTCGTCGTGGCGGGCATCGTCGCGATCCTGATCGCCTTCGGCGCCGCCGTGTTCGCCACCCGTGAGTTCGCCGCGCTGTTCGCGGGCGTGGCAGGAGTGGTCGGCACGATCATCGGCGCCTATTTCGGCGTGCAGGCCGGCCAGTCGGGGAAGGCCAGAGTCGAGGCCGAGCTGGCGAAATCCCAAGAGCTGGTGGTGCGCCTGGCGGCCTACGTCGGCACCCAGAACGCGCCCCGGGTCATCGACGAAGTTCTCGGCCGGCGCCGAAGCTGAGGAGCCATGCGTAGCGTCCGAATCGGAGTGGACACCGGGGGCACGTTCACCGACGTCGTGGCGGTGGACGAGCAGACCGGTGAGATCGTCACCACCAAGACCCCCTCGACGCCCGCGAACCCGGCCGACGGGTTCGTCGCGGGCATCGGGAAGCTGGGCGAGCTCGACGTCGCCTCCATCGTCCACGGCACCACCGTCGCAACGAACCAGCTGCTCGAAGACCGCATCGGGAACCTCGGGTTCATCACCACCGAGGGCTTCGAGTTCATCCTGGAGATCGCCAGGCAGAGCGTGCCGGACGGCTACGGCAACTCCTACTTCTGGGTCAAACCGCCGCGGATCGTCCCCGTGCACCTCGTCAGGACGGTCGGCGGCCGGCTCGACCACCTCGGGAACGAGGTGCGGCCCTTCTCCGAGGAGCAGGCCGTGGAGGCGGCGCGCTGGTTCAGGTCGAAGGGCATCACCGCGGTCGGCGTGTGCTTCCTGCACTCCTACGCCAACCCCGAGCACGAGCGCCGCATGCGCGAGATCCTCTGGCGCGAGCACCCGGAGGCGGTGATCTCGCTCTCCAGCGACGTGCTGCGCGAGTACCGCGAGTACGAGCGCTCGATCACCACCCTGGTGGACGCCGCGGTCAAGCCCGCCATGCGCGGCTACATCGCCGGCCTGTCCAACCGGCTCGGCATGCCGTTCTCGGTGATGAAGTCCAACGGCGGCGTGCTGTCGGCGCGCGAGGTCGTCAACCAGCCGATCACCACCGTGCTGTCGGGCCCGGCGGCGGGCGCGCTCGGCGCGGCGCTGATCGCCTCCACCGCCGGGCACCCGTCGGTGATCACCCTCGACGGCGGCGGCACCTCGACCGACGTGGCCGTGGTGATCGACGGCGAGCCGTCCCTGACCACCGAGGGCACGGTCGGCCGGTACCCGTGCAAGATCCCGATGATCGACATCGTCACGGTCGGCGCGGGCGGCGGCTCGGTGGCCTGGATCTCGCCCGAGGGCACGCTGAAGGTCGGCCCCCGCTCCGCCGGCGCCGATCCGGGGCCCCTGTGCTACGGCAAGGGCGGCTCGGAGGTCACGGTCACCGACGCGCACGTGTTCCTCGGCCGCATCCCGCCCCACCTGCTGGGCGGCGAGATCCCGCTCGACGCCGACGCCGCCCGCCAGGGCATCGAGGCGCTGGCCGACAAGCTCGGGCTCACCCCCGAGCGCACCGCGACCGGCATCCTGGAGATCAGCGCGTTCAACCAGAGCAACGCGATCCGGCAGCTCACCGTCAAGCGCGGCCTCGACGTCCGGGACTTCCCGCTGGTGACGTTCGGCGGGTCGGGGCCGCTGCTGGCCTGCCGCCTGATCGACATCCTGGGCCTGCCCGCCGTCGTCGTGCCGCGCGACCCGGGCAACGTCTCGGCGTTCGGGCTGCTCACCGTCGACGTCAAGAACGACTACGTGCGCACGTACGTCACCCGCGACCTCGCGCTGAAGACCGCCGCGCAGATCTTCCAGGAGCTGGAGGGCCAGGCCGCCGAGGCGCTCGACCGCGAGGGCTTCGACGACCCGGTGTACGTGCGCAGCGCCGACCTGCGCTACTACGGGCAGGCGTTCGAGGTGCGCGTCGCGGCCCCGGCGGGCCCGCTCGACGACGACTGGAAGCGCACGGTGATCGACGCCTTCCACGACGCCCACGAGAAGCTCTACGGGTACGCCTACCGCGACGACCCGCGCCACGGCGTCGAGTGGGTTAACCTGCGCGTCTCGGGCATCGGTCCCATCACCCGTCCGGCGATCCGGCGGCTCGACAAGCCGGGGGAGGGGGCCACCGCGGTCCGTTCGGTGCACTTCGAGGAGACCCGCGACACCCCGATCCACCAGCGGGCCGCGCTCGGGCCGGGGGCCACCGTCCAGGGGCCGGCGGTCATCGAGGAGTACGGATCGACGATCCCCGTGCACCCGGGCTTCACCGCGAAGGTGGACGAATACGGAAATGTGGAGATCCGACGTGATTGATCCGATCCTGGTGGAGATCGTCGAGGGCACGCTGGCCTCCGTCGAGCGGGAGGTCGAGACGGCCATCGCCCGTACGGCCCGCTCCCCGATGATCCGCGACGCGCACGACTTCCGCGCCGGCATCCACGACGCCCGGCTGCGCAAGCTCACCGGCCGCTCCTACAGCGCGCTCGTCCAGCCGATCGTGCGCGACTTCCCGATCGAGACGATGAAGCCCGGCGACGTCTACTTCCACAACGACGTCTACCTGTCCGAGGGCGGCATCGGCCACCTGCCCGACCTGTGCGTCACCGTGCCGGTCTTCCACGACGGGGCCGTGGTGGCGTTCGTGCAGGCGTTCGGCCACCACGACGACATCGGCGGCGCGGTGCCCGGCTCGATGCCCTCGCACGCCCGCTCGGTGTACGAGGAGGGCCTGATGATCCCGCCGATCAAGCTGTGGGACCAGGGCGTGCCGAACGAGACCGCGCTGCGCATCATGACCCGCAACTCCCGCATGCCCGACTCGCTGGCCGGCGACCTCGACGCCGAGTGCGCGGCCTGCCTCATGGGCGCCCGCCGCCTCGGCGAGCTGTTCGACCGGTACGGCAGGCAGGCCGTGGAGGAGTGCTTCGACGCGATCGTCTCCAAGACCACCGAGACCTTCCGCAGGGAACTGCTCGCCAAGATCCCCGAAGGCACGTACGTCTGGGAGGACTACGCCGAGCACGACGGCGTCGACGAGCCCCGCCTGCACGCCCAGCGCATCACGCTCACCGTCGACCACGCCGCCGACGCGCCGCTCACGATCGACTTCACCGGCACCTCACCCCAGGCCAAGGGCCCGATCAACCACGCGGGCGACTACGCCGACGGCGTCTTCCTGAAGAAGTGGCTGGCGCCGGTGCTGCGCAACCTCGCCGACACGCCCGAGCGCATGGCCGAGCTCGACGTCAACGAGGGCGTCGTGCCGCTGATCGACATGGTCTTCCCGGAGAAGGGCACGCTGCTCACCCCGGTCTTCCCGGCGCCCACCAACGCCCGCACGTTCGTCATCCTGCGCCTGCTCGGCGTGCTGGCCGGGGTGCTGGCCAAGGCCACCGGCGGACGCATGCCCGCCGACCAGGAGACCATCCGCTACACCGGCGTGTACGGCAGCGACGCGGACGGCACGCCGTACCTGATGCGCGAGGTCCTGGGCGGCGGCTCGGGCGGCCGCTGGTACGCCGACGGCGAGGACACCATCCACGTCGTCCCGGACTCGCGCAACATCCCGGTCGAGTTCGCCGAGGCGCGGTGGCCGTTCCGGGTGGAGCGGCTGGGGCTGGCCTGCGACTCGGGCGGCCCCGGCATGTTCCGCGGCGGCCTGGGCTACGACAAGCACATCAGGATGCTGCGGGACGCGTCGTACATGTCGATCGCCGACCGGTCGATCCTGTCGTGCTGGGGCGTCAACGGCGGCCTGGCCGGACGCCCGTTCCGGGTGGAGATCGCCGGCAAGGAGATGGACGGCCTGGTGGACGACCACCCCGTCCAGGCCGGCGACCTGATCCGCATCCGCACCACGGGCGGCGGCGGCTGGGGATCCCCCTACGACCGCGACCCGCGGGCCGTGGCGGCCGACGTGCGCGACGGCAAGGTCTCGATCGCCGGCGCCCTGGGCGACTACGGCGTGGTCCTGGACGGCGACCGCATCGACGAGCGCGGCACCGCCGAGCTGCGCGCCCGCCTCCGCCCGCCCGCGGACCGCTTCTTCGACCGCGGCCCCGGCTACCCGAGGCTGTCCGGCGGCAGGACGTTCGCGGAGGTGGACGAACTCTAGCGAACCGGCGAGGGCTACTCCCTGTCGAAGCTGGCGAAGTAGGTGGCCACCATGTCCTGGTCGCCGTGCCCCTGCGCCTCGGCGCGGCGCAGGCGCTCGCCGGCCGCCGCCACCATGTCCAGCCGTACCCCGGCCGACTCGCCGGCCTGGGTGATCAGCCGGGTGTCCTTCTCGGCGTTGTGCACGGTGAAGGACGGCTCGAACTCGCCCTCCAGGATGGCCTTCGACTTGGCCTGGAAGTAGACGTTGTCCAGCGGGCCGCCGGTGATCACCTCGCGGACCTGGCCGGGGTCGAGGCCGAGCCCCTTGGCCAGGGCCAGGGCCTCGGCCACGATGCCGGTCATCGAGATCGCGTAGCTGACGGCGGCCATCTTGAGCTTGGTGCCGGTGCCCTGGGCGCCGTCCTCGCCGAGCCACAGGGTGCGCGAGCCGACGGCGTCGAACACCGGGGCGAGCGCCTGCCTGGCCGGCTCGGGGGCGGCCGCCAGGATGAGCAGCGTGCCCTGCTCGGCCGGCTGCTTGGTGCCCTGGACGGGCGCGTCGGCGAAGGTCAGCCCGTGCTCGGCGGCCAGGGCGGCCAGGCGGCCGACCGCCGCCACGCCGACCGTGCTCATCTGCGCCCACACCTGGCCAGGGCGCAGCGCGGGCGCGGCGGCGGTCATCGCGTCGTGCACCGCGTCGCCGTCGCTGAGCATCGTGACGATCACGTCGGCGCCCTCGACCGCCTCGGCGGGGGAGCCGGCGACGACGGCGCCGTCGGCCGCCAGCGGCTCGGCCTTGTCCCGCGTGCGGTTCCACACCCTGACCGGCAGACCGGCCTTGAGCAGGTTGCGGGCCATGGGAGCGCCCATGAGCCCGGTTCCCAGAAGTGCGACTTCAGTCATGAGGATCACCCTACGACGGCCCGGTCCGGCGGCTCCGGCGAGGTACGGCGTCCGGATGCGAGGATGGCGGGCATGGGACCTTCGCGGATCGTCGCCGTACGCCACGGGGAGAGCCAGGCGAACCTGGCGCACGCGCAGGCCGGCGACCGGCCACTGGTCTACGAGCGGGGCGACCACGAGGTGACGCTGACCGACCTCGGCCTGCTCCAGGCGCGGGCGCTCGGCCGGAGGCTGGCCGGGCTGCCCGCCGGCGAGGCGCCCGAGGAGGTGTGGTGCTCCCCCTACCTGCGGGCCCTGGACACCTGGAAGGCCGCCCAGGAGACCTGGGGCGCCGGCGCGCTGCCGGTCACCGTGGACGAGCGGCTCAGAGACCAGGAGTCGGGCGACTTCGCGCGGTTCAACCTGGCCGCCATCGGCGAGCGGTTCCCCGGCGAGGTGCGGCGGATGCGGGCCGAGGGCCCCTACGCCTACCGTCCGCCCGGCGGCGAGTCGCTGGCCGACGTGGTCGTCCGGCTGAAGGACTTCCTGCACGGGCTGCGCGCGGCGGCCGACGGGCGGCGGGTGCTGATCGTCGCCCACGACTCGGTGGTGCTGGGCCTGCGGCACGTCATGGCCGGGCGGGACGACGCCGACCTGGCCGACGTCCTGCGGTTCGCGCCGGTGCTGAACGCGTCGGTGTCGGTCTGGCGGGCCGCGGGCGCGGGGTTCGAGGTGGTGGCGTTCAACGACGTCACCCACCTAGATCCCGCCTGAGCCGCAGCAGCCGCGCCCGCCGCGCGTGGGCCTGCCCGGTCAGCGCGGCGCTCACCGCCACGAACGCCAGCCCCAGCGTCAGCGCGCCCGGGGCCACGGCGGCGACGAGCGCGGTGGTGAGCAGGGCGGCGGCCAGGGCGATCCAGCCGGCGATCACCCGGTCGCGGGCGAACAGCGGCGTCCTGCGGGTGCTCAGCCAGCCGCCGTAGCAGGCCCAGGCCAGGCAGAACGCGGTGAGGGCGGCGAAGGCCAGGTGGGTGCGGCCGGGCAGCGGGCCGGGTTCGGTCCACCACAGGGCGCAGACGAAGACCGTCCCGGCGGCCCCGGCCAGCAGGGCGGTCAGCGCGCGCACGCGCCGCCACGGCGACAGCGACGGTTCGAGACGCTCGATGATCTGGTCGGCGGTCAGGCGCGGCTCATCGGTCATTGGTCGATCTCCTTCAGGTGGTCGCGCAGGAGGCGGCGGGCGCGGCTGAGCCGGGACTTGACGGTCCCCGCCGGGATGCCGCAGATCTGGGCGCACTCCTCGACCGGCAGGTCCTCCAGGTAGTGCAGGACGAGGATCTCCCGCTCGGGAAGGGGCAGGGCGGACAGGGCGGCGACCAGGCCGGCCCGGTCCACGACGGCTTCGGCCGGGTCGCCGATGACCGGCTCCGGCTCGGCCGCGCTCACGGCCCGCGCGTACTCCTCGCGCAGGCGGTCGGTGACCGCCCGGCGGGCGATGGTGAACAACCAGGGCGTGAACCGTCCCGGGGCGCGCAGCCGGGGCAGGCCGCGCACGACGGCCGCCCAGATCTCCTGGGCGACGTCGTCGGCCCGCTCGGCGTCCAGCATGCGCCGGACGTAGGTCCAGACCGGGGTGTGCCAGCGGCGTACGAGTTCGGCGATCGCCGCGCGCTCGCCAAGCTGGGCGCGTACGACGAGCAGCTCATCTGTCATGTCGTCCTTCCGTCACCCTGTCCAGTCGGGCGGCAGGACGACCCGGTTCACGTCTCTACGACGAGATCGGCGCGCTCGCGGGTGCGGTCGGCGGCGAACCAGGCCCGCTCGGCGGCGAACCACTGCCGCCAGCGGGGTTCGAGCTCGGGGCCGTCGCGGTCGAGGACGCGCCGCAGCCGCACCGCCTCGGGGGCCTCCACCCAGACGGTGAAGGCCAGCAGGCGGGCGGCCGACCGGCGGGCGGTGCCGACGCCCTCGACGACCAGCACGGGCGCGGCCGGCACGGCGACCTGGTCGGCGTAGCGCTCGCGCACCCAGTCGTAGCGGCGGAAACCGGCCGGGCGGCCGTGCCGCAGCGGTTGCAGGACCTGCTCGTCCAGCAGACGGAACCAGGCGCCGGGGCCGTCGTCCCAGTGGACGGGGAAGTCGTCGCTGTGGATCACCTGGCAGCCGAGCGCCGCGCCGAGCCGGCCGGCGAACGTGGTCTTGCCCGAGCCCGCCGGGCCGTCGACGGCCACCAGGCGGACGGGCCCGCAGGAGGGCGGCAGGGCCTGGATGCGGCGGGCCAGGGAATTCACCGGACCAGGGTAGGCGATGGTGGACGGCCGCCTGAGAGAATATTCTTCCGGCCCAACGCAAGCTGGAGGTTGACCTTGCCCGGACCCCTCGGCGACGTCGTCGTGCTCGATCTGTCCAGGGCCCTCGCGGGGCCGCACGCCGCGCAGATGCTCGGCGACCTGGGCGCCCGGGTGATCAAGGTGGAGCATCCGGACGGAGGTGACGACTCGCGCGGATGGGGGCCGCCCTTCGTCGGGCCCGATCACGACATCTCGACCTACTTCCTGGCGGCCAACCGCAACAAGCAGTCCATCGCGGTCGATCTCAAGTCCGCCGAGGGCAAGGAGCTCGTCGAGCGGCTCGTCCGCCAGAGCGACGTGCTGATCGAGAACTTCCGCACCGGCGTGCTCGACCGGCTCGGCTTCCCCGTCGAGCGCCTGCACGAGCTCAACCCGCGCCTGGTCGTCCTGTCGATCACCGGGTTCGGCCACGACGGGCCCGAGGGCGGCCGGCCGGGCTACGACGTGATCGCCCAGGGCGAGGCGGGGCTGATGTCGCTGACCGGGCCCTCGCGCGAGGAGCCGTACCGGGTGGGCGCCTCGATCGCCGACCTGCTGGCCGGCATCCACGGCGCGTACGGCGTGGCGGCGGCCCTGTACGAGCGCGAGCGCACCGGCCGGGGCCGGGTGGTGCGCACGTCCCTGCTGGCCGCGGTCACCGGCGTCCACTCCTACCACGGCACGGCCTGGACGGTCGGCGGCCAGGTCCCCGGCGCCAACGGCAACCACCACGCCTCCATCGCCCCCTACGGCGCCTTCCGCTGCGCCGACGGCATGCTGCAGATCGCCGTGGCGAACGACGGCCAGTGGAAGAAGGTGGCCAAACTACTCGACATCGACCCTGATGTGGCGAAATATGCGACCAACAGGCAGAGATTCGCACACCGGGACGAGCTGATCGCCGACATGGAGAAGGCCCTGGCCGACCACGACCGCGCCCACTGGCTGGCCAGGCTGGGCGAGGCCGGCGTGCCCGCGGGCGCGATCAGGTCGATCGACGAGGTCTACGCCTGGGAGCAGACCCGCTCCCAGGGGCTCCTGGTCCAGGTGGACCACCCCGTGCTGGGCCCGATCGAGCTTCCCGGGCCGCCGCTGCGCTTCGACGGCCTGCCCCCGGCCGAGCACACCGCGCCCCCCGCGCTCGGCCAGGACGGCGAGGCCGTGCTCGCCTGGCTCGAAGAGCGGGAGGGATGATCGGCAATTCCCGGCTCCGGCATGTACCCTCGTGCGTCACCATGGCATCATCGGTTGATCGTTAGGAGCGATAGTGAGCCGTCCGGACGCGCGCACACTGATCGAAGCGGTCCTCGACAGGGGGTCGTGGAAGTCGTGGGACGCGCCGCCCGCCGATCCGGCGGAGCCCGGCTCCTCCTATGCCGAGGAGCTGGCCGCGGCCCGCGTGAAGTCCGGCTACGACGAGTCGGTGATCACCGGCGAGGGGCTGCTCGACGGCCGCAGGGTCGCCGTCGTCGTCTGCGAGTTCTCCTTCATGGCGGGGTCGGTCGGGGTCGCCGCGGCCACCCGCATCGCGGCCGCGGTCGAGCGCGCCACGCGTGAGCGGCTGCCGCTGCTGGCCGCCCCGGCCTCGGGCGGCACCCGGATGCAGGAGGGCGCGCTGGCGTTCGTCCAGATGGTCCGGATCACCGTCGCGGTGCAGGAGCACCGCGCGGCCGGGCTGCCGTACGTCGTCTACCTGCGCCACCCGACGACGGGCGGCGTGCTGGCCTCCTGGGGCTCGCTCGGGCACGTCACGGCGGCCGAGCCGGGGGCGCTGATCGGGTTCCTCGGGCCGCGGGTGTTCGAGGCGCTGCACGGCTACCCCTTTCCCGAGGGCGTCCAGGTGGCCGAGAACTTCTACGAGCACGGCCTGGTCGACGCCGTCGTGTCGGCCGACGACGCCCGCCGGGTCGCGATCAGGGCCCTGTCCGTGCTGTGCGCCGGGCCGGCCGGCGTCGTGGCGGGCGAGCCGCCCGCCGAAGACCTGCGGCCGGTGGAGGCGTGGGAGGCGATCACCCGCTCCCGCCGCGACGACCGTCCGGGCGTGCGCACGCTGCTCAAGCTGGCCGCCACCGACGTGACGCCGCTCAGCGGCAGCGGCGCCGGCGAGAACGAGCCGGGGCTCGTGCTGGCGCTGGCCAGGTTCGGGTCGGCGCCCGCCGTGGTGCTCGGCCAGGACCGGCGAAGACAGCGCCGGCGCTCGCCGCTCGGCCCGGCCGGGCTCAGGGTGGCCAGGCGCGGCATGCGCCTGGCGGCCGAGCTGGGGCTGCCGCTGGTCACCGTGGTCGACACGGCGGGGGCCGACCTGTCGAAGTCGGCCGAGGAGGGCGGGCTGGCCGCCGAGATCGCCCGCTGCCTGGCCGAGCTGGTCACCCTCGACGCGCCGACGGTGTGCCTGCTGCTCGGCGAGGGCGCGGGCGGCGCGGCCCTGGCGCTGCTGCCGGCCGACCGGGTGCTGTGCGCGCAGCACGCCTGGCTGTCGCCGCTGCCGCCGGAGGGCGCCTCGGCCATCCTCTACCGGTCGGTCGACTTCGCCCCCGAGATCGCCCAGGCCCAGCACATCCGGGCCACCGACCTGCGGCGCGACGGCATCGTCGACCGGGTGATCCCCGAGTTGCCGGACGCCGCCTACGAGCCCAGGCAGTTCTGTGAGCGCGTCGGGCGGGCGCTGGAGCACGAGATCGCCAAGCTGCTGGCGGTGCCCCCGGCCGACCGCCTGGCGGCCCGCCTGGCCCGCTACCGGGCCCTGGGGTGACCGCCTACGGCACGGGGATGCGTTCGACCCGGATCGAGAAGACCTCCTCGCGCGGCACGACCACCTCGTACGCGCCGTGGTCGACCATCCAGTAGCCGAGCGCCTCGGCCTTCATGCCGCTGTGGCCGGTGTAGGCGATGTGCAGGCCGTCGTCGTCCTCGTCGAGGACGATGCACGGCTCGCCGCCGAAGGCGCCGACGGTGCGGACGAGCACCAGCCACTCCAGCCGCGACCTGGCCACCACCCGCCGCCAGTAGCCCGAGGCGGGCTCGAAGCCGTCGAGCTCCACCTCGCTGAACAGCACGACCTGGTCGCTGTCGGGGCCGAGCGCGGCCGGCAGCGTACGCTCGCCGAAGCGGGCCACGAAGCCGGAGGCGACCGGCGTGATCTCCTCGCTCATGCGGCGGGCCGCCAGGTCAGGCCGTCGTAGCCGGCGAAGGGCCGCTCGCCCTCGCCGGTGACGTGGACGATCTCCGCCCCCGCCGGGATCGGCATCGGCACGGTGTGGAACTGCGGCACCACGTGGTCGGGCGAGGTGGTGAACCCGTTGCCGGCGAACGGCGGCACGTCGCTCCAGTCTCCTCCCATGTGCGGGCCGTAGGGCACCGCGTAGGTGTCGACGTCGCGGGCGTGCCAGCGCATCAGGTAGAGCTCGGGCACCTCGGGGAACAGCTCCGAGCCGTCGAAGGACAGGTCGAGGCCGTAGTAGAGGGCCGCCGGCGTGGTCAGCCTGACGCAGTCCTGGACCCGGTAGACGTAGCCGGAGATCACCGTGCGCTTGCCCGACAGGTACGGCACGAGCAGACGCGGCGGCACGACCTTCTGCATCTGCGTTCCGCTCATGGCTCTACTTTACGGTCGGTTGACCCTTGAGCACCCGGTGATCCAGACACGGGAGCATGGCCCTGGCGGTGGCCGTCCATTCGGTGTCGAGGCGGACGAGCTGGACCCCAGGACCGGTGCCGAGGTCGGCCCGGACCACTCCGAGCGGGTCGACCAGCATGCTGCGGCCCACGCCGAACCCGTCCTTCGACTCCTCCGGGTTGGGCGCCTGGCCGACGGCGGCCGTCCACATCGTGTTCTCCAGGGCCCGTGCGCGGACCAGCGTGACCCAATGGTCCTCCTTCAGCGGGCCCGACCCCCAGGCGGCGATCACCGCGAACAGGTCGGCGCCCTTGTCGACCAGCGCCCTGGTCAGCTCGGGGAAGCGGATGTCGTAGCAGGTGACCAGCCCGACGCGCAGCCCGGCCAGCTCGACCACGGTCGGCTCGGCACCGGGCGCCACCAGGTCGGACTCCTTGGAGCCGAAGGAGTCGAACAGGTGGATCTTCCGGTAGGCGGCCCTGATCTCGCCGTCGGGGCCGATCGCCACGGCCGTGTTGTGCACCTTGGCGCCGGCCGGGCCCTCGCCCGGCTCGAACACGCCGGCGATCACCGCCAGGCCGTGGGTGCGGGCCGCCTCGGCCAGCCCCGACACGAACGGGCCGTCGAGCGGCTCGGCCAGCTCGGTGACGCGCCTGCCGTAGCGGGTGAGCGTGGCCTCGGGGAAGATCGCCAGGTCGGCCCCCTCGGCGCGGGCGAGCGCCTCCCTGGCCCTCTTGAGGTTGGTGGCCGGGTCAGGAGAGACCGGAATCTGGCAGAGGGCGATTGTGGTCACGGCCCGACTCTAACCGGTTGGGCACCAGTCGAAACCAGGTCAGGCACCGCCAGATCCACTCAAGTGGGCCGTACCGAAATCTGGTGAGCCACCAGCCGCTGAACAACGTCTGCGCCACCACGGTCGTCAGCGCCACCGCGAGGACCGGCCAGCGGGTCGCGCCGGTCTTCAGCGGGACCGTGCACAGCGCGATCACCGCCGTGCCGGTGACGTAGTTCGTCAGCGCCATCCGGCCCAGCGGCTCCAGCAGGGCCGACGACCACGGCCGCAGCGCCAGCAGCAGCCCGGTGGCGTACGCCGCCGCCCCCGACAGCGCGGCCACGCTGTAGACGGTCCAGTCGCCCGCCCCCGGCGTCTCCGCGACGCCCGCCCAGGTGACCGTCAGCACCAGGGAGGTCAGCGCCGAGGCCGCGAACACGGGGGCCAGCAGGCTCCGCGGCGGGCGCAGCCGCATCAGCCCCATGCCGACCAGGAACAGCCCGGGGATGAGCGAGGGGCCCGCGCCGTGCCAGGCGGCCCAGACGGTCGCCACGACGCCGAGCGCCAGCACCGGCAGGCCGCCCGGCAGGAACGAGGCCGGCAGCAGCACCGCCAGGCCGTAGAGGGCGTAGTCGGTCAGCACCTCGCCCTCGTAGAAGGTGTGCTGGAGCAGGCCGAAGCAGGCCAGCCAGGCCAGCCGGCGGGCCAGCGCCCAGCGGCTCCCCGAACGGTCGAGGAACAGCACGAAGCTGATGCCGAACAGCAGCGAGAAGATCGGGTAGAAGCGGCTCTGGAACAGCGCCTCGATCGCGCGGTCGATGCCGGTGTAGGGCACGTGGCTCGCGTGCTGCCAGGTGTTGACCAGCATGATGCCGCCCACCGCGAAGCCGCGGAGGGCGTCCAGCTCGCGGATGCGCCTCACAGGAACCAGGTGAACCACCATACGAGGAATCCGGCGCCGGCGACCGCCGCCACGAGGTGCGGCCACCGCCGCGCGTGGACCAGGGCCGCGACGCTCAGCACGGCCGAGGCCACCGCGATCCACGTGTACAGGCCGGCGACCGCGCCCGGGACGCCGACGGCGAGGGCCGTCTCGTTCCTGCTCGCCATCCCGTAGAGGGCCTGGCCGGTCAGCCCGGCGAACGCCACCCCGGCCAGCCCCGCGAAGGCGGTCACCGCCCTGCCGCGCAGCGCGCCGGCCCCGAGCTGGACCAGCGCGACGAGCGCGAACAGCGCGAACGGCGCGGCCAACCAGGGCGCCTGCGAGATCCGGTAAGGCGCGCCGGTGACGTGCGTGTCGGCGAGCCGGAGCGTGGGCGGCTGGGCCGGGTCGGGCTCGCACGCCCCCGGCGGCACGCCGACGGGGGCCTCGACGAACTCGGCGATGTGCTTCCTGGCGCACGCGCTGGTGAGGAAGACGGCGTGGCTGCCGCGGAACGTCTCGAACCGGGCGCCGGGGATGGCCCTGGCGGCGGGCCCGGCCGTCCTGGCGGGGGTGGTGGGGTCCTGGTCGCCGCCGACGACGTAGACGGGGACCTTGGGGACGGCGTTCACGGGGACGGATTTGGGAAGTTGCCACGCATCACACACCGCCTTGTCCGCATTTACCGTGAAAAGTCGGGACTTGGTGGTGAAGGTGTTGAACGGCACCTCGTCCTGGCACTGCACCGCGTGGTACAGCCCGAACTCGTGCGACACCAGCCCCTCGCCCACCGCGTCGGCCAGCGGGCGCAGCAGCTCGTCGTGCCCCTCGGCCAGCCCGCCGACCAGCGCGGGGGCCACGGCCGACACGTCCGCCTCGTGCAGCGCCTCGGCGAGCACGGTGGCCACGTCGTCGCCGGACATCGTCGCCGTGAACGGCCGGCCGAGCAGCGGATCGGTGGTCGGCACCCGGGCGGGCGAGCGGTTGAGCCGGGCCACCAGCCGGTCGAAGGCGTCGCCCGCGCCGAGCGCGGCCACGGTGTCGCGCAGGTTGCGGTCGGCGTCGTCGTACCAGGCCACGGACTCGGGCAGGAACGAGTCCAGCACGACCGACCGCACGCCCTGCGGGTCGGCCGCGGCGACGTCGGCCATGACGCGGGTGGAGTAGCTGACGCCGAACAGGTTCCAGGAGGGGTGGCCGAGCGCCTGGCGCAGGGCGACCACGTCGGCGGCGATCTCCTTGGTGTTGTAGCCGCGCAGGTCCACGCCCTGCTCCTGGAGGCGGGCGCGGCAGCGCCGGGCCGCCGCGCCCACGTCGGCGGGCGGCCTGCGCAGCCGTCCGAGCAGCGCCTCGGCCGTCTCGGGGCAGCCCAGCACCGGACGGGAGTACTTCCCGCCGCGCTGCTCGATCGTCACCACGTCTCGGTCGGGGAACATCTGGCTCAGGAAGCCGGTGAGCTGTAATGACGACGACGCCGGCCCGCCGCCCATGTAGACGATCGGGTCGGGTCTGCGGCCCGGGGCCGTCGAGGTGTGCACGGCGTACCCGACCTTGACGGTCCGGCCCGGCGTGTCGCGGCGCTCGGGGACCAGCAGGAACCCGCAGACGGTGTGCTCCGGCACGACGACCGGGCAGGGCGCGGCCTCCAGGGGAGGGGGCGTGTCAGGCGTGACGAGGGGAACGCTCAGGGCGAGGGCTAGCACGACCCGGATGATCACGAGACGAGACTAATAGTGTGGGGGCGTGACCGAACCACTTGTTTCCAGGATGCGCGCCTTCGGCACGACGATTTTCGCCGAGATGAGCGCGCTCGCCGTGCAGACCGGGTCCATCAACCTCGGACAGGGCTTCCCTGACACCGACGGCCCGGCCGCCATGCTCGACCGCGCCGTGCAGGCGATCACCTCGGGCGCCAACCAGTACCCGCCGGGGCCCGGGGTGCTGGAGCTCCGGCAGGCGGTCTCGGAGCACCGGATGGCCCACTACCGGCTCGACTACGACCCGGCGGGCGAGGTGCTGGTCACCGTGGGCGCCACCGAGGCCATCGCGGCGAGCGTGCTGGCGCTGTGCGAGCCGGGCGACGAGGTGATCGCGTTCGAGCCGTACTACGACTCCTACGCGGCCTCCATCGCGCTGGCGCAGGCCAGGCTCGCGGCGGTGACGCTGCGTCCGGTGGACGGCCGCTTCACCTTCGACCCCGGCGAGCTGCGCGCCGCCGTCACGCCGCGCACCCGGGCGATCCTGGTCAACTCACCGCACAACCCGACAGGGACGGTCTTCACCAGGGACGAGCTGACGGTCATCGCCGAGCTGTGCCAGGGGCACGGCCTGATCGCGATCACCGACGAGGTCTACGAGCACCTCACCTTCGACGGCGTCGAGCACGTCCCGCTGGCCACGCTGCCCGGCATGCGCGAGCGCACGGTCATGATCTCCTCGGCGGGCAAGACGTTCTCGGTCACGGGCTGGAAGACCGGCTGGGTGTGCGCGCCGCCCGAGCTGGTGCGGGCGGTCTCCACGGTCAAGCAGTTCCTCACCTTCACCGCGAGCGCGCCCTGGCAGCTCGCGGTGGCGTACGGGCTGCGCACCGAGCTGGAGTGGGTGGCCGCGCTGCGCGCCGGGCTCCAGGACAAGCGCGACCGGCTGATGGACGGGCTGGCGGCGGCGGGCTTCGAGGTGTTCGGGCCGGCGGGCACGTACTTCGTGCAGACCGACATCCGGCCGCTGGGCTTCACCGACGGCCTGGAGCTCACCCGCCGCCTGCCCGAGCTGGCCGGGGTGGTGGCCATCCCCACGCAGGTCTTCTACGAGCACCCCGAACGCGGCCGGCACTTCGTCCGCTTCGCCTTCTGCAAGAAGGACGAGGTCATCGACGAGGCGGTGACCCGGCTCAAGCGCCTGTCGCAGGGGTAGCCGGGCTCAGCCGCCTGTCGCAGAAGCGGGCCCGCGCAGGCCGTCGAACAGCACGGCCAGGGCCCTGGCCCGCAGGTCGTCGCTCCAGTTGTGGTGCTGCGCCGCCAGGCAGGCGGCGCTGAGCAGGGCGAGCAGCTCCGCCATGCCCACGTCCGCGCGCACCGCCCCCGCCCGCTGCGCCCGTTCCAGCAGCGCGCCGATCGCGCCCCTGATGTCCGGCGCGCCCGCCTTGGCGTCGATGCCCGCGCTGGCCAGGGCGTCCACCAGGATCTTCTTGACGGTCGAGTAGGCCACGATGCGGTCGAAGAACTCGAAGAAGGCCGCTCCGGCGTCGGCGGCGCCGGCCAGCTCCTCGGCCATCTCGGCCAGCCGTTCCTGCCGGTCGGTCACGATCGCCGCGTACAGGGCCTCCTTGGTGGGGAACTGGCGGTAGATCGTCCCCACGCCCACGCCGGCCAGCGCGGCGATCTCGCGCATCGAGGCGTCGAGCCCGTCGCGGGCCAGCACGACCTCGGCCGCCTCCAGCACGCGGGCGCGGTTGCGCCGGGCGTCGGCACGCATGGGCCCTCCTCACGTCGACATCCTTCGTGGACATCCTTCGCGCGGACATCCTTCGCGTTGACATCCGGAACCGTTGTTCCGTATCGTTCCCGGCATCCAAGCGGAACAGTCATTCCGATTCTAGGGGCATTCGTGCACTTCCACGCCATGGGACGTTCCGGGCTGCGCGTCTCCCGCGCCTGCCTCGGCACCATGAACTTCGGCACCGAGCACGGCCTGGCCGCGGGCGACGCGACCGAGGCGGGCCGCGTCATCGACGCCTATCTCGACGCGGGCGGCAACTTCATCGACACCGCCGACCTCTACCACCGGGGCGAGACCGAGGAGATCGTCGGCCGGGCGCTGCGCGGCAGGCGCGAGTGGGTCGTGCTGGCCACCAAGGGCGCCATGCCGGTCGGCCCGGAGGGGCGGGGCCTGTCCAGACGGCACCTCACCCGCGCCCTGGAGGCCAGCCTGCGCCGCCTCGGCACCGACTACATCGACCTCTACCAGTGCCACCAGTGGGACCCGGGCACGCCGATCGAGGAGACGATGGCCACCCTCGACGGCTTCGTCCGCTCGGGCAAGGTGCGCTACCTCGGCTGCTCCAACTTCACCGCCGCGCAGATCGTCGAGGCGCAGTGGGCCGCGGAGCGGGTGGGCGGCACGCCGTTCGTGAGCCTGCAACCGCAGTACTCGCTGCTCCAGCGGCTCGTCGAGGACGAGATCCTGCCCGCCTGCGCCCGCTTCGGCCTCGGCACGGTGGTGTACGGCGCGCTCGGCGGCGGCGTCCTGACCGGCCGCTACCGGCGCGGCGAGATCCCCGACCCGGACAGCCGCATGGGCCGCCTGCTCGGCGCCGCGATGCCCGGCGCGGCCCGCTGGGCGCAGTCGCTGCTCAACGACCGCAACCTGGCCGTCGCCGAGGGGCTGGCCGAGGTCGCGGCCGGCCTGGGCGCCGACCCGGCCGCGGTCGCCCTGGCCTGGGTCGCGGGACGTCCCGGCGTCACGTCGGTGCTGCTCGGGCCACGCTCGGTACGGCAGCTACGGGAGAACCTGGCCGCCTTCGACCTCACCCTCCCCCCGGAGGCGACCACCCGCCTGGACGACCTCTCCGACCCCACCCCCACCCCCGCCGACGCCTCCTTCTTCCACCTCGTCCCCCGCTGACGCGGTCACGAGGTGAGCTTGACGGGGAGGCGGCGTTGGCGGATGGCGGTGCGGACGGCCTTGGCGAGCTGGTCGTACTCGGCCACGCGGGCCGAGGAGGCGCGGTAGGCCAGGCCGATCGTGCGGCCGGGGGCGGGGGCGGCGAAGCGGCGCAGCGCCAGGCGTACCCGCTTGCCGGTCTCCACCGGCACGGCCGACTCCGGCAGCAGCGTCACGCCGAGGCCGCCCGCCACGAGCTGCACCAACGTCGGCAGGCTGGTCGCGTACGTGGTCGCGGTGGCCCGCGCGCCCACCTCGCGGCACACGTCGATGGCCTGTTCGCGCAGGCAGTGGCCCTGGTTGAGGAGCACGATGTCCAGGCCCTTGAGCGCGTCGCGGTCGAGCGGCGCGGAGTCGGCGGCCAGGGGGTGGTCGTGGGGGAGGGCCAGCAGGAACTCCTCGTCGTAGAGCGGCGCCTCCACCAGGCCGCCCACGTCCGTCGGCAGGGCGAGCAGGACCAGGTCGAGCCGCCCCTCGCGGACCTCCTCCAGGATCGTGTCCGTCTTGGCCTCGTGGACGGTCAGCTTGAGCTGCGGGAAGCGCTGGGCGAACATGGGCAGCAGCGCGGGCAGCACGTACGGCGCCACGGTGGGGATCACGCCGAGGTGGGCCGGTCCGCTGAAGGGCTCGCGGTTCTGGGCGGCCTCGCCCATCAGGTCCTCCACGGCGGCCAGCACCCGCCAGGCGTGCTCGGCCACGCGCTCGCCGGCGGAGGTGAGCAGCACCTTCCGGGTGGTCCGTTCCAGCAACTGTGTGTCCAATATCTCCTCCAATGAGGAGATATTTCCGGACAGGGTGGGTTGGCTCATCTTCAGTGCCGTCGCCGCCTCCCTGAAGTGGAGATGCTCGGCCACGGCGAGGAAGGAGCGCAGCTGAGCGAGGGTGGGCATGGGCTCACTGATAGGAATCACCTCTCAGATTGGTCCAACTACTCGATTTCTCGAATCAATGGTAGGTGCGGCAACGTAGGTGCCCTGACCCGCACTTCCTCCGAAGGAGTAGGAACTTGCTCACCGTCGGTGACCGCTTCCCCGAGTACGAACTCACCGCCTGCGTCGACCTCGACCCCGACAAGGCGTTCGCTGAGATCAACCACAAGACCTACGAGGGCAAGTGGCGCGTGGTGTTCTTCTGGCCGAAGGACTTCACGTTCGTCTGCCCGACCGAGATCGCCGAGTTCGGCCGTCTCAACGGCGAGTTCGCCGACCGTGACGCGCAGGTGCTCGGCGTCTCGGTCGACTCCGAGTTCGTGCACCACGCCTGGCGCAAGAACCACGAGGACCTGCGCGACCTGCCCTTCCCGATGCTGAGCGACATCAAGCGCGAGCTGTCGCAGGCCTGCGGCGTGCTCGGCCAGGACGGCGTCGCCCAGCGCGCCACGTTCATCGTCGACCAGAACAACGAGATCCAGTTCTCGATGGTGACCGCCGGTTCCGTGGGCCGCAACGTCAAGGAGGTCCTGCGGGTCCTCGACGCGCTGCAGTCCGACGAGCTGTGCCCGTGCAACTGGAACAAGGGCGAGGCCGGCCTCGACGCCCAGAAGCTGCTGGCCCAGTGAGCGTCGACACCCTGAAGTCGCTCCTGCCCGACTACGCCAAGGACACCAGGCTCAACCTGGGCTCGGTCACGACCACCTCGTCGCTGACCGACCAGCAGCTCTGGGGCACCGTCCTGGCGTGCGCCCTGGCCACCAGGTCGGCGCGGGTCATCGCCGAGCTCTCGCAGGACGCCGCCGACCACCTGTCGGCCGAGGCGTTCACCGCCGCCAAGGCGGCCGCGTCGATCATGGCGATGAACAACGTCTACTACCGCGCCACCCACCTGATCGGCGACGAGACGTACGCGACGCTGCCGGCCAGGCTCCGGATGACCGTGATCGGCAACCCGGGCGTGGACAAGACGGACTTCGAGCTGTGGTGCCTGGCGGTCTCCGCGATCAACGGCTGCGGCCGCTGCCTGGAGTCGCACGAGCAGGTGCTGCGGGGCGCGGGGATGCCGCGTGAGCAGGTCCAGGAGGCGCTGCGGGTGGCCGCCGTGATCAACGCCACCGCCGCGACCCTGGAGGCCGAGGCCGCGCTCCAGACGGTCTGACCTCCCCGCGGAACCGCGAAGACGCGAACCGCAGAACCGCGTGACCGCAAGAACCGCGTGACCGCAAGAACCGCGAAGGCGGGCGCCCGTACGGGCGCCCGCCTTCGGCGTGCGCGGGGGTGCTAGCTGCTTCGGGGTTCGTCGAGCGGCGTGAGCGCCTGGCTGGCCTGCTCGTGCTCCAGGCCCGTGGCCTGCAACAGGTCCACCGCGATCGACCGCAGCTGCGCGATGATGACGTGCGCCGAGAAGCCCAGCCGCTCGGGCCGTTCGCGACCGGCCACCGCGAGCAGCGCCTGCCGCGCCAGCAGGGGATCGCGCCCGGCGGCCAGCTCCAGTTGCAGCAGCAGCGCCGCCTCCGAGACCTCCCGCATCGCCTCGGCCAGCGCCGTGGGCGGCGGGCTCGCCTCGCCCAGCGCCGCCAGCGTGCGGCGGACCATCACCCGGGCGTTGCGCAGGGCCAGGTCGACGGGGACGGCGGCGGTCTCGTACCGGGCCAGGGCGGCCCGGCGATGCCAGTGCAGCGGCGAGATCATGGTGATCTCCTTGCTGGTCTCCAGCGCCATCGCGAACTCCTCGACGGCGGCCTGCGTCGTCCGCGCCTCGTCCAGCGCCTCGGCGGCCAGGTCGACGTCCCGCTTCTCGATCGCCTCCGCCGCCTGCTCCAGGACGGTGGACAGCGCGTCCAGCACCCCCGACAGGTGTTTGGCGGCGATCGTGAACGGGCTGGCGGGCATCAGCGCGACCGCCGCGACGCCGATGACGCCCCCCGTGAGCGCGTCGGCCATGCGGTCGAGGCCGCCGGCGTTCTCGCCGGGCAGCAGCGTGGCCACCAGCACCGCCGACGAGCCCGCCTGCGCGACGAACAGCGCCCCGCCGTTGAGCAGCAGCGCGACGGCCATGGCAAGCCCGACGACCAGCGCGAGCTGCCAGGGGCCCGAGCCGATCCAGGACACCAGCAGGTCGCCGACGCCGACGCCGAGGCTCACGCCCACCACCAGCTCGGCGACGCGCCGCAGCCGCTGCCCGAGCCCCACGCCGACGCAGATCAGCACGGAGATCGGGGCGAAGAACGGCCGGGCGTGCCCGAGCAGGTCGACGGCGACGATCCAGGCCAGCGCCGCGCCCACCGCGCACTGCACGATCGAGGGCGCCATGAGACCGAACGTGCCCAGTCGTTCCCTTACGTGATCGCTGAGCCTCGTTCGCACCTTTTCACCTTGGCGGATCTTTGTGACATTGAGGTCACGTTTGCCCCGTGACATCCGGCTGAACCGCGCCGGGCGCGAGCCGCCTGCGGACGAGCACGATGACCGCGACCACGACCGGCGTGGCCATCCACAGGAACGTGGAGTTCTCCCCGACGCCGAAGGCCAGGACCGCGCTGACCGCCCACAGCACGCCGCAGCCCCAGTACACCCAGGCCGAGGTGGCCATGCGCCGCCTGCTCGCGCCGGCGTTGAGCAGCCCCTGCGTCAGGGCCAGCGTGAACAGCGCGCCCTGGCAGAACATCAGGACGGCCTCCGTCCCGGCGAACAGCGCCAGCGCCAGCCCCTTGGACGCCTGCACGTCGATGTCGGCCGCCGACATCTCGCTCCACAGGTTCATCGTGTACGGCAGGAACGCCGAGCACAGCAGCAGCGGCACGTGCAGCAGCAGGACCGGCTGGGAGACCCGGTGGAGCTGGTCGAAGAGCGTGTGGTGGGCCCGCCAGCTGAACCACAGCATGAGGAAGGCCAGCGCGAACGCCGCGAACGAGCCCTGGTGATGGCTCAGGAAGCCCGCGAGGTCACGGAAGTCGCCCTCCGCCGGACGGGGGATCTCCAGGACGAGCAGCGTGATAGCAATCGCGAAGACCGCGTCGCTGAACATCCCGACCCGCTCCGGGGTCATGCCGGGACGGGGGGCCGGTGGGGGGCTGGACACAGCGGGTCTCCGTGACTCGTGGGGGGACGACCAGCATAGAGGTCCGGACCTGCCCGGGCTCACCGGTCCAGGAAGGCGTCCACCGCGGCCAGGAAGGCGGCCCGTTCCGTGGCGTGGACGAGGTGCCCGGCCTCGATCGTGACCAGCTCGGCGCCGGGGATCAGGCGGGCCAGCCCGGGGGCGTCGAACGGGCTCAGCCGTCCGCCCGAGACCACCAGCGTGGGCGCCGTGATCTTCCCCAGCTCGGCGGCCAGCGCCGGGTCGGGGTCGGCGATGTACGGCTCGGTCTGGTGCATCATCCGCCAGTCGAAGCCGGTGGAGTCGTCCTCCACGAGCGGCTGGCGTCCCTCGATCGGGTACGGCGCCGGCACGTCCTCCAGCACCAGCCGCTCGACCCGCCCGGGGTGGCGCATGGCCACGTGGTAGGAGACCATGCCGCCGAGCGAGTGCCCGATCAGCCGGACGCGGTCGAGGCCGAGGTGGTCGAGGAGCGCCACGACGTCCTCGGCCATCGTGCTCACCGCGTACTCGCCCGGACGGTCGCTGGCCCCGTGGCCGCGCAGGTCGGGGGCCAGGACGTGGTGACGGGCGGCGAAGTGCCGGGTGATGCCGTTCCAGTCGTTGTGGTTCGCGGTCCTGCCGTGGACGAGGACCAGCGGCGGGGCGGCGGGGTCGCCCTCCTCGCGGTAGACGAGCTTGATGCCGTTGACGTGGGCTTCGCGAATCACATCCAGGAACACTACCTTCGGCCCTTTTGTCTGCCTCAAGGTTCCGCCGAGAGCTTCACCGGCCAGCGCACCTTGACATCGCCGCGGCCGTTCATGGGCAGACATTGCCCATGAACCCCGCCGGGCCGCTCGGCTAGCGTCGCGACGGTGGGGAAGCCGGTACTGGAGAAGGGGCAACGCATGCCGGACCCGATTGAAGTGCGAAAGGTGCCGATCGAGAGCGTGACCGACGCCTCCGGGCTGTCCCGGCTCATCGAGGACGGGGTGATCGAGGCGCGGCGGGTGCTCGCGGTGATCGGCAAGACCGAGGGCAACGGCGGCGTCAACGACTACACGCGCATCCTGGCCGACCGGGCCTTCCGCGAGGTGCTGGCCGAGCACGGGCACCCGTCCCCCGAGAGCGTGCCGCTGGTGTGGTCGGGCGGCACCGACGGCGTCCTCAGCCCGCACGCCACCGTCTTCGCCACCACGGCGGACGCGCCGCCCAGCGACGAGCCGCGCCTGTCGGTGGGCGTGGCGATGAGCGAGGTGATCCTGCCCGAGGACATCGGCCGTCCGGCGATGGTGGAGAAGGTGGCCGCCGGGGTGCGGGAGGCCATGAAGATCGCCGGCATCGACGACCCCCGCGACGTGCACTACGTGCAGACCAAGACGCCGCTGCTCACCCTGGCCACCATCACCGAGGCCAGGAGCCGCGGCCAGGACACCGCCATCGAGGAGACCGGCCCGTCGATGGACCTGTCCAACTCCACCACCGCGCTCGGCATCGCCGTCGCGCTCGGCGAGATCGACATGCCCAGGGCCGACCAGATCCACAAGGACCTGTCGCTGTACTCGTCGGTGGCCTCGTGCTCGTCGGGGGTGGAGCTGGACCGGGCGCAGATCGTGCTGGTGGGCAACGTGCGCGGCATCGGCGGGCGCTACCGCATCGGGCACAGCGTCATGAAGGACGCGCTCGACGCCGACGGCATCTGGGCGGCCATCAGGGACTCCGGGCTGCCGCTGCCGGACCGCCCCCGCCCGGCCGACCTCGGCGGGCGGCTGGTCAACGTGTTCATGAAGTGCGAGGCCGACCCGTCGGGACGGGTGCGCGGGCGGCGCAACATCATGCTGGACGACTCCGACGTGCACTGGCACCGGCAGATCAAGGCGGCCGTCGGCGGGGTGGCGGCCTCGGTCACCGGCGACCCCGCGGTGTTCGTCTCGGTGGCCGCCGTGCACCAGGGACCGTCGGGCGGCGGGCCGGTCGCGGCCATCGCCGACCTCGCCGACCTCGGCTAGCTGGACGGCCCCGGCGGGCACCAGGGGAGCACGGTGAGCTCGGGCCAGGCTTCGGCGCAGCGTGCCGCCTTGGCCTCGTAGACCTCGCGCGGCGCCTGCCGGGGGTTGGGACGCAGCACGAGGTTGAAGGCGTCGGCCACGCCGTAGGGGGCGTAGACCCGCCACGCCCCCGACGCGGTGAGCCGGACGCCGATCGCGCTCGTGGTGCTGGGGAAGGAGTCGATCGCGGCCTCGGAGCTGTCGTAGGGCGGGCACGGCACGCCGAAGCGGCGCTCGTACCACAGGTGGACGCGGGCCTCGTTGCGGATCTCCACCGGCACGTCGCCGAACAGCTCGCGCCCGGCCCTGATCGCGCGGTCCTCCGCCTCCCACGACAGGTCGGACGGATCGTGATAGATGAGGTCATAGTCTTTGACGCCGTAGCCCGCCGGACGTCCGGTCACGTGGTTCCAGATCGCCTGGACGACCGCGCCCGCCGCCAGCCACCAGCCGGGCAGGCCGAGCGCGCGGGCCCCGCCGAGCACCCGGACCAGCACCGGGTCGGTCTCCAGCACGGCCCGCACGGCCGCGGTCTGCTCGTCGAGGGGAAGCCGGGAGATCCGCACCCCACCTGTCTAACAGCCCGCCCCGACAGAACACCGCCGGAACGCCGGCGAGCACCGCCGGAACGTCTCCAGGGCGCCTCCCGGAGCGGGGGCGGTGGCGCCCGCGGGTAGTCTCGTTCGTTGTGCCGACCATCCCACAGCCACTCGACCCCGACGACGACGGCAGCGCCGCCCCCGCCGTGGCCGCCGCCCTGGCCGCCTACGAGGCGGGCGCGTGCGGCCCCGCCGACGTGCTGGCCGCGCTGAGCGGCGCGCGGCTGCTGGTCCCGGTGGTCGCCCTGCTGACCGAGTCGGAGGTCGGTGAGCACGGGCTGCGCCAGGAGAAGGAGAGCGAGATGGCGCTGCCCAAGCTCGTCGGCCACGACGGCAGGCACGCGGTGCTCGCCTTCACCGGAACCGACGCGCTGACCAGATGGCGCAAGGACGCCCGCCCGATCCAGACCGGCACGCTCCAGGTCTGCCGGGCGGCCGTGCACGAGGAGGCCGCGGCGGTCGTGGTCGACGTGGCCGGGCCGGTGCAGTTCGTGATCGAGGGCGAGGTGCTGAGGGCGCTGGCCGCGGTCGAGTCCGGCACCGTCGACCAGCTCGGCGGCGTCACCGTCGCCAGGATGGAGCCCGCCCCGCCCCGCCGCCGCTGGTTCTCCCGCCGAACCGGCTGAGCGCCGCTTCCCGAGCCGAACCGGCTGAGCGCCGCTTCTCCCGCGGGAAGGCTGAGCGCCGCTTCTCCCCACGAGCCGGACGCGCCGACGCCCCCGGCCGGTGTCGGTCACCGGCCGGGGGCGTTCGCCGGACGTCGTCAGGAGACGGCGAGGCAGGTCGTCAGGAGACGGTCAGGTAGAACCCGGTGTCGGCCGCCACGCCGTCGGCGAGCTGGCTGTAGACCGCGATCGCCCGGTAGTGGCCGCCGCAGATCGCCGCCCCGCGCTGCACCGACAGCGAGCGCGGGTAGGTGGACCGGCCGATCGGCGTCACGTGGATCGCCAGGTCGCCGTCGTAGTCGACGTCCTCGCCGAGGATCACGCAGTACGTCCCGCGGAACATGCGCTTGGCCTCCTCGACGTTCTTGCTGTCGGTCACCACGCCGTCCGCCCGGACGGTGGCCGAGGCCTGGGCGTACGGCGTGTCCGCGTACGCCGCCGCGGGCGTCAGGACGGCCGCCGCGACGAGCGCGACGCCGGCGGCGCGCCGGATGATGTTCATATGGGTGCTCCCTCGGTTCTCGGTCAGGAGATGGTCAGGTCGAAGCCGCCGTCGGCGAGCCGGCCGGTGCTGGTGTCGTAGACGCCGACGGTGATGGTGTTGGACTCGTGGCAGGTCGCCGACGAGTTCCGGTAGGCGATGAACGGCAGGCGGCGGGGCGCCCGCGGGGTGATCTGGATCACCGCGGTGGACGTGGTGACGTGCCTGTCGACCATCACGCAGTAGCGGCCGGTCGAGGCCCGCCACGTCTTGAGGATGTTCTTGCCGTTGTTCAGCTCGCCGTCCGCGTCGACGATCGCCGCGGCCCGCGCGTAAGGGGCCTGCAGGTCGGCGTACGCGGCGGGGCCGGTCATGATGAGGCTTGCGGCGCTCAGCGCGAGGCCGCCGGCCAGGATGCCACGGAACATGGGTCTTCCTCTCGGTCACTCTTCCGGGGGGCCACGACAGAAAGTAAGTTCCTGACCACCCCCGCAGCCGCGTGCCACCCCGTCCCGGACGATCAAAGTTCCTTGGGGGATCGCCCCCGAACCCATGACCGCCGGCGTGCGTCGCGGCCCTCCGTCCGGGGCGCCGGGGCCCGCCGGGACGCGGGTTCGCTCTTGGCGCACGCCATACCCGGGCCGCCCGCCGCGATCGCGGGACGGCCGCCCGGCCGCCGGATTAGGGTCTGGTCGTGGTCGCACTCATGGCGCTGCTCGGTCTGGTCGCCGGACGACAGGTCAGGGCGCTGGCCGACGCCTACGACGACCTCGCGTCCCCGCCGTCCTGGCCGCCCGGCGTGGAACTGCTGACCGCCGCCGTGACGGCGCTGACCGCCTGGCTCGCCGGGCCGCCGTACGCGGGGCTCGCGCTGGCCGGCACGGCGCTGGCGGTCATCGACTGGCGCACCACCCTGCTGCCCGACGCGATCACGCTGCCCGCGTACCCGATCATCGCACTGACCCTGCTCCCCACCGGGGAGCTGCCGCGCGCGCTGCTCGGCGCGGCGGCGCTGGCGGCCGTCTACGGCCTGTTGTGGTTCGCCAGGCCGGCCGCGATGGGCCTCGGCGACGTCAAGCTGGCCGGGCTCATCGGCATGGCGGCGGCGGCGATGAGCTGGCAGACGTGGGTCGCCGCGGCGTTCGCCGGCCAGGTGCTCGGCGCGCTGTACGCGGTCGCGCTGCTGCTCACCGGGCGGGGCGACCGGCACACCCAGTTCCCCTTCGGGCCGTTCATGCTGCTCGGTGCTTTCGTGGCGCTCTGTCTCGGCTGGTGAACGACGGACATCCCACCCGGCCGCACGTGGAAGACTTGGAGTCATGTTGCGCTGGTTGACGGCCGGAGAGTCCCACGGCCCCGAACTCGTTGCCATCCTCGAAGGACTGCCCGCCGGGGTCGAGGTGACCACGGCCGCGATCGACGAGGCCCTGCGCCGCCGCAGGCTCGGCTACGGCCGCGGCGCGCGGATGAAGTTCGAGCAGGACCAGGTGACGATCGTCGGCGGCGTGCGCCACGGCCGCACCATGGGCAGCCCGGTCGCCGTCCGCGTCGGCAACACCGAGTGGCCCAAGTGGGAGAAGGTCATGTCGGCCGACCCGGTCGACCCGGCCGAGCTGGAGGGCCTGGCCCGCAACGCGCCGCGGTCCCGTCCCCGCCCCGGCCACGCCGACCTGGCCGGCATGCAGAAGTACGGCTTCGACGACGCCCGCCAGGTGCTCGACCGGGCCAGCGCCCGCGAGACCGCGGCCCGCGTCGCGCTCGGCGAGGTCGCCAGGCGCTTCCTGAAGCAGGCGCTCGGCGTCGACATCGTCAGCCACGTCACCTCCATCGGCGGCGCGCAGACGCCCACCGAGGTGCTGCCCGGCCCCGGCGACCTGGCCAGGATCGACGAAGACCCGGTCCGCTGCTCCGACCCCGAGGGCAGCGCCGCCATGGTCGCCGTCATCGACCAGGCCCACAAGGAAGGCGACACGCTCGGCGGCGTCGTCGAGGTGCTCGCCTACGGCCTGCCGCCCGGCCTGGGCAGCTACACCCACTGGGACCGCAGGCTCGACTCCCGGCTCGCCGCGGCCCTCATGGGCATCCAGGCGATCAAGGGCGTCGCGGTCGGCGACGGCTTCGAGACCGCCCGCCGGCCCGGCTCGCGCGCCCACGACGAGATCGAGTACACCGCCGAGAACGGCGTCAAGCGCGTCACCAACCGCGCGGGCGGCGTCGAGGGCGGCATGACCAACGGCGAGGTCCTGCGGGTCAGCGCCGCCATGAAGCCCATCTCCACCGTGCCGAGGGCCCTGGCCACGATCGACGTCAAGACCGGCGAGGCGGCCAAGGCCCACCACGAGCGCTCCGACGTGTGCGCCGTCCCGGCCGCGGGCATCGTGGCCGAGGCCATGGTCGCGCTGGTGCTGGCCGACGCGGCCCTGGAGAAGTTCGGCGGCGACTCGGTGGAGGAGGTCGCCCGCAACCTGTCCGGCTACCTCTCCTCGATGGTGATCAAGTGACGGCCGCGCCGAGCGCACGAGAAGGGGTGAGCGACCAGTGACCAGAGCCGTGCTCATCGGCCCGCCCGGATCCGGCAAGACCACGATCGGGCGGCTGCTGGCCGAACGGCTCGGCGTCGCCTTCCGCGACACCGACGCCGACGTCGAGGCCGAGGCCGGCAAGCCGGTCGCCGACATCTTCGTCGAGGACGGCGAGGCCCGCTTCCGCGAGCTGGAGCACCAGGCCGTGCGCCGCGCCCTGGCCGAGCACGACGGCGTCCTGTCGCTCGGCGGCGGCGCCGTGCTCAACGAGGAGACCCAGGCGCTGCTCGCCGGTCACCACGTGGTCTACCTGCAGGTGGGCCTGGCCGACGCGGTCCAGCGGGTCGGGCTCGGCTCGGCCAGGCCGCTGCTCGTGCTCAACCCGCGCAGCCAGCTCAAGAAGCTGATGGAGGAGCGGCGGCCGGTCTACGAGCGCCTGGCCGTGGTCACGCTCGCCACCGACAAGCGCGACCCCGGCGAGCTCGCCGACGAGATCCTGGAGGGCCTGCCCGCATGACCGCGACGCGGATCCCCGTCCCCGGCGACAGCCCCTACGACGTCGTGGTGGGCAGCGGCGTGCAGGCCGAGCTGCCCGGCCTGCTCCGGCCGGGCGTGCGCACGGTCGCCGTCGTCCGGCCGCAGGGCCTGCCCGAGCTGTCCCGCCCGGTCCTCGCGGCGCTGGCCGAGGCCGGCTACGAGGTGGCCGACCTGCCCGTCCCCGACGGCGAGGCGTGCAAGACGCCCGAGGTGGCCGCCGGCCTGTGGTCCGCGCTCGGCCGCCACGGCCTGACCCGCTCCGACGCCGTCGTGGGCGTGGGCGGCGGCGCGACGACCGACCTGGCCGGGTTCGTGGCCGGCACCTGGCTGCGCGGCGTGCAGGTCGTGCTCGTGCCGACGACGCTGCTGGCCATGGTCGACGCCGCCGTCGGCGGCAAGAACGGCATCGACACCCCCGAGGGCAAGAACCTGGTGGGCACGTTCCTGCCGCCCGCCGGGGTGCTCTGCGACCTGGCCGTGCTGCCCGGCATGCCGAAGGCCGACTACGTGGCGGGGCTGGCCGAGATCATCAAGGGCGGCTTCATCGCCGACCCGCAGATCCTCACGCTGGTCGAGTCCGACCCCGAGGGGGCCACCAGGCCCGACGGCCCCCACACCCGCGAGCTGATCGAGCGCAAGATCCGCGTCAAGGCCGGCGTCGTGGGCGCCGACCTGCGCGAGCAGGGCCTGCGCGAGATCCTCAACTACGGCCACACGCTGGCCCACGCCATCGAGCGCGACGAGCACTACACGATCCGCCACGGCGAGGCGGTCGCCATCGGCATGGTCTACGCCGCCGAGCTGTCCCGGCTGTCCGGCCGCGCCGACCTGGCCGCCCGCACCCGCGCGATCCTCACCTCCGTGGGCCTGCCGGTCTCCTACCACGCCGGCGCCTGGCCGCGGCTGCGCGACCACATGCGGCTGGACAAGAAGAACCGGGGCGCCAAGCAGCGTTTCGTCGTCCTCGACGACCTGGCCAGGCCGGGGCGCCTCGAAGACCCCGCCGAAGAGCTGCTCGAAGCCGCCTACAAGGAGATCGCACGATGATCCTCGTGCTCAACGGCCCCAACCTGAGCCGGCTCGGCACCCGCGAGCCCGACGTCTACGGGGCCGAGACGCTGGAGGACCTCGCCGAGCTGTGCCGCGAGACCGGCCGCAAGCTCGGCGAGCAGGTCGAGGTGCGCCAGACCGACGACGAGGCCGAGCTGATCGGCTGGCTGCACGAGGCCGCCGACGGCCGCATCCCCGTCGTGCTCAACCCGGCCGCCTTCACCCACTACTCCTACGCCGTGCGCGACGCCATCGCCCAGCGCACCGCGCCGCTCGTCGAGGTGCACATCAGCAACCCCGCGGCGAGGGAAGAGTTTCGCCACACCTCGGTCGTCGCCGGGGTGGCGACGGGCACGATCGCCGGATTCGGACTACAGTCCTACGTCCTGGCGCTACACGCTATCGCGGAGATGAACAGCAGCTCATGAGGCAATACAAGTCCTTCGTCGCACTCGGGGACAGTTTCACCGAAGGACTGAACGATCCAGGCCCCGACGGGCACTACCGCGGCTGGGCCGACCGCGTCGCCGAACGGCTCGCCGCCGACGACCCGGCGTTCCGGTACGCGAACCTGGCCGTCCGCGGCAAGCTGCTCGACCAGATCATCGCCGAGCAGGTGCCGCGGGCCATCGAGATGAGCCCCGACCTGGTCAGCTTCTGCGCGGGCGGCAACGACCTGCTGCGGCCGGGCAGCGACCCCGACGTGATGGCCAAGCGCCTGGCCCGCGCGGTGCGCGACCTGCGGGCCGGGGGCGCCGACGTGCTGCTGTTCACCGGGGTCGATCCGCGCGACACGCCGCTGATGCGGCGGCTGCGCGGCCGTTTCGCCATCTTCTACCTGCACATCCGCTCCATCGCCGACCTCTACGGCTGCCGGCTGGTCGACCAGTGGTCGATGCAGGGGCTGCGCGACTGGCGGGCCTGGAGCACCGACCGCCTGCACATGAACGAGGACGGCCACCGCCTGGTAGCGGCCCGCGTGCTCGACGTGCTGGGGGTGCCGTTCGACGACTGGCGCAAGGAGTGGCCGGAGCGGCTGGTCGACCCGCGGGCGCGGCGCCGCGAGGACGCCCAGTGGATCCGCGAGCACCTGGTGCCGTGGATGTCCCGCCGCCTGCGCGGCACCTCCTCCGGCGACGGCCTCACCCCGAAGCGCCCCGACCTCACCCCGTTCTAGCCGGTCCGGCCCCGGGCCGTTCCCAGATCGGGCCCGCCCAGGGGCCGTTCCCGCGGCCGATGGGGCCACGGAGTGGGGCAAGGCGGGCTCGCGTGACGGCGGCCCGCCGGTGAAGGGTCAGCGGGCGTTTCCTGGAAGGCCGCCCGCCCCGTATGGCGGGTGGCCTGACCAGGCGAAGCCGTAAGGAAGAGGACTGTCGCCTGAGGGGGCCCGCGGCGGTCAGGACTCGGTGGACAGGCGCTTGAGCGCGGCGCGCGGGACGGCCGGGTCGGTGGTGCGCCAGAACGGCGGCAACGACCCCAGCAGGAAACCGCTGTACCGGGCCGTGGCCAGGCGCGGGTCGAGGACCGCGATGACGCCCTTGTCGTCCTGCGCGCGCAGCAGCCGGCCGGCGCCCTGGGCCAGCAGCAGGGCCGCGTGGTTGGCCGCCACCGCCATGAACCCGTTGCCGCCGCGCGCCGCGACGTGCCGCTGCCGGGCCGAGGTGAGCGGATCGTCGGGGCGCGGGAACGGCACCCGGTCGATGATGACCAGCCGCAGCGACGGCCCGGGGACGTCGACCCCCTGCCACAGCGACAACGTGCCGAACAGGCAGGTCGGCTCGTCCTCGGCGAACTGCTTGACCAGCAGCATGGTCGAGTCGTCGCCCTGGCACAGCAGCGGCACGTCGAGCCGTTCGCGCAGCGCCTCCGTGGCGGCCTTGGCGGCGCGCATCGAGGAGAACAGCCCCAGCGTGCGCCCGCCGGCCGCCTCGATGAGCTCGGTGATCTCGTCGAGATACTGCTGCGGCAGCCCGTCGCGGCCCGGCTGGGGCAGGTGTTTGGCGACGTAGAGGATGCCGGCGCGCGGGTGGTCGAACGGCGAGCCGACGTCGATGCCCTGCCAGCGCTTGCTGTCGCCCAGCCCCCACTGCGCGGCCAGCCCGTCGAACGTGCCGCCGAGGGCGAGCGTGGCGGAGGTGAGCACCACCGTGCGCTCGCCGAACAGCCGCTCGCGCAGCATGCCGCTCACGCTCAGCGGCGCGACCCGCAACATGGGCGGACGGCGGTCGGTGGCGCCGTCGAGCCAGACCACCTCGGCGCGGTCGGCCTCGGAGGCGTGGCCGTAGGCGTCGAGCATGCGCACGGCGGTGTCGTGCACCTCGTCGAGCGCGGTGAAGGCGGCCTTGCGCTGGCCCGCCTTGTCGGGATCGTCCTTGTCGGCGTTGCGCGAGCCCATGGCGGTGATGCAGCGCCAGGCCGTGTCGCGGATGAGCTGCAGCGTCAGGCCGAGCACCTGCGGCAGCTCGTCGATGCGGCCGGGCGGCGCGGCGGCCAGCAGCGCCTTGAGGTCTTCGCCGGCCTCCATGAGCTGGTCGGCGAGCGGCTGCTCGATCAGCCGGCCGACACGGCGCACGGCCAGCATCACCGACGCCTCCGACAGCTCGGCGGTGACCACCGAGGTCACCCGGTCGACCAGCTCGTGGGCCTCGTCGACGACCACGACCTCGTGCTCGGGCAGCACCGGCAGGTCGCCCATGGCGTCGATGGCCAGCAGCGCGTGGTTGGTCACCACGACGTCGACCTCGCCCGCGCGCGCCCTGGCCAGCTCGGCGAAGCACTCGGGGCCGCTCGGGCAGCGGGTGGCGCCCAGGCATTCCTGCGCGCTCACCGAGAACTGCCGCCAGGCCTGCTCGCTCACGCCGGGCACCAGCTCGTCGCGGTCGCCCGTCTCGGTCTCCTCGGCCCACTCCTGGATGCGCTGGACCATGCGGCCGGTCGCGCTCACCTCGCGCGGGTCGAAGAGCTGGTCCTGCTCGTCCTCCTCGGGCCAGCCCGCCGTCGCCTTGTAGCGGCACAGGTAGTTGCGCCGGCCCTTGAGCATGGCGAACGTCGGCTCGTGCGGCAGCTCCTTGCCCAGCGCCTCGGCCAGCCGGGGCAGGTCGCGGTCGACGAGCTGGCGTTGCAGCGCGATGGTGGCCGTGGAGATCACGACGGGGGAGTCGCTGTCCATGGCGTGCCGGATCGAGGGCACCAGGTAGGCCAGCGACTTGCCGGTGCCCGTGCCCGCCTGGACGGCCAGGTGCTCCTCGTCGTCGATGGCCTTCTGGACGGCCTTGACCATGGTGATCTGGCCCTGCCGTTCGCTCCCTCCGAGAGCGCCGACCGCGATGTTGAGCAGTTCGTCCACTGACGGGAGATGGGAGTCCGGCACGGTCGTCAACGGTACCCGCAATCCCGGGCCGACGCGCCGGGACGCCCTGTGTCCGGTCATGCGCATCCCGGCGTTCCCGGGCTCCTCGCCGGACTCGCGTGGCACACTGTCGAGCGGAACTCCGACTGGTCAGGACGATCTTGCTGGTGTGATCGACGGGGTTCACGGTCTCGATGGTGAGAGCGGTTAGGTAGGGTTTTCCGGGGTTGAGTGGACGAATAAAGGCTGGTTAAAGCAGTATGTCTGCCATGTCGGAAGTTGTCCCGTTGCCGTCGTTCGGCGAAGTCTTCTTCGATGCACGAGGTCAGGAGCGGTGCCTCCGGGTCACGTGGCATGAGGGCACACTCGTCCTCAGCCTGTGGCGAGGGGAGATGTGCACAGCGAGCTTCCGCATGCCGATGGAGGACGTCGGCAGGCTGCTCGACACGCTCGACGACGGCTACGCCGAGGCCACGGGCGAGCAGCCCGCGGTGCCCGCGGACGATCCGGGCACCGAGGTCATGCCGGGCACCGGGACGTACCACCGGCCGCCCCAGCACGCCCAGCAGCCGCCTCCGCCCGCGCTCGACGAGCGGCCCACCGCGTCGCTGTCGCCCAACGACGTGCTGGTCGCGCGCGGCCCGGCGCCGCAGGACAAACTGGTGGCCTCCTACAGCGAGACCACCGGCCCCCGGGAGACGCCGTCGTTCGGCGAGCGCACCCCCTTCACCGGCCCCCAGTACGTCGAGCAGCCCGCCGCCCAGTACCCCGGCGACCCGCACAGCGGCCCCCACTACCCCGGCGACCCGTTCAGCGGCCCGCAGTACACGGGCGACCCGCTGAGCGGCCCGCAGTACACGGGGGACGCCTTCAGCGGCCCGCAGTACACCGGCGACCCGCTGAGCGGCCCCCAGTACGCCGGCGACCCCTTCACCGGCCCCCAGTACGTCGACAGCGGCGAGCCCGTCTACCAGCTCCCCGCCGACCAGCGCCGCCCGGCGCCGCTGAGCACCGACCCGCTCGGCTTCCCGTCGCAGGCCGCCGACCCCTTCCCGCCGGCCCAGCAGTACGCGCCGGACTCCTACGGCTCCTACCAGCAGCCGCCGTCCCAGCCCCAGCCCCAGAGCCAGCCGCAGCCTCAGGCCCAGCCGCCGAGCACGGCCGGGCTCGGCACGCCCATGCACGGCATCCCCGGCGCCGGCCGCAGGCACCACCCCGCGCCCGCCCAGGACCCCTACCGCCCGGCCGACGCCTACCAGGGCTACCAGCAGCCCGCGCCGCCCAACCCGGTGGACCCGCTGCTGGCGCTCGGCCGCCAGGAGTACCCGCCGCAGTCGTCCGACCCGAACATGGGCCGTCCGTACGTGACGGACCCCCTGTTCTCGACCGGCGAACGCCTGCGCCCCGACCAGCAGCAGGACTACGGCGACGGGCACGACCGCCGGGAGTGGTGACACCCTCCTCCGGCCCGCCGGGTACGCTCTCGGCATCCACCCGGGCGAGCTGGAGGAGCGTCGTTGAACCCGACCATGGGCCTGCAACTGCTGCTGATGGCCGGCGGCGCGGTCGGGGTCGCGGCGGTGGCGCGCCGGCGGGGCTGGCCGGCGCCGCTGTTGCTGGTCGCGGCCGGCCTGCTGGTCTCGCCGCTGGTGCCGGCGGTGCCGTTGCAGCCGGAGCTGGTGCTGTTCGTGTTCCTGCCGCCGCTGCTCTACTCGGCCGCGCTCGACAGCTCCTACCTGCGCCTGCGTGACGTCAAGCGGGCCGTGGCGCTGCTGTCGATCGGCCTGGTGCTGTTCACCACGGCCGTGGTGGGGCTGGTCGTCCACCTGCTGCTGCCGCAGCTCCCGCTGGCCGCCGCCTTCGCGCTCGGCGCGATCATCGCACCGCCCGACGCCGTGGCGGCCGTCGCCGTGGGCCGGCGGCTCGGGCTGCCGCGCAAGTCGCTGACGATCCTCATCGGCGAGAGCCTGTTCAACGACGCCACGGCGCTGACGGCCTACCGGGTGGCCATCGGGGCGGCCGTGGGCGGCAGCATCGACCTGTTCCAGGGCGTGGCGCAGTTCCTGTTCGCGGCGCTCGGCGGGGTGGCGATCGGGCTGGCGCTGGCGTTCGTGTTCGCCTGGGTGTTCCAGCACACGCGTGACTCGCTGGTCGAGAACACGCTGATGCTGCTGATCCCGTTCGCGGCCTATCTCGCGGCCGAGTCCGTGCACGTCTCCGGGCTCGGGCCCGAGCCGGTGCACGCCTCGGGCGTGATCTCCGTCGTGGTCGTCGGCCTCTACCTGGGCAACCGCATGCACCAGCGGGGGTTCGGCACCCGGCTGGTGTCAGACGCGGTGTGGAAGGTCACCGACTTCTTCCTGGAGTCGATCGTCTTCGCGCTCATCGGGCTGCAGCTCGTGACCGTGGTCAAGGGCATCACCGGTTACGGCCCCTGGCAGGTCGCCGGCTACGCGCTGGCGGTGCTCGCGGTGACGATCGTGTCCAGGTTCGTGTGGGTGTTCGCCTTCACCCCGCTGGTCAAGCTCGTCCGGCGGGGCCCGGCGCCCAGCCCGCAGCAGACGGTGATCCTGGGCTGGGCCGGCATGCGGGGCGTGGTGTCGCTCGCGGCGGCGTTCTCCATCCCGCCGGAGATCCCGGCCCGCGACCGGGCCATGCTGCTGTTCCTGACGTTCACCACGGTGATCGGCACCCTGCTGATCCAGGGCATGACGTTCCCCGCGCTGATCAGGAAGCTGCGCGTGTCGAGCGAGCAGGAGCGCTACGAGGACACGCTGGCCGAGGCGGCCGCCCAGCAGGCCGCGCTGGAGGCGGGCCTGGCCGAGCTCGAACGGCTGGTCGAGCAGGAGGGCGAGCCCGACGAGATCAAGAAGCAGGTCATCGACCAGCTCAGGGAGAAGTCGTGGCGGCGGTCGCTGACCGCGTGGGAACGCCTGGGCGGCGGCACCGCGCAGGGCGGCGCCGAGACGCCCAGCAGCATCTACCGGCGGCTGCGCCGTGACATGCTCACGGCCGAGCGCGAGGTGTTCGTCCGCCTGCGCGACGAGCGCCGCCTCGACGACGAGGTGCTGCGGGAGGTGATGGCCCAGCTCGACTTCGAGGAGGCCATCCTCGAACGCTGACCCCGCCCGCCGGGCGCCGTCCGCGAGGGCGCCGTCCGCGTGGGCGCCGTCCGCGTGGGCGCCCGCCGGGTCAGCCCATCTGGTTGTCCACGAAGCACCAGCGCCAGCTCTCGCCCGGTTCGAACGACTGGATCACCGGGTGCGTGGTCGCGTGGAAGTGCTTGGTCGCGTGCTTGTTGGGCGAGGAGTCGCAGCAGCCGATGTGGCCGCACTCCAGGCAGCGCCGCAGGTGCACCCACCGGCTGCCGCTGGCCAGGCACTCCTCGCAGCCCTCTGGGGTCTTCGCCGCCGGGTCGTCGGCCTGGGAAAGATGCTCGCACATTGCCATGGATCAGATCCTAGGACCCGGCCGCCGGCGCCTTCCGCCCAGACCTCCTGTCCGGGCACTGACCTGCGAGAACGCTGTGCGGGCCGGGCCTTCGGCGAGGCAGTTCCGCGCGGCCGGCCGGGTGGTCGGCCAGACTCTTCCGGGGGGGTCCGCGCTCAGGGGAGTGAGAAGGCATGGCCGATGTGTTCGCGAAGTGTCGTCTGCCCGGGTACCAGCCGGTCAAGGAGCTGGGCGTCTATCCCTACTACCACCCGATCCAGGAGCGGCCTGGCGACGGGGAGGTGGTGGTCGGCGGGCGGGTGCTGGTGCAGGCCGGGTCCAACGACTATCTCGGGCTCTCGGGGGATCCCCGCGTCAAGGAGGCCGCCGTCGCGGCGATCCGGCGGCTCGGCGCGGGCAGCGGCGGTTCGCGGCTGACGAACGGCTCCCTCGCGCTGCACGAGGAGCTGGAGGCGCGGCTCGCGGAGTTCCTCGGGCGTCCGGCGGTCATGGTGACCAGCGCCGGCTACCTGGCCAACCTCGCGCTGGGCGCGCTGCTGGGGCCCGGCGACGTGGTGATCGGCGACCGGCTGGTGCACGCGTGCCTCATCGACGCCGTACGCCTGGGCGGAGCGCGCTTACGCCGCTACCGGCACAACGACATGGACCACCTGGAACGCCTGCTGGCCGCGGGCGACCCGGACACCGGCCGGATGATCGTGACCGAGGGCATGTTCTCCACCTCCGGGGACGTGTGCGACCTGCCGGGCATCGCCAAGCTCGCCCGCGCGTACGGAGCCCGCGTCGTGATGGACAGCGCCCACGACGCCGGCCTGCTCGGGGAGGCCGGTCGCGGCGCCGCCGAGGCGCACGGCCTGGAGGAGGCCGTGGACGTGCAGACCGTCACCTTCTCCAAGTCGTTCGGCACGGTCGGCGGCGCGGTCGCCGGGCCGGAGGAGATCATCCTCTACCTGCGCCACCACGCGCGGTCCATGGTGTTCACCGCCGCGCTGGCACCGGCCTGCGCCGCCGCCGCGCTGGCCGCCCTGGAGATCGTCGTCGCCGAGCCCGAGCGGCGGCGCCGGTTGCGGGCGGCGGCCGGGCGGCTCAGCGGCGAGCTGGCCGGGCTGGGGTACGCCGTCGTGCCGTCGGACCGTCCGGTCATCGCCGTGCCGGTGGGGGAGGACCTGCTGTGCTTCCGGCTGTGGCGGGAGCTGTTCGACGAAGGGGTGTTCACCACGGCCATGATCTCGCCGGGGGTGCCGCCGGGGCAGGCGCTCATCCGGGTCAGCCTCACCGCCACCCACACCGACGCCCAGCTCGACCGGATCGCGGCCGCCTTCGCCGCCGCCGGGCGCCGATCGGGGCTGCTTCACTGATCGCGCGCGCCGCCGCGGGCGCGGGGCGCTGGGTAAGGTCGAGGTATGCGACTCATCAAGAGCCGGTTCGTGCCCCTGGCGCTCTTCGCCGTATGCGTCCTGGCCGCCGGGTGCGGCGAGGTCAACGACACGATCGACAAGGCCCAGGCGTGCCTGGAGGCGCCGAAGATCGTCACCGACCTGGCCGCCAAGGTCAAGGACCTCACCGACGACCCCAAGGCCATGGAGAAGGCGCTCGACGACGCCGCGGGCAAGCTCAACGACGTGGCCGACAAGGCCGCCAACACCACGCTCAAGCAGGCCAGCGAAGACCTTGCCAAGACTTTGGGCGGGATCGACGTGCAGAACGTCAACGACGCCGTCGACGCGGCCCAGAAGGTGGGCAGCGAGGCGGTCGACTACGCCCAGCAGGTCGCCAAGGCGTGCAGCTGAAATCCCGGCTTCTCTAGGGGAAAAGGGGACGAATTACCATATAAGGCATGGAGCCCGACCCGCGTTTCACCTTGGCCAACGAACGCACCTTTCTCACGTGGCTGAGCACGGCGCTGGCGCTCAGCGCGGGCGGGGTGGCCATGGCGGCGGTGCCCTCCGACGTGTTCGTGCCGTGGGTCCGCACGGTGCTGGCGGTCATGCTGGTGTCGTTGTCCGCGCTGGCGGCGGGCATGGCCTATCCGCGCTGGCGCAACATCCAGCGCGCCCTGCGCAACCAGGCGCCGCTCCCGCCGCCCGCCCTCGCGGCGGTCTTCGGGTACGGCGTCGCCACCGTGGCCGTCGTCGCCCTCGTGCTCATCATCCTGTCGGTGTAGATGTCACAGGAGATCTGGGACGAGGGCCTGCAGAGCGAGCGCACCCGGCTCGCCTGGGTGCGCACCGCCGTGGCGCTGGCCACGGGCGGGCTCGGCGCCGCCGGGCTCGCGGTGCGCCACGGCCTGCCCGCCGTGGCCGTCGCGGGGTTCGCGCTGGCCGCGCTGTGCGGCGCGGTCCTGCTGATCAGGACGGGGGTGCGCTTCCGCCGGGTCCAGGAGGCCCTGCACGGCGGACGGCCCATCGACGCGGGCCTCGACGCGCTGTTCGCCTGGCTCGGCACCCTCAGCGTCGTGCTCGGCGCGGTCACCTTCGTGCTCACGGTCCGGTGACGCCCGGTCCGGCGACCCCCGGCTTGCGATGTTCCGGAGGGGAGGCGGACACTCGTAGTGAGGGGGTGACCTCAGTGGAGGAAGAACGCAGGACCCTGCCCTTCGAGTGCCGCGGCTGCTGGCACGTCTGGGAAGAGGACTACCTCGTCCGGCACGTCGACGACGAGCACGGGAACGCCGCCGAGATCTGGCTCAGGGACGGGCTCGTGGTGCCGCCGCCGTCGTACGGGGTGATCTGCCCGCACTGCGGTTGTCAGCAGACCACCACGTTCCCGGCCGGTTATCTCGCCCGCCATCCGGAGCTGTTCCGGTCGGACGAGCCCGTCGTGCCGGACGCGACGCCGCTGCTCAGCCCGGTTCCGCCGCGGCGTCCGTACTGACGGGGGACGCCACCGCGGGCGGGTAAGTGCCGAAATTTGGCGCTAAACCATGACACTTGGTAAGCGTTTCGTAGCTTGAAGTGTCATAAGGTGCGTCTTGCGTACGCGCGGAGTCAGGCGCAGACTGCAGGTCTAGACCACCGAATCCCAGCCGGGGGTGATCCTCGTGCGCGACGGGTTCGAGACCCGCGAGACCTGGCCCTTCGAGTGCCTGCGCTGTCTGCGTGTCTGGGAGGAGGAATTCGTCGTCCGGCATTTCGCCGACGACTACGGCAATGAGGTCGAGATCTGGCTCAGCTCCGGCATCGCCGTGCAACCCCCCTGGTCGGGCACCTGCTGCCCGGGATGCGGCGCCTACCACGTGACGTCGTTCCCCAGCGGTTACCTGGCCAGGCACCCCGAGCTGCGGCCGGCCCCGGAGGTGCTGCCGGAGCTCGTGCCCGAGCTCGGCGCCGTGTCGGGTCCGGTGCTGGAGGAGCCGAAGGCGCCCCTGGCGGGGGCGCCTTTGGCCGGCCGGCTGCTCGTCGCGGTCGGGGTGCCCGTCGCCCTGTTCGTCGGGTACGAGCTGTACCGCAGCCTCGTGGCCGTCGCGCCCGCCCACCACTAGCGGGCGGGCGGGGTCGCGGTCACTGGCTCAGGCTCTCCAGCCAGGCCCGGTGCAGCCCGGCGAAGCGGCCCGAGGCGGCGATGAGCCGGTCGGGCGGCCCGTCCTCGACGACCTGGCCGGCCTCCATCACCAGCACCCGGTCGGCGATCTCCACGGTCGAGAGCCGGTGGGCGATGATCAGCGCCGTGCGGTCGGCCAGGATCGTGCGCAGCGCCCGCTGCACCAGCCGCTCGCTCGGCACGTCGAGGCTGGAGGTGGCCTCGTCGAGGATGAGCACCGCCGGGTCGGCGAGGAAAGCCCTGGCGAACGCGATGAGCTGCCGCTGGCCCGCCGACATGCGCCCGCCGCGCTTGCCGACCTCGGTGTCGTAGCCGTCGGGCAGCCCGGCGACGAACTCGTGCGCGCCGATCGCCTTGGCCGCTTCGCGGACCTGCCGGTCGGTGGCCTCCGGCCGGCCGAACCTGATGTTGTCCGCGACCGTGCCGCTGAACAGGAAGTTCTCCTGCGTCACCATGACGACGGCCTGGCGCAGCGTCGTCTCGTCCAGGTCGCGCAGATCGACCCCGTCGAGCAGCACGCGGCCCGCGGTCGGGTCGTAGAAGCGGGAGATCAGCTTGGCCAGCGTCGTCTTGCCCGCGCCGGTCGCGCCGACCAGCGCCACGCTCTGCCCGCCGGGGATCGTCAGGTCGAGGCCGGGCAGGATCGGCATCTCCTCGACGTAGGTGAAGCGCACGTCCTCGAAGCGGACCATGCCGCGGGCCTGCTGGGGCAGCGGCTCGGGCCGGCGCGGCTCCGGCACGCCCGGCTCCTCCTCCAGCACGCCCGACAGCTTCTCCAGGGCCGCGCCCGCCGACTGCAGCGTGTTGTAGAACTGGCTGAGCTCCTGCATCGGCTCGTAGAACTGCCGCAGGTACAGCAGGAACGCGGCCAGCACGCCGACCGTGACCTCGCCCTCGATCGCCAGGTAGCCGCCGTAGAGCAGCACGCCGCCCACGGTCAGGTTGCCGATCAGCTTGATGCCGAACATGAACTCCGCGCCCAGGACCATGCTGCGCGCGTTGGCGTCCCGGTAGTCGTCGTTGAGCTGGGCGAAGATCTCCTGGTTGCGCGGCTCCCTGCGGAAGGCCTGGACCGCGCGGATGCCGGTCATCGACTCCACGAAGTGCACGATCACCAGGGCGACCGTCTCCCGCGTCCGCCGGTAGACGATCACCGACTGCCGCCGGAACCACCGCGTGAACAGCAGCAGCAGCGGCAGCGGGACCAGCGCCACCAGGCCGAGGTGCACGTCGAGGACGAGCAGCAGCGCGGCCGTGCCGAACATCGTCAGCACCGCCTTGACCAGCCCGTCGAAGCCCGACTGGAGCAGCTCGGAGATGGCCTCGATGTCGGAGGTGAGCCGGGAGATGACCCGGCCCGAGGTGTACTTCTCGTGGAAGCTCAGCGACAGCCGCTGGAAGTGGTCGAACACCCGCCTGCGCAGCTCCAGCAGCACGCTCTGGCCGATCTTCCCCGACAGGCGCAGGAACGCCTGCCGGGTGAGGGCCTGCGTGACCGCCGCGACCAGGATCACGCCGACCACGATCAGCAGGACCGACGGCCCCGACCCACGGGCCATCGGCGGGATGCCGTCGTCGATCCCCACCTTGACCAGGTACGGGATCGCCAGCGCCGCGGCGTTCGAGACGACGATGATCGCGGTGAGCAGTGCGATGGCCTTGCGGTAGGGACGCAGCAGGTCGCCGAGCAGCCTGCGGGAGCGCTCCCGCAGCAGCACCGACACCTTCTCCGGCAGTTCGTCCTGCTCCTCGGAGGCGACGCCGCGCCAGGAGGAGACGGGGGCGGCGGTCATCGCAGGGCTCCTTCCGAGGGGTCGAAGTCGGCGTCCTGGGCCAGCAGCTCGCGGTACTCGGGCACGTCGGCCAGCAGCTCGTGGTGGCGGCCGACGTGGCTGATGGTGCCGTCGCGCAGCAGCGCCACCTTGTCGGCCAGCAGCACGGTCGAGGCGCGGTGGGCGACCACGATGCCGGTCGCCTCGCGCAGGACGTGCCGCAGCGCCTCCTCCACCAGCGCCTCGGTCTCCACGTCGAGCGCGGACAGGGTGTCGTCGAGGACGAGCACCCGCGGCCTGCTCAGCACCGCCCGCGCCAGGGCGAGCCGCTGCCGCTGCCCGCCGGACAGCGACAGGCCCTGCTCGCCGATGCGGGTGTCCAGGCCCCAGGGCAGGTCGTACACGAAGTCGGCCTGGGCGGTGGCGATCGCGTCGGCCAGCTCCTCCTCGGTGGCGTCGAGCCGGCCGAGCATCAGGTTCTCGCGCACGCTCATCGAGAACAGCGTCGGCTCCTCGAACGCGGTGGCCACCAGCGAGCGCAGCGTGGTCAGGTCGAGGTCGCGCACGTCCTCGCCGTCGATGGTCACGCGGCCCGTGGTGGCGTCGAGCAGCCGGGGCACCAGCGCGGTCAGCGTGGTCTTGCCCGCGCCGGTCGCGCCCACGATCGCGACCGTCTCGCCGGGGCGCACGTCCAGCCAGACGTCGCGCAGCACCGGCTCGGCCGCGCCGGGGAAGGCGAACCCGACGCCCTCGAAGCGCAGATGGCCCCGGGGCAGCTCGATCGTGCGGCTGCCGCTCTCGATCGCCGGGACGGTGTCCATGACCTCCATGACCCGGTCGGCGGAGGTCATCGCCTCCTGGGCCATGGCCAGGATGTAGCCGAGGCTGGCGATCGGCCAGACGAGCTGGAGCATCAGGGTGGTGAAGGCGACCAGCGTGCCCAGCGTCATCGAGCCGGAGCCCACCGCGAGGGCGCCGAGCAGCAGCACCAGGGCGAGGGTGACGTTGGGGATCACTTCGAGGAAGGCGAAGAACCGGGCCGACAGGGTGGCCTTGTCGACCGAGCTGCCGTACACCTTGCGGGCCGCCTCGTCGTAGCGGTCGTAGACGTGGTGGCGGCGGCCGAACGCCTTGATCGTACGGATGCCGATGGCCGACTCCTCGACGAGCGTGGCGAGGTCGCCCTGCTCGTCCTGGACCTGGCGGGAGATCTTGATGTACCGCTTCTCGAACCGCAGGGACGTCCACACGATCGGCACGGCCGAGGCCAGCACCAGCAGCCCGAGCGGCCAGTACTTGTTCAGCAGGAGCACGGTCACGGTGATGAGCTGGAGGATGTTCATCACCAGGAAGAGCATGCCGAAGCCGAGGAAGCGGCGGATGGTGGACAGGTCCGTCGTGGCCCGCGACAGCAACTGGCCCGACTGCCAGTCGCCGTGGAAGCCCATCGGCAGGCGCTGGAGGTGCTCGTAGAGGTCGTCGCGGATCGCGGTCTCCAGCCCGAGGACGGGTTTGACCTGGGTCCAGCGCCGCAGGAAGATCAGCCCGGCCTCCACGACGCCCACGCCCAGGGCGATGAGACCGAGCGGGAGCAGCCCGTCGGAGTCGCCCCGGGTCACGGGACCGTCGATGACCTTCTCGCTGATCAGGGGGAGCGCGATGCTCGCGGCGATGCTGAGGATCGCGGCCAGCCAGATGAGCACCAGTCTGGCGGCGTACGGGCGGAGGTAGGACTTCATCCGCCACAGGGAGTTGGAGGAGAGCAGGGGACGGCGAGGTGTGTCAGTATCGGGAGGCATCCCATCCAGGTTAATACGTGGGATCAACCCATTTTTTGCGGTAAATGTGGGGGTTTCTGCAGGTTACAGGCAGAAACGAGACCCTCACGGCGCGTCCGGCGACCCCGCGCCCGCCGTCGTCCGGGCGGCCGGGCACACTTCCACCTGCGGCTCGGGCGCGGCCCGGGTCAAGGCGGAGCTGTCCTTTCCGCTCACGTTTTCTCACCGGACAGGAAGTCGCGATGATCGACGAGAGTGAACTGCCGTACCTGCGGCGCTGTGTCGAGCTGGCCGCCGAGGCGCTGGAGTCGGGCGACGAGCCCTTCGGGTCGGTGCTGGTCGCCGCGGACGGCGCCGTGCTGGCCGAGGACCACAACCGGGTGGCCGGGGGCGACCGCACCCGGCACCCGGAGTTCGAGCTGGCACGGTGGGCGGCGGCCAACCTGACCCCGCAGGAGCGGGCGGCGGCCACCGTCTACACCTCCGGCGAGCACTGCCCGATGTGCGCGGCGGCCCACGCCTGGGTGGGCCTCGGGCGCATCGTCTACGTGGCGTCGTCGGAGCAGCTCGGCGGCTGGCTGGCGGAGCTGGGCGTGCCGGCGCCGCCGGTGAGCACGCTGCCGGTCAACGCGGTCGCGCCGGGCGTCCGGGTGGACGGGCCCGTCCCGGAGCTGGCCGGGCAGGTGCACGAACTGCACCGCCGCTTCCACGGCGGACGCTGACACCGCCGCCCGGTGGAGCGGGCGGGCCGGCCGGTCAGGAGGCGGACGTGCCGAGGGCGATCGTGTCGGCGACCTCGGCGTGCCGCTCGGTCTCCTCGGCGGCGAAGCGGGCCTCGTCCAGCTTGGCGGCGATGTCCTCGTCCTGCTTCATGAGGGCGTCGAGCGACTGGCCGGCCATCTCCAGCACGCCCATGTCGGCGTACGCCTGCTGCAGCCGGGGGCTCCACAGCCCGATGTCCTTGACGCACGGCACGATCCTGCTGAACAGCAGCGAGCGGAACAGCCGCAGGTACTCCGACTGGTCGGTGGCCCGCATGACCTCGTCGGTCTCGGCCCTGGACAGGCCCAGGTGCTCCCAGGACTCCGCGCCGCGCAGCCGGTCGCGCATCAGGTAGCAGCCCTCGATGACGAAGTCCTCGCGCTCGCGCAGCTCGGACTCCGACAGGTTCTTGTAGTAGTCGCGCAGCGCCATCCGGCCGAAGGCGACGTGCCGGGCCTCGTCCTGCATCACGTACGCGAGGATCTGCTTGGGCAGCGGCTTGGTGGTGATGTCGCGCATGACGCCGAACGCGGCCAGGGCCAGGCCCTCGATGAGCACCTGCATGCCGAGGTAGGGCATGTCCCAGCGGGAGTCGCTGAGCGTGCTCTCCAGCAGCGCCTTGAGGTGCTCGTTGATCGGGTACGCCAGGCCTACCTTCTCCTGGAGGAATCGGGCGTAGGTCTCGGCGTGGCGGGCCTCGTCCATGGTCTGGGTGGCGGCGTAGAACTTGGAGTCCAGGTCGGGAACCGACTCGACGATCCGGGCCGAGCAGATCATCGCGCCCTGCTCGCCGTGCAGGAACTGGGAGAACTGCCAGGCCGCGCCGTGCAGCCGCACGTCCTGGCGCTGCTGGGGGCCGAGCCGGTGCCACAGCGGGGTGTCGTGGATGGCGATCGTGTTGTCGGGGATCCCGAGCACGTTGTACGGGTCCACCTCCAGGTCCCAGTCGATGCGCTTGGCCGAGTCCCACTGCTTGTCCTTGCCCTTCTGGTACAGGGCCAGCATGCGGTCGCGGCCCTCGTCGTACTCCCAGGTGAACCGGCTGGCGCCGGCCATGCCGACGTCCCAGGTGGAGAGCTCGGCGGGGAGGGTGTAGAGATCGTGCGTCGACATGGGGGACCTCCGCGAGGGGGATTACGTACGGTGTACGTCCACGGCTCGACCCTTGCACGTACGGTGTACGTCCGTCAATAGAATGAGCTATGACCACCGAGCCCCTGTCCAGGCCCCGCATCGTGGCCGCGGCCATCGACCTCATCGAGCGCGAGGGCGCCGACGCGGTCTCCATGCGCCGCATCGCGGCCGAGCTCGGCGTCGGCGTGATGTCCCTCTACAACCACGTGCCGAACAAGGACGCCCTGCTCAACGGCGTGGCCGAGAGCGTGCTGAGCGGCATCGAGTTCACCGACGACCCCGACGCCCACTGGACCGACCGGGTGCGGGCGCAGGCGCGGGCCTTCCGGCAGATCGCCCATCATCATCCGCGCTCGACCATGGTGGTGGTCAGCCGCCAGCTCCACTCCCACGCCGGGCTGCTGCCGGTCGAGCGGGCGCTGGCCACGCTGCGCGGCGCGGGCTTCGACGGGCCCGACGCCGTCCGGATGTTGCGCATGTTCATCGCCTTCATCGTGGGCTCGCTGCTGCGCGAGGTCGGCGTGACGCCCACGTTCGCGCCCGTCCACAGCCGCACGGTCGAGGCCGCCGAGGTCGATCCGGCGCTGTTCCCCGAGGTGAGCGCGCTGGCGCCGCTGCTGGCCGAGTGCGACCACGAGGAGGAGTTCGAGTTCGGGGTCGAGCTGCTCATCCAGGCCATCGCGGTGCACGCGGGGCAGTAGGAGGGCATCCGGGCGGGCCCGGATGCCCTCCCGGGCGGGAGATCAGTACCAGTTGTGCGATCTCCAGTGCCCCCAGGCGCCGCAGGGCTTGCCGTACCTTCCCTTGATGTAGGCCAGGCCCCAGCGGATCTGCGTCTCGGGGTTGGACCGCCAGTCCTTGCCCGCGCCGCTCATCTTGACCGCGGGCAGCGCCTGCGGGATCCCGTAGGCGCCCGACGACCGGTTGAGCGCGTGGTGGTTCCAATTGCTCTCTCTGGTCCACAGGTTGTCCAGGCAGCGGAACTCCCGGTAGTTCCACGCGCGCTGGACGACCTGTCCCAGAGCGATCTTCTTGTTTCTTCCGGCGGGCCGTACGGCCGCGATCTTCGGTTGCGCTGACGTTGTCCAGGTCCGCATCTTGATCACCGGAGGCCGGGACTCCGCCCAGGCCGGGCCGGTGCTGACGCCGAACGCGCTGATAGTGAGAAGAGTGCCGCTGAGCACGCGTTTGCTGTCCAAGGCGATCCTTGCTTTCGGGTCGCGTGCGGACGGGCGCCCCCTCGGGGGCGCCCTGCCGGTCCGGCGTCCGTGGCTCGGACGCGGAGGGTCCGCGCGGCCTTCCGGGATCCTGTACCGCCCGATCGTGCTGGACGGCCCGGAAGGCGCCACGACGTGTCCTCAAGCACGATTCCTATTACGGGCCGTGACCGCGGGCCGCGATCTCGACACGCGAAGGACAGGTGTTTGCGCGCTCAATTCGGATAAAGGGCGATCTCGCTGGACCAGGATTGCCCGGCCCGCCGCCCATATGGCATGTCCTTGAGTAAAAACGCGGACGTACCTGGGGTTTGGCTCAGTACCAACTGTGGGATTGGAAGTGCGCCCACGCGCGACACGGCGAGCCGTACCGCTGCTTGATGTAGCCCAGACCCCACCGGATCTGGGTGCGCGGGTTGGTGCGCCAGTCGGCGCCCGAGGAGGCCATCTTGTGGCCCGGAAGCGCCTGCGGGATGCCGTAGGCGCCCGACCGGTTGCCGGCCCTGTGGTTCCAGCCGCTCTCTCTGGCCCAGAGCCTGACCAGGCAGCCGTAGCTCGCGGCGCCCCAGCCGCGCTGGGCGACCAGGGACTTGGCGATGGCTTTGTTCCTGCCACTGCTCTGGGAGCTCTGCGCCTGTGCGGCCGTGGTGCCGGTCACCGTCGCGAGCGTGGCGGCGAGGACCAGGACACCGGTACGGCGGAGCATGGGCATGCGGATTCCCTTTCGAAGGGGACGGGGACCGCGTCACCCTGCCTGACAAACGCCCTTCTTTCCTAATTGACCATGAAAAATCAGACGAAATTCCAAGATCACGACATATTGATATTCAGGGGTTTTGCGGGAAAAATGAGGAATAGGTCACAATCTGCGGCGGGCGGCGTTCTGTAAGCTTCAGATCATGAGCCTTCGCGACATCCCGCTCCGCACTCTCGCCGACGACCCCACCACGCTCGGCGACCTCGCCGGCGACAAGGCCGTGCTTTTGGTCAACGTGGCCTCCCGCTGCGGCCTGACCCCGCAGTACGCCGGCCTGGTCAAGCTCCAGCAGGACTTCGGCCCGCGCGGCTTCAGCGTGGTCGGCATGCCCTGCAACCAGTTCGCCGGCCAGGAGCCCGGCACGGCGGAGGAGATCCAGGAGTTCTGCTCGGCGACCTACGGCGTCGACTTCCCGCTGCTGGCCAAGGCCGACGTCAACGGCCCCGGCCGCCACCCGCTCTACGCGCGGCTCACCGAGACGGCCGACGAGGAGGGCGCGGCGGGCGACGTCCAGTGGAACTTCGAGAAGTTCCTGCTCGACCGCGAGGGCAACGTCGTGGCCCGCTTCCGTCCCCGCACCGCCCCCGACGACCCGGCCGTCGTCGCGGCCATCGAGAAGCTGCTCTAGCGGGGCCGCCGGCGTTCGTGGGCGTGGAAGGCGGCGCAGCACACCAGCAGCGCCGCCGCGAACACCGGCAGCCAGGCCAGCCGGGCCGCCACCCACCCGAGCTCCTCGGGCGGGGTGTGCAGGCCGGGCAGCGCCCGGCTCGCCAGCAGGCCGAGCTCGGTCACCGCGATCAGCGCGGTCTGGTGCCACAGGAAGATCGTCATCGCGGCCAGGTTCGCCACGGCCACGGGCGCCCAGACGGCGGGGCGGCGCAGCACCCGGCGCAGCGGGCCGAGCAGCAGCAGCGCCGCGCCGCACTGGGCCAGCCCGAAGGCGACGGCCGCGAGCGAGGGCGGGTCCAGGTTGGAGACCGGGGCGCCCGGCACCCCGACCATGGTCGCCGGGTAGCCGCCCCACAGCACCAGCGCCAGGGCCGTGGCCGCGCCGCCGGCCAGCAGCGTCCAGCCGGTGGCCCGGCTCCGCAGCCGCCCGCGGGCCCAGGCCGCGCCCAGGCAGTACGGCGCCAGCCAGCCGGCCGCCAGGTTCACCCACCACAACCACTCCGGTCCGCCGGGCCCGAACCGCACCGCGTCGGAGACCGCCACCGCCGCGAGCGGCCAGGCCGGGTGCAGCCGGGCGGCCAGCGGCGTGGCCGCCGTCAGCGCGGCGAACACCAGCAGGAACCACATCGGCCCCGTCACCGTCTTGACCAGCACCCGAACGTCCTCCAGCGGCACCCCGGAGGCGAGCATCGCGACCGCGGCGACGGCCCACACCGCCACGACGACCGCCACCGGGCGGAACAGCCGTCCCAGCCGGCCGCGCAGCCACGGGAGGTAGCCGATGCCGGCCGCCCGCGCCGACCGGTGGCCCTTCGCCCCGACCAGGCCGCCGACCAGGAAGAAGATCGCCAGCATCTGGAACGCCCACGACATCGGGGCGAGCTGCGGCAGGTACTTGAGCGGGCTGGTGACGCGCAGGCTGCCGCTGTCGCTGACCACGGCGGTGACCAGCCAGTGTCCGGCCACCACCCCGAGGATGGCCAGGGCGCGCAGGGCGTCCAGGGCCCGGTCGCGCTCCGGCGGCGTCCCGGCCTCGATGCGGGCGGTCAGCCCCCGCGGGCCGGAGCGGGTGCGGAGGGAGGAGCCGGGCGCCGCGGTCGGCCTCTGCGGAGACGATGTGGGGGAGGGGTCAGGCATCGCGGTCGGCCTCTGCGGAGACGATGTGGGGGAGGGGTCAGGCATCGCGGTCGGCCTCTCCGGAGACGATGCGGGCGACGGCCGTGAGGGCGGGGGAGCCGGGCCGCAGGTAGTCGCTGTGGCCGCCGTCGCCCGCCGCGAAGACGCGGGCGCCGAACCCGGGCGAGACCGGGTCGGCACCCAGCCCGACCGTGACGAACGGCAGCTCGACCAGCGCGTGGGGCACGCCGGCGATCCAGTCGGCGCCGCCGCGCCCGGCCCACACGGCCGCGCGGGTGCGCATGGCGGCGACGTCGGGGACGCCCGCGCCGGGGCTGCCCATCAGGACGACGGCGGCCACGTCCAGGCCGGGCGCGGCCCGTCCGCACACCACCGAGCCGTAGGAGTGGCACACGAGCGACAGCCGGGCTTCGGGCCTGAGCGCGCGCACCTCCCGGACGAACGCCCGCAAGCCGGGCACGGCCTCGTCGGCCCGCGCGGGCGTCAGCACCTCCAGGCTGAGCGTGCCGGGCGTGCGGTACCCGGCCCAGGCGATGACCGCCGAGCCGTCGCCGAGCGCCTCGCGCAGCCGTGTCGCGCCGGCGCGCAGCAGGCCGTACCGGTCGAGGTTCGTGTCGGAGCCGGGCACCAGGACGGCGATCCGCCGGGCCGTCGCCAGGTCGCCGAAGACCTCCACGGTCCGGCCGCCGTCGCGCCCGTCGAAGGACAGGAACGTGCGCGACGGGTCCGCCATGGCCCGCAGCGCCGCCGCCCGCAGGCGGTGCCCCCGCGCGGCGGCGGCGCGCCCTGCGGCCAGGACGGCGGCGCGCCCGGCGGCGTACCGCTCGGCCAGCGCGGCGGCCAGCGCGGCGGGGGTTCCCGCGCGCAGCGGCGCGACGGCGGCGGGGACGGGCGCGGGCACCCCCGCGGACCCGCCGGCGCCGGACGCGGGCACCGCCACCGAAGCGGTGACGAGCGCGGCGAGCAGGCGCTTCCTGAGCGATGCCATGGCGGGTGGTCCCCTTCCGTGCCGGTTCTTCCTTCCGGCACCGAAGGTAGGGATCACGCGTTGTAGTCGGCTTCCCCCTGGAGGATGCACCTTTCGCGTAGCTCTGAGGTACTACCGGGCTCAGGAGTCGTACAGTGGCCGCGCTGAGGAGGCGCCATGCTCACGGTGACATCCGCCGACGGGACCGACGTCCAGGTGGTCGAGGAGGGGCGGGGCCCGGCCGTCCTCGTCCTGCACGCGGGGCTCGACGACGGCACCCGGTGGGGCAAGGTCGCCGGACTGCGCGCGCCGCGGCAGATCGACGACCTGCCGGCGATCGACGCCCTGGGCGACCGGCGGGCGGCGTACGCGGCGATCCGCGCGCCGGTAGTGCTGCTCGGCGGCGACCGCAGCCCCGCCCATCTCGGCGCGCACCTGAGAGCGCCCCGGGAGGTGGCCCAGGTGATCGAGGCGCACGCGCGGCACGTCCTCGGCCAGAGCTGAGAGGGTCACCGGCGGGGGCCGCAGCTCCCGCGGATGATCAGCTCGGTGGGCAGCACCACCGTGCGCGCCCGCCGGGTGCCCTCGCGCAGCACCAGCTCGCACGCCCGGTAGCCCATGTCCCGGCCCGGCTGGGCGATCACGGTCAGCGGCGGGGCGCACAGCTCGGCCCAGGGCACGTCGTCGTACATCACCAGCGACACGTCCTTCGGCACCCGCAGGTCGAGCTCGCGGGCGGCCAGCACGGCCGCCTCGCCCAGGACGTTCCCGCCCGCGACGACGGCCGACAGGTCGGGACGGCTCTGGAACAGGCCGGAGGCGGCGGCGTACGCCGAGTCGCGGCTGCCGGTGCCGAACACCACCAGCTCCTCGTCCACCGGCGCGCCCACGGCCTCGCGGAAGGCGTCGGCCCGCCGGTCGTGGCCGGGGCCGCCGAGGAAGGCGATGCGCCGGTGGCCGAGGCCGCGCAGGTAGCGCACGGCCGTACGGATGCCGGCGCGGTCGTCGGCCAGGACGGCGGGCACGTCGAGCGGACGCGCGGCGCCCTCGGGGACGCGCCCGCGCGGCGTCACGCCGTCGAGGAGCATGAGGTCGTCGAGGGCGCTCTCGGCGGGGTCGCGGTCGCCGTCGCGCCCGGCCTCGGGCGGCAGGCGGTCGGCGAAGACCACCGTCATGCCCGCCCTGAGCGCGGGGGCCCACGTCTCGGCGTCGCCGGAGGGCACCGCGATGACCCGGTCGACGCTCTGCTCCAGCAGCATGCCGATCAGCTCGGCCTCCTGCTCGGGGTCGCCGGCCGTCGAGCCCAGCACCACCGGCTCGCCCGCCGACCGGGCGCAGGCGAGCACGCCTTCGCAGAGCTGCCCGTAGAAGGTGTCGGTGAGGTCGGGCACCAGCAGGCCCAGGCCGCCGGTGCGGCGCTGGCGCAGGTTGCGGCCGAGCGCGCTGGGCCGGTAGTCGAGCTGGGCGGCGACGGCCAGCACCCGTTCCCTGGTGCTGGGGCTGGCCGAGCCGCCCGACAGCACCCGGGACACGGTCGCGACGCCGACGCCCGCCGCCTCGGCCACATCCTTGATCGTCGCGCGCTTCTCCATGGAAACGATTCCATCATGGATTCCACGCCACCGGAAGGGCGCCGCTCCTACAAAGGCTGGTCACGCGGTACCCCTTGACACCGATGTCCGTTTCGGGTGAGATACGTGAAAACGTATCCACGGGAACCGAGAACCAACGTCCGGGCCGATCGCCCTGGAGCGCGAAGGAATGTCATGGCATCCATCGTTCTGACGAACGTCGACAAGATCTACGCCGGTGGCGTGAAGGCCGTGAACGGGCTGAACCTTGAGATCAAGGACGGCGAGTTCATGGTGCTGGTTGGCCCATCGGGTTGCGGCAAGTCGACCGCGCTCCGGATGATCGCCGGCCTTGAGGACATCAGCGGCGGCGAGATCGCCATCGGCGACAAGGTGGTCAACCACCTGCCGCCCAAGGACCGCGACATCGCGATGGTCTTCCAGAACTACGCGCTCTACCCGCACATGACGGTCGAGGAGAACCTCGCCTTCGGCCTCAAGCTCCGCAAGATGCCCAAGCCGGAGATCCAGAAGCGGGTCAACGAGGCCGCCAAGATGCTCGGCCTGGAGACCTACCTCAAGCGCAAGCCGGCCGCTCTGTCCGGTGGTCAGCGCCAGCGTGTCGCCATGGGCCGCGCCATCGTCCGCGAGCCGCAGGCCTTCCTCATGGACGAGCCGCTGTCGAACCTCGACGCCAAGCTCCGCGTCTCCATGCGCGCCTCGCTCAACACCCTGCACGAGCGCCTCGGCGTCACCACCGTGTACGTCACCCACGACCAGGTCGAGGCCATGACCCTCGGCGACCGCGTCTGCGTCCTGCGCGACGGCCTGCTCCAGCAGGTGGACACCCCGCAGAACCTGTTCGACAAGCCGGTCAACCTGTTCGTCGCCGGCTTCATGGGCTCGCCCTCGATGAACTTCGTCACCGCCGAGCTGGTCCGCGACAACGGCGCGGCCGTGCGCTTCGCCGACATCAGCCTGCCGATCCCCGACTCGGCGTTCGCCGAGAAGCCGGGCCTCGACCAGTACATCGGCAAGAAGGTCATCCTCGGCATCCGCCCGTCGGACTTCGAGGACGCCAACTCGGCCGGCAACCACGCCAACGGCTGGGCCACCCTGCCCGTCAAGGCGGAGGTCACCGAGGAGCTGGGCTCCGAGATCAACGTGCTGTTCCTGATCGACGCCCCGCCGGTCGAGCACAAGGACACCGTCGCCGCCGCCGACACGGGCGACGACGAGGAGGCGGCGCTGCCGCTCGTGGGCGACAAGTCCCTGTGGACCGCCCGCGTCAACGCCCGCAGCCACGTGCGCCCCGGCCAGCGCATCGACCTGGTCCTGGACACGCACAACATGCACTTCTTCGACCCGACCAGCGGCCTGGCCATCGGCCACGAGGCCAACCGCTAGCAGGTCCAGCCGGATCTGCCGGTTCCCGGCCGTGAGTTCCTCACGGCCGTCCCGGGCCCCCACCGCGACCCCCTCCCGCGGCGGGGGCCCACCTTGTTGTGGTACGCCCCGAGGTCAGCGGCGGCCGAGCCTGGCCGAGACGCGCCCGGCCAGGTTGTGCGGCACCAGCCTGCCGATCGCCACGATGGCCTTGTAGCGCAGGTCGGGCACCGAGACCCGCTTGCCGAGCGCGAGGTCGCGCATGGCCTCCCTGACCACGTTGTCGGCCTTCAGCCACAGGAAGCCCGGGATGCCCGAGGTGTCCATGGACGCCCGCTGGTGGAACTCGGTGCGCACGAAACCCGGGCACAGCGCCATGATCCTGATCCGCGGGTTGCGCACGTCGTTGGCCGCGGACTCGCTGAAGTTGACCACCCACGCCTTCGAGGCGCTGTAGGTGCCGCGGGAGAAGAACGCCGCGACCGACGCCACGTTGATCACCGCGCCCCGGTCGCGCTTGCGCATCGCGGGCAGCGCCGCCAGGGTGAGCCGCAGCACGGCCTCGCAGTGGACCTTCAGCATGCGCAGCTCGTCCTCGACCGGCACCTTGAGGAAGTCGCCGGGGTGGCCGAAGCCGGCGTTGTTCACCAGCAGGTCGACTCCGTCGCGAAGTCTCGACTCGACCCTGGCCAGGCCCTCCTCGGTGGCCAGGTCGGCGGGCAGCACCTCGACGTCCACGCCGTACCTGAGCCTGAGCTGGTCGGCGACCTGGACGAGCCGCTGCTCGTCGCGCGCGACCAGGACGAGCGAGCAGGCGTCGGCGGCCAGGCGGCGGGCGAACGCGGCGCCGATGCCGGCGGTGGCGCCCGTGATCAATGCGGTAGGCATGTCCTGAACCTTAACGTCCCCGGTCGGGCGTGCGAGTATGGACGGCGTGCGCCCCCTCGCGGCCGTGCTCCTCCTGGCCCTCACCGCCTGCTCGGCCGCCTCGCCCCCGCCCGGCCCGGCCCCCGCGACCCCCGTCCCCGGGTCCTCAGCTCCGGCCTCCACGCCGGCGAGCGCCGGGCCGGAGCGCACGTCCGGGCGCGGCCAGGTGCGTTTCCGGGAGCTCGGCCGGTTCGAACGGCCGGTCGCCCTGGCCGTGCGCAAGGGCGACGACCGGCTCTACGTCGCCGAGCAGGGCGGCCGGCTGCGCGCCACGGACGGCGACGTCCTCGTCGACCTGTCGGGCGAGGTGAGCGGCGGCAACGAGCAGGGCCTGCTCGGCGTGGCCTTCCATCCCTCCGGCCGGTGGCTCTACCTCGACTGGACCGACACGCGCGGCGCCACCCACGTCACCGAATGGGCCTTCGACGGCCGGCGCGCGACCGGCCGGCGCGACGTGCTCACCCAGGACCAGCCGTACGCCAACCACAACGGCGGCCAGCTCGCCTTCGGCCCCGACGGCCACCTCTACGTCGGGCTCGGCGACGGCGGCAGCGCGGGCGACCCGCAGGGCAACGGCCAGGACCTCGGCACGCTGCTGGGCAAGATCCTGCGCATCGACCCGCGCGGCAGGCCGTACAAGGTGCCGCGGGACAACCCGTTCGCCGGGAAGGACGGCGCGCGTCCGGAGATCTGGGCCTACGGCCTGCGCAACCCCTGGCGGTTCGGCTTCGACCGGCACAGCGGCGACCTGTGGATCGGCGACGTCGGCCAGGACGAGGCGGAGGAGGTCGACCGCCAGCCGGCCGCCTCCAAGGGCGGCGAGAACTACGGCTGGAACCTGCGCGAGGGCGGGCGGCCCTTCCGCGGCGGCACGGGCCGCGGCCTGACCGAGCCGGTCATCACCTACCCCCTGCACAAGGACGGCAACTGCTCGGTGATCGCCGGGTACGTCTACCGCGGCGCCGCGCTGCCCTGGCTGCGCGGCAGCTTCCTGTACGGGGACTTCTGCGCCGGCTGGGTCAGGGCCGCGCCCGCGGCCGAGCCGTCGAAGGCGGCCGAGATCGGCCGGGTCGAGCAGCTCTCCTCCTTCGGGGAGGGGCTCGACGGCGAGCTCTACGCGCTCAGCCTGCGGGGTCCGCTCTACCGGATCGAGCCTGCCTGACGCGCTCGATCAGCTCCTCGACCTGGTCGTTGAGCCGTGATCCGCGGGTCCAGCCGGCGTAGTGGGTCAGGAAGACCACCACCTCGCGCAGCTCGCTCTCGCTCAGGTCGCCCGCCCGCAGCGCGACGTCGAGCTGTACGGCGGTCAGGTCGTCGAGCCCCTGTCCGACGAGCAGCCCGAGCAGGAGCAGCCGGCGCTCCTTGACCGACAGGGCGGTCCTCGACCACAGGTCGGCGAACTGCCGCTCAGCCGTCATGCCGAAGGAGTCGACGGTCTCCATCGCGGGTTCTTTCATGGTGCGCTCCGGGGCTCGGGATGGGCGTCCTCATATCCTTTGCTACTTCCTGTGGTCTACCAATGGGGGTTGCACGAACGTTGTATCCCGGGCGACCGTAGAGTGTGGCGACCTGGCCCATACCATCATTTGGTGATCTGTAACAAGTAAAGCCAATCAATGGCCAAGATTTGGTCAAGATTTCTCACCGTGCATCCGGCCTCATTCCGCATGAAAGCGGGCACAACAACTGCGTTGGTCCGTAAAGCGGAGGTAAGCCCTGGTGAAAAGGACACGGGCTTGGATCGCGCTCATGGTCGCGGTCTTCCTGCTGCAGGCGTGCGGGCAGCCGGAGTTCACCTACGTACGGGACAGGGAAGGCACCACCTATTTCAAGGTGCCCGCCTCGTTCAAGCAGCTCAACGCCACTCCGATCGAACTGTATCTGACGGGTGACCGGCCCGGTTCGCTGGCCGCGGCGACACGCGCGCAGCGGGTCTGGTCCACGGCCTTCGACCAGTCGGCCGAGCCGTCGGTCAACCATCTGCTGAGCTCGTCCGACCCGTTCGTGTACGCCACCGTGCACAAGCTCACCGAGCAGCAGCGCGACGCGATCTCGCTCAACCGGCTGCGCGACTTCGTGCTGCCCGTGACGGACCCGATGCGCGAGCTGTACGAGCAGCAGACCATGACCACCGGCCGGCCGCCCATGTTCGCCAAGTTCGAGCTCCTCAGCGACGACGTCCTCGCCCTGGAGAACGGCGCCAGAGGCGTACGGGTGCGCTTCAACTACCAGATCGGCGCCGACGTCCAGACATTCGACCAGACCGCGATCCTCGACGAGAAGGGCGCGACGGTCTCGGTCATGCTCATCGGCTGCCGGGCGACCTGCTACCGCGAGCGCGGCGCCGAGTTCGACAAGATCGCGGGTTCGTTCAAGCTGCTCCGGCTGCCCGGATAGGGAGCGCCAGTGACCACCCCAGACAAGAGCACCGTTCAGCACGAAGGGCTGCGCGCCCCCGGCAGCGGGCCCTCCGACCCGGACTCCGTGACCAGGAAGAAGATGCAGTTCTGGGACCGGAGCAAGTTCCTCATCGCGCTGGTCCTGGCCTACCTGATCCTCACCTGGAAGGTGATGGCCGACTGGACGGGCGTCGTGACCTTCCCCGAGGCGGCCTGGAAGATCGGCTACGAGTACCAGTGGATCTTCTGGCTGCTCGGCGCCGAGGTCCTGCGGCAACTGCACTTCCTCGTCAGCGAGCACTGGTCGGGCTACCACCGGTTCTGGAGCCGGAAGGTCTTCGGCGGGTTCGAGCGGTGGACGCACCGGCGCTTCGACGACTGGACCAGGTACCGCATCTCCAGGGCCCTGAAGATCGCCTTCCTCGTCACGCTGACCGCGCTCGTGGCGGGGGCGGTGCTGGACGTCAGCCCGTTCGTCGCCCTGTTGCAGGCGCCGACGCTGATCTGGCAGGCGCTGCCGTTCCTGCTCCAGATCGTCTTCCTGTTCTTCTTCGTCATCATCCAGTTCGTCGGCCTGTTCTGGTTCCTGTCCAGGGGCGGCGTGGAGACGTACTTCCCCGACGACATCAAGACCCGCTTCGCCGACGTCTGGGGCCAGGACCACGTGGTCGAGCGGGTCCAGGAGAACATCGTCTTCCTGGAGCGGCCCGACGAGATCGAGCGGCGCGGCGGGTACGTGCCCAGCGGCCTGCTGCTGTGGGGGCCGCCCGGCACCGGCAAGACCCTGATGGCCGAGGCCGTGGCCGGGGAGACCGGCAAGCCGTACGTGTTCGTGGATCCGGGAGCCTTCACGAACATGTTCATGGGCGTCGGCATCCTGAAGGTCAAGGGCCTGTTCAGGAAGCTGCGCAAGCTGGCGCTGCGGTACGGCGGCGTGATCGTCTTCTTCGACGAGGCCGACTCGCTCGGCAAGCGCGGCAAGCTGGCCCAGCAGGGGCCGCCGGGGCAGGGCGGCTTCTCGGCGCACTCCGGCTGCCACGGGATGACGTACCTGTCGGAGGAGAGCCGCTCGGTGCTGGCCTTCAAGGGCCGGCGCGCGGCCGCCGACGCCGACGGCCCGCCGGGCACCTGGCGCGAGCGCTTCTTCGCCGGCGGCGGCATGATGAACAGCGGCGACCCCGGCACCCTCCAGGCGCTGCTCACCGAGCTGTCCGGGCTCAAGAAGCCGCGCGGCTTCTTCAACCGGCTGGTCAGGCGGCTGCTCGGGATGCGGCCCAAGCCGCCGCCCAAATACCGCATCCTCGTCATGATGGCCACCAACCGTCCCGACGCGCTGGACGAGGCGCTGCTGCGGCCGGGCCGCATCGACCGCATCTACAAGGTCGGCTACCCGTCCAAGGCCGGGCGGGTGCGGACGTACCAGGGCTATTTCGACAAGGTCGAACACGAGCTCACCGGGGAGCAGATCGACAAGCTGGCCACGATCACGCCGTACGCCACCGGGGCCACGATCAAGGACCTGGTCAACGAGTCGCTGATCACCGCCATCCGCGACGGCCGGGAGGTCATCACCTGGTCGGACGTGCTGCGCGCCAAGCGGCTCAAGCAGCTCGGCCCGCCCGAGGACGTCGAGTACATCGAGCGCGAGCGGCACGCCGTGGCCGTGCACGAGGCGTGCCACGCCGTGGTGGCGTACGTGACCCGGTTCCATCTGGAGATCGACATCGCCACCATCGAGAAGGGCGCCGACTACCTGGGCATGGTCGCCTCGATCAAGCCCGAGGACCAGTTCACCCGCTGGAAGTCCGAGTACGAGGCCGACATCATGGTCTCCCTGGCCTCGCTGGCCGGAGAGCGGATGTTCTTCGGCGAGGACAACTCCTCCGGCGTCTCCGGCGACCTGCACGCGGCCACGTTCCTCACCGCGCTCATGGAGTCGTACTGGGGGATGGGCTCCGGCGTCACGTCGCTGCCCGCGCTCCAGGAGCTGGAGATCCACGGCGGCAAGGCCATGCGCGGTCGCGGCGGCGGGGGAGGCGGCATCGGCATCACCGAGCGCGATCCGGTGCGCGCCGCGCCCGACCTGACCCCCGACGTGCTGGGCGAGCGCATCGAGTTCAACCTGGTGCGGCTGCTGGAGCAGACCGAGCGGCTGCTGGCGGAGCACCGCAGGCAGGTGCTGTGCCTGGCGCACGCCCTGGAGACGCACAAGACGCTCAACGGCGACGACGTGGTGGCCGTCATCCGCGGCGAGCGCGGACCGCTTGTGGACGGCACGATCTACGCTTCCGACGAGCTCTACGAGCAGTTGGAGGACTACCACCACGACGCGGCCAGGGCGCACAAGGAGCACAGCCGCATCGAGCGCGAGCTGCCCGGCCCGGTGGAGGAGGAGGCCGCGCCGCGGGCGGTCGCCTTCGCCGCCCCGGGCGCGGGCGCCGCCGCCGCGGCGCAGGTGATCACGGCCGAGGTCACCCGGATCGACCAGGGCGTCGCGCAGAGCCTCGAACAGGGCGTCGGGCAGGGCGTCGGGCAGGGCGTTGACCAGGGCGGTGACCGGCCCGAGTTCGTGCCGTGGGCGCCCGGCCCGAGGCCCGCTCCCGTGCCGGTCCCCGTGGCGGCGGCGGTTCCGGCCGCCGTCCCGCACGCGGGCTTCGGGCCGGTCGGCGGGCCGGTCGGCGGGCCGGTCGGCGGCCCGGTCGGTGAGGCCCGGCCGCGCCGGCGCGCCGGACGGGCCTGGCTGGTCGTGGCCAGCCTGCTCGGGCTGATCGCGCTGGCCCTGATCGCGGCGCTGGCGGTGACGGGCGCGGTGCCCGGCGCGGGGGCCGACGTCGCGGCGGCTCCCGCGCTCGCCTCACCGGCCCTGCTGCTCCTGCTGTTCGTCGTGGTCGTCGGGGTGATCGTGGGCGCCGGGCTCGCGTTCGTGGCGGTCAGGGGCGTACGGACGGCGCAGGCCAAGGCGGAACGCGAGCGCGACGAGGCTCACCGGCGGGCCCAGCTGCTGGCCGCGGCCATGGACCCGGACACGGCCATGCGGCTGCTCGGCTACGACGGCACGGGCAACGGCAACGGCACCCGAGCCGATGGGTGATCATATGATCACTTAGAGTAAGGACGCATGAACGAGGACGGCGTCGTACGCAGCCTGGTCCCCGCCCGCATGGACCGCCTGCCGTGGGCGCCGTTCCACACCCGGCTGGTGATCGCGCTCGGCGTGGCCTGGGTGCTCGACGGGCTGGAGATCACCATCGCCAGCAACGTCGGGGCGTTCCTGCAGCGCCCCGACACGCTCGGCTTCACCTCCGCCGAGGTGGGCCTGTCGGCCACCGTCTACCTGATCGGCCAGGTGGCCGGCGCGCTCTACTTCGGCTGGCTGTCCGACCGGCTCGGCCGCAGGAAGCTGTTCATCCTCACGCTCGGCATCTACCTGGTCGCCAGCGGCCTGACCGCCCTGTCGTGGGACCTGTGGAGCTTCCTGGTGCTGCGTCTCGTGGCGGGGGCGGGCATCGGCGGCGAGTACGCGGCCGTCAACTCCGCCATCGACGAGATGATCCCCTCCCACTACCGGGGCCACGTCGACCTGGCCATCAACGGCACCTACTGGCTGGGGTCGCTGCTGGCCACCTCGGCCACGTTCCTGCTGCTGCACCCCGGCGGGCCGCTGGACCCCGACTGGGCCTGGCGGCTCGGGTTCGCGGTCGGGCCGGTGATCGGCCTGGCCATCTGGGGGCTGCGCCGGCACCTGCCGGAGAGCCCGCGCTGGCTGATGACGCACGGCCGCGAGGAGGAGGCCGAGCGGGTCGTCGCCCGCATCGAGCGGGAGGTCGAACGGGAGGACCGGGTCAGGCTGGAGCCGGTGCCGCAGGAGCAGGCGCTGGAGATCGTCCCCGAGCACCACGCGCCGCTGTCGCAGGTCGCCAGGACGTTGTTCCGCACCTACCCGGAGCGCTCGGTGCTGGGGGCGACGCTGATGATCTGCCAGTCGTTCCTCTACAACGCGGTGTTCTTCACCTACTCGCTGGTGCTGACGCACTTCTACGGCGTCCCGGCGGGCTCGGTGCCGCAGTACATGTTCGCCTTCGCGGCCGGGAACCTGCTCGGGCCGCTGCTGCTGGGCAGGCTGTTCGACACGGTCGGGCGCAGGCAGATGATCTCGGCCACGTACATCGCCTCGGGGCTGCTGCTGGCGGTGACCGGGTGGCTGTTCAAGGAGGGCATGCTGACGGCGGTCACGCAGACCGTGCTCTGGTCGGTGATCTTCTTCATCGCCTCGGCGGCGGCCAGCTCGGCGTACCTGACCGTGAGCGAGATCTTCCCGATCGAGCTGCGGGCCCAGGCCATCGCGATCTTCTTCGCGCTCGGGCAGGTCGCGGGGGCGTTCGGGCCGACGGTCTTCGCCTCGCTCATCGGCGACCAGCGCGACCCCGACCCGACCCGGCTGTTCTGGGGCTACTGCTTCGGCGCCGGGATGATGGTGGCGGCCGGGGTGGTGGAGATCGTCTTCGGGGTGAAGGCCGAGCGCACGCCGCTGGAGCACATCGCGGCCCCGCTGACCTCCCGCCAGGCCACCTCTACCTAGCCGGGCCGGGCCCGCTCGCGTGCTCGGCGTGCGCCCGCGCCACCAGGGCCGCCAGCCGCTCGTCCCGGGCGACGCCGGCCCGCTGCCGCTCCGGCAGCTCGCCCAGCCGCGCCTCGGCCGCGAGCAGGTCGCGGTAGACCTCCTCGCGCCGCGCCGGGTCCTTCTCGACGTCCAGGTAGTCCTGGGCGTGCCGGCGGACGGCCGAGACCACGTTCTGCGCCCGGCCGCGAGGGCTGGCCAGCGAGGCGGCCACGGTGACCAGCAGCACGCCGACGATCACCGACAGCGACAGCCCGGTGCTGATCTCGGTGACGTTCACCGGCTCGCCGTCGTTGACGAACGGCACGTTGTTCTCGTGCAGCGCGTGCAGCCCGAGCTTGACGCCGATGAAGGCCAGGATGACCGCCAGCCCGTAGGCGAGGTAGATGAGCCGGTCGAGCAGGCCGTCGATGAGGAAGTAGAGCTGCCGCAGCCCCAGCAGGGAGAAGGCGGTGGCGGTGAAGACGAGGTAGACGTTCTGGGTGAGGCCGAAGATGGCCGGGATGGAGTCGAGCGCGAACAGCACGTCGGTGCCGGCCAGGGCGATCATGACCAGCAACATCGGCGTCATCACCCGGCGGCCGTCCACCACCGTGAACAGCCGGTCGCCGTCGTAGGTTTCCGTGGCGCGGAACAGCCTGCGGGCCAGGCGGACCATGATGTTGTCGGTGTGGCCCTCGCCGCCCTCCGGGCGCAGCAGGTTGCCCGCCGTGAGCAGCAGGATCAGGCTGAAGACGTAGAACACCCAGGCGAACGTCTCGATCATCGCGGCGCCGAGGAGGATGAACCCGGTCCTGGCGATCAGCGAGAAGACGATGCCGAACAGCAGGGCCTTCTGCTGGTCGGCGCGCGGCACCCGGAAGCTGGCCATGATGACGAGGAAGACGAACAGGTTGTCGACCGACAGCGCCTTCTCGGTCACGTACCCGGCGAAGTACTCCGCGCCCGGCTCGGCGCCGCCGAACGCCCACACGCCCACGCCGAACAGCAGGGCGATCCCGACGTACAGGGCCGACCAGACGGCCGCCTCGCGCAGCGCGGGGACGTGCGCCTGCCGCACGTGGAAGAAGAAGTCGAACAGCAGCAGGCCGGCGATCCCCAGGATCGTCAGCCACCACACGGGCGCGGGCACGTCCACGAACGCTCCTCGGGCTAGAGGCGGATCTCCAGGCGGCCGACAGGCTCGGCCAGTTCCTCCTCCTCGTAGGCGAAGTGCGAGGCCAGGGCCTGCGAGAGCCGTTCGACGCCGGCCCGGACCCGGTCGATCCTGGCCGGGTCGGCGATCATCTCCGCGCACGCCCGGTCCAGGCGGGCCAGCAGCTCGGCGATGACCTCGTGCTCCTGCTCCAGCTTCTTGACCACCGGCTCCAGGGCGGGGTCGCGCTCGGTGAGGGCGGGGAAGGTGGTGCCGTGCTCGACGTCGTGGTGCACGGTCAGCAGGCGGCGGAAGGTCGCGCAGAACGCGCCGAGCGTCCAGTGGTTCTGGCGCACCGCCAGCCGGTCGCCGTCCGGGCGCCGGGCCGCGGTCTCGGCGGCCACCTGCTCGACCGCGTCCCTGACCTGGCGGAGCTGGGCGCGGTAGCCGTCGTGCACGTCCACCAGGCGGCGGCCCGGCCGGGCCTGGCCGGGGACCAGGGGCGCGGGGTCGCCGGCCGCCGCCCTGGGCCGGCCGGCCTCGTCCAGGTCGGGGATCGTCACCGGCCGGCGGGGCGGCTCGGGCGCGGGCCGGCCGCGCTCCCTCGCCACGGCCGCCCGTACGGCGGGCGCGACCTCCTCGGCGAACACCCGCAGGTCCCGCTCGGCCTCCACCCCCGGGGCCAGCACGAACCCGCTCAGGCCCGCCGCGAACACCAGCTCCGTGAGCTGCTCGGCCCACAGGGCGGCGGGACCGTCGAGGAAGCCCGCGCCGGGCAGCGGCGACAGGCTGCCGCCGAGGTTGTAGACCTTGCGGATCGCCGCCGGGTCGCGCCCGGCCTCCGCGGCGGCCGCGTCGAGGATCCTGGCCTGCGCGGTCACGGCCTCGGGCGGGCTGTGGAAGGACGAGGTCAGCCAGCCGTCGCCCGTCCGGCCGGTCAGCTCCAGCATCCGCCGCCCGGTCGCGCCGATCCAGATCCCGATCGGGTGCGGCGGGAACGGGCCGGGGCGCGCGCCCGCCAGCCGGTGGTGGCCGCCGGAGAAGGTCACCGGGTCGCCCGGGGTCCACAGCGCCCGGATGACGGTGATCGCCTCGGCCAGCGCCTCGACCGACTCGCCGGGGGAGAGCCGGGGGCCGCCCATGGCGGCGATGGCGTCCCACAGCGCGCCCGCGCCGAGCCCCAGCTCCACCCGGCCGCCGCTGAGGATGTCCAGCGAGGCGGCGGCCCTGGCCAGCACGGCGGGCGGGCGCAGCGGCAGGTTGGCCACGTCGGGCACCAGCCGGACGCGCTCGGTGCGCTGCGCGATGGTGGCCAGCAGGGTCCAGGAGTCGAGGAAACCCGCCTGGTAGGGGTGGTCCTGGACGCCGACCAGGTCCAGGCCGAGCCGGTCGGCGAGCTCGGCGTGCCGCAGGACCCGGTCGCCGTCCGCCGCCTCGGGCGCGAGCAGCGCGCCGAACCAGACATCCTCCATGATCATCATCCCCCGGCCTCGATCGTCGTACGGCCGCCGTCCCCCGGACGGCCGACCTGCCCCAGCTAACCTTCTTTATTGGATTTACCCCCTAATAGCGGGACGGGTGGCAGCACGATTAACACGGCGTTCACATTCGGGCAAAAACCGGGAAATGGCCGTCCACAAGACTCGGCGTGGCTGAGAGAAATCCCGAAAGGACCACCGTGAGCTACAAGGCTGAGTACATCTGGATCGACGGCACCGAGCCCACGGCTCTGCTGCGCTCGAAGACGAAGATCCTGGCCGACGGTGCCGAGCCTCCGGTCTGGGGCTTCGACGGCTCCAGCACCAACCAGGCCAAGGGCCACGCCTCCGACCGCGTGCTCCGCCCGGTGTTCACCTGCCCCGACCCGATCCGCGGCGGCGACAACGTGCTCGTGCTGTGCGAGGTCGAGGAGATCGACGGGACGCCCCACTCCAGCAACACCCGCGCCCTGCTGCGCCCGATCGCCGAGCGGTACGCGGAGCAGGAGTCCTGGTTCGGCATCGAGCAGGAGTACACCTTCTTCAAGGGCAGCCGCCCGCTCGGCTTCCCCGAGGGCGGCTTCCCCGCCCCGCAGGGCCACTACTACTGCGGCGTGGGCGCCGAGGCCGTGTTCGGCCGCGACATCGTCGAGCTGCACCTCGACCGCTGCCTGGCGGCGGGCCTGGCCGTCTCCGGCATCAACGCCGAGGTCATGCCCGGCCAGTGGGAGTTCCAGATCGGCCCGGCCGGCCCCCTTGAGGTCTCCGACCACATGTGGGTCGCCCGCTACCTGCTCTACCGGACGGCCGAGGAGTTCGGCGTCGAGGCCACCCTCGACGCCAAGCCCGCCCGCGGCGACTGGAACGGCGCCGGCGCGCACACCAACTTCTCCACCAAGGCGATGCGTGAGAGCTACGACGCCATCATCACCGCCTGCGAGGCGCTCGGCGAGGGCGACAAGCCCATGGAGCACGTCTCCCAGTACGGCGCCGACATCGAGCTGCGCCTGACCGGCCACCACGAGACCGCCCCGTGGAACAAGTACACCTACGGCGTGTCCAACCGCGGCGCGTCCGTGCGCATCCCGTGGCAGGTCGAGGTGGACAAGAAGGGCTACATCGAGGACCGTCGCCCGAACGCCAACGTCGACCCGTACGTGGTCACCCGCCTGCTGGTGAACACCTGCTGCGAGGCCCTGGAGAAGGCCGGCCAGGTCTGATCCGCCCGCGCACAGGAGAAGCCGCCCCCGGCCGGGGGCGGCTTCCCGCGTGTCAGATCCGGAACTCCAGGTCCGGGACGATCTCCGCCACGTCCATCTGGGCCTTCTGCAGCCGGCCCGAGAAGTCCCAGTTCATCGCCTGCCAGCGGGTGAACTGGTCGAGCACCCACATGCCCGACTGGCGGCTGCCGTTGCCCGACTTGCCGTTGCCGCCGAAGGGCAGGTGGGCCTCGGCGCCGGAGGTGGAGTTGTTGACGCTGACCATGCCGGCCGAGATGCCCTCGCGGAAGCGGAAGGCGTGCTTGGGGTCGGTGGTGTAGATCGAGCTCGACAGGCCGTAACCGGGGCGGTTGGCCAGCTCGACGGCCTCGTCCAGGGTGGCGAAGGTGGTCACGCCGACGATCGGGCCGAACGTCTCCTCCAGGAACAGCCGGTCGCCGGGCCGCACGCCGTCGACGATGACCGGGTGGTAGTAGAGGCCGCCGTCGCCGTCGAAGTCGCCGCGCGGGTTGTCCTTGGTGATCCTGCCCGTGCTGCCCGAGACGACCTCGTGGTGGGGCTGGATCCAGGTCAGGTACTCCTCGTACCGGTCGGCGAACTTCTGGTCGAGCAGCGGGCCGGCCAGCACGTCCTGCTCGGGGTCGCCGATCCTGGCCTCGCCGGCCGCCCGCGCGAACCGCTCGACGAACTCGTCGTGCACGCTCTCGTGCACGATGACCGTGCCCAGGCTGGTGCAGCGCTGCCCGGCGGTGCCGAAGCCGGAGAACAGCGCGCCCTCGACGGCCAGGTCGAGGTCGGCGTCCGGCATGATCACCATCGGGTTCTTGCCGCCCAGCTCCAGGCACGCCGACTGCAGGTGGCGACCGGCCAGCTCGCCGACCTTCCTGCCGACCTCGCTCGACCCGGTGAAGCCGACCTTGTGCACGCTGCCCTCCTCCAGGGCCAGCTCCAGCCCCGCGAAGGTCTGCGCGCCGTCGGCGAAGACCACGTTGAGCACCCCGTCGGGCAGCCCCGAGGCGGCGAACAGCCGGTACATGGCCTCGGCGGAGGCGGCGGCGTACTCGGCGGGCTTCCACACCACGGCGTTGCCGCACAGCAGCGCGGGCACGAGGTACCAGGACGGCACGGCCACGGGGAAGTTGCCCGCCGTGATCACCGCGGCCACCCCGACCGGGTTGCGGAACGTGAACAGGTTCTTGTCCGGCATCTCCGACGGAACGGTCTGCCCGTAGAGCCGGCGGCCCTCGCCCAGGAAGAAGTCGCAGGTGTCGACGATCTCCCGCACCTCGCCCAGCGCCTCGGCGTACGGCTTGCCGATCTCGCGGGTGACCAGGCGGGCCAGGCTCTCGGCGTTGGCCTCGACCAGCCGCCCGATGGAGGCGATCACCCGGCCGCGCACCGGCGGCGGCACCTTGGCCCACTCGCGCTGGGCCTCCCTGGCGGTGCGGCAGGCGGCGGCGAACGCGGCGGCGTCGGCCAGGCCGACCCGGGCCACGACCTCGCCGGGGCGGGCGGGGTTGGTCGACTCGTACACGCTCTCGCCGGTGGTGTCCTTCCCACCCACGATTGACACGATCTGACGGCTCACCGGTGGCCTCCTCGTAGTTCCTCCGGACAGACAATCATCTCGCCGGAAAAAACCCAAGAATCCCGTCAGCGTGCGGTCCGGTGTGCGGTTCAGTGCGCTGGGCTGCCGAGGACCTCACGGATCACGTGCCGGGCGTCGGCCGCCATGGCCGGGTCGGTGTCCTTGTGGTCGTCGCCGAGCCGGAAGACCACGTTGACCGTGCCGGAGGAGGGGGAACGGCGCAGCGGGAGACCGGCCCACCGCGGGAACTGGGCGGCCAGCAGCCGCCGTACGAGGGCCTCGTCGATGTCGGCCTCGTCCGCGTGCATTCTGCCGCCCATGCGCTCCCCCTCGGTCCGTACGATCCGCGGGGGCCATGTCAGCGGACCGGGGACGGGCGCGTCAAGCCGGGGCCTGCGCCCTCACCACGACCGGGTCGGCACCGGGCCGCCGTCGCCGAGCTCGTGCCGGGCGTCGCTGGACAGCCGGCCGGCCAGGTCGGCCAGCGCCCGCGCGACGGCCAGCTCGTCCCCGACCTCGGGCATGGACGGGTCGGCGGGGTTGCGGCGGGCGTGGCCGGCGCCCTCGACCCGCGTGCCGTCCGGGATGGTCAGGACCGCCCGCGCCGAGGTGTCGTCGCCGTCCTCGGCCAGACTGATCCGGACCGTCCACTCCTTGGCTTCCATGGCTCGCCTCCTCCCGCGTACGGCTGCCCGGACACACGGCGGTAAACCGGGCAGCCCGGCTACGGGCGGCGCGGGCGGCGCCACCGGTCGTTGGCCCGGATCCAGGCCGCGTCCCAGTCGGCGTACCTGCGCCGGTCCAGCAGCCGGCGCAGCGCCGCGACGGCCCCCAGCACCAGCAGGAAGGCCAGCACCTGGACGAACGCCGCCATGCCCACGCCGCGCAGGACGACGTCCGTGCGGCTCGGCGGCGGCGTCGTGGGGTCGCCCTCACGGTCGATCCACAGGGGGACGGCCTGGCCCGCCCGCGTGCCGGCCGGGACCTGGACCTGCCCGGTCCTGGCCACCCCCGCCGGGGTGGTCCAGCTCGCCGGGACCATGCTGGTCGCCGCCTCGCCGAACGACGGCCGCACGGGCCGCGGCTCCCGCAGCGTCGTCGCGGTCACCTGCTGACGGAAGCCGGGGCCCACGCGGGCCTCGCGCAGGCCGCCCTCGTAGGTGATCCGGCCGGCCAGCACGGCCGGCCAGAGGCTCAGCAGGACGAGGAGCACCGCCACCGCCAGCCCGGCGCTCTCCAGCCGGTCGGAGCGGCGGCGCAACGGGTTGCGGTCCGGCCGGTGCCTGCGGATCCGCAACATCGCGGCGTTCATGACGGCCCTCATCGCGCACCTCCCACGGTCACCCTTCCTCCTTCCCGCAGAAGCGGCCGGTAGCCCGCCCGCGGGCAGCCGCCGCGCCGGTCAGCTCCAGGGCGCCGTCGGGTACCAGATGAGGTCGCGGCGGGCCAGGATGCGGACGTCCCAGTACAGAAGGGTGAAGACGCCGGCCACGACGAGCGCCGCGCCGGTGATGAGGGCCAGGCGGGTCGGGGTGGCGGTCAGCCAGCGGTGCGCGCGGCCCCCGGTGGCCAGGGCGAGCAGCACGAACAGGACCGACATGACGACGATGTTGCCGGCCGACTGCAGCATGAACGCCAGCGCGCCGTACAGGGGGTTGTGGCTCTCGGCGGCGTCCCTGAAGAGCTGGCGGAACAGCGGGAACGGGCGGCCGATCAGGAAGCCGCCGATCAGCGCGCCCATGACGGCCATGCGGGCCCTCGGGTGGCGGGCCAGCGGGTCGGGCAGGTAGCCGAGCGCGGCCAGGCCCAGGTAGAGGAAGGCCAGCCCGATCAGGCCGAACGTGACCATCGCCTGGATCAGGCCGGGGGACAGGGTGCCCGGCGCGGGCCCGGCCGTGGCGAACTGCGGCATGGCGGTGCCCACGATCCCCACCACGACGCCGTACGCGCCGGAGACGGCCAGCGCGCCGGCCGCCAGCCAGCCGAGCGGGCGCAGCGTGCCGCGGATCCGGGCGCCGACCGAGGGCCTGGCCCCGACCAGGGGCGCGACCGCGCCGAGCGCGGCGATGTTGCAGGCGGTGAACGAGCCCGCCAGGCCGGAGGCGAAGGCGAACACGATGCCGGAGAGCGTCCCGGCGATGGGGGTGGCGTCGGCGTCGCGGCCGAGCATCGTGTCGGCGACCGTCGAGCCGATCGTCTGGTCCACGAACTCGGCCGACCACACCACGGTCAGCAGGAATCCCGCCAGGGCGCTGAGCAGGAGCACGAGTCCGCGGCGGCGGGCGGGGGCGGAGTCGACGGCGGGGGTCGCGGCGAGGGGCAGGGTCATGGTGGTTCCCCTTCTCGTCCAGCGGGAGGCGGCGACCGCGCACGGGCGGACGCCGGGCGTCCCGGGGGGGTGAACGTGTACACGCCGTGCAAGTTCTGTGACGACTTCTGTGACGACGGCCTGGACGGTCATCAGGGCAGCGCGCCAGGCCGGACATGGCCGGTTGATGGGAACTCCGAACGGGATATTGCCACGTTTAGCACGAAATTCCGGGTTGTAAAAGGCGCCGCCCACCCCTGCCGGGACGTCACATCTTCTTGATCCGCATCCCGGTCCCGCCGACGACCCGCTGCGCGCGCCCGAGCCGGACGGTGAGCCCCGGCATTCCGGCCAGCGGGCTCACGTCGAGGTCGTGCCCCATGTTGATCAGGCTCAGGGTGCGCAGCCGGGGGAGGGCGGCCAGGGGCGACAGGTCGGTCACGCCGGGGCAGCCGGCCAGCGTCAGCCCGCTGAGCCGGTCCTGGCCGCGCAGCGGGGCGAGATCCGTCAGGGCGCCGAGGCCGCGCAGGTGGAGGCTGGTCAGGGGGAAGCGGTCGAGTGCCGCGAGGTCGATGTCTTCGAGGTCGTTGAGGTACAGGTCGGCGACGGAGGGACAGGACCGGGCGGCGACGTCGAGGCAGGCGGCCGCCCCGGCGACGCCGTCCAGCCACAGCGTCTTGAGCCGCCGCATCCCGGCGAACAGCGTCCCGGGAACCGGCAGGCGGTCTCCCATGAGGTACAGGAACTCCAGCTCGCTCTGCCGGGACAGCGGCTCCTGCCAGGAGTCCTCACTGTCGTCCGGCAGGTCGATGCCGAGTTCGCGCAGGCGAGGCAGGCGGTCGAGGATGCCCGGATCGAACGGGACTCCCTGGAGCCACAGGTCGTCGAGCGCCGGCAGCCGCTCCATGGCGCCGAGGTCGAGCGCGGGCGCGGTGAGCCAGCGCAACTGCACGGTTCGCAGGTGGGGCAGCAGCTCGACGCCGTCCAGGGAGCTGAGCGGGGCGTCCTGCACGCTCAACACCCGCACATGCGGCATGGCGCGGAGGAATCGCAGGTCGGTGAGGGGGTCGGTCACGGTGACGGTCACGTTGGCCGCCTTCAGGCGGGCGGCGGCGCGGAGATGGCGGGTGCCGAAGAAGGTGATCTCCTCCATGTCGGCCAGGACGCGGCGGGCGTAGACGTCGGCGTCGAAGTACTGCCAACCCTGGCGAAGCTGGTCCTGCACGCCGTAGCGCTGGTCGGAGGCGTAACCGGCCAGGCGGTCCAGGGCCTCCGGGCCGTTGGTCAGGTACGTGGCGCGGACCGTCAGCGCCGCCCGCCGCTCCGGCAGGCCCGACAGGTCGAGGGGCAGGCGGCGCAGGATCTCCTCGCCCGCCGCCGCCAGCAGGGTCGCCTCCTCCTCCGTACGCGGCGGGATCACCTGCGCCAGGCACGCCTCCACCCGGTCACGCAGCCCCGCCGGGATCTCCTGGACGGTCTCCAGGCACGCGGCCACCAGCAGCCGCAGCCGGCGGGCGTGCTTGCCGCCCTGGTCGGCCCGGTCCAGCAGGCCGCCCAGCAGCTCACCGCGCAGCCGGCCGTTCGCGTGCCCGGCGGCCATCACCACGACCTCGCGCCACTGGTCCAGGTGGGCCCGTTCGACCGCGGCCTCGACGTCCTCGTCCTCCACGAGCTGCCCGGCGGCCAGGTACTCCTGCACGGTCCGGTGCGCGAAGTCGATCCGGCCGGGCACCGGCTCGCGCAGCACGCCGCTCCTGCGCAGCAGGTGTTCCAGCACGTCGGAGGCGGTGTGCGAGACGCGGGTCATCGAGGCGAGCTTCTGCTCGACCCGGCGCAGCGCGGTCGCCTTCGACAGCTCCGAACGGCCCATCGACACCAGCCGCCAGGCCAGGTCGCGCAGGATCCACACCTTCTGGCCGGGGTCGAGGGACACGTCGTCGTCGATCCGCCGTTCGGCGTCGCGGCGTTCCAGCAGCAGGCTGAGCACGGCGTCGTAGAAGCCCATCCGGCTGCGCGGGAGCTGGGTGCGGCGGTCGAGGTTGAGCGCGCACAGCATGGCGGCCAGCAGCGGGGTCGAGGCGACCACGCCGAGATGCGGGTTGGACTCCATGCGGGCCAGCAGGGCGACCTCGTAGCCCTCCAGCTCGCCGGGCTCGCACGGCAGGCTCGGGCAGTCGCGCATCGCGACGTGCCACTGGCGGATCAGCTCACGCTGGTCGTCGGGCGTCATGGGCTCCAGCGTGGACGCCGCGAACCCCTCGTCGGCCAGCCAGCGGGCGTCGGCGGCGGTCGGGCGTGAGGTCACCACGACCCGCAGCCCCGGATACGCCGCCAGCAGCCGCGACAGCCACTCCCGCACGGCCGGCCGGTGCCGGACGAGCAGCTCGTCCACCCCGTCGACCAGCAGCAGGCCGCGGCCGGAGTCCAGCACGCGCTCCACCCAGCCGCGCGGCATGCGGCCGGCGACCTCCCGCGCGACGTCGTCGAGGAAGGCGGCGGGCGCGGGCAGCCGTCCCGACGAATGGCTCCTCAGCTTGATCATCAACGGCACGCAGCCGTTCCAGGCGGCCAGGTCGCCGGAGAAGCCGCCGCGCGCGGCGGTCACCGCGAGCCAGCGCAGCAACGTGCTCTTGCCCGACCCCGCGTCGCCGCGCAGCAGCGTGAGCCGGGCGCGGCCGAGCGCCGACTCGATGCGCTCGGTGCCGCGCTCGGCGGGATGCCCGCCGGTGAGCGCGGCGATCGACAGCCGCTCCGGCGCGCGCGGCGCGCGCTCGCCGGAGGAGACGTTGAGGCTGATGTAGGCCGTGCTCAGCGACGTGCGCGGGCGGTAGGTCTCCACCCGGACGCCGAACAGCTCGACCTCGTCGAGGGTGCGGCTGGCGAAGGCGAGATAGAGGCGTTCGAAGGCGGCGTCGTCCTGGGTGCCCTCCGGGGCCTCCAGCGTGCGCTGCGGCAGCCTGGCGAGCAGCCGCTCCACGCCCTCGGCCAGGCCGCTGAGCCTGCCCAGCGTCTCGGTGGCGGCGCGCGGCACGTACTGGGGGAGCTGCCGCATCAGGCCGACCAGGCAGTCGACGGACTCGGCGAGCAGGACGGCGTACAGGCGGTCCTCGGCCTCCCCGAGGCGCGGTTCCGGGAGGGCGGCCAGGATGCGCTCGGCGAGCCTGGCCGGGTCGGCGTCGGACTCGAACAGCGCCTCGTCCGACAGGTCGGCGGCGCGCAGCGCGGCCACGGTCTCCAGCAGGACGGCGGCCCGCGCGGACTCGTCCAGCCCGCGGAACTCCTGCTCGATGAGGCGCGACAGCCGGCCCTCGACGGCCAGCGCGATGCCCTGGAGCTGGTTGTCGATCTTCCGGGGCGCCAGCCGGTCGCGAAAGCCGCTCTGGACCAGGTCCTTCAGCTCACTCGTCCGGTCTTTGCGCGCGGCCCGGACGGCCAGCCATTCGCGCATGGCGCGCTCCGCGACGCTCTTCCCAGCGGCGGTCAGGGCCGCCTCGATGCCCGGCATGCCTTCTATATAAGACGATCTTTACGATCACGCGGTGAAATCGGCGAAGTCGAACCCCGGCGACACGACGCAGCTCACCAGCACCGCCTCGTCCCCGGCCGGGCGCGCGGACTGCCACACGCCGCCGGGCACGACCGCCTGCGGCACCTGCCCCCGCTCCACCAGCGGGCCCAGGACGACGTCGCGGTCTCCCACGGTCAGGGTCAGCGGCCCGCCCCGGTGCCACAACCACACCTCGTCCGACCTGACGACGTGCGGGACGGACTCCTCGCCCGGCTGGAGCAGGAAGTAGATGCCGGTGGCGCTCGCGCGCGGCCCCGGGTAGCCGTCGGGCCGGACCGTGACGGGCGAGCGCCAGGTCTCGCGGTACCAGCCGCCCTCCGGATGGGGGAGCAGGTCGAGCGCGGCGGCCACGGGCGGCCGCTCGTCGAAGGCGACGGGCGCGCCGGTGACGTCGCGCCGCAGGAAACGGGTGCCGTCGAGGACGGCCTGGCCGTCGAGCGCGGCGGCCAGCGCCAGGGCGGCGGCCTCGTCGGCGACCTCGGTGGGCGCGCCGTCGGGATAGATCCTCAGCTCCACAGAGCCGATCTTACGAGGGCCGGGGGCGCGCGGGGGCCGCGTCCGGCGGACGGGCCGCCCGCCGCGCGAACTGTCGGTCGGCCTGGCTAGTCTGCGGCAGGTGATCGAACGGTGGAGCCTTGATCAGGTGCTCGCCCTCGCCCCCGACGCGTCGTCCAGGAAGGCGGCTCAGGGGGTGGCCGCGGCGGGCAAGTGGTCCTCGCGCGGCACGACGGGCAGCGTCCTCTACGGCGAGTGCGCGGGCAGCGGGTCCAAGCCCTACCTGGCGTGCGTCGACCTGACCGAGCCCGCCTACCGGTGCAGCTGCCCCAGCCGCAAGTTCCCCTGCAAACACGCGCTGGGCCTGCTGCTGCTGTGGTCGGCCGACGGCGTGCCCGCCGCGGAGGCCGCGCCGCAGTGGGTCACCGAGTGGCTCGACGGCCGCGCCGAGCGCGCCGCCAGGTCCGCGGCCCGCGCCGAGTCCGCTCGCGACGCCGCCGCCACGACCGGGACCGGAACCGCGGCTGAGGCCGGGACCGCGGCCGGGGGCGCGACCGGGGCTGGGACCGGCGGCGCCGGGGCGGGGAAGGCGGAGTCGGTGCGGCAGGCGCGGGTGGGGGCCGGGCTGGCGGAGCTGGAGCGCTGGCTGGCCGACCAGATCCGCCAGGGCCTCGCGTCCGCCGCCGAGCACGACTGGGACGGCCTGGCCAAGCGCCTCATCGACGCCCAGGCCCCCGGCGTCGCGGGCCTGGTGTCCCGGCTGACCCAGGTGCGGGCGGAGGACGACTGGCCCGGCCGGCTCCTGGAGGAGTACGCGCTGATCAACCTGCTCGCCGTCGCCCACCGCCGCCGCGCCGAGCTGCCCGGCCCCCTGGCCGAGACCGTCCGCATCCGCACCGGGTTCCCGGTCACCAGGGAAGAGGTGCTGGCCGGGCCGGCGGTGCGCGACCACTGGCACGTGCTCGGCCGCCGCGACGACGAGCACGACCGGCTGACCGCCCGCCGCGTCTGGCTCAAGGGCCGCGCCACCGGCCGGGCGGCGCTCATCCTCTCCTTCGCCCCGCCCGGCCAGGCCCTCGACGCCTCGCTGGTCACGGGCACCACGGTCGACGCCGACCTCGCCTTCTACCCGGGCGCCGCCCCCCTCCGCGCCCTCGTCGCCGCCCGCCACCCCGCCGACCCCCTTCCCGGCGGCAGCGCTCCGCCGGCCGGGGTGCCGGCCGGCGAGGCGCTGGAGGAGGTGGCGCGGGTGCTGGCCGACGACCCCTGGACCGAGTCCTGGCCGCTCGTGCTGGCCGGCGTCGTCCCCGGCCGCACGGCGGTCGGCGGGCTGCCGCTGCACCCCCGGGCCCGCGACCCCTGGCGGCTGATCGCCGTCTCGGGCGGCCGTCCCGTCACGCTGGCAGCCGAATGGACCCCCCAGGGCCTGCGCCCGCTGACCACCTACGACGACGACGGAACGGCGGTGCTCCTGTGACCTGGGACGACCTGGCCTCCACGGCCCTGGTGGGCACCGGCCGCCGGCCGTACCGGGGAGACCTGCTGGCCGCCGCCGCCGTCGAGACGGCCCGGCGGCGCGCGGGCCGCGGCCCGGTCGAGGCCGCGCCGCCGCCCCCCGCCCCCGCCGAGGAGCTGCCCGCGGTGGGCAGGGGCGCGGCCGAGCGGCTGGTCCGGATCATGGGCGGCGACTACGACCGCCTGCTGCCCGAATGGCTGGCCGCGGCCGCCGCGACCGGCCGCAGGGTGCCCTCCGACGTGCTGCCCGACCTGCTCGAACGGGGCCGGCGCGACCGCTCGATCCGCGCCCATCTGGGTGTCCTGGCCGGGCAGCGCGGCCGCTGGCTGGCCGGCCTCAACCCGGCGTGGGGCTACCTGCTGGAGGAGCCGACCGGCGAGACCTGGGAGCTCGGCGGCCCCGCCGACCGCCGCGCCCACCTGCGCGCCCTGCGCGCCGCCGACCCCGCCGCGGCCAGGGAGCTGCTGGAGAGCACCTGGGAGCGGGAGACGCCCGACGACCGGGCCGAGTTCGTCGAGCTGCTGGCCGACGGGCTCGCCATGGGCGACGAGCCGTTCCTGGAGGCCGCGCTCGACGACCGGCGCCGGGAGGTCCGCCAGGCCGCCGCCAACCTGCTGACCCGGCTGCCCGGCTCCCGCCTGTCCAGGCGCATGGCCGAGCGGGCGCGGGCGTGCGTGTCGATCACCGGCTCGGCCATCGCCGTCGAGGCGCCCCTGGAGTGCGACCGGGCGATGGAGCGCGACGGCGTGCGTCCCAAGCCGCCGCGCGGCATCGGCGAGCGGGCCTGGTGGCTGCAGCAGATCCTGGCCCGCGCGCCGCTGGGCTTCTGGGGCCGGCCGCCGTCCGCGCTGCTGAAGATGCGCATCCCCGACTGGGACGCCGAGGTGAAGGCCGCCTGGGTCCGGGCCGCGGTGCTGCAGAAGGACCCAGAGTGGGCCCGCGCGATGTTCGGCTGGGACCCGATCGCCGACCTGCTCGAAGCGCTCCCGCCCGCCGAGCAGCAGGAGCTCGCCGCGGGCTTCGTCAAGAAGCACGACCTCGACAGCCAGTTGATCATGGTGCTCGGCGGCGTCTCGTCCCATTGGCGGGAGGGCCTGGCCACGGCCGTCCTGCACAAGATCGTCAAGGTGGCGGCCGTCCAGCCGTGGAACCTCGGCGAGCTGGTCAAGCTGGCGGGCGAGCACATCGACCCCGCGCTGTTCCCGCTGGCCGAGAGCTACTCGCCGGTGGCGCCGATCCAGCAGGTCGCCGCCCTCCTGCGTTTCCGTGCCGACATGTACAAGGAGCTCGCATGACCGTCCTGCGTCCCCACGCCGAAGACCAGTACGCCGAGGAACTGGCCTACCTGGCCAAGGACGACGACCGCCCCCGGCCCCCCGGCTGGAAGCTGTCGCCGTGGGCGGTGACCCGCTACATCCTGGGCGACGACGACCGCGTCACCCCCAAGTACGTCGGCGCCCGCCGCATCGTCGAGGTCGCCGTGGCCACGCTCGCGACCGACCGCGCGCTGCTGCTGCTCGGCGTGCCCGGCACGGCCAAGACGTGGCTGTCGGAGCACCTGGCCGCCGCCGTCAGCGGCGACTCGACGCTGCTCGTCCAGGGCACCGCGGGCACCGCCGAGGAGGCCGTCCGGTACGGCTGGAACTACGCCAGGCTGCTGGCCGAGGGCCCCTCGTTCGAGGCGCTGACCCCCTCGCCGGTCATGCGGGCCATGGCCGAGGGGCGGGTCGCCCGCGTCGAGGAGCTGACCCGCATGCCCTCCGACGTCCAGGACGCGCTGATCACCGTCCTGTCGGAGAAGACGCTGCCGATCCCCGAGCTCAACCGCGAGGTCCAGGCCGAGCGCGGCTTCAACGTCATCGCCACCGCCAACGACCGCGACCGGGGCGTCAACGAGCTGTCCAGCGCCCTGCGCCGCCGGTTCAACACCGTCGTGCTGCCCGTCCCCGCCAGCGCCGAGGAGGAGGTGCACATCGTCGCCCGCCGCGTCACCCAGCTCGGCCGCTCGCTGGAGCTGCCGGAGACCTCCACCGGCCTGGCCGAGATCAGGCGCGTGGTGACCGTCTTCCGCGAGCTGCGCGCCGGCGTCACCGAGGACGGCCGCACCAAGGTCAAGTCGCCGAGCGGCCCCCTGTCCACGGCCGAGGCGATCTCGGTGCTCACCAGCGGCATCGCGCTGGCCGCCCACTTCGGCGACGGCGTGCTGCGGCCCGCCGACGTCGCGGCCGGGATCGTGGGCGCGGTGGTGCAGGAGCCGGTCTCCGACCGGGTGGTGTGGCGCGAGTACCTGGAGACCGTGGTGCGCGAGCGTCCCGACTGGCGCGACTTCTACCGCGCCTGCCGCGAGGTGTCATGAGCGCCGTCCGCGTGCTGGGCGTGCGCCACCACGGCCCCGGCTCGGCCCGCGCGCTGCGGCGCGAGCTCGACCGCCTGCGCCCCGACGCGATCCTCGTCGAGGGGCCGCCGGAGGCCGACGCGCTGGTGGCGCTCGCCCCCGACCTGGAGCCGCCGGTCGCGCTGCTCGCGCACGTGCCCGGCGCTCCGGCCAGGGCCACGTTCTGGCCGTTCGCGCGGTTCTCGCCCGAATGGCAGGCGATCCTGTACGGCGTCGCGGCCGGCGTCCCGGTGCGCTTCTGCGACCTGCCCGCCGCCCACTCCCTGGCCGACGACGAGGAGGCCGGCGAGGAGACCGGCGAGGGGACCGGGGAGGGGCTGCGTACCGACCCGATCGGCGCGCTGGCCGCCGCGGCCGGGCACGACGACCCAGAACGCTGGTGGGAGGACGTCGTCGAGCACCGCGGCGACACCCCCTTCGAGGTGATCGCCGAGGCCATGGCCGCCGTGCGCGAGGGCCATGTCCCGGCCGGCCGGGAGGCCAGGCGCGAGGCGTACATGCGCAAGGTGCTGCGGGCCGCGATCAAGGAGGGGTTCGGCACGATCGCGGTGGTCTGCGGCGCCTGGCACGTGCCCGCGCTCGCCGGGCCGCTGCCCCCGGCCGCGGCCGACAACGCGCTGCTGCGCGGTCTGCCGAAGGTGAAGGCCGAGCTGACGTGGGTGCCCTGGACGTACGGGCGGCTGGCCTCCTGGAGCGGCTACGGCGCGGGCATCACCTCGCCGGGCTGGTACCACCACCTGTTCACCGCCCCCGACCGGCCGGTCGAGCGCTGGCTCACCGAGGCCGCCGCCGTGCTGCGCGAGGAGGGGCTGCCGGTCTCCTCCGCGCACGTCATCGAGTCCGTCCGCCTGGCCGCCACCCTGGCCGGGCTGCGCGGCCGGCCGCTGGCCGGGCTGGGCGAGGTGACCGAGGCGGCCAGGGCGGTGCTGTGCGAAGGCGACGACCTGGCCGTCGAGCTGATCCAGCGGCGGATGGTCGTCGCCGACCGGCTGGGCCACGTCACCGACGGCACCCCGATGGTCCCGCTCCAGCGCGACCTGCGCGAGCAGCGGCGGCGGCTGAAGCTGCGGCCCGAGGCCCTCGACCGGGAGCTCGACCTCGACCTGCGCAAGCCGCTCGACCTGGAGCGCAGCCACCTGCTGCACCGGCTGCGGCTGCTGGAGGTGGGCTGGGGCACGCCGGGGCAGGCGCGCGGCAAGGGCACCTTCCGCGAGTCCTGGACGTTGCAGTGGCGGCCCGAGCACGACCTCGCCCTCATCGAGCACGCCGCCCTCGGCACCACCGTCGCCGCCGCGGCCGCGCGGCGCGCCCGCGACCTGGCCGGGGCCGCCTCGGCGGCGCTCGCCGACCTGACCGCGCTGGTGGAGCAGTGCCTGCTGGCCGACCTGCCGCAGGCGCTGCCCGGCGTGCTCGCCGCGCTGTCGGCCAAGGCGGCGCTGGACACCGACGTCACCCAGCTGATGGCGGCGCTGCCCGCGATGGTCCGCGCCCACCGGTACGGCGACGTGCGCGGCACCTCGGCCGAGGGGCTGGCGGTGATCGTGCGCTCGATGCTCGACCGGATCTGCGTCGGGCTGCCGGTCGCGGTCACCGCGCTCGACGACGACGCGGCGGCCGGGCTGCTCAAACACGTCGACGCCGTGCACGCCGCCGTCGCCCTGCTCGCCGAACCGCCCACCGGCCCGCCGCCCCCCACAGCCCCCGAACCGGAGGCCGACGCCGACGACGGGCCCGCCGCGAAGGCCGACGCCGACGACGGGGACGACTCGGGGGAGGCGGCCGATGAGGGCGGGGCGGGTGGGTCGCCGCGGGCCCGGTGGCTGGGCACGTTGCGCGGCATCGCCGACCGGCAGGACCTGCACGGGCTCATCGAGGGCCGGCTCACCCGCCTCCTGCTCGACTGCGGCGAGCTGGCCGACGCGGGCGACCGCATGTCCAGGGCCATGTCCCGGGGGCAGACCCCGGTCAGGGCGGCGGCCTGGGTCGAGGGGTTCCTGTCCGGCGGCGGCCTGCTCCTGGTGCACGACCCGCGCCTGCTGGGCCTGGTCGACGCCTGGCTGACCGCACTGCCCGCCGACCAGTTCACCGACGTGCTGCCGCTGCTGCGCCGCACGTTCGGCGGCTTCGCCGTGCCGGAGCGGCGGGCCGTCGGCGAGCGGGTGAGCGCCGCGGGCCGCGCGAGCGGCACCGGCGGCACCGGGAGCACCGGCGAGCCGCACATCGACGAGCGGCGCGCGGCGGGAGCCGTGGCGACCGTGCTGGCGATCATCGGGAGAGACCGTGGCTGAGCGCATGCGCAGGTGGCGGCTGGTGCTCGGGGGCGGCGACGCCGACGGCACCGGCTGCGCCCTGCAGGGTGCCGACGCGCAGATGGACGCGGCCCTGGCCGCCGTCTACGACCACGACGGCCGCGAGGGGCAGAGCCGGCGCGAGGGCGGCCTCGGGGCGTCCGCGCCGCGGGTGGCCCGCTGGCTGGGCGACATCCGCACGTACTTCCCCTCCACGGTCGTCCAGGTCATGCAGAAGGACGCGATCGAGCGGCTGAACCTCACCAGGCTGCTGCTCGAACCGGAGATGCTGGAGGCCGTGGAGCCCGACGTGCACCTGGTCGGCACGCTGCTGGCGCTCAACCGGGTGATGCCCGCGCAGGCCCGCGAGTCGGCCAGGGCGGTGGTGCGCAAGGTCGTCGAAGAGCTCGAACGCCGGCTGGCCGACCGCACCCGGGCGGCGGTGACGGGCGCGCTCGACCGTTCGGCGCGCACCCACCGGCCCAGGCGGGTGGCCGACATCGACTGGGACCGGACGATCCGGGCGAACCTCAAGAACTACCTGCCCGACCGGAACACGGTCGTCCCGTCGCGGCTCGTCGGCTACGCGCGCCGGCAGCGGTCGGTGCAGCGCGAGGTGGTGCTCTGCATCGACCAGAGCGGGTCGATGGCGGCCTCGGTGGTGTATTCGAGCGTGTTCGGGGCGGTCCTGGCCTCGATGCGGTCGCTGAAGACGTCGCTGGTCGTGTTCGACACGGCGGTGGTCGACCTGACCGAGCAGTTGCACGACCCGGTCGAGCTGCTGTTCGGCACCCAGCTCGGCGGCGGCACCGACATCAACCGGGCGATCGCCTACTGCCAGGGGCTCCTCACCCGCCCGGCCGACTCCGTCTTCGTCCTGGTCAGCGACCTGTACGAGGGCGGCGTGCGCGAGGAGATGCTGCGCCGGGTGGCGGCGATGACCCAGGCCGGCGTGCAGGTGATCGTGCTGCTCGCGCTCTCCGACGAGGGCGCGCCCTTCTACGACCACGACAACGCCGCCGCGCTGGCCGCGATGGGCGTGCCCGCGTTCGCCTGCACCCCCGACGCCTTCCCCGACCTGATGGCCGCCGCCATCGAACGCCGCGACATCGCGCGCTGGGCCGAACGCCACGTCAGCACATAGCCGGGGCACGCGAACGGCCGCGGCTCCACCCCCGGCAGGGGAGCCGCGGCCGGGTCAGCGCTCAGTGGCCGGCCTGTTCGGGACGGGCCTTGCGCGGCATCAGGAACGACAGGGCGAAGGTCACGGCCAGCAGCCCGATCTCGACCCAGACGGTCACCTGCATCGCCGAGCCGAAGCTCCACTCGTGCCTGAGCAGGTTGAAGAAGAGCGTGCCGAGCACGGCGGTGCCGAGCGCGCCGCCGAGCTGCTGGACGGCGGTCATCGTGCCCGAGGCCGACCCCGACTCGTGCGGCTCGACGCCGGCCAGCACGATGTCGAAGAACGGCGCCATGGTCAGGCCCATGCCGATGCCGACCAGCGCCAGCCCGGGAGCGAGCTGCCAGACGCCGACGTCGGTGCCGGCCAGGTGGATGGTCACCCCGAGCACGGCCGCGCCGGCGGCCATGACGACCACGCCGATCTGCAGCAGCCCGCGGCCCAGCTTCTCCTGGAGCCCGGACATGGCCAGGCCGAAGCCGAGCACGCCGCCGACCGCCTGGGGAAGGCTGGCCAGGCCCGCCTTGAGCGGGCTGAAGTGCAGGCCGGCCTGCATGTAGATGCTGAAGACCAGGCTGAGGCCGATCATGCCGGAGAAGAACGCCAGACCGGCCACCAGGCCGCCGGAGAAGGCCCGCTTGCGGAACAGGCTGGGCGTGACCAGCGGGTCCTTGCCGGACGCGGCGCGGCGCGACTCGTACCTGCCGAACAGGGCGAAGACGACCAGCGAGGCGGCCATCGAGACGAACGTCCAGGCGGGCCAGTCGAGCTCGCGGCCCTGGATCAGCGGGTAGATCAGCAGGAACCCGGCGGCCGAGACCAGGCCGACGCCGACCAGGTCGAGCCTGGTGGCGTTGGAGAGCCGGAACTCGGGTAGGTAGCGGATGCCGGCCACCGCGGCGGCCAGGCCGATCGGCAGGTTGATCAGGAAGATCATGCGCCAGCCGGTGCCGAAGAAGTCGGCGTCGACCAGCCAGCCGGCCAGCACGGGGCCGCCGACCGACGAGATCGTCATGACGGGCCCGAACATGCCGAACGCCTTGCCGATCTCCTGCGGCGGGAACATCTCCTTGATCAGCCCCAGCCCCTGCGGCAACATCACGGCGCCGAACAGGCCCTGCAGCACGCGGCTGGCGATGAGCATCTCGGGGCTGCCCGCCACTCCGCACAGCAGCGAGGCGGCGGTGAAGCCGAAGGCGCCGATGAGGAACATGCGCTTGCGGCCGAACAGGTCGCCGAGCCGCCCGCCGGTGACCAGGCCGACGGCCATGGCCAGCGTGTAGCCGGCGCCGAGCCACTGCACGAGGCTGTCGCTGCCGCCCAGGTCGGCGCGGATGGTGGGAGCGGCGATCGTGGTGATCAGCGCGTCGAGCAGGTCCATCACCTCGGCGGCCAGGATCACGAAGAGGGCGGCCCAGCGCCACCGGTAGGGCGCGACGGCCTCCGTGGCCTGCCCCGCATTGGTCATTGTCACAAGGAACTCCTTCAGAACGCTGTTCTTATGGACGAACACTGTTCGTTTACGAACACCGTTTTAGTGGCGAACAGCGTTCGTGTCAAGTACAGTGTTCGCCATGGGGAGCAAGGAAGAAGTCGTGCCGGTGCCGCCGTGGCGCAAGTCCCGCAAGCAACCGCAGATCAGGCGGCAGCTCAGCCAGGACCTCATCGTCGAGACCGGGCTGCGCGTCCTCGACGCCGAAGGGCTCGACGCGCTCAGCATGAGACGCGTCGCCCAGGAGCTCGACACCGGCCCCGCCTCGCTGTACGCGCACGTGGCCAACAAGGAGGAGCTGCTCGAACTGGTCTACGACCGGGTGCTCGGCGAGATCCGGCTGCCCGAGCCCGACGCCGGCCAGTGGAAGGACCAGCTCAGGTCGTACGCGCTGGAGGTCTACCGAGTGCTGAACAGGCACGCCGACGTCGCCAGGGCGGCCCTGGCGAACATCCCCACGGGCGGCAACTCCCTGCGCGCCGGCGAGTTCGTCTACGGGCTGCTGCTGGAGGCCGGCATGCCGCCGCGCGAGGCCGCCCTGTGCCTCGACCGCCTGTCCCTCTACCTCATCGGCGACGCCTACGAGGGCTCGGTGCACATCAGCCGCATGCGCGCCGCGGGCGTGTCCTCGCCGGAGGAGTACTTCGCCTCCTTCACCGGCCAGATCGCCGACTACTACCGCGCCCTGCCGGCGGACCGGTTCCCTTACCTGGTCGAGCACATCGACGACCTGGTCGCCGCCGACGGCGAGGAACGGTTCCGCTACGGCCTGGAACTGCTGCTCGACGGCATCGAGTCGCGCATGCCTTAGGCCCAATTGCCTAGGCCCCGCGCCCGATGTGCCGGGCCGGGCTTCCTCGTAGCTTTACCGTCATGACTACGACTGTTGATCCGATCGAGGACGTCGCCCCGGCCCCCGCCGGGGTGTTGTCCGCGCAGTACCGGGCGCTCAGCGTCGGCCTGGTCGCGCTCGTCATGCTGGTGGCCTTCGAGGCGATGGCGGTGGCGACCGCGATGCCGATCGTGGCCCGCGACCTGGACGGCATGCCCCTGTACAACCTGGCCTTCAGCGCCACCCTCGCGGCCAGCGTGATCGCGACCGTGCTCGGCGGCAGGTGGAGCGACGTGCGGGGGCCGGTGCAGCCGATCGCCGTCGGCGTGGTCGCCTTCGTGGCCGGGCTGCTGGTCGCCGGGTTCGCGCCCACGATGGAGGTGCTGGTCGCCGGGCGGTTCATCCAGGGGCTCGGCGCCGGACTGATCCAGGTGTCCCTGTACGTGCTGGTCGCCCGGGTCTTCCCGGGGGCCATGCATCCCAAGGTGTTCGCGTTGTTCTCGGCCGCCTGGGTGGTGCCCTCCATGATCGGCCCGGCCATCGCCGGGTTCGTCGTGGAGAACGTGAGCTGGCGTTGGATCTTCCTCGGCGTCTCGGCGCTGGTCATCCCGGCGGCGCTGCTGCTGTGGCGCGGCACCGCGGGCCGCTCGGCCGAGCGCGGCTCGGCCGAACCGGCTCCCGGCATCGGCCGCAAGCTCGTCTGGGCCACGCTGACCGCCGTCGCCGCCGCCCTCATCCAGTACGGCAGCGCCGCGAAGCTGGACGGCCTGCCGCTGCTCGTGGCCGGCGTCGTCCTGCTGGCCGTGGCCCTGCCCAGGCTGCTGCTGCCCGGCTCGCTGCGCGCCGCCCGCGGCCTGCCGACCGCCCCCGTGCTGCGCGGCCTGGCCTACGGCTCGCTCATGGCCGCCGAGGTGCTCATCCCGCTCATGCTGATGAAGGAGCGCGGCCTGACCGCCACCGGCGCGGGCGTCGTCCTCACGGTGGGGGCGCTCGGCTGGTCCACCGGCTCCTGGATCAAGGGCCGCGGCGCGATCAGCCACATGGCCGCCATCCGCGGCGGCGCGGCGATGATCGCCGTCGGCATCGCGCTGGTGTCGCTCGTGCTCGTCGACTCCCTGCCCATCGCGATCGCCTACGTCGCCATGGCCGTCTCCGGCCTCGGCATCGGCGCGCTGCACCCCACGGTGTCCGTGCTGGTGCTGGAGATGTCCAAGGAGGGCGAGGAAGGGCAGAACAGCGCGGCCGTGGGCGTCGGCGAGTCGGTGTTCACCGTCGTGGCCGTCGCCGTCAGCGGCGCCCTGTTCACCGCCACGGGCGAGAACTACGCCGTGGGGCTCGGATTCACCGTCGTGCTCGCCGTCCTGGCCGTCGTGCTGGCCCCCCGTTTTGTGCAGTCCGCCAAGGCAGGCACTATGGAAGGGACCGCGTCATAGTGATGAGAACGTCATAGTGCTGAGAACGCTGCCAAACGCATCGGCGTGGATGGCCTTCACCAGGCGCGACGACTCTCTCGTCATGGCTTAAGGGGGGTTCATGCCGCGAGTGCGGGAGCTGGAGGTCTTCCGGCTGGTCCTGCCGTACGGCGCGAGGTCGGAGAGCCTGCTCGTCAAGCTCACCGACCACGGCGGCATGACCGGCTGGGGCGAGGCCGTCTCGCCGGAGCCCAAGGCCTGGTCGCGGCTGGAGGAGTCGCTGGCCGCGCTGCTGATCGGCGTCGACTGGGAGCACCCCGACGCCGTGCCGAGCGGCGATCCGGCCGTCGACATGGCCTGCTGGGACCTGTGGACCAGGATGCGCGGCGTGCCGCTCGCGCACGCGATCGGCGGCACCCGCACCTCGGTGATGGCCACCGTGCGCCTGGCGCCCGACCCGTCCGTCGAGAGCCTGGTCGCCCGCGTCAACCAGCAGGTCTGCGCCGGTTACGGGCACGTCACCCTCGACATCAGGCCCGGCTGGGACGTCGAGCCCGTCCGCGCGGTGCGGCGCGCCTACCCCGCCCTGACCCTGGCCGTCGACGGCGGCAACGCCTACACCGACCGCGGCCAGCTCGTCGCCCTCGACTCCTACGGCCTGGAGGTCATCGAGCGGCCCTTCCCGCTCGGCGACGTGCACGCGCACGCCGCGCTCCAGGACGACGTGGCCGCCTCGGTCGCCGTCGAGGTGCGCTCGACCGCCGAGCTGGACGACTACCTGACCCTGCGCGCCGCCAGGGTGCTCCTGCTGCGCCCCACCGCCTTCCCGTCGTTGTCGGAGGCCCGGCGGGCGCACGACCGGGCCGCCGCCGCCGGCTGGGACATCCAGTGCGCGGGCGGCCAGGGGGCCGGCCTGGCCAGGGCGGCCACGGTGGCGGTCGCGAGCCTGCCCGGCTGCACGCTGCCGTGCGACGTCACCCAGCCGCCGAAGCAGAACCAGATCGTCACGCCGCTGGTGGGCGCGAACGCGGGCGTCATCGCCGTCCCGCTCACCCAGCCCGGCCTGGGCCACACGATCGACGAGACCCGCCTCGGCCGCCTGGCCAAGGAGTCCTTCCACGCATGACCGGCCCGCATGACTGCCCCGGAGATGCGATGACCGAGCGCGACCCCGACCCCGACGCCGACGTCAGGCGGCTGGCCGCCCGTCACGAGACGGTCGCCTTCGACGTGAGCGCGTCGGCCGTGCGCCTGGCCCGCGAGCGGTTCCCGGACAGCCCCGTCGACTATGTCACCGCCGACCTGCTCGACCCGCCCGCCGCCTGGCGGCACGCCTTCGAGCTGGTGGTGGAGATCATGACCGTGCAGGCACTCCCGGAGGAGCTGCACGCCCGCGCCACGAGAGCGTGGCCGGGTTCGTCCGGCCAGGGGGCACGCTGCTGGTGATCGCGTCCGGCCGCGAGGACGGCGGCCCGGTCGGCGCCCCGCCGCCCCCGCTGACCCCGCTGGGCCCGGCTCCCGCTACGCCGCCTCGTACAGCGTCTCCATGGCCAGCCGCTCGCGCACGGCCAGGTCGTACAGCAGCGCCCCCGCCTGGTCCAGCGGCTGCTGCCGTCCGGTCTCGCCGGCCTGGGCCAGCAGGTCGGCCACCTCGCTCCACTTGGGCGCCAGCGCCATGTACGCCTGGCAGGCCGTCTCCAGGGCCTTGCCAGGCGCGATCATCTGGGCCTCGGCCAGGAACTCGGTGTAGAGGTTGCGGAAGAACGCGCCGCCCGTGCCGCCCCGCTCCATGAGGTTGGCCGTACGCGTGAGCTGCGCGGTCGGCCCGCGCTCCAGCCAGGTGGGGATGAGCGCGGCGGCCTGCTCGATGCCCCGGTAGCCGACGTTCCTCATCGCCGGGTTGAGGAAGGCGGCGGCGGTGGACCGGACGGCCGTCCTGACGGCCTGCGGCAGGTCGGGCTCGGCGCACGGCCCCAGCGTGTACGACAGGTTGTGCGCCGTCATCGGCCCGGTCGCCGCGCGGGCCCGTTCGAGCGAGTCGAGCGGGACCCGGTTGCGGGTGCCGTGCTGGGCGGTGTCCACGAGGTGGGCGTGGCCCTCGTCGTAGCCGATCATCGCCACGTAGTGGCCGCCGAAGTGGTACGGCGTCCTGACGTAGTCGAGGTGGAAGCAGTCGAGCCGGATCCCGACGGGGGTGCCCTCGTCGAGATGCCGGCGGACGTTCGACCAGGCCGTGATGGGGGAGGAGGTCTCCTGCGTGTCCAGCGTGCACCCGAGCGCGGCGGCCAGCTTCTCGGTGAGCGCGTGCGGCTTGACCCGTCCGCCGATCAGCGGGACGTCCAGCGAGCCGCTGTCCCAGTAGATGAAGCTCAGCCCCTCACCCAGCCCGAACAGCATCGACTCCGACAGCTCCACGCCGGCGTGCCGCAGCAGCGCGCCGGCGGTGGTCGTCTCACAGTGACGCCCTTCGAAGGGCGGGGCCAGATCGATGAGCACAAGCCCAGTGTGCAGGATGACCTGCGGATTCACCCGCCGGGCGACCCGGCGTGCCACGGAAAACCGGTGGAAACACCCCGAGGTGCGCGCGGGATGATGGGCGCATGGACACCTTGGTCGCACCTCCTGCCCGCACGGGCGCCGAACGGCTGCCCGGCGGCCGCCTCCTGGGCTGGGCCGAGTGGGGGCCGGCGGACGGCAGGCCGGTGCTGCTCTCCCCGGGGGCCGCCACCAGCCGCCGGCTCGGCATGGGCGCGGCGGCCCCCGACGACCTCGGCGTGCGCCTGATCTCCCTGGACCGGCCCGGCCTGGGCGCCTCCACCCCCGCGCCGGGCCGCACGTTCGCCGCCTTCGCCGCCGACGTCGAGGTCTTCGCCGGGCTGCGCGGCCTCGGGCGTCCGGCGATGGTGGGCAACTCGCAGGGCGCGCCGTTCGCGCTCGCCTGCGCCGCCGCCGGAGTGACCGGCGCGCTGGCCCTGGTCTCGGCCGCCGACGAGGTGGCCGACCCGCGCTTCGCCGGCGCGCTGCCCGCCGAGCTGCGGCAGTTGACGGAGCTGTCCACGCACGACCCGCAGGCCGCCGAGCGGATCTTCGCGGGCTTCACCCCGCAGGCGATGTGGGACCTGGTGATGGGCGGCAGCCCGGCCTGCGACCTGGCCGTCTACCAGCGGCCCGAGTTCGCCGCCGGATACCGCGAGGCGCTGGGGGAGGCGTTCGCGCAGGGGCCGGCCGGTTACGCCCGCGACACCGTCCTGGCGATGGGCCGCTGGGACCTCGATCTGTCGTCGATCACGGCGCCGGTCGACGTCTGGTACGGCGAGCTCGACGCCACCCACTCGCCCGACCTGGGGGAGGGGCTGACCGCCCGCATCCCGGGAGCCGTGCGGCACGTCGTGCCCGGCGCCGGCGGCGCGCTGCTGTGGACGCACCCCCACCGGATCCTGCGCGCCCTCCTGGACCGCAGTCCCGCCTCAGCCGGCCGGTGAGTCCTGAGCGAAGGCGATCACCATGTACCGGCCGTTGGAGTAGCTGACCACCGGCCGGCCGAGCAGCTCGCCCACCTTGCGGGCGACCCCCTGGAACACCTCCACCAGCTCGGGGCTGTCGGCGCTCACCCTGAACCGCCCGTTCTCGGCGAGCTGCTGGGCCACGAGGGGGACGAAACCCGCCTCCGCCCGCACTCTCTCGTCGGCGTCGAGAGGGGTGCGCCGGACGGCGGGTGAGCTGCCGAGGGGGTGGGACATCGCGAATCTCCTCCAGATCTGCCGGTGCCCCCAGCATGCCACCCGTGGCCGGGTCACCGGGGCGTCCGGCTCAACCCGCTCCGCATCCCTCGGTGAGCCCCTTGGTCGGCGGCGCGGAGGGCTTGGCGGACTTCCCGGATGCGGGGCCGTCCGTGTCCGACGCGCTCGCCGACGCGCTTGCCGACGGGGCCGCCGACGGGGTCGCCGAGGCGGCGACGGCGGACGTGGCCGCGGCCGAGTCGCGCACGGCCTTGGCGGTCAGCCGGCGGATCTTGTCCCAGTCGGGGTAGCCGGTGCGGATCAGCGGCGGCACGAACTGCAGGCTCGTCACCTTCGCGTTCTTGACCTTGAGCGCGAGCGGCACCAGGTTCGTCAGCATCGAGCGCGGGATGTCGGTCCTGATCAGCTCCTTGGTGGCCAGCGCGATCCGGTTGAACCGGGCCAGCACGGTCGCCGGGTCGGCCTGGTCCAGCAGCGCGCCCAGCACGCAGCGCTGCCGCCGCATCCTGGTGTAGTCGTCGCTGAAGGTGCGCGAGCGGGCGTACCACATGGCGTCGGCGCCCTTGAGCTTCCTGGTGCCGGCCTTGACCAGACCCTCGTTGTACTTGCCGAACACCACGTCCTGCTCGACGGTGAGCGTGATGCCGCCGATGGCGTCGATGAGCCGGGCGAAGCCCCACATGTTGACCAGGGCGTACCAGTCGATCTGCAGGCCGAGGGTGTAGCCGATGGTGTCCATGAGCACCTGCGGGCCCTGCTGGCGGCGGCCGCCGAAGATCTCCGGGTGGGCGTCGGCGTACTCCCAGACGCTGTTGAGCAGGTCGCTGCGACCGCCGCCGGGGTCGGGCGGCAGGCGGAAACCGTCCGGGAACCGCTGGGCCATGGGCGTGCCGGGACGGAAGCGCACGTTCTCCAGGTTGCGCGGCAGGCTGACCAGCACGGTGTTGCCGGACTTCACGTCGATGCTGGCCACGTTCATGCTGTCGGTGCGCACGCCGGTGCGGTTGTCGTCGGCGTCGCCCCCGAGGAGCAGGATGTTGACCCGGTCCCGGCCGGCCCACGGGTCCTGCGGCGGCTCCTGCCCGGCCGGGACGGCGGGTTCGACCGGCTCGGGGCCGGTGAAGATGTCGCCGAGGGTCTGCTGGTACGTCCACACGTTCTGCGCGACCAGCCCGAACGGCACCACCACGGCGACGGCGAGCAGCCCCGCGAGGGTGCCGGCCAGGATCTGCCCGTTCTGCGGCAGCCGCCCTGGACGCAGCACCACGAAGGAGTGCACGATCACCGCGAACCAGGCGACGCCCAGCGCCGCGGCGCCGACGACGATCCCGGTCAGCCACGAGTCCTGGGTCAGCGAGCCCAGCAGGTTGTCGGACGTCAGCACCAGCGCCAGCAGCGCCAGCAGGCCGGCGAAGTAGCACGACAGCAGGATCAGGCCGGCCGTGCGCCGGCCGGCGCGCAGATGCGCGGCCCCGGGCGCCAGCGCCGACAGCGCCAGCCAGCCGAGGACCGCTCCCGCGCTCACCGGTTCCTTACCCTGCACGGCATCCCCGTTCCCCGAACTCCACCGTAACCCCCAGGCACGGACAGCGCGGGCAGCCTACGCATTGGATGCGAAATATGTCTTTATCGGAGGGTGAACATCGGTAACCGAATAAGATTCGGGTCATGGCCTTCTCCGAGATCGAGTACCACGTGGCCGATCGCGTCGCCACCATCACGCTGTCTCGCCCCGAGCGGCTCAACGCGTTCACGCTGACCATGCGCGCCGAGCTGATCAGCGCTTTCGACCTCGCCGACGCCGACGACGACGTGCGCGCGGTGGTGGTCACGGGGGCCGGGCGGGCCTTCTGCGCCGGGGCCGACCTGGGCGGCGGCGGGGGCACGTTCGGCCACCGGGCGGAGGCCGAGCTGGTCGAGGGCGCGCCGCGCGACGGCGGGGGCACGGTCGCGCTGCGGATCGCCGCCTCGCTCAAGCCCGTCATCGCCGCGATCAACGGCCCGGCGGTGGGCGTGGGCGTCACGATGACGCTGCCCATGGACGTCCGGCTGGCCGCCGAGAGCGCCAGGTTCGGGTTCGTGTTCGCCCGGCGCGGCATCGTCACGGAGGCGGCGTCGAGCTGGTTCCTGCCCCGGGTGGTCGGCATCTCCCGGGCCATGGAGTGGGCGGTGACCGGCCGCATCTTCCCCGCCGCCGAGGCGCTGGAGGGCCGCCTGGTCTCGCGGGTGCTGCCGGACGAGGAGCTGCTGCCCGCCGCGTACGCGCTGGGCCGCGAGATCGCCGACAACACCTCGGCCGTCTCCGTCGCCGCCGTGCGCAGGCTGATGTGGTCGGGCCTGTCGGCCGCCTCGCCGTGGGAGGCGCACGCCGCCGACTCCAGGCTCATGGCCGAACTCGGGGGCGCGGCCGACACGGTGGAGGGGGTGACGGCGTTCCTGGAGAAGCGTCCGGCCGACTTCCCGATGAAGGTGAGCACCGACCTTCCGCCTGGCGTCCCCACATGGCCGGACAATCCATATTCTGTCTGATATGTACGAGATCACCGTTCTCCCTATGCAGCCCGACTTCGAGGGCGAGGTCGTCGCGACCCTGATCTCCAGGAAGACCGGTTCGCGCAGGGCGGTGCTCTACGTCCACGGGTTCACCGACTACTTCTTCCAGGACCATCTGGCCGACCACTACGTCCAGCGCGGCATCGACTTCTACGCCCTCGACCTGCGCAAGTACGGCCGCTCACTGCTCCCGCACCAGACCAGGGGGCTGATCAGGAGCGTCACCGACCACTTCCCCGAGATCGACGAGGCAGTCCGCCTCATCCGCCGCGACCACGACGAGCTGACCGTCAACGCCCACTCCACCGGCGGCCTGATCGCCGCGCTGTGGGCCGACCGGGTCCGCGGCCGGGGCCTGGTGCAGGGGCTCGTGCTCAACAGCCCGTTCCTCGACCTCAACGTGCCGGCCCCGCTCCGGCTGGCCGCCGACCTGCTCAAGACCCCGATGTCCTACGTCCGGCGCCCGCTGCCCCTCGGCATCAGCACCGCCTACGGCCAGAGCCTGCACCGCACCGAACAGGGCGAATGGGACTACGACCTGGAGCTCAAGCCGCTGGTCGGGTTCTCCGTGCACGCCATGTGGCTGGCCGCCATCCGGCGGGCCCAGCGGCGGCTGCACCGCGGGCTGGGGGTGGACGTGCCGGTGCTCGTCCTCGCCTCCTCCACGGGCCTGCGGGTACGCGACTTCGTGCCCGAGGCCCGCTCGGCCGACATCGTGCTCGACCCCGAGCACATGGCCCGCTGGGCCACCTCCATCGGCCCCCACGTCACCTGCGTGCGGATCCAGGACGGCGTGCACGACCTGGTGCTGTCGGCCGAGCCCGCGCGCAAGCAGGTCTTCGCCGAGCTCGACCGCTGGATGAACGCCTACCAGGGCACTTCCTGACAGGCACTTCCTACCAGGCACTTCCTACCAGGGGAACGAGAACAGGCCGTAGTAGGCCGCCGCCACCAGCAGCAGCCCGGTGCCGCCGAGCACGCCGCCGATCGCCACGTACTGCCACCGGGTGGGCTGCATGCCCTCGCGCAGCGCCGACACGTACGCCGCCACCGCCGTGACCTCCTGGACCAGCATGAGCACGGCCAGCACGCGGACCACCAGCCAGCCCGCCAGCACGGCCGGCCAGGCGCCCGCCTGGTTCACCGAGAACAGCACCAGCAGCATGATGAACGCCACGACCGAGGCCAGCAGGCCGAGGCCCGTCCAGGCCATCCTGCGCAGCCTGCGCCTGATCGGCGGCCACAGCCGGGCGTTGGTCTCGACCGGCTGCCTGCCGTGGCCGCGCAGCCGCACGACCATCGCCGCCACCGGGCCGGCCACGTACCCGACGGCGGCCAGGCAGATGGTCAGCCCGAGCATCGTGCCGCCCGCGTACCAGGGGGCCGCGGGCACGTCGCTGGCCTCGAACCGCTGCACCGGCGTGCTGCCCGCCATGTGCGCCGACGGCCTGGCGGTGGCCGGCAGGCCGGTGATCCAGTTGGCCAGCGTCTCCAGGTAGCCCTTGGTGAACGGGCCGCCGTTGACCCGCATCGCGTGGTCGCCCTTGTCCATGAAGCGGATCGTGTACCGGTCGTTGCCCGCCTCGGTGAGCGCCGTGACCAGCGCCTTGGTGGACTCCACGAAGGGGATCGAGGGGTCGGTCGTGCCGTAGAACGCCAGGACCGGCTGCTTGACCTGACGTAAGGCCGGCATCGCGTCGTAACGCAGGAAGGTGAAGCCGACGCCGCCCATCGCCCTGGTCAGCAGGTCGCGGGCGCCGATGGGGGCGTGCAGCCGCAGCAGCTGCTCGTTCAGCGCCCAGGCGACCTGCCGCAGCGGCGAGACGTTCGGCGAGGAGACCAGCACCGCGAAGCCCACCGCCGCGCTCTTGGCCGCCGCGATCGGCACTACCCAGCCGCCCTCGCTGACCCCCCACAGCCCGACGCGCGAGGCGTCCACCTCCGGCCGGGTGCGCAGGTACTCCACCATGCGCAGGGCGTCGTCGGCCAGCAGCCCGAAGTCGCGGTCGCGGAAGTCGTAGCCGACCGTCCGCTTGTCGAAGGCGATCGTCGCCACGCCCGCCCTGGCCAGGAACTCCGCCTGCGGCGTGAACTCCGTCCGCGACCCGTTGCCCGACCCCGACACGAACACCATCGCCGGGTGCGGGCCGGGCGAGAGCGGCACGCGTAAGGTGCCCTCCAGGCGCTGGCCCTCGGCCGGCAGCGAGATCTCCTCCCGCCGCACGGCGGTGGCCGCCACCACCGGGCGCAGCTCGTCGGCCGGTTGCGGGGGAATCGCGGCGAACGCCGGATCCGCCTTCAGCGGCGGCGGGTCGAACGCGGGCGGCAACACGTAGCCGACCGACGCGAGAGCCACCAGCACCAGGCCGGCGGCGACGCTCAAGGTGCCACGGCCAGTGCGCATCGGCCTCCCCATGTGCGTTGGTTTGCCCGCTGATCATCCAGCCTACTCCCGGCTTCTGTGACAGGAGGGGCCGCATTTGTCGGTGAGAGATGTTAGCTTCCTGCGACATGCGGATCCTGCACACCTCCGACTGGCACCTCGGGCGCTCCTTCCATCGGGAGAGCCTGCTAGGGGCGCAGGCCGCGTTCGTCGACCACCTGGTCGAGACGGTGCGCGCCGAGCGGGTCGACGTCGTGGCCGTCTCCGGCGACGTCTACGACCGCGCCCTGCCGCCGGTCGACGCGGTGGCCCTGCTCTCCGACGCGCTGGCCCGCCTGCGCGCCGCCGGGGCGCGGGTGGTGCTGATCAGCGGCAACCACGACTCGGCGCTGCGCCTCGGGTTCGGGTCGGCGCTGTTCGAGTCCTCGGGGGTGCACGTCCGCACCGAGCCCGCGCAGTCGTGGGAGCCGGTGCTGGTCGGCGACGTCGCCTTCTACGGCATCCCCTACCTGGAGCCCGAGCTGGTGCGCACCCCCTGGCAGCTGCCCGACCGCGGCCACACCGCCGCCATCTCCCACGCGATGAGCCGCGTGCGCGCCGACGCCGTCCGCCACCGGGCCGCCGTCGTGCTGGCCCACTGCTTCGTGACCGGCGGGCAGGCCAGCGACAGCGAGCGCGACATCAGCGTGGGCGGCGTGTCCCACGTCCCCCTGTCGGCCTTCGACGGCGTCGACTACGTCGCGCTCGGCCACCTGCACGGGCGGCAGCGCATGTCCGAGACCGTGCGCTACTCCGGCTCCCCGCTGGCCTACTCCTTCTCCGAGACCGGCCACGTCAAGGGCTGCTGGCTGGTCACGCTCGGCTCGGGCGCGGAGTTCGTGCCCGCGCCCGTGCCCCGGCCGGTCGGGCGGCTCCGCGGCGACCTCGACGACCTGCTGACCCTGCCCGCCTTCGCCGCCTACGAAGACCACTGGCTGCAGATCACCCTGACCGACGCCGTCCGTCCCAAGCAGGCCATGGACCGGCTGCGGGCCCGCTTCCCGCACGCCCTGGCCCTGTCGTTCGAGCCGGTGGGCGCGGCGCCCGCCGCCGGGCCGGTGCGGGTCAGCGGGCGGCCCGAGACCGAGGTCGCCCTCGACTTCGTCCGCGAGGTGCGCGGTGAGCCCGCCGCGCCCGAGGAGGAGGACCTGCTGAGACAGGCGGTCGAGGCGTCGCGCGTGAAGGAGACGATGGCGTAGATGCGGCCTCACCGGCTCTCCCTCACGGCCTTCGGATCCTTCCCCGGCACCGAGACGGTCGACTTCGACGCCCTCACCGAGGCGGGCCTGTTCCTCATCCACGGGCCCACCGGGGCGGGCAAGACCACGATCCTCGACGCGCTCTGCTTCGCCCTCTACGGCGTCGTGCCCGGCCAGCGCAACAGCGCCCGGAGCCTGCGCTGCGACCACGCGCCCGCCGGCGCCGGCCCTTCGGTGACGCTGGAGGTCACGATCCGGGGCCGCTCGCTGCGCATCCGGCGCTCGCCTTCGTGGCAGCGTCCCAAGTTGCGCGGCACCGGGTTCACCGAGGAGAAGGCCAAGGTCGTCGTCGAGGAGCGCCGCGGGGAGGCCTGGCAGGGGCTCACGACCCGGCTCGACGAGGCGGGCGACCTGGTGGGCGGGCTGCTCGGGATGAACGCCGAGCAGTTCTGCCAGGTGGTGATGCTGCCGCAGGGCGACTTCGCCAAGTTCCTGCGCGCCGACGGCGACGACCGCGCCCGGCTGCTGGAGCGGCTGTTCACCGTCAAGGTGTTCACCCAGGCCGAGGCGTGGCTGGCCGAGCGGCGGCGGGTCACGGGGCGGGAGGAGCAGGAGCTGGGGCGCGAGGTCGCCTTCGCCGTCGAACGCCTCCAGGAAGCCGCCGGCCCTCTCCTCCCCTCGACGCCCCACCCCGCCGATTCCGCTCTCGCTTCCGGGCCGCAGCCTGCCGGGCCCGCCATCTCTTCCGCGCCGGAATCTGCCGGGCCCGTCCTCTCTGCCGCGCTGCCCCCCTCTGATCCCGCCCTTGCCGCCGCGTCGTCGCATCCGTCTGCGCTGGACGACGGGGGGCCGCCGTCGGCGGCGGAGGATCCGCTGGGATGGGCCGGTGCGTTGCTGGACGCGGCGCGGGCCGTCGTCCACCGGTGCGAGGAGCAGCACGCCGCCGCGGGCGACGCCGTACGCGCGGCGCGGTCGCGGTTCGAGCAGGCCGCCGCCCTCGCCGAACGCCGCCGCCGCCACGCCGAGGCCCTGACCCTGCGCCGCACCCTCGACGAGCGCGCCGACGAACGCGCCGACCTCCAGGCCGTCATCGACGACGCCGCCCGCGCCGACCGCGTGCTCCCGCTCATCACGGCCGCCGTGCAGCGCGCCGAGGCCGCCGCCAAGGCCCGCGCCATGGTCGCCGACGCCCTGGCCCGCGCCCGCCCCCTCCTTCCCCGCCGCCCCACGCCGAGTGCCGGGAGGCCGCCGGGCGTCGAAGGGGCGCCGGGCAGCGAAGGGGCGCCGGGCGTCGCTGGGCTGGCGGGCGTCGGATGGGCGTCGGGCGGCGGAGAGTCGCCGAGCGTCGGGAGGCCGCCGGGTATCGGAAGGGCGCCGGGCGGCGGAGGGGCGCCGGGGGGCGGGGAGCCGTCGGTGGAGGAGTTGGAGGGGCTGGAGCGGGAGCGTCGGGCCGAGTTGGCGCGGCTGTCCGAGCTGCTCACCGAGGAGGCCCGGCTGTCGGTCGTCCGGCGTGACCTGTCGCGGGTGGAGCAGGAGCTGGCCGAGCTGGTCAGCGCCGACGAGACCGTCGCCGCGCGGCTCGCCGTCCTGCCCGGCCTGGTCGCCGACGCCGAGAGCCGGCTCGCCGGCGCGCGGGTGGCCGCGGCGCGCATTCCGGCGGCCCAGGCCGTGCGCGACGCTGCCGCCGACCTGATCGACGTCGACCGGGAGCTCGCCATGCTGGCCGGTGAGCTGGAGGCGCTGGCGCAGCGCGAGGCCGAGGTGGCGGCGGCCGAGGCCGAGCTGCCCGCCCGGCTGGCCGCGGCGGGCGCCGCCCTGGCCGAGGTGCGCACCGAGGCGGCGGCCGTGCCCGCCGCCTCAGCGCGGCTCGACGCCGCCCGTTCTGTCCTGGAGGCCGCTCACCGCCGCGACGCCCTCGCCGCCGAGCTGGAGTCTGCCGCCGTCGCTCACCAGGTCCTGGTGGACCGCGCCCAGGAGACCCGCGAACGCTGGCTCGACCTGCGTCAGGCCAGGATCGACGGCATGGCGGCCGAGCTGGCCCGCGACCTGACCGACGGGCGTCCGTGCGCGGTGTGCGGCTCGGAGCACCACCCCGTGCCCGCCGCCCCGGCCCCCAGCGCGCCCTCGCCCGACGACGAGCACGCCGCCGAGACCGCCCACGAGGCGGCCGCCGCCGACCGGGAGGCCGCCGAACGTGCTCTGGCCTCGATCGAGTCCCGGCTCGCCGACGCCTCGGCGGCCACCGAGGGGCTGTCCGCCGACACCGCGGCCGATCGCGTGCTCGCGGCCGAGGAGGAACTGGACCGGCTGCGGTCGGCCGCCGAACGGGAGCCCGCTCTCGCCGACGCGCTCGACCGCCTCGAAGGCGAGCGCGACCACGTCCGCGACCGGGCCAGGGAGATCGCCGAGGCGCTCGCCGCCCACCACGCCCACCGAACCCGGCTCACCGCCGAACGCACCCGCCTCCACACCCGCCTCGCCCAGACCCTGCACCCCGAGGCCCTCCACTCCGAGACGCTGCACCCCGAGACCCTGGGCACCGAAACCGTGCACCCCGAGCGCGCTCTCGCGGGAGATTCCCTTCCGGGGACCGCGGGTGGCGCGGGCGGGGTCGACGGTGGGCGGGTGCTGGCCGCGGCCGAGGAGGAGTTGCGGCGGCTCGCCGCGGTGGCGGCCAAGGAAGCCGGGCTGGCGGCCGAGGTGGCCGCGCTCGGCCGCGAGCGGGCCGAGCTGGAGGAGCGCGGACGCCGCATCGCGGCGCGGGTGGCGGCCGGACGTACCAGACATGAGGAGCTGAGCGCGGACGCCGGGCGATTGGGCGCCCGGCTCGACGCGGCCCGGGGCGGCGACCCGACCCTGACGGCCCGCCTGTCCAGGCTCCACGACGAGGCCGAGCTGCTGCGCGAGGCGCTGGAGGCCACCCGGGCGGCGGTCGCGGCGGCCGCCGAGCTCGACGCCGCGGCCGAGGCGGCCCGGCGGGCGGCGGCCGAGGCAGGGTTCGCCGACGTGCGGGAGGCCGAGGATGCGTACCGGAGCCCGGCGGAGCGGGAGGGCAAGGCGGAGCTGCTGCGGCGGCTGGACGACCAGCACGCCGCCGTCACCGCCCTGCTCGCCGACCCCGAGCTGATCGCCGCGGCCGCCGAGCCGGCGCCGGACCTGGCGGCCGCCGAGGCCGGCAGGGACGCGGCGGAGGAGGCGCACACGCGGCTGGCGAGCGAGCGCGACCGCGCCGTGGCCAGAGCCGCCCGCCTCGCCGAGCTGCGCGAGGAGCTGGCCGCGCGCATCGAGCGGTGGCGTCCCGCGGCCGAGCGGCACCGGCTGGCCGAACGCATGGCGGCGCTGGCCTCGGGCACGTCCGGCGACAACCAGTGGAACATGAGCCTGACGTCGTTCGTGCTGGGGGAGCGGCTCCGGCAGGTGGTCGACGCCGCCAACGAGCGCCTCGACCACATGTCGTCCGGCCGCTACCTGCTCCGGCACGACCTGCGCAAGACCGCCGGATCCCGGGCGCGTTCCGGCGGCGGCCTGGGCCTGAAGGTGGCCGACGCCTGGACCGGGGTCGACCGCGACCCGGCGACCCTGTCGGGCGGCGAGAGCTTCATCACCTCGCTCGCGCTCGCGCTCGGCCTGGCCGACGTGGTCACGGCGGAGGCGGGCGGCGCGGAGGTCGGCACGCTGTTCGTGGACGAGGGCTTCGGCACCCTCGACGAGGACACCCTCGACGACGTCCTCGACATCCTCGACGGGCTGCGCGACGGCGGACGCGCGGTCGGCATCGTCAGCCACGTCGGCGAGCTGCGTACCCGCATCCCCGTGCAGCTCAAGGTGGGCAAGACCCGCAGGGGGTCCACCTTGGTCAGCTAGGCGACGGCGGGGTCGGGGTCCGCACGATCAGCTCGTACGGACCTTGGTCAGCTAGGCGGCGGCGCGGTCGAGGTCCGCACGATCAGCTCGTGGGGGAACAGCCGCCGCTCCGGCCGGGCCGCGGCCCCCGACAGCAGCAGCCGCCCGGCCGCTTCCCCGATCTCCTGCTTGGCCTGCCGGATGGTGGTGAGCCCCGCCTCCTGCGCCGCGCTGTCGGAGAACCCGACGACCGACAGCTCGCCCGGCACGTCGAGACCCAGGTCGGCGGCGGCGTCGAGGACGCCGAGGGCGAGCACGTCGGTGTTGGTCAGGATCGCCGTGGGCCGGGGGTCCAGCCGCAGCAGCGCGTGGCCGGCCTTCCTGCCCGCCTCCCGCGAGTTCCTGGCGACCTCGTAGAAGGGCACGTCGTCCCAGTCGAGGCCGGCGCGCTCGCAGGCCGCCTGGTAGCCGCCGCGCCGGGCGCGCATCGCCGCGAACACCGCGCTCTCCTGGCGGGCGCGGTCGGCCCAGCCGGTGTGGCCGTCGTCGTGCAGGCCGACCATGGCCACCGCGACCCGGCGGTGCCCGAGGCCGAGGACGTGCGCGGCGGCGGCGGCCCCGGCGGCGGGCTCGTCGATGCCGACGAAGGGGTGGCCGGGCACGTACGGCTCGTCGACCACCACGACGGGCAGCTTCCTGGCCAGCACCTCGGCCAGCGCCGGATGTCCGTCGGGCAGCGAGACCACGCAGAACGCGTCGACCACCGCGTCGCGCACGGTGTCGCTGCGCCGGTCGCCGTGCGGCAGCGGCAGGATGAGCAGGCCCACTCCCGCCTCCTCGGCCGCGGTGGCGAGCCCCTGGAAGAACCCGAGCGCGTACGGGTCGGCGAAGGCGTAGGCCAGCGTCTCGCTGAACAGCAGGCCGAGCGCGCCGGCGCGGCCGAGCCGGAGCGAGCGCGCCGTCGGGTTGGGGCCCGCGTAGCCGAGCTCGTCGGCCACCTCCAGGATGCGCCGCCGCAGCCCGTCGCTGAGCTGGTCGGGACGGGAGAAGGCGTACGACACGGTGGCGCGGGACACGCCGAGCCTGTCGGCGATCGTCTGCAGGGTGACCCTTGCCATCGTCCAACCGTATCGAACGGGCTTGCCGGTGCGTTCTTAATTGATTAAGGTCTTAATTGATTAAGGAGGAGAGAGATGGATGCCATGCAGGTTCTCGCGCACCGGACGGCGATGGGGTTCCGCGGCTCGCTCGACGCGGCCCTGCCGGGGGCGCCGCGCAGGCGGGATCCGGAGCGGGTCGCCGTACGGGCGCGCCTGGCCCACTCACTGCGCCGCACCGCCGACCGCCTCGACCCCACCTGCCCGCCCGCCCGGTACGGCGAGATCTGACCGGTCCCTTCTCGCGTGCCTGAGGGCAGCCCCGATGGCGGCACCCTGCCGGCCGCCCGGCCTGGACGCGCCCCGGCCGTTCAGGTGCGATCGTCGGCCGGGTGCGGCGAGGGGTGACCGGCCCTCGTGAGACCCGGCAGCGCCCGTTTCCTCGCCCCACCCCCATCGCCTGGCACCGGCTGCCCGCCGCCTGCCTCCGCCGGGGAGGGGGGCGGCAGGTTGGGCGGGTCGGGAGGCGGGGCGGCAGGTTGGTTGGGTCGGCTGATGGGGGCGGTTCCCTCTGGGCCGGCGGAGGCAGGAGCCGGTCAGGACGGCGTGAGGGGCGGGGCCGGTCCAGGTGTCACGTGCAGGGCCAGGTGGCAGGGGCACGGGAGCAGAGGCGGGTGGCAGGGGCACCGGGGCGGGGCATCGGGGCGGGGCAGGGGTACGGGGCAGGGGTACGGGGCAGGGATGGGTGGCAGAGGCGCACGGGCACGGGCGGGTGGCAGGGGAAAAGGTGGGGTCAGGGGAGGGTGGCTATCAGGTCGGGGATCGTGGTGGGGTCGTGGAAGAGGGTGGCGCCGAGGCCGGACAGGCGGGCGGGGGGCGTCAGGCCGCCCGCGAACGCCAGGCAGCGCATCCCCGCGCTCATCGCCGCCCGCACCCCGAACGGGCTGTCCTCGACCACCACGCACCCCTCCGGCGCGGCCCCCATCGTCGTCGCGGCGTGCAGGAACAGGTCGGGGGCCGGCTTGCCGCGGGCGACGTCCTCGGCGCTGAAGACGCGGCCGTCGAAACGCCGGGCGAGACCGGTCAGCTCCAGGCTGTTGCGGACGTTGGCGTGCCGGCCGTTGGAGGCCACGCAGTAGGGGATGTCCAGGCGGTCGAGGGCGGACTCGATGCCCTCGATGGCACGCAGTTCGGCCTCCATCGCGGCCAGGTACTCCCGGGTGATCTGGTCGTGCCAGCCCGGGGGCGTCTCGCCGACCTGCTCGTCCCAGTACTCGTTGCTGCAGCCGACGAAGCGCTCGGCGTACTCGCTCTCGTCGATCGTCCAGCCCAGGCGGCGCAGGGCGGCGGTGCCCACGCGTACCGAGATGCGCTCGCTGTCGACGAGCACCCCGTCACAGTCGAAGATGACCAGTTCCACGGCCAAGGTGCGGTCCTCCCAAAAGGCGACGTTTGCGGTCGAATCTATCGGGCGGCTGTGTGACATTGCGCAGGTGGTAGCGTCGTTGTATCGCTTGACAAGATGACAGTCCGGATTGTGAGACATGGAGTGAAGACCTCCCCCCGGGTCTCGGCACCCAGCACGACCAGGATCGCGGTGGCGAGCCTCATGGGCACCGCGATCGAGTTCTACGACTTCTACATCTACGGGACCGCCGCCGCGCTGGTGCTCAACACCGCGTTCTTCCCCGGCATGGACCCGGTGGCCGGCCGGCTGGCCGCGTTCTCGACGTTCGCGGTGGCGTTCGTGTCGCGCCCGCTCGGGTCGGCGGTGTTCGGTCACTGGGGCGACCGCGTCGGGCGCAAGTCGATGCTGGTCGTCTCGCTGCTGGTGATGGGCCTGTCCACGGTGGCGATCGGCCTGCTGCCGGGCTACGCGGCCATCGGCGTGGCCGCGCCCGTGCTGCTGGTGCTGCTCCGGTTCACCCAGGGCATCGGCCTCGGCGGCGAGTGGGGCGGCGCGGCGCTGCTGGCCACCGAGCACGCCCCGCCCGGCAGGCGCGGCCTGTACGCGATGTTCCCCCAGCTCGGCCCCGCGGCCGGGTTCATCGTGGCCAACGGGCTGTTCCTGATCCTCGGCGAGACGCTGACCGACGAGCAGTTCGGCGGCTGGGGCTGGCGGCTGCCGTTCGTGGCCAGCCTGCTCCTCGTGGTCGTCGGCCTGTACGTGCGGCTGCGGATCTCCGAGACGCCGGTCTTCCGGGCCGCCCTCGACCAGCGCCGCATCGCCAAGGTGCCGTTCGCCGGGCTGATGCGCCACCAGTGGCGGCGGGTGCTGCTCGCCGCCGGGGCGATGACCGTCGCCTACACGCTCTTCTACACCGCCACCACCTACTGCCTGTCCTACGGCACCGCCACCCTCGGCATCCCGAAGACCACCATGCTGATCCTCACCATGGTCGGCGTGCTGTTCATGGCGGCGGGCACGGTCGTCTCGGCGGTGGCCGGCGACCGGCTGGGCCGCCGCCGCACCCTGCTCGCCGGCACGGCCGTCGCCGTCGCGTGGGGGCTGGTGATGTTCCCGCTGATGGAGACCGGGTCGGTGGTCCTGGCCGGGGTGGCGCTGGCCGGCGCGCTCGGGCTGATGGGGCTGATCTTCGGGCCGATGGGGGCGTACCTGCCCGAGTTGTTCAGGACGGAGTTCCGCTACAGCGGCGCCTCGGTCGCCTACAGCCTCGGCGGCGTGCTGGGCGGGGCGGTGCCGCCGCTGGTCGCCACCAGCCTCCAGACCAGCGGCCTCGGCGTCATGGGCGTCGGCCTCTACGTCTCGGCGATGGCCCTGCTGAGCCTGCTCTGCCTGCTCGCCCTGCCGGAGACCGGCGACAGCTCACTCCGCTGATCCCGGGTTTCCGCTGTCACATCCGCGGGGGCTGTCCCGTCCTCCTGGTGAAGAACCTGATGAGGAGGAGCGGACGATGAGCAAGCACATTCTGATCGTCGGCGGTGGATATGTCGGGATGTACACGGCCCGCGGGCTGCGGCGGCTGATCCGGTCGGGCGAGGTGACGGTCACCGTGGTCGACCCGCGGGGGTACATGACGTACCAGCCGTTCCTGGCCGAGGCGGTCGGCGGGACGATCGAGCCCCGCCACGTCGTCGCCCCGCTCAACCGGGTGCTCAAGGGCGCGCGCGTGCTCACCGGCCACGTCACCCGCGTCGACCACGAGGCCCGCACCGCGCGGTTCCAGCCGGTCCAGGGTCCGGCCAGGACGCTCACGTACGACATCCTCGTGATGGCGGCCGGGTCGATCACCCGCGCGCTGCCCGTCCCGGGGCTGGCCGAGCACGCGGTCGGGTTCAAGAGCCTCGGCGAGGCCGTGCACCTGCGCAACCACGTCCTGGCCCAGCTCGCCGCCGCGGCCTCGACCGACGACCCGCTGGTGCGGCGCAGGGCGCTGACCTTCGTGGTGGTCGGCGGCGGGTTCTCGGGCGTCGAGGCGCTGGCCGAGATGCAGGGCCTGGCGGACGAGGCCCTGCGCTACCACGACGGGATCGAGCCCGCCGACCTGAGCTGGACCCTGGTCGAGGCGACCGGCGGCATCCTGCCCGAGCTCCACCCCGGCCTCGGCCGCTGGACCGTGGACGCGCTGCGCGCCCGCGGCGTGGACGTGCGGCTGGAGACCCGGCTGAGCTCGGCCGAGGACGGTGTGGCCCGGCTGTCGGACGGCACGTCGCTGGCGGCCGGGACGCTGGTGTGGGCGGCGGGCGGCCGGCCCAGCCCGCTCGCCGCCGACAGCGGGCTGCCCGTGGACGAGGCCGGACGGCTGCGCGCCACCGAACACCTGACGGTGGCCGGGCTGGAGGACGCGTTCACGGCCGGCGACGGCGCGGCGGTGCCCGACCTGACCCGTCCGGGCACGTTCACCGCGCCCAACGCGCAGCACGCGGTGCGCCAGGCCAAGCTGCTGGCCCGCAACCTGGCGGCGCACGTCAGGGGAGGCAGGCTGAAGGCGTACCGGCACGCGTACCTGGGGTCGGTGGCCGGGCTCGGCCATCACCAGGGCGTGGCCCAGGTGCACGCGATCCGGCTGACCGGGTTCCTGGGGTGGCTGGCGCACCGGGCGTACCACCTGGCGTGGGTGCCGACGTTCAACCACAAGGCGCGGGTGCTGGCGGACTGGGGGCTGTCGATGGTGTTCCGGCGGGAGGCGGTGCAGCTCACGGCCATCGAGCACGCGGGGGAGGACTTCCGCCGGGCCCTGGTGGCCGATGACCTCGGCCGCGCCGCCTGACCCGCCCTCCCCACGCCCGCTACACCGGCTGCCCGACCGGCGGGCCGACCGGCTGGCCACGGTCGACGTACGCGGCCAGCGCGCGCACCCGCTCGGCGTGCTGGTCGTGGCCGACGATCACCGGCGGCTCGTTGTACGGCATCGCGTCCGACGACCGCCGCAGCTTGACGTACTGGCCGCAGGCGTCGATCGCGTACGGCTCCATGTCGTCCTGGAGCGCGCCGATCACCGTGATGCCGTACGTCTCGCCGATCCGCCGGAACAGCGCGACCGCCTCCCTGCGGTGCTCCTTGCCCAGGTTGCGGCCGAGCTCGTCGAGCACCAGGCACAGGTGGCCGCCGCCGGAGGAGGCGATGGCCGCCGCGCACACCAGCTTGACGGCCTTCTCGTCCATGAGCGCGGTGTTGGCCCGCCGGTTGTACGGCACGAACCCCTGCCCCTCGCCCCGCCGCCACTTCGGCGTCACCCGCCACTGCCAGCGCTGCTCGGGGTCGGCGGGCGCGGGCGGCACCGGGAACTCCAGCGTCGCGCCGTAGCCGCCGTAGGAGGTGTCGAGCTTCTCGAATTCCTCGGCCACCCGCGTCAGCCTCGCCTTGATCGCCGCCGTCAGCGCCGCCCGGTGGACGGCCGTGGACTGCGCCGCCTCCTCCGCGCCCCGGGCAGCCGCCGCCAGGTCGCGCTGCCGGGAGACGACCTGCGCCTCGATCTGCCGCCGCTGGTGCTTCTCGTACTCCTCCTGGCCGCGCAGGTAGGAGGCCAGCGCCCCGCACACCGCCGCGAACGTCGCCTGCTCGCGCGCCGTGCTGCCGCCCCGCTCCGACAGCAGGAACGCCAGCTCCTCGGGGATCTCGGCGTCCTCCTCGGGGAAGGTGTCGCGCAGCGCCTGGTCGAAGTGGCGTTCGGCGATGCGCCACCACTCCTCGGCCGCGCGCGGACGCTCCTCCTCCGGCAGCGCCGCGATCCACTCGCGGGCGGTCTCCACCGTGCCGCCCCAGTCGGCGGCCAGCGCGTCGAGCCGCAGCGCCTCGCGCTCGGCGGTGACCTTGGCCTCCTGATCGCGGGCCTGCGCCCGCTCGCTCTCGTGCCGCTGCCGCCGCCCGTCGAGCCGCTCGATCTCCATGTCACGGGTACGGGCCCGGAAGTCGAGCGCGCCCGCCTGCCGCTCGGCCTCGGCGACCTTCGGCGCCAGCTCCTCGATCGCCGCGTTGAGCCCGACGAGCCGGTCGCGGCGCTCGGCCAGCCTGGCCTCCAGCTCCGCCAGCCGCACCCCGGCCCGCGCGCCCTCCAGCCGCCGCTGCGCCTCGGCGACGGCCTCCTCGGCCTCGCGCACCACCTCCGCGGCGCTCTCCTGGGCGTCTTCGGCCCGGTTGAGCCGCTGGCCGGCGGCCTTGATGCGGGCCTCCCGCCCGGTGGCCACCCCGTCGAACGCCCCCACCACGCTCACCCCGGCCGCGCTGACCAGCACGGATCCGGGCAGCTCGGCCAGGGCCGCGGCCGCCTCGCCGAGCCGCGCGGCGTCGACGATGACGGCGTGCTCGTGCGGCCAGCCGCGCAGGCCGGCGCCGGGAAGGGCGGCGTCACGGGCCTGCTCGGCCACGTCGAGGGCGTCGAGCAGGCCGGTCGCCCCGACACCCGCCGCCGACAGCGCGTCGAGCTGGGCCGCGGCCGGGCCGCCCTCGGCGTCGTCGAGCGCCGCCCGCGCCGAGGACACCTCCTGGTCGGCCACGCCGAGCGCCTTGAGCGCCTCGTTGAGCCGGAGCCCGGCCTGCCGCAGCTCGCCCTCGGCGGCGGGCACGTCACGCCCGTCGGCGAACCTGCGCGTCTCCTCCAGCGCCGGGATCGCGGCGCGCAGCTCGTCGGCGGAGTTCTCGGCCACCGCGCGGTCGGCGTCGAGCTTGGTGGTACGGGCCTGCAGGGCGGCCAGCTCCTTGCGCGCCTGGGACACCTGGCGGTCGAGGGTGTCCTCGCGCAGCGTGGCGATCTCGGCCTTGACCAGCGCGATCTCCTCGGCCGCCGACTCGCCCGCGGCGCGGTGGCGGCCGAGGTCGGCGGCCAGCAGCTCGTCCTTGGCGGCGGCGTCGGCGAGCTTGCGCGCCTGCCTGCCGCGCCAGCAGCGCAACGCCTCGGCCAGGCGCACCCGGGCCTGGTCGCGGCGGTCGAACGTGCCGAGCAGCGCCTTGGACTCCACCTCGAACTCGGCCAGCCGGTCGGCCGCCTGCGCCGCCCGCACCCGCTTGGCGTGCTCGTCGCGCCGGGCCTCGCGCTCCTGCTCCAGCTCGGCGTCGAGGCCGGTGAGCGCCGCGATGGCCTCGAAGACGCGCTCGGGGGAGATCTCGTTGAGCGGCTGGGAGAGCAGGTTGGTGGCGACCTTGCTGCGCACGGACGTGGACAGGAACGACACGCACCTGACCCGGTCGCCGTAGAGCACCTTGGTCAGGTCGCGGGCCACGACGTCGCGCTTGCCCGCCGACCTCGGCAGCGACGCCCAGATCTCGTCGGCCCGCGCCACCCGCTCGGCCTCGGACGGCGAGGCGGCCAGATGGACGCCCTCCCGCCAGCGGATCTCCAGGTGCGGGGCCTCCTGGTTGACCTTGAGCCACACGGTGATCGCGCCGCCCGAGGTGTCGGGCACCTCGAACAGCTCCCCGCTGTCCTCCCCGCCTTCCTCCTCGCCCGCCTCGGTCAGGGCGGGGCCGGGGGCGGTGATCGGCTCCGGCGGGGCGAAGGAGTCCATGCCGGGCGGGCCGAAGACGCCCACGATGTAGCCGTGGTCGGCGCTCGCCCACTGGCGGGCGCCCGCGCCGCTGGCCAGCTCGGCGTTGAACAGCAGCTCGGAGACCGCCTTGGCGCCCGAGGCGAAGCGCCACTGCTCGTCGCCGAGCAGCGCCGTGATCGAGGCGATGAACGACGACTTGCCCGCGCCGTTGGAGTCTTTGGGGCCCGCGCCCGCGACGACGATGAGCGTGCCGGGGACCGTGGGCACCGGATGGGTCGACAGCCGTGAGATGTTGACCGCCTGCACGGCGATCAGCACCCGGTCTCCGACGACGTTCTCCATCTGCGACACCCGAACCCCCGTAACCCTTCCATCTGTCATGACGTTCACTGCGCCGACCTGCGGGCGCGTACGGCCGCCGCGAGCGGCGTGTGCGGGCCGGCGGCCAGGATCAGCTCCTCCTGCAGCCGCCGCCGGGCCGCCGGCGTGAGCCGGTGGAACTGCGGGCCCGGGACGTAGCCGCCCGCCTCCTCGCCGGCCTTCACCTGGGCCAGCAGGCCGGCGTGCCGCAGCGTGCGCAGCGCCGACTCCAGCTCGCCGATCGGGACCTGGGTGTGGCGGCGTAGCTCCTCGACCGGGGTGGGGTGCGGCGACAGCCAGGAGTCCTCCGGCAGCAGGCCCTCGGCCCTGGGGATGGCGACCGAGTGCACCAGCACCAGCGTCAGCACCGCCCGCTCGCTCACGCCGAGCCCCGCGCCCGCCGCCGGACGAGCCGCCACCTCCACGCCGGCCATCTCGACGCCTGCCGCCTCCTCGCCGGGAGAGGCGGCCGGGGGCTGGGCCAGGGCGGCCGTGTGGGTGTCGTCGTAGCCCGACGTCCAGCGCTCGCGGAGCTGGATGAGGGACCGGCCGCGGCGGGCCAGCATCTCGCCCAGTGTGTGGCGCAGCGCCGGATCGCGCAGCGCGGCGAAGCGGCCCTCGGAAACCGGCTCGGCGGCGTGCTCGACCACCATGTACGCGGCCACCAGCTCGGCCCGCCGCCGCTCGTCGTAGGCGCCCAGCAGGTCGTCGAACTCGGCCACGCCGAGCTCGGCCCGCCCTCCCGCGCCGGGCAGGGGCAGCACCGCCGCGGCCACGATGTCGGCGTCGCCCACCACCGTGAGCTCCGGCCGCTCCGGCTCGGGCAGGCGGCGCACCAGCTCCTGCAACTGGGCGTGCGACTCCACCGGCCACAGCACGCAGCGCGGCCCGAGCGTCACCACCCCGTCGTCGAGGACGATCCACGCCGAGTCGTGCAGCCGCCGCAGCGCGCCCCGCGCCCAGTTGCGCATCAGGTCGTCGGTACGCCCGATGAGCGCCCGGTAGGTGTCGAGCACCAGCTCGACGGGCGCCGGGTCGCCGGGCCACGGATCGACGGACAGATCGTTCCAGCAGCACTTGAGCGTGGCCGCCAGCACCCGCCGCGTCTCGCCGGCCCGCTCCACCGGGACGGCGGCGACCTGGTACTCCTCCAGCAGCGACGGGGTCACCCCGTCGGGCCACACCGGCAGCGCGTGCCCGGTGGAGTCGGGCCGGGTCAGGCGGGTCATCCCGGCGGGCGCCGGCACGCCCGCCCCCAGCGGCAGCGGCCCGCCGGAGCGCGCCCGCGCGTGGGCGAGCGCCTGACCGGCGGACCGGCCGCGCTCGGAGGCCGGAGAACCGGTGGACGTCATGAGGTGCGCTCCAGGTAGCCGTGGGACAGCCAGGCGGGCTCGCCGTCGGGATCGACGGTCAGGCCGTCGGACCAGGTGAGCCGGTAGGGGAGCTCGGGGCGCAGGTCGGCGGTGGTCAGGTCGGCGAGCAGGCGGCGGGCGGCGGGCCAGTCGGAGCCGATCACGTCGGCCAGCGCGACCCGCGAGGCGGCGCCGAGCAGCGACTCGGCCACCTGCGTGAGCCGCTCGACGGCGGCCCCCGGCGAGGAGTCGAGCGAGCCCTCCGGCCCGGGGTCGGGCAGCGCGGAACGCGGGGGAGTGGGCTGGACGGGTGCCGGCCGCGGCGCCTCGTCGACCGCCCGCGCGACGGCGGCCGGATCGTGCCACGGCGCGGGTGCGTCGAAGACGAACCCGTCGAGCACCGAGGCCAGCCGCTCCTTGGAGGCGGTCTGGGCGAACGTGCGCCACGTCTCGGTGGGCAGCAGCGTCAGGTTGCGGGTCGTGCCCGCCGAGTCGGCCAGGCGGCCGGCGGCGCGGCGCGAGGCGTCGCTGTAGGAGTAGATGGACGCGCGCAGGTCGGTGCAGACCCGGTCGAGCTCGGGCCAGCGGGTCAGGATCGTGCCGTGCAGGCCCTGGGCGCGCCGGGCGATCTCCTCGGTGCCCCAGAGCTTGGGGGCCTGCTCGCGCAGCTCCTCGATGGTGCCCGTGGTGAGCGTGATCAGCTCCAGGGCCCAGAGCCGGAACGCGCGCGCCAGGTTGACCGCGCTCTGCCGGGCCTCCTCCATCGTGGTGCGGGGGTCGGCGACGTTGAGGTCTTCCAGGGCGAGCAGGCGGTGCATCTCGGACTGGCCGCCGTCGTCCATCATGCGGCGGATGAACATCAGGCCGACGACGCTGGTGAACGAGGCGCGGTAGCGGAGCTGGTTGGGCTTGGGGAAGACCTCGCGGATCGCGCCGAGCCCCTTGAGCACCCGCAGCCGGTTGTCGAACTGGTCGCTGGGGTAGGCCCGGCAGGCGAAGCGCATCTGCTCGTGCGTCAGCCACTCCTCGCCCGCCTCGGCGAACGCCGCGAACAGCGTCTCGGCGATGTCGACCAGGGCGGGGTCGTCGACCACCGCGCCGCTGTCACGGGCCAGCGCGGCGAACATGCGGCGGTAGGTCGACAGCACCGCCTCCTCGGAGAGGGCGGCGTCGAGGGTCAGGGGCTGTTCGGACACGCGCACTAAGGTACGGCTTCACACCGACAGACACGGAACTCGGCGCGGGCTACCAGCCGGTACGGACGCGGATGGGACTCCTGCCCGCTAGGGTGATCCCGGTTAAAGAGGGGCAAACTCTCTGTGATCGCACATACGGGGTGAGTGACGGGTGTCCATCCGCGTGCTCGGCGGGGACCGGGCGACGGCCCTGACGGCCGGTGGGGCGGCCGTGCTCCTGGTGGCCGCGGCGGCGTGGTTCGGCGTGGGCGTCTCCAGCGCCAATCCGGAGCTGGCCGACGTCGGCGCGTGGCTGTGGACCAAGGCGAAGGGCCGGGTCGTGCACGTCAACGGCCTGTCGGGCGAGGTGGACGGCTACCTCGACGACAAGGCCGGCAAGCAGTTGCGCGTCGTCCAGGACGGCGCGAACGTGCTGCTCGTCGACGACCGCACCGGCTTCGTCAGCCGCGTCGAGCCCAGCCAGCTCACCGTCACCCAGACCCGCGACCTCGGCGCGGCCGGGACGCAGCTCGCCGTCTCCGGCGGCACGGCCTACGCCGTCGATCCGGCGGCGGGCCGCGTCCAGCGCATCGACCCGGTCACGCTGAACGCCGTGGGCGCGCCGGTCACCCTGCCGGGGCCGCTCGGCGCGGCCAGGATCGACGGCGGCGGCCGGTTATGGGTGCCGGTGACCGCCAGGGGCGAGGTCGTGCCGGTGTCCGGCGGCGTCGCCGCGACCCCCGTCAAGGTGGGCGAACCGGGCGAGGAACTGGCCGTGACCATCGCCGGCGGGCTGCCCGTCGTGGTCAACACGCGGGCCGCCACCGCCGTCACCGTCGGCGCGGACGGCGGCGTCGGCGAGATCGCCCTGCCCAAGGAGGTCGCGCGGGCGGCCAAGGGCGGCGTGCTCACCCCGGCCTCGACCGAGGGCCCGCTCGTCCCGGTGCTGACGCCGGGCGGCTCGGGGCTGCTCGTCGTGCTCGACACCTCCTCCAACGCCGTGCTCAGCACCAGGTTCGCGATCGACGACCCCGCCGGGCTCGGGGTGCCGCAGGTGCTCGGGTCGAAGGTGTACGTACCGGACAAGAGCCGGGGCGCGCTGATCGTCTGGGACAGCGCCGCCGGCGGGCGGCCCACCACCCTCCAGGTGGCGGACGGACCCGGCCCGGTGGACGTGTTCGTCAAGGACGGCCTGCTCTGGGCCAACGACGAGAACGGCGACAAGGCCCTGGTCATCGACCCCGAGGGCCGCAAGCACGACGTGGACAAGGACGACTCCGACGTACCGGGGCCGACCAGCACCCCCAAGCCCAAGCAGACCCCGCGCCCCGACCCCACGATCAGCGACCCGCCGCCGGACGATCCGCCCGAGACCAGCGAACCCGACCCGACCAGGACGAAGCAGGCAGAGCGGCCCCGCCACCCGGCCAGGACGGCCACGCCGACCCCCACGACCACCCCGACCTCGACCCCCACCCCGACGCCCACCACCGCCCCCGGCGCGCCCGGCGCGGTGACCGCGCGGTCCGGCCCCGGCCGGGTGACCGTCACCTTCAGCCCGTCCACCGGCGGCAAGGTCGAGCGCTACACGCTCAAGGCGTCCGGCGAGGGACGGCCGGAGCCGCAGTCGGTGGAGGCCGAGGGGCCCTTCCAGTTCGAGTTCACGGGTGGCGACTGCGCCCGGGAGTACACCTTCGTCGTCGTCGCCCACTGGGCGGGCGGCGAGGTGGAGTCGGAGCGGAGCGCGGGGGCCAGGCCCTGCGTGGCGCCCGGGGCGCCGTCGAACTTCGCCGCCCGGCCCAGGAACCGCGGCGCCACGCTGACCTGGAGCGCCCCCGAGAACGGCGACCCCGGCGTGACCTACCAGCTCAGCGGCGCGGCCGCGAACGACGCGATCAAGGGGACGTCGTTCACCGTGGACGGGCTGAAGAACAACGCGAAGTACTCCTTCAAGCTCAAGGCCGCGAACGCGGCGGGGGAGAGCCCGGATGTCGCCACCGCCGAGGTGGACCTGACCTACCCGAGGCAGCAGTACAAGAACGCCAACAACAACGTGGTGGACACGCTGGTCCGCCCCGCCGCGACGAAGACCGGCGAGGCGGGCCGCATCCCGAAGGGGCAGTACCTCTCGATCACCGTCATCTGCCAGGTCAAGGGCCAGAGCGTCACGGAGGACGAGAGCAAGGAGACCAGCGACGTCTGGAACAGGATCGAGTGGAACGGCGGCGTGGCCTACCTGAGCGAGACGCTCATGACCACGCCCCGCGGCTCGTTCCCGGCGCCGCCGCTCTTCGAGTGCACCGACTGAGGAGGGGGACCGGTTGACCCAGTACACCTACCCGGACCAGATGGCCCAGCAGCCCGCCGCCCTGGCCGGCCAGTTCGCGCAGCGGTTCCAGCTCCTGGCCGGCAACATCGAACGCGTCGTCCGCGGCAAGCGCGAGGCCGTCGAGCTGGCCCTGATCTGCCTGTTCGCCGAGGGCCACCTGCTCGTCGAGGACGTCCCGGGCACCGGCAAGACCACCCTCGCCCGCTCGGTCGCGGCCAGCGTGGACGCCGAGTGGCGGCGCATCCAGTTCACCCCCGACCTGCTGCCGAGCGACATCACCGGCGTGTCCATCTTCAACCAGGCGCACCAGAAGTTCGAGTTCCACCAGGGCCCGGTGTTCGCCAACATCGTGCTCGCCGACGAGATCAACCGGGCCTCCCCCAAGACCCAGTCGGCCCTGCTGGAGGTCATGGAGGAGCGCCGGGTCACGGTGGACGCCGAACCGCACCCGGTCCCGCGGCCGTTCCTGGTGGTGGCCACGCAGAACCCGGTGGATATGGACGGCACGTACCCGCTGCCGGAGGCCCAGCTCGACCGGTTCCTGATGAAGATCTCCGTCGGCTACCCCGACCACGTCTCGGAGGTCGAGGTGCTCAAGGGCGGGCCGACCGGGCCGCAGGTCGAGCGGCTCCCGGTGGTGGCGCGGGCGACGGACGTGGCCGGGATGATCGACTTCGCCTCCCGGATCCACGTGGCAGACCCGGTCTACGACTACATCGTCGGGCTGTGCGCGGCCACCCGTACCAGCCCGCACCTGCGGCTGGGCGCGAGCCCCCGGGGGAGCCTGGCGCTGCTGCGCGCCGCCCGCGTCAGGGCCGCCGCCGCCGGACGGCACTACGTGGTGCCCGAGGACGTCAAGGCGCTGGCCGTCCCGGTGCTGGCGCACCGGCTGATCCTCACGCCGGAGGCCGAGCTGCGCGAGATCGGCGCGGCGTCCGCGCTCGGCGAGATCCTCGCCGGGATGCCGGTGCCGCAGGCGGCCTAGATGCGGCTCACGGCCCTGTTCACCCCGCTCGGGTGGGCCACGCTCGCGGGCTCGGCGGCGCTCTACGCGGCGGGGTTCGCGCTCGGCTACCCCGAGCCCGTCGTGCTGGCCACCGGCGGCGTGCTCGCCCTGGCCGCCGCCCTCGCCTGGACGGCCCCCGCGCCCGACCTGGCGGTGCGGCGCGAGGTGACGCCGCTCAAGGTGCCGAGGGGCGAGGCGGCGGTCGCGGTGCTGCACGTGGTCAACCGGGGGCGGCGCGGCCTGTCTGGGCTGCGCGTCCAGGACCGCGTCGGGACGTCGGAGCACCTGATCGCCCTGCCGCGGCTGCCCGGCAACGGCGCGCGCACCGTCTCCTACCCGCTGCCCACCGGCGTGCGCGGCGAGATCCCGGTCGGGCCGCTGCTGCTGGTCCGGGCCGACCCGTTCGGCCTCACGCGCCGGGTGCGGCGGTACGGCGACGCCGTCACCCTCCTGGTCCGCCCGCGCACCGTCGCGCTGTCCGTGCCGCCGTCCGGCCGGGCCCATCACCTGGAGGGGCCCACCAGCGACAACGCCCCCAGCGGCACCGTCACCTTCCACACCCTGCGCGAGTACGTCGTGGGCGACGACCTGCGGCACGTCCACTGGCGCTCCAGCGCCAGGACCGGCACGCTCATGGTCCGCCAGCTCATCGACGCCAGCCTGCCCACCACGACCGTCGTCCTGGACACGCGGGAGCTGACGGAACTGGCGGTGGACGCGGCGGCGTCCGTGGCGGTGGCGGCCGCCCGCGCGGGGTTCCCGGTGCGGGTGCTGGCCGGTGAGCGGGCGGCGGCCGACGCCAAGGCCGACGTCAGGGCCGACGCCGACCCCGACGCGATCCTCGACCGGCTCGCCCTGGCGCGGCCCGGCTCGGCGGGGGTGGGGGAGATCGTGCGGATGGCGCGCGGCGGCGGGTCGCTGGTGCTGGTCACCGGTGACGCGGCCGAGGCGGGACGGGCGGCGGGCGTCCGGCGGCGCTTCGACCGGGTGATCTGCGTGCTCACGGGGCCGGGGCCGGTGAGCGTGCCCGGCGTCACGGTCATCCCCCTCACCGACCTGGCCGCCCTCCCCTTCGCCTGGACCCCCCGATGACACCCCCGGCCCCCGCCCCCGCGCCCGTCCCCTCCGCGCCCGTCCCCTCCGCGCCCGCGCCCGTGCCTCCCGCGCCCGCGCCCGCGCCCGCGCCCGCGTCCGCGTCCGCGTTCGCGGGCGGGGTGTGGTGGCGGGGTGGGGTCGGGCTGGTGGTGGTGGCGGCGGTGGCCGGGGTCGCCGGGTGGGGGTTCCACCGGGTCTTCCCCGGCACGGAGCTCCTGCTCGCGATCGTGCCCGCCGCCGTCGCCCCCGTCCTGGTGGCGGCGCTCACCGCGCGGCGGCCCCTGTGGCTCGCGCTCGCGCTCGACCTCCTCGCCTGGCTCGCCGGGACGGTCCCGCTCTACCACGGCCTGGCCCCCGGCGTGCTCGCCGACGTGGCCGACGCCTGGCACGCGCTGCTCACCACGCTGCTCCCCGCGCAACCCGAGCCGCGCCTGCTCGTCCTCGTGCACACGCTCGTCTGGGCCGCGGCCGTGATCGGCGCCGAGACCCTCACCCGGACCCGCACCAGGATCGCCGCCGCCGTCCCCGCCCTGGCCGTGTTCGCCGCCGCGCTGCTGCTCGGCGTGGACGGCGAGGGCTCGAACCTGCCGGTCGCCGCCGCCCTGTTCGTACTCGTCGCCGCCCTCGCCCTGGTCCGCGACGACCGATCGCCGCTCTGGCTGCTCGGCGGCCTGCCCGCCGCCGCCGTCCTGGCCGCACTGGCGCTGGCGGTGGGACCGCTGCTGCCCGTGGCGGCGCAGCCGTACGACCCGAGGCAGGACGCCGAACTGCCGCCGCCCAGGCGGGTGGACAGCGTGAGCCCGCTCGACCGCGTGTCGGGCTGGCTGCAGATCCCCGACAGGGAGCTGTTCACCGTCAAGGCGGACAAGCCGCTCAACTGGCGGCTGGCCGTGCTCGACCGCTACGACGGCGTGCGCTGGACGTCCGGGGCCCGCTTCCGTCCCACGGGCGGCCGGATCCCCCAGGGGGAGTGGACGGGGGCCGCGCGGGTCGTCCGGCAGCGGGTGACCTTCACCGGGCTGCCGGGCACGTGGCTGCCCGCTGCCGAACGGCCGGTCGAGGTCGACGGCGTCCCCGGGCTGGCCGCCGACCCGCAGAGCGGCGCCCTGCTGGCCGACCCCGCCGCGGGCGCGGGCAGGCGTCCCGGCAGGGGCTTCGCCTACGAGGTGACGTCCAGGGTGCCGGAGCCGTCCAAGGAGGACCTGCTGGCGGCCACCCCCGCGCACGACGACGCGGCGCTGACCGCGTTCCCGCCGGGGCCGCAGGAGAAGCTGTTCCGCGAGCTCGCGCAGGAGGCGACCAAGGGCGCGGACGCGCCGATCAAGCAGGCGTACCGGCTGCAGAGCCACCTGCGCACCAGCGCCTCCTACGACGTCACCGCGCCGCCCGGCCACTCGCTCAAGGGCCTGGAGTTCTTCCTGCGGACCACCCACCGGGGCACGTCGGAGCAGTTCGCGGCGACGTTCGCGCTCATGGCCAGGACGCTCGGGCTGCCGTCGCGGGTGGTGGTGGGCTTCCGGCCGGGACAGGCGTCCGGGGGCGTCTACCACGTCAGGTCGGGGCACGTCATGGCGTGGGCGGAGATCAAGTTCGAGCGGCTGGGCTGGCGGCCGTTCTACCCCACGCCCGGCCGCAGCGGCGCCAAGGACGACCACGACGTCGTCTCCTCGGCGATCGAGGAGAGCGAGCAGCTGGAGGGCGAGTTCGCGCGCGGCGGCGGCGACCGCTCCGGCACGGCCCGCCCGAAGGCCGCGGACCAGGGCGCGCGGCCCGGCGGCGGGCCGTCGCCCTGGGTGCTCGCCGCCGTTGCGGGCGGGGGCCTGCTGGCGGCGTACGCGGTGACGGCCGCCGTGCTGCCCTGGTGGCGCAGGCGGTCCAGGAGACGCGGCGGGGGGCCCGGCGACCGGGTGCTCGGCGCCTGGCGGCAGACCTGCGACGACCTGCGGCTGGGCGGCAGGCGGACGCTGACCGCCGAGGACGTCCTGACCGGCCAGCCACCCGACATCACCACCCATCTCAGGCCGTTGGCCGAAATTTCGAACTTCGTCCGGTACGCCCCCGACGACGTCACCGACGCCGACGCCGCCCGCGCCTGGGACAGCAGCGACGCCGTCCGCCGCGCCGCCCGCTCGCGCACCCCCCTCCCCACCCGCCTGCGCGACCGCCTCCTCCTGCGATGATCCCGTCCATGAGAAGCGTCGAGGCCCAGCTCCTGCACCGCCCGCCCGGCCTCACCGCGGCCGACGTCGTCCGGCACCTGACCGCGATGCAGGCCCAGGACGTGCCCTCCGCCCTGCTAGCCTTCCGCGCCCGCTCGGCCACCCTCACGCCGTCCGGCATCGAGGCCGCCTGGCAGGCCCGCGAGATCGTCAGGACGTGGGGCCCGCGCGGCACGCTGCACTTCGTGCACGCCGACGACCTCCCCTGGATCCACGCCCTCACCAGCAGCGACACCGCGGCCCTGCGCCGCCTGCGGCAGGAGGGCGTCACGGGCGACGACCTGCTCCCGCTCGCCGTGAACGCCCTCGCCGGCCAGGGCCCGCTGACCAAGGCCGAGCTGACGGAACGCCTCGCCGGACGGGCCCGCGGCCAGGGCGTCGTGCACCTGATGGCGCTGGCCGCCCATCACGGCCTGGCGGTGCTCGGCCCGTCCAGGGCGGGCAAGCCGACGTACGTGCACGCGGGCGACTGGCTCGGCGCGCCCGTCGTGCCCGAGCCCGACCGCGGGAAGGCGCTGAGGGAACTGGCCGTGCGCTACCGCCGCGCCCACCACCCGGCCACCCCCGAGGACCTGGCCGCCTGGTCCGGCCTGCCGCTCGGCGAGGCCCGCGCCGCCTGGCGGGCGAGCGCCGCCCAGGACCCGCCCGAGCCCGGCGAGCCCGTGCTGCGCCTCGTGCCCGCCTTCGACGAGTACCTGATGGGCTGGCGCGGCCGGGACGGCGTCCTGGCCGCCGAGCACGCCGCCGAGGTGTTCCCCGGCGGCGGCGTCCTGCGCCCGGTGGTGGTGTCGGCGGGGACGGTCGCGGGCGTGTGGTCCAGGAAGGGCGCGCAGGTCAGCGTGCGGCCGTTCGGCGAGCTGCCCGAGGAGCCGGTCCGGGCCGAGATCGAGGACGTCCGCCGCTTCCTCACCGGTCGCTGACCGGCCCGTCCCGGCACCCAGGCGGCCGGCGATCCGAACCGCTCCTCGGGCAGGAGGCCGTCGGGCGAGCGCACCGTGCTCTCGCCCGCCGTCGTGTTGGCCCCGAACGTCGTGTTGGCCCCGAACCACGCGGGCCGGCCGGCCCGCCAGTCCCACCCCGACCAGGGCGATGACCGGCTCCCCCATGCCCATCCGCCTACCCGGGAAGAGGGCGTGTGACCGTTGAGAGCGACTTGTCGTGAACGTAAACCGGCGCGTCGGGTGATAAGAGAAGAACCATTTGACGCACGGAGGCTGGACATGACGGGGGAGACCATCGCGACGGCGGTGCCGTGGGCCGCCCGCGCGCCCGGCGAGCGCACGCTCGACGAGCGCTTCGAGGAGGTGTTCGACCGGTACTTCGGCGAGATCCACGCCTACGTCGCCCAGCGGCTCGGCCCCGACCACGCCGAGGACATCGTCGCCGAGACCTTCCTGACCGCCTTCCGCAAGCGCGCGCACTACGACCCGTCGCGGGCGGGCGTGCGCGCCTGGCTCTACGGCATCGCCACGAACCTCATCGGCAAGCAGCGCCGGCTGGAGGCCCGCACGCTGCGGGCGCTCGGCCGCTGCGGCCCCGACGGCGACGCGCCCGGCCACGAGGAGGCCGTCGCCCTGCGGGTCAGCGCCCAGAGCCTGCGCCCCAACCTGGCCGCCGCCCTGGCCGGGCTCGACCGGCGCGACCGCGACGTGCTGCTGCTCGTCGCCCTCGCCGGGCTGAGCCACGACGAGATCGCCACCGTCCTCGGCATCCCGTACGGGACCGTCGGGTCGCGGCTCAACCGGGCCCGCAGGAAGCTGCGCGCCCTGCTCGGCCCGCACGTCCTGGAGACCACCCATGGCTGACCTCCGCCCTCCCGCCTCCGACGAGCCCGCTCCCGACCCTCGCCCGTTCCCCGGGGGCGCCGGTGACGACCTGCGGGCCGTCCGCGACCTGTACGGGCATCCGGCGCCCGCCCCCTACGCCCAGGCCAGGGTGTGGCGGCGGGTGGCGGCCGCGCGCCGCCGCCGGCGCCTGGCGCGGCTGTCGGCGCTCTCCCTGGCCACGGCCGCCGCGCTCGCCGTGGCGCTCATGCTGGTCAGAGGGACGCCGTCCGCGGTGCCGGGCCGTTCGATCCTGCTCGCCGCGGCCAGTACGGCGGCCTCCGGGCAGCAGGCGGCCTACTGGCACATCAGCCGGCTGCACGACGGCGACCGCCTCACCGAGCTCTGGGCCACCAGAGACGGCCGAGCCTGGACCTGCACCTCCACCCCGGCTCCCGACTCCGCCCTCACCATCACCTCCACCCTCGCTCCCACCTCTTCCTCCTCGTGGCCGGCCTCCGAGAAGAGCTGTGCGGGACGTGGGCGGGTCGTCCCGGTGACGGGCCGGGCGCCGTTCACCATGGCGGGCCGCGACCTGACGTTCCGCCAGATCCACGAGCTGCCCGCCGACCCCGCGGCGCTCAAGGAACGGGTGGCCGCCATGTTGCCCGCCGGTTCGGCCGGCCTGCTCGCCGACGCGCTCAGCGGCCTGCTGTGGAGCAAGCCGTCACCCCCCGCCGTACGCGCCGCCGCCTACCGGGCGCTGGCCGACCTGCCCGACGTCCGCTACCTGGGCGGTCGCGCCGACCCGCTGGGCCGTCCCGGGGAGGCGTTCAGCTATCCGCTCCCCACCGGCGTCCGGCGGACGTTGATCATCGATCCGGCCACCTCCCAGGTCCTCGCCGGCGCCGACGCGGGCGGGACCGGCGGCTCGCAGATCGTCCTCACGGCAGGCTGGACCGACCAGCCCCCGGACCTGCGCTGACCCTCCGACCTGCACTGCCTCCCCGCCTGCAGTGACCCCCTGCCCGACCCGCACTTCCCCCACCCCGACCCGCACTGACCCCGCCCCGGCAGGCGCTTGACCGCCGCGCGGTGAGTTCAGCGCGCCCCGAAACAGGAGCCGCGACGTGTTCTGGCGTGCCCGCACGACCACCGGCAGGGCCATCTGCCTGAGCGACCAGTTCCCCGCCGCCGACGTCGCGGAGGTGATGGACGGACGGGTCAGGTTCGCCGGCCTGCCGCCCGCCGACCTCGGCACGGAGATCGACTGGACCGCCGACCCGTACGGCAACCGCTCCTGGGCGCTGAACCTGCACACGCTGCGCTGGGCGGGACGCCTGGTCGGCGCGTACGAGCGCACGGGCGAGCGGGCCTGCCTGGAGCGCGCCGCCGACGTGACCGCGCAGTGGATCGGCCGCAACCCGCGCGGCGGGCACGGGCTGAGCCCGTGGGCGTGGGCCGAGCACGCCGTCGCCCTGCGCGCGCCCGTGCTGGTCTGCCTGAGCGAGCACGTGCGCACCCCGCTGCTGTGGCAGAGCCTGGCCGAGCACGGCGAGGTCCTGGCCGACCCCGCGCTCTACCGCGCGGGCCACAACCACGGCCTGGACCAGGACATCGGGCTGCTGCTCATCGGCTGCCGCCTCGGCCGCGCCAAGTGGCGCGACCTGGCCGTACGCAGGATGACCGGGTCCGCCGAACTGGCCGTCGACGCCCAGGGCGTGCTGCACGAACAGGCCCCCCGCTACGGCCTGTACGTGCACCGCCGCCTCGGCGTAGCCCTGCGCGCGATCACCGAGAGCGGCGCCGAGCCCCCGGCCCGGCTCGCCGCCCGCCGGACCGCCCTGGAGGGCTACATCGCGCACGCCACCCAGCCCGACGGCTGCCTGACCCCCATCGGCGACAGCCCGGCCGACACCCGCGCCCCCGGCTTCCCCCACGAGGGCCCCCTCGTACGCGTCTTCGACGCCGGATACGTCTTCGGCCGGACCGCCTGGGACGACGCGCGCTCGGCCCACTACTCGATCAGGTTCGGCCCCGGCCGCCGCCTGCACGGCCACGAGGACCACCTCGGCGTCACCTACAGCGCCCAGGGCCGCCGCATCCTGGTCGAGGCCGGGTTCCACTCCTACGAACGGACCGAGTACGCGGCCTGGACCCGTACCCCGCAGGCCCACAACGTGCCCGTCCCGGACGGTGAGTTCCGTCCCGGTACGGCCACCCGCCTGGTGCACGCCGACCTCGGCTCAGGACGCCAGGAGTTCGAGCTGGCCGACGACGCCTACGGGGTCACCAGGACCCGCCGCGTCCTGGTCGGGCACGGCGCGGACGTGATGGCCGTACGCGACTCGGTGTCGTCCGGGACGCTGCGCAGCCTGTGGCACTTCGACCCGGCGTTACGGCTGGTCGAGCGGCGGGCGGACGCCGTGGTGCTCGGCGACGGCGACTGGCGGGTCACGCTGCTCCAGCGGCCCGCGTCGGGCATGGAGGTGGGAACCATCAAGGTCTCCACCGGCTACCTCCGCACGCAGGAGGCGGTGACGGTCACCTCCGGAAGCGCACCCGAAGTCCTGACCATGATCCTCCCCGGCACCGACACCCCCGACCCCGCCCACCTACCCCTGCCATGGCCCCCTTCACTCTGACCACAACCCCGGCACCCCGTCAGCCAACCCACACCGCGCCCCCATCACCGCGGTCGCTGTCACCGCGGTCGCTGTCACCGCGGTCGCTGTCATCACGGCCGCCATCACCAACGCCGCCATCACGACCGCCCCCACAGCCGACTCGCACGCCCCCTCGCGGTCCGTCAGACACCGCAGCCGTCGTAGCACCCGGCGAAACCAGGTCGGGCCGAGGAACCTGCATCGGCCGCGCCATGCCGCCCCACCAGACACCGCATCACCGGCGGCTCGCCAACCTCGTTTGCCGAGACCGTCACCGGACCTTGCCCGTCACCATCTCCCCGTTCGGCGGGACCGCCTCTGCGCCTTGCCCTGCCGGGACCATGACCACCGCCCCCAGCGCGCCCGCCGAGACCGCCACCACGCCCTGCCCGTCGCCACCCCACGTCCACCGGGACCGCCACCGTACCCCGTCCGCTGAGACCGGCCCTGCACCCCGTCTCCCCGGCCGCTGCCGAACCCTCGTGCAGTTCGGCAGCCACCCACCACAGCGACTCGCACTCCCACGTAGCCCGCCAACCCAAGGGACGATCGAGATCCGGCTGCCCACTTGCAACCGACGATGTAGATCGTCCCAGCGAAAACCAGGTCGGACCCGAGGCGGTCCGGGACGTACATCGGCCCGGTGGTCAGCGAGGCCGGGTCAGGCCAGGCGGCGAGCCGTGTTCACCAGCTCGCCGACCCCCGCGATCCGGGTGACGACCTTGCTCCCGTCCATCAGGTACCGGGGCGGCCTCCGGGCATGCCCCACACCCCCGGGCGTGCCGGTCGCGATGACGTCGCCCGGCCGCAACGTGAGAATCCGCGACAGGTACGCGATCAGCTCGCCCGGCGGGAACACCAGGCCGGCCGTGTCCGCCTGCTGCACGACCTCCCCGTCCACTTCGCACTCCAGGGTCATCGCCCCGCTGATCTCGTCCGGCGTGACGAGGAAGGGCCCGAACGGCGTCGTCCCCTCGAACGTCTTGCCCTGCAGCCACTGCGCCGTACGGTTCTGGTAGTCCCTGGCCGTCACGTCGTTGAGCACCGAGTACCCGGCGATGGCCGCCTCGGCCTCCTCCCGCGAGGCATTGCGCACCTCCGCCCCGACGATCACGGCCAGCTCGCCCTCCCAGTCCATGGAATCCGAGACCGCCGGCAACTCGATGTCGTCGTACGGCCCGATCAGCGCCTCGGCGAACTTCGCGAACACCGTCGGATAGCGCGGCAACTCCCGTCCCATCTCCAGGATGTGATCGCGGTAGTTGAGCCCGACACAGATGATCTTCCCCGGCACCGGCACCACGGGCGCCAGATCGGCCGTGGACAGCGGATGCCGCGCCCCGTCCGCCGCGGCGGCCACCTCCCGCCAGCGCGGATCGGCCAGCAACATCCCGACGTCGGGCGCCCCGACCTCAACGGCGTGCTCCCCGTCGATCCGGACGGCGGCCGTACGGCGCGGCAGTCGCAGCGTCGCGAGCTTCACTCGAGCTCCTCTCGATACCGGTGCAGGCCCTCAGGAGGGCGTCTCGACGAACCAGAACAATTCGACCCGGGCGCGCCTGAAACAACCGCCTTCCAGATGCAACTGAGCTCAGGCGACGGCAGCCGCTGGAGGCCCGTCAAGAGACCCGGGGTGACACCCGGCGGACCGTCCGAACCAGGGCGGGCCGGCACGACAGCCCGCCGCTCGCCACCCCACCCCACCGAACCCAACACGCCCCCACGCAGCCGCGCCCTATCCCAAGGACGTACGGGCATCAAGCCGCCTACCTGCACCCAGAACAGGACAGATGCGCGAAAGTGACGTCCACGTACAACCTCTCGTCGGGAGTCATGCTGCCCAACGCTAGGGAGTAATTCCGCGTACTGCACTAGCGTTCTGCTGTGAAGAACAAGCCCGCGTACCCCCTGGGCTCGGTCGACAACGCGCTGCTTCTCCTCCACATGCTGCGTGACCAAGGACGGCTCAAGGTCACCGACGTCGCCAAGGAGCTCGGCATCGCCCGCTCGACCGCGCACCGCCTGCTGGCGATGCTGGTCTATCGCGACTTCGCCGTCCAGGACGAGCACCACACCTACCTGCCGGGACCCTTCCTCGGCCCGGCGGCGGGCGACGGCGGCTCGTCCCTGCGCGAGCTGCGCGCGCACGTCCGGCCCGCCATGGAGGCCCTGTGCGCCCGCGTCCGGGAGACCGTGAACCTCATGGTCAGAATGGGCACCGAAGTCCGCTTCCTGGACAGCATCGAGTCCCCGCAGATCCTGTACGTCGGCGACCGCCGCGGCACGATCCTGCCCGCCCACCGCGCCTCCGGCGGCAAGGTCCTGCTGTCCTCGCTGCCCCCCGACCAGCTCACCGAGCTCTACCAGGACCTGCCCGAGCAGGAACGCGCGTCCCTGCTCCGCGAACTCGACGAGATCCGCCCCCGCGGCTACGCCCTCAACCTCGACGGCACGGAACAGGGCGTCTCGGCGGTCGGAGCGGCCCTACGCAACGGCCGCGGCACCCCCGTGGGAGCCCTGTCCATCTCGATCCCCTCGGCCCGCTACACCCCCGACCGCCTCCCGTCCCTCCTGACCGACCTCCGCCGATCCATAACCGAGGCCGAACCCCACCTCACCGACTTCCCCGCCTGACCCACCCGCCCCGACCACCCCAAGGCAATGAACTATCGAGACGACGTGAGCAACAGCGGCTTGAGCTGCCGAAAAAACTCCACCGCATCCGCCAACGAATCCCTCCCCGGCGCCCCCTCGATGATGCTCACGGTGAGCAGCCGCTTGTAGTCAGACGTCCACCCGTAGACAAACGCAATGCTCTGATCCTGACCATTCCTCCGCCGAGCAGCGAAACCCGGCCCGAGACCACCAGGAAGATCGGTTCCATCGGTGGATCGTTTGGTGTTCTCCAGATCTTCCGCATCATCCGGCGACGGATCGAACACTTCGATGACAAGGCCCAGCTTGCCTTCCGCTGTCAGATCCGTGGCCACGGAGCATGACGCGAAACGGCCCTGGTCCATCTTCGTCCCGACCGCACTGTAGTTCTTCAAGCCTGTGGCGATCTTGATGGCGTCCGCCGAGATCATGTCGCATTCCTGGGGGGCCGCGGTCACGTTGCCCAGGGGCCGGTTGTCCGACGGCAGAGCAGGGGAGCCTGAACACCCTGAGACCACTAGAGCGCTGAGAAAGGCCATCAAGCACGAGATTCTCACGAGTCTCGCTCCTGATAGTTGGCCTCGGACTCCTTGAACCCGAGCACGATGGCCGCGTCCGGGCGGTCGAACACGCGGCCGGTCTCGTTGAGATGTAGCCACTCGTCGTAGGACTCCCGCTGATCCGCGTTCATCTCGTCCCAGGGTTTGATCTGCCCGTTGACCAGGAAGTGCCCGGCAGCCCCCGGTGCAAAGTCCTGGTGGCGGTACGGGTGCGTCCTGGCCGGTACGGAACCGTCCCCGAACAAGCCGTGGCGCATCATGGTGGCGGCGGTCAGGTCAGAGAACATGTGCTTGGCGGCCCCCAGCGCATCGTCGGCGCTCATGCGGGCCTGTTCCTCCCGGTTGGGCTTGATCTTGCCGAAGAGTTCTCCCTTGGCCGTGTCGACCAGCAGTCCGATGAACTTGCCGGGAGGGCCGGGGGCAAGCCCGACGACCGCCTCCGTCATCTCCTTGAACGCGGAGAAACGGGCGTCTTCCGCCTTCGCCTGCTCGATGCCGGAGATGCCGGCCGCGTCGGTGATCATCCAGGTCGTCACGCTGAGGCCGCGTGCCGCTCGGGCGAACTCCGCGCCTCCGCTCCGGCTCATCCGCTCCTCGAGGATGTCCTGTCGTGCGGCGTCCAGTTGTTGCCGCGTGGCGCCGGGGTGTGACCGGCGCCAGGCCGTGACATCGGCCTCGACCTCCGCTTCGATCTTGGCTGCCAGTTCGTCCAGCATCCGGGCGGCGTACAGGCCGTGCGCGGCGGTCACCTTCCGGAAGGCGTCGTCGTCCTCGAAAGCCCAGGCCATGGCCCGCTTCATGTCCTTGGCGTTGAACTTGGCGCCGTAGGGGTCGCCGCCGAGGAGGTTCTTGTCCGCATCGGCGCTCGTCTCCACTCCGGGCCTCTTGTCGGTGAACGACTGGGCGTCGCGGTGCACGTCGCCGATGTACTGGCTGAGGACAGTGCTGAGGTGGGGGCGGGTGGAGGGGAGGTTGGTCTGGACCTTGGGGTCGCTCCAGAAGCGGACCGCCCAGGAGGCGATCAGGGCGGACTTGTAGCCGCGTGAGCCGCCCGGTGGCAGGTCGTGGTCGCGGAACTCCGTGGTCGCCGCCTGGATGGCCCAGCCGAGGTCGGCGTCGGCGTCGCCGAGCCAGGGGTGGGTGCGCATCAGGTACGCGAGGGGTTTGCGGGCGGGGTCGGTGAAGAAGTCCTGGGCCACGGCGGGGTGGTGGGCCAGGGCGATCAGGGCGGCGCCCATGGGGCTGAGGTCGCCGGGGGAGACGTCTCTGGGGCCGGGGAGCGTCCAGGGGTCTCGGGGGAGGGAGAGGTCGGGGGGATGGGCCAGGTCCTGGTCGTGCAGCTTGCGGACGAGGGTGAGCAGGAAGGTGTGGTCGAAGTCGCCGTCCTGGAGGAGTCTCTTCACGGCGAACGCATTCTGGGGGTGGTCGATGCCCTCGATGAGGCGGTCGGCGTAGTCGGCGGCCAGGCGCATCCGGCCGACGCCGTGGGAGGCGGTGCCGAGCAGGGTGCTGAGCATGGTGAGGAACCTGTCCTGGATGGCCGTGTCATAGAGAAGGGGACGGTCGCCGGGCGGGAGGTCGCACGAATAGGCGCGGGCGATGAGCGATTTGAGTTCACGCGGCGGCATCAGGGTGAGAAAGGGCACGGCGAAGAACGGGTCGTTCTTGTGGCGTTCGAGTTCGGCCACGGATTCCGCGTCGAGTGAATGGGATGCGATTTGTGTTCGGAGTCGCGCGGCCAGTGCGGTGGCCGCGGCCGCGCCTTCGGAGGGGGATTTCGACAGCCATGGGGATTCGTCGGCCCACAGGACGCCGTCTTGGCCGGGGCGTCGGTCGGGGGTGGCGAGGATGAGGTCGAGACGGCCCTGAAGCGTGGGGATCTGGTCGTGCAGTCGGCGGCCGATGGTCGAGAGCTGGGCCGGGCCCCACAAGGACAGGCCGAGGGTGGTGAGGGCTCGTTCGACTTGGAGGCCGATGTCGGGAAGTGTGCTGCTTGCTCGCTTCATGCCGTTGATGAGCTGGGTCATCAGGGCGGGGTCGATGCCCAGGGGAGGGGTCATGGGGCGGGCTCGGACGGGGGCAGCGTGTCGAGCAGCCGCAGTGCCCGGGTGAAGAGGTCCTTGAGGCCGTGGTCCCAGGTGCGCAGGTCGGCGGCGAGGCTGTCGCCGGCGGGGCCCCTGAGGGCGCCGCCGTCCACCAGGCGGATCAGCGCGGTCAGGTCGTTGGCGTGTTCGTCGCGCAGTCGCTCGATGTGACGCCGGGCGGCGGTTATTTCGTGCTGCGTCGCCATCATCACCCGATTTCGTTGCGCTTTGGGGAGGGAGGGGGAGGGGTGGTCGATGGCATATTAGCCCGCTGCGTCGGCGTCGGTGAAATGAAAAAGGGGCCCGCCGGTAATTCGGCTTTGGGCTGATGAATTGGGCGAGGGTTTGTGGTGATAAGTAGGCTAAAACGCGCTATTTCGGTGGAGGGGTAAGCCTGGGGGCGGTGTCAGGCGAGGGGAGGTGAGCGCGGGCGGCGAGGCGGGTGCCGTGCGGCCCGTCGGACAGCGTGATCGCGGGCACCGCGTCGCGGACCGCCGTGGTGTGCCAGGCGTCGCTCCCGGACGTGAGCGACGCCTTCTCTGCCGTGGTGAGGTCGGGGGAAGAGCTGTGGAACACCTCGTCATCGGGGACGCAGTCCTAGGCCGTGTCTCAAAGGATCGTGAGCCAGTCGTTGATGGCGGCGATGTGGACGGTGGCTTCGTAGCGGACGGCGAGTTTGTCGTACCGGGTGGCGATGCTGCGGTGGCGTTTGAGCCGGTTGATGCCGCACTCGACGGCTGAGCGGGCGCGGTAGTCGGCCGCGTTGAAGGACGGCGGGCGGCCACCGCGGCTGCCACGCCGCTGTCGGGCAGCGATGCGGTCGGCCGGCTCGGGGATGGTGCACCGGATCTTGCGTGCGCGTAGGTGCTGCCGGATGGCGCGGGAAGAATACGCCTTGTCGGCGCG